>JAZONC010000013.1:0-19141 GCA_045654285.1 Alistipes sp. | reverse complement strand
CAGGATTCGTGTTGGGGTTGTATACACCCAATTTCTCGATAAACTTACCATCACGTGGCGCTCTGCTATCTGCGGCAACGATGTGGTAGATGGGAGCACCCTTCTTACCGTGACGTGCCAAACGAATTTTAACAGCCATTTTGCTATAAAAATTTTAGTTAATTAATAAACGCAACCCTACGCTTTCGGGGTTTTCGGGCGCAAAGGTAAGAAAAATAAATTCAAAATTCAAAATTCGGAATTCAAAATTGTTGATTTTGAGCGAAAAAAAGAGGCTCATCGTGGAGCCTCTATGTGTTGTTTTTTATTTGTTAGCCTCCCAGGCGGTGTTTTCTGCGTCGAACATCTCAACCCACTCGTCCCAGGTCTTGTTTTGAGCGATGGGAGTTAGGCGGATTCTCTTTACGCAATATTTATCGTCGTAGGCGTGAACAGTACAAGTGAGTTCGATGTACTCGGCGGTGAAGTTGTGTAAATCGCACTCTATGTCGCCAATCTTCAAAACGCCATCTTCCTGTGAGAATTCATAGCTTGTAGTGCCGTAGGTGTAGGGTTGGTACCTGGGGCCATTGTCTCCAGTCGGAATCCACCAGCCAACAAACTCTTCTGTTAATAAAATAGAGTAAGTCGGGCCATCAATACCGTAGCCTTTATAATCTGACTCTTTGATGAAATTTCCCTCAGCATCGTAATACTTGAATTCGAACCAATTTGTTTCAGCCCAGGCCGTATTGTGAAGAGAAGATATTGAGTCAATGCTTTGAGGCTGTTCCGCAGGAGGTTCAATAGGGGTGGGCTCAGGCGTTGGATTGCCGTCGTCCTTGCTACACGCCACCATAACACAAGCGATAAGCAAAAGGTAAAGTATCTTTTTCATAAGGCTTGAAAATTAAAGTTTGACATTTGACCACAAGGTATAATTAATTCTTAAAAAACACAAGCATTGTTGCAAAAAAAACTAAAAATGTGATTTTTCTTGTGAAAGGGTGCTTCGAGGGCATAAAAAACCCCGAAAGTCGTTGACCTTCGGGGTTTTGTGTTTACGATATTTTGGTTATCGCATTGCCACCTCTGATGAGCCGGCCAGGCGACCGTCGATATAGAGTTCCACGCGATAGGTTCCCTCGGTGAAGCCGTTGCCATTGACATAGATACCCACGGGCAGGTCGCTCAAATCGTAGTCAACCTCACGCATTGCCGAGTAAACCTTCTGCGCACCCTCGAATGTGAACGATGCGGCATCGGGGTTAGCCAGCAGGTAACCCTCGGGTGAGGTTACGCAGGCGTAGATAGCCTTGTTGCCCGGCTCGGCCAACTCGTTGGCAGCCAATGTGAAGTCGATGAACAGACGCGCGGCGTTCTTCACGCGAGTAACCTCCTTGCCACGGCTGTTAAGAGCCTGCATAGTGATGCCACGGGCGCGGATAACGGCACCCACACGCACCTTGTTGTTGAGCTCCTCGGCACGCTCCTCGGCCATCTCGGCACGCAACTGAGCCGTAGAGATCTGCTTCTTATAGCTTACATTCTCCTTAGTAAGTTTCTGGTTGATGTTGTTGAGCGAGTCGATCTGGCGAATGTAGCCCTGCATCACGGTACGCAGTGTACCCACCTCCTTCTCGTAGGCACGAATCTTAGCGTAGTTCAGGCGTCGCTCGTTCTTGAGCTGCTCCATAATCTGGTTAGCCTCCTCGAGGCTTGCCGCGATTGAGTCGTTCTGAATCTTCAAATCGTCGAACGAGACGATAAGAGAGTCCAAATCGCCCTGAATCTTGGTGCGATCCTCCTCAAGTAAAGCGTACTCGGCCTGCTGTTGGCGGTGCATATTGAAATATACGGCCGACAGCGCAACCAGGATAACTGCCAAGATGATAATCACAATACGGTAGCCGCGTACGGCCTTGTTATCGACCTCTTGCTCCTGATACTCGTCGTAGTCGTCCTCGTAACGCTCGTCGTAGTCGTTATACTCTTCTCTCATAGTTTGAGGGTTATTAGTTTTTTAATATTTGGGTTGAATAATCGTGCAAATATAGTCATTTTTTTATAAAACTATCTAACGGATAGCGTAAACCTTCGTAACTCGACAAATATGCCTGCACGCTACCCACCTTGATGGGCGATTGTATGTAGAGCGGAATTTTGTTCTTATCGTCCGATATCCATACCTCGAACTCGGTGCCGTCGGTGAAGGCGTAGCCGTCTGATGTGGCTATCTTGCATCGGAATTTGAGCGTGTTGAAGCGCCCCAGGTTCTTAATCTTCTTCACTTCGCGCCCCTCGTAGCGGAATTTTAGGTAGCGTACCGTATCCTCGAGCACCATCTCCAGGTCGCGCGTAAAACCCTCGCGTATCTCGGCATCATCGACCGAGCGCATATTGAAGTAGAGCGATATGGCGTCCATTCCGTTGCGTGTAATCTCCAGCGTGCGATACTCCACGGGGCGTTGGCGGGTCTGCCAGCGGGTATATACCTTGCCGTTGGGCTGGTCGAAGATAAAGGTACTGCGGCGTGTGTAGTCGCCCTCCTGCAGGTCGGATTCGAAACGCTTGGTGCGTAGGGTAGTGGGGTCGATCCATATCGTGTAGGCGTCCTTGACGGGAAAGATCCAGTTGAAGGCTCGGGCTGTCTGACCTATGCCATAGACCTTGTAGGCGGGCTGGCCGTCGAGCGTGGCCTCAGAGGTTTTGATCGTTACATTGGCCACCTCGGTGTTGGGAAAGAGCTTGGCCTTGTAGCTCATCTTGTAGTTCAGTACCTCACCTGGAACATATAGTTGGGCCTGTGCCGATATGGTCAGAAGGGTGAGAAATATGGCGAATAGGGAGTCTTTCATAGTCTGTTTGTTTATAGAAAAACGCTTCGCACGCCCTTTTTATTGTCTGAGGTGGCGCTATGAAATCATCGAGAAGTCGAATCGTCGTCCACCGCTGTGCTTGGTTCTGAGTTCGCGCAGGTGTGCGTTTTCGCTCTTGCTTAGTTGTGCATCGTCGGCGAGTATGCGTATGGCTGCCTCGCGAGCTGTCTGCAGAAGTTGAGAGTCAAGCGTGGGGTTGGCTATCTTCAGATCAAATGTTATGCCGCTCTGCTGTGTGCCGTTTATGTCGCCCGCACCACGCAACTTGAGGTCGAGCTCCGAGAGTCGGAAGCCGTCGCTGGTCTGGCACATAGCCTGCAGACGCTGGCGTGCCTCGCGCGATAGTTTCTCGCCCGACATAAGTATGCAGAACGATTGACCGCCTCCACGACCTACGCGGCCACGCAACTGGTGCAACTGCGAGAGTCCAAAACGCTCAGCCGACTCGATTACCATCACCGTGGCGTTGGGCACATCGACACCCACCTCGATGACCGATGTGGCAACCAGAATATCGGCCTCGTGCTCCTTGAACTGGCGCATCGACTCCTCCTTGTCCTGCGGCTTCATCTTGCCGTGGCACACCGTTACGCGGTAGTCGGGCAGGGGAAAATCCCGGACAATTGACTCGAATCCATCCTCCAAATCCTTGTAGTCCATCGTCTCGGACTCCTTGATAAGAGGGTAGACAACATACACCTGTCGTCCCTGGGCAATCTGCTCGCGCAGAAATCCCCACAGCTTGAGGCGTGCGGCGTCGGTGTAGTGATATGTTCGTATGGGTTGACGGCCAGGGGGTAGCTGGTCGATGACCGAGACATCCAAATCGCCATACAGCGTCATAGCCAATGTGCGGGGGATGGGTGTGGCCGTCATCACGAGTATGTGGGGCGGTTGCTGGTTCTTGGTCCAGAGCCGCGCTCGCTGCTCAACGCCGAAACGGTGCTGCTCGTCGATAACCACATAGCCCAGGTTGGTAAACTGCACCTTGTCCTCGATCAGGGCGTGCGTGCCGATTAGAATATCCACCTCGCCCGAGGCAATGCCCTCGAGGGCGTAGCGGCGCTCGGCTGCCTTCGATGAGCCGGTGAGGATGGCTACTTTAAGGTTCATACCCTCGGTCATACGCGATATGGTGGCAAAGTGCTGTCGTGCGAGGATCTCGGTTGGTGCCATCATACAGGCCTGAAAGCCGTTGTCGATGGCCAGCAGCATCGACATCAGCGCCACCATAGTCTTGCCGCTACCCACATCGCCCTGCAAGAGGCGATTCATCTGGTATCCCGTTATGGTGTCTTGGCGAATCTCTTTAATTACTCGTTTCTGCGCCTCGGTAAGCGAGAAGGGGAGGCGGTTGTTGAAGAAGTCGTTGAACAGATCACCCACCTTAGGGAATAGAAATCCGTTGCGGCGCGAGAGACGATCGCTACGCAGTGTCTGCACCGATAGCTGTACGCCCAGCAACTCGTCAAACTTAAGTCTACGCTCGGCGGCCTTCAACTGCTCGGCCGACTGTGGAAAGTGAATGTCGTGCAGTGCCTGCTTAAGGGGGATGAGCGAGTAGTGGTCGAGTAGCCATTGGGGAAGAATCTCCTCGATATTGTTGCGAGCGGCCTCCCAGGCGTTGCTGATAATCTTGAAGAATCCTTTGGTGCCGAGCGACGAGGCTATCTTCTCGGTTGAGGAGTATATTCCCTGCAGGGCACAACGCTCCTTGCGTGAGGCAAACTGCTCGACAAGCTCCAGCTCGGGGTGGGCAAACTGCACCTCGCCTCGATAAAACGAAGGGCGGCCGAAGATGATATACTCGCGACCCACCTCTATGCTCTTCTCGACCCACTTAATGCCTCTAAACCAAGTGAGCTCGACCGAGCCCGACTGATCAGAAGCAAAGGCCGAGAAACGCTGTTTGCGCCCCGTGCCAGCGTAGGCCACGCCTGTTATGCGGGCACGCACCTGCACCAACGAGGAGTCCATATTGGAGTTTATCTCGGCGATGGGGTATATTTTGGTGCGGTCGACATAGCGGAAAGGGTAGTAGCGTAACAGGTCGCCGATGGTGATGATGCCCAACTCCTTCTCCAGAAGTTTTGCCCTCGCCTCGCCAACGCCAGCGACATATTTCACGCTATTATCGAGCCAATTTGCCATAATACAAAGATATGAATAATTTGTTAAAAATTGTGCAGTTGGAAATGTTTCGTTAATTTTGTAGTCGGGGATTGTGTCGTACGCCCCATAAAGTAATAATAGTGTAGGGGTTTAATACGCCCCGTTTGAAGGAGATATGGCTCGAGTAAATCAAAATAGTGCCTACAAGGAGCGCAACCTGGAGTTTTTGGAGGAGTACGCCTCACGCGATGGTGTGAAGGTGTTGTTCAATGGTGTGATGTATCGCGAAATTACCAAAGGCAAGGGCGATAAGCCCACACCCAAGGCGATGATTACGGTGCATTATACGGGAAAACTCATCAACGGCAAGGTCTTCGACTCCACGCAGCAGGGTCGTCCCGCCACATTCAAGTTAAACCAGCTCATCGACGGCTGGCGCACCGCCCTGCGCGAGATGCCCGTGGGGTCGCGCTGGGAGATTGTTATCCCCTTTAATTTGGGTTATGGCACCAAGGGTGCGGGAGTTATCAAGCCCTTCTCGACATTGATTTTCGATGTGAGGTTGATTTCGGTAGGGTAAGTATATAGAGAAAACCGACAATCAAGGATAATCCTTGTTATAAAAGCACTTTTTACTAAAAAAAGAGTTATATTTGTGCAGAGAAAACCTAATTCGATTATGGAATCAATACTTAAGAATCGTCCCGCGCTGGAGCGCGAGATAAATCAGATTGCCGAGGTTGCCGGTTACTTGTGGCAGAAGGGATGGGCCGAGCGCAATGGTGGCAACATTACGGTAAACATCACCGAGTTTGTCGATGACGATATGCGTGCCTTGCCCGCAATCAGTGAGCCCGTGGCCATTGGCGTTACACTGCCCAGCCTTAGCGGTTGTTACTTCTACTGCAAGGGCACGCAGAAGCGTATGCGCGACCTGGCTCGCTACCCGATGAGCAACGGCTCGATAATCCGCATCACCGACGACTGCGCCCACTACGAGATTGTGGCCGATGAGGCTGTAAAGCCTACATCTGAGCTTCCTGCCCACCTAAGCGTGCATAACTACCTGCTCGCAAAGGGCTCGCCCTATCGTGCATCGCTACACACCCACCCCATCGAGTTGGTGGCTATGTCGCACAATAAGCCTTTCCTCGAGAAGGATGTGGCTACACGCCTGCTGTGGAGTATGATTCCCGAGACCAAGGCCTTCTGTCCTCGCGGTTTGGGTATTATTCCCTATCTGTTGCCTGGCTCGGTGGCGTTGGCCGATGCTACGCTCAAGGAACTCGACGACTACGATGTGGTGATGTGGGAGAAGCACGGTGTCTTTGCTGTCGATACCGATATTATGGCGGCATTCGATCAGGTCGATGTGCTTAATAAATCGGCGCAGATATATATGTCGGCCAAGTCGATGGGTTTCACCCCCGACGGTATGAGCGATGAGCAGATGGCTGAGATGACTCGCGCGTTTAATCTGCCCAAATAGTCAGCAATAGATTTTCACTAATAGAAAAGCCACTCGACAAATAGTGTCGGGTGGCTTTTTTTGTGGAATAACTCTTGCAGATAAAAAAAAGGAGGCCGCAAACTCTTCGTTATGCAGCCTCGGCGAAATACTTACTAACCATCCCGCGATGAATAGGGAAAATCCCTACCCACTTTCGGATTTCTTGCGTGTTACCGAATTCGGATGCGGGCCTCCGAGAAAATGATTTACAAGGATCAGTACACTGTTTTCAGTGTGAAATCGATTTACTTGGCAGTTGTGTAAAAAATGAAAAATTAGGCTGTTTTTCGTCTCTTGTTTTAAAAACTATTGGCAGTTTGGTTAGCTCGTTTTCGTAAATGCAAAACTATGAAAAAAAAACGAACAAACAAATTTTTGGATGTAATTTTTTACATAAAAATGGAAAAAAGTCTCTTTTTAGGTGCGTAAAAGGTGTTTTTTACTATTTTGGGTAAAATTGGAGAAAAAGGTGTATTTTTGCCATAAAAGTGCCAAAATGTTGCATTTTTGTATTTAAAATAAGGAGATGGCTACAATGTGGCGATATTTTCAATGCGAAATAGTGGTTTTCGTATCGAAATAGTGTGCTAATTTTCCTCTTTTAACGCTAAATTAGGCTTTGGAGGGTGTTTCGAGTGTTACATTTGACTACTTTTTGCAAATCATATCAAACTCGTAGGATTTACCTCTGGTCTGTTGGTAAAATGCAAAAAAAACTGTGTAAAAGAGAGAATTTAATCGCGACAAAGTGTTGATATTCGAAAAAAAATAGTATTTTTACCCTCGATCATTTGCGCAAAAGTTTTGATGGGTAGTAAAAGTAACCTAAAAACGATAGATTATGAAAAAAATGAAACTTGTTATCGGACTGCTGTTGAGCGCGGTTACCCTGTGCATAATGCTTTACAGTATAATGAACCGACCGCCAGCCGCAGAGTTGAGCCTCGATGCTCAGGTGTTGCAGATCTTGCAGGATGGTGGTTGTGTGAGTTGCCACTCGGCCTCGGCTGAGTTGCCCTTCTATGCCGAGTTCCCCATTATGGGCGATGTTGTGAAGCAGGATGCCGAGCAGGGCTATCGTGCATTCGATGTCGATCCTCTGATGGCTGCATTGGCAGGCGTGGGTAAGGCCTCGCCTGTGGATATTTCAAAGGTGGAGAAGGTGGCGCTCGACAAGAGTATGCCTATGGCGAAATATTATCTCGTGCATTGGGGTAGTCAGATGACCTCGGCTAAGCGCGACATAGTTCTGGAGTGGGCGGCGAGCCTACGCGAGCAGATCTATGCCGATGGCGTGGCTGGTAGCGAGCCCGTGCGTCCCATTGTGCAGAGCGTCTCTGTTGATGAGCGCAAGGCGGCCTTGGGTCGTATGCTCTACCACGATGTGCGCCTCTCGGTGGATAACACCGTATCGTGTGCTTCGTGCCACGACTTGGCTACGGCTGGTGTCGATAACAAGCAGTACTCTGAGGGTGTCGAGGGTCAGAAGGGTGGCGTGAATGCCCCCACGACCTACAATGCCGTCTATAACTTTGTTCAGTTCTGGGATGGTCGTGCCGCTACATTGGCCGATCAGGCTGCTGGTCCTCCGCTCAACCCCGTGGAGATGGCATCTACATCGTTCGATGAGATTATAGCTAAATTGGCTACCGACAAGGCTCTCACTCGTCAGTTTGAGGAGTCGTATCCCGACGGCTGGTCGCAGGCTAACATCACCAACGCCATCGAGGAGTTCGAGCGCACGCTCATCACGCCTAATGCGCCCTTCGATAAGTATCTGTTGGGCGACGAGAACGCAATCTCGGCCACGGCAAAGCAGGGCTACGAGCTCTTTAAGGAGTTTGGTTGTGCCACCTGCCATACGGGAGTGAATCTTGGCGGTGAGTCTTACGAATTGATGGGTCTTCGTCGCCACTACTTCGAGGAGCGTGGCTTGGATCTTACCGAGGAGGATAATGGCCGCTACAAGCAGACTCAAGAGGAGCGCGACCGCCATCGCTTTAAGGTGCCGGGTTTGCGTAATGTCGAGCTCACTTGGCCATACTACCACGATGGTACTCGCCTTACACTCGAGGATGCCGTGCGCGATATGGCTATCTATCAGTGTGATATTGATCCTACACAGGCTGAGGTAGATGATATTACCGCCTTCTTGCGCTCACTCACGGGCGAGTTCGAGGGTAAGACCTTAACAAACGCCAACGCCAAATAGTAGAAATCGTATAAGAAGGTGTTCTCTGCTATTCGCAGGCCGTGAATCCCCCTCTTCTTGTACAATTTCTTGGAAAGAACATTAGGTTGTCCGATAGAGCATCGGGCAACCTCTTTTGTTGTTGTGGGGGCTGAGAGTGGGGGCACGATGGGCGCGGTGGCGGAAAATATTGGCTTCTTCGACTATTTTTTCGCCAAAAACATAGCATTTCTAAAGATTTTTGATGATATTTGCATATCATTACCTTATAGTGAAGATGCGTAAGTTTGATTATATAATCGTCGGCAGCGGACTTGCTGGATTATATGCCGCCTACAAGGCCTCGGCACACGGGCGTGTGGCAATAATCACCAAGTCGTTTCTGCGTGAGAGTAATTCGTTCAATGCGCAGGGCGGTATTGCTGCCGTAACATCGTGCGACGATAATCCCGAGATACATAAATCTGACACCCTGATTGCAGGCCGAGGTCTTTGCGAAGATCGCTCGGTGGAGATTCTCGTAAACGAGGGTCCCGACCGCATTGCCGAGATCATTGCGGCCGGTATGGAGTTCGACACCGAGAACGGAGCTCTGGCTCTGGGCTTGGAGGGTGGCCACCACAAGCGCCGTATCCTCCACGCCGGTGGCGATGCTACGGGCCGTCGGATAACCGAGTTTGCCATTAAGAAGGTGCTCGAGCGCGACAATATCGAAATCTTCGAGAACACACTCCTGCTCGACCTGCTCACTGCCGATGGCGAGTGCTATGGTGTGCGTTGCTGGAGCGACAATGAGGAGTTGTTGGGCGCTGGCAAGGTGGGTGGCGAGGTGTTGCTCTTTGCCAACCACGTATTCCTCACCTCGGGAGGCGCTTCGGCCGTATATGCCCGCACGACCAATCCCCAGACAACCATCGGCGATGGTCTGGCCATAGCCTACAAGGCGGGTTGCCGCATCCTCGATATGGAGTTTATTCAGTTCCATCCTTCGGGACTCTACCTGAAGGATTCACAGCGTGCATTCCTTATCAGCGAGGCGGTGCGTGGCGAGCGTGCTCACCTGCTCGATAAGAATGGTAAGCGTTTTATGGTGCCCGTACACGAGCTGGCCGAGTTGGCTCCGCGCGATATTGTGGCTCGTTCGATATTCAAGCAGATGCAGAAGGATGGTACGCCATATGTTACCCTCTCGCTCAAGCATCTTGACAAGGAGATGATTCTCCAGCGCTTCCCTGGCATCTATGCCCAGTGCAAGGAGTTTGGTTACGACCTTACGCAGGAGATTCCCGTAGCGCCGGCGGCTCACTACTCGGTGGGTGGCGTTATGTCGAACAACGAGGGTCGCACCGATGTAAAGCGACTCTATGTTTGTGGCGAGGTGGCTGCAACGGGTATTATGGGAGCTAATCGTTTGGCTTCTAACTCGTTGATTGAGTGTTTGGTGTTCGCTTCGCGTGCCGTCGAGGACTCAGTCAAGGTGGGCGAGGTGAAACAGTGGCCTGAGTTTGGCCACGAATACACTAAGGAGGAGGCCAATGCACCGATATATGCAACGCTCAAGGAGCAGGTGTCGGAGATAATGAACACCTATGCAGGCATTATCCGTAGCGAGGAGGGTCTCAAAGAGGGTCTTCGTCGTGTGGAGGAGCTCTCGCAGATTATCAAAAAGCGTCAGGCGGAGCGCACTTCGACCGACCGCGAATACTATCTCGAGGCCTCGCGCCGTTTGTTATGCGTGGCACGACTGATTATGTCGCCCGCGCTGTTGCGTCAGGAGAGTCGTGGAGGGCATTACCGTGAGGACTTCCCCTGTGCCGACGAGGCATACGCTCTGCACTCGGTACAGCGTAAGGGGTGTCAGATCACAACCGCACCAGTAAATAGTAACTTTTTTAACTTTTAGCAAGATATGCAGTACGAGAATTTGATTAACAAACTCCTCGATTTGGGTATTGAGGAGGATATTAACACAGGCGATATTACTACCGAATCGATTATCCCCGCCACGATGAACGCCGTAGCTACGATGACCGCTAAACAGGCGGGCGTTATCTCTGGTTTGGAAATCGTGCGAATGGTCTATGAGCGCTTCCAGCAGGATGTTGTATTCACACCCTACTGCAAGGATGGCGACTCGGTGGAGAAGGGCGATGTGATTCTCAAGATCGAGGCTTCGTATCCTACGCTACTGCGCGGCGAGCGTCTCTCGCTCAACCTCTTCCAGCGTATGTGCGGTATCGCTACCGAGACTGCTAAGTATGTGAAGGAGTTGGATTTAGCTGCCACCGAGTTGCTCGATACCCGCAAGACTGCTCCCGGCCTGCGTGTATTGGATAAGTTGGCCGTGAAGCACGGCGGCGGTACCAACCACCGTATGGGCTTGTACGATATGGCAATGATTAAGGATAACCATATCAAGATGGCTGGCGGTATCTCGAAGGCTGTTGAGCAGGTCCGCTCAAAGATTGCTCCCGAGATCAAGATCGAGGTGGAGACCACAAATCTCGACGAGGTGCGTGAGGCTATTGCAGCAGGTGCCGACATCATTATGCTCGATAATATGGACAACGCTACGATGACCGAGGCTGTCTCTATTATCAAGGCTGCCAACCCTGCAATCAAGACCGAGGCGTCGGGTAATATGAACATTCCCCGCTTGAAGGAGGTTGCCGCTACGGGTGTTGACTACATCAGCGTAGGTGCGCTCACTCACACCGTGAAGGCTATGGATATTAGTATGAATATCCAGGTTGATTAACTTTAGAAAACCTTTCGACTATGACAAATAGTTCTCTTACGCAACGAATCGAGGAGTTGAAGCGAGAGAAGGGCGCAGTCATCCTGGCTCACTACTACACCTCACCCGAGGTGCAGGCCGTGGCCGATTTCTTGGGTGATTCGTTGGCTCTCTCGGTCAAGGCGCGCGACATCGACGCTCCGATCATCCTCTTTGCCGGCGTAAACTTTATGGCCGAGACCGCCAAGGTACTCTCGCCCGACAAGAAGGTGTTGCTGCCCGTCCCTGAGGCGGGTTGCTCGCTTGCCGAGTCGTGTAAGGCTGAGGATTTTGCTGCGTTCAAGGCGCAGTACCCCGATCATAAGGTTGTCTCGTATGTCAATACATCGGTAGGCGTGAAGGCGTTGACCGATATATGCTGCACCTCGACCAATGCGTTGCAGGTGGTGGAGAGCATTCCGCGCGAGCAGCCCATCATCTTTGCTCCCGACCGCAACCTGGGCTCTTATATTCAGAAACTTACGGGTCGCGACAATATGGTGCTGTGGGATGGTGCTTGCTCCGTGCACGAGGAGTTCTCATTGGAGAAGATTCTCGAGCTGAAAGAGGAGCATCCCGAGGCAAAGATTGTCGTTCATCCCGAGTGCCGTGCCTATATCGTGCAGGTGGCTGATTATGTGGGATCTACGGCTGGCATTCTGGAGTATTGCGGTAAGAGCGAGGCCAAAGAGTTTATCGTTGTTACCGAGGCGGGCATCTTGGTTGAGATGCAGAAGCGTTATCCCAAGAAGACCTTTATCCCTGCGCCGCCGATAGATTCTACCTGCGGTTGCAACGAGTGTCGCTATATGAAGATGGTTACGCTGGAGAATATACTCGCCTGCCTTGAGACTGGGTCGCCCGAAGTGGTGCTCGATGAAGAGGTGCGCCGTGCGGCCGAGCGTTCGATTGTGAATATGGTGGCAATAAAATAATATGGAGATGATTACAATTACTGACGATATTAAATACATCGGTGTGGACGATACCGATTTGGACCTCTTCGAGAGCCAATATATTATCCCCAACGGTGTATCCTACAACTCATACTTGATTCTTGACGACAAGGTTGCCGTGATGGATTCGGTCGATAGCCGCAAGCAGGAGGAGTGGTTTAAGCTTCTTGCCGATACGCTCGATGGCCGCACGCCCGACTATCTTGTCGTGCAGCATATGGAGCCCGACCACGCTGGTAGCGTAGCGGCTTTCGTTGCTCGTTACCCCGAGGCGAAGATCGTGGCCTCGACGCGTGCGGTGCAGATGTTACCTCAGTTCTTCGAGGATGTAGATTTCTCTAATTCGACCATCGAGGTCAAGGAGGGCGACACGCTCTCGCTCGGCAAGCACACCTTGCAGTTCTTTATGGCGCCTATGGTGCATTGGCCCGAGGTGATGGTAACCTACGATGAGCAGGCGAAGGTGCTCTTCTCGGCCGATGGCTTTGGTAAGTTCGGTGCTTTGTCTGCCGATGAGGATTGGGCTTGCGAGGCTCGTCGCTACTACTTCAACATCTGCGGAAAGTATGGAGCACAGGTGCAGGCTCTGCTTAAGAAGGCCTCAGCGCTCGATATTGAGTGCATCTGTCCTCTGCACGGCCCTATCTTGAAGGAGAATCTTGGCTACTATATCGGCTTGTACGACACTTGGAGCCGTTACGATGTCGAGACCGAGGGTATTTTCATCGCCTACGCATCTATTCACGGAGGCACTGCTGCTGCGGCACATAAGTTGGCCGAGATTTTGCGCGCCAAGGGTGCGCCGAAGGTGTCGGTGGCTGACCTTAGCCGCGACGATATGGCCGAGGCCATAGAGGATGCTTTCCGTATGGATCGTCTGGTTGTTGCCGCCGCGTCGTACGATGGCGGTGTGTTCCCCGTGATGCACGACTTCCTGCACCACTTGCAGATTAAGTCGTATCAGAAGCGCAAGGTCGGCATCGTGGAGAATGGCTCGTGGGCGCCGTGTGCCGCTCGTGTGATGCGTTCGATGTTGGAGACAATGAAGGATGTGGAGATCGTTGAGCCCGTGGTAACGATTCGCTCGCGTATGAAGCAGGCCGATATTCCCGCGCTTGAGGCTTTGGCCGATGCATTGCTTGCCTAATAAGGTGATTTCTGCGTTACGCTTGCCCTCGCAATCCTCATTTACGCCATAGTAAACTGCGGTTGCTCGGGCTTCGCAAGCCTTAAAATCCCTCTGATTATAATTAATTAGTAATAAAAAAATAGGTTGCCCGAATGGAGCAACCTATTTTTTTAAGCAATCGCTGTGGATTACTTGTTCTTCTTATCGTAGCGCTTTGCGTAACGGCTCATAAACTTATCCACACGACCTGCGGTATCAACCAACTTCATCTTACCAGTGTAGAAGGGGTGAGATGTGTTAGAGATTTCCATCTTGTATACAGGATAGGTTTCGCCGTTCACTTCGATGGTCTCTTTTGTCGAAACGGCGGACCGGCACAAAAACACGTGGTCGTTAGACATATCCTTGAACGACACCAAACGATAATTTTCAGGGTGAATACCTTTCTTCATAGTTTGTAATGTTTTTGATGTTAAATGCTTTTAGCGTGGCAAAGGTAGGAAATTTATTTCATAATGCAAATAAATCCTCTTAAAAAATGCTATTTATATATAATTTCAGTCTCTTCCGTGGATATATTCAACCTATTGATAGCTTGCCCAGTGGCCATATAAAGTGTAGGAAGATAATAGATGTGGTTGTCGGCATTTTCCATCCATCCACAGTATAAAGATTCCAGTTTGAGATTGTTCGATACATCCAACGACTGCAATCTATTAGCTGTGCAAGCTAAATATTGCAACTCTGTGTTAGCCGACACATCCAACTCTTCGAGTTGGTTGCCGTCGCACCCCAAAGTCTCTAATAGGGTATTGTTAGACACATCGATAGATGTTAATTTGCTCTGCCAACAAACCAACTCTGTAAGTAATGTATTTTTACTCACATCCAACGAGGTAATATCCTGCTCGCCACACCATAACATTTCCAATTTTGTATTCTTTGTTACATCAATTGCTGTGAGGTTGTTCCCTTGGCATTGAACCCATTGTAGTTCGGTACATTTACTAAGGTCGAGAGTCGCCAACTCATTTGTCCAGCAAGCGAGTTCGGTTAATTTCAAGTTATTCGACACATTTAATGACGATAACTTATTCGAACCGCAATATAACCCTTTGAGCTCAGAAAGCTTTGATACATCTAATGATGTCAAAGAATTACCCGTGCAGTTCAATGATTCGAGTTTAGATAGGTTCGATACATCTAATGTGGTTAATTTATTACCACCGCAACTAAGGTAGGTTAATTTGCTGTTTTCGGGGAACACTATCTCCGATATGGTATTGTAGTCGCAAAGCAGAATTAAAAGTTCTGAGTTTGCAGTTAGGTCTAATTTCGATAGACCTTGCTCCTGCCATTGATTTGAAGGCTGCTCTGGGTCAACATCTACCACAAAATTATAACTGCAATCGAGGTATCTCAATTTCTTATTCTTCGATATGTCGAGTGATGATATATATACTCCAGATTGAGTGTACTCGACTCCGTTGTAATAATGAGGTGTTTGAGAGCAAATTAAAACCTCCAAGTTCTCGAAATACTCGATGCCCGAGAGATTGGTTACGCCTAATTCCTTAACATCTATATACAGCACAGCCTCGGCCTCAGCGATGCTTATCTCGCCATCGTTGTTAGCATCGATCTTGCGTCCCGAGTCAATATATTTACCTCCCAATATACGCCCTGCTGTATCTGTGAAGCTGGGATCTGCCTGAAATTCATAGATGGTAGCAGTCTGCAGATAGCTCTTAAATACAGGGTCGGGAATAGGAACTATATCGATCATTGCTCCACCATCATCTTTGCCATCGCCCCACGGGTTGATTGTGGTGGTCTTGAGGGTCATCTGCTGAGGGTTGCGCACATCGATAGTGAGTGTATAGTCGTATTGCATACCAGCCGCGAAGTCAACCTCTTTCTTATAGGTATAGATGTCGCCATCCATCTCCATACGGAAAGTTACCTCGCCCAGCTGAGGATATACAATAGCCTCATAGTTCACGCCATTGCTCGCCAGCGGAGTAACCACTGCAGTAGTTGTGCCAGCGGAGGCTGTGCCCGTAGCAAGGTCGATGGTGCCATCGGTTACCAACCCCTTGATGGTAAAACTCTTTGTGGCCTCGGCCAAATCTTCTGCGCTAATACCCTCGCCAGCCTCCAATGTAACGGCAATCTTGCTCAGCGAGTGGTTGAAAGTAAGGTTTACGGCGTCGTTCTGCGGTGCAAGGTTTGTTGCCTGCGCGGTGATAAAATCGCTGTCGTAGAAATCCTTGGGCTCAGACTGGTCGGCCTGAACGGCAAACGGATAAGCCGCATTATTCGAAATGCTCTCGGCATAGGGGTAGTATGCCCACACACTCAATTTTGTTTCGGGCGAGCCCCAATAGACATCCTTGCCCTCGGGGGCGGTGAGATTTCCCGACGAGTAGGTAAACGGCTCATTGTTGAGCATATTGCCCGAGGTAGATAGCGAGCCTGTTGACGAGATGTAAACTCCTACCTGGTCGCTTGCCTCGAAGCCGCTCGCACCGACACGAGAGGCAGGCTTGATGGCTGCAATATCGCCCTTAAGGCGAAGCTTCGTAGTCGCCTGAGTGGGAGTGTTGGGGTTTTCGGGAAGGTCGGGCTCGGTGGCGGGATCACCACTACATCCCTGCATCGACACAACGAGTGCCAACGCCGCAAGAAGATTAGTAAAGCGTTTCATTTAGGTTAGATTTATGCGACTGCAACCTGCTCTGCTACGAACACAAAGCGTGGGCAAACTTGCCCTCGCAGTGCGGTCGTAGGAAACCGGTAAAAACAGACAAGGATGCCCACAAAAAGAGGGCATTCGCATAATCCGTTCCGGTTCTTACTATGAAATTTCCTACGTTTCACTGCAACTGGAACAAATAGCAAACGCTAATTAACAATATGTTACGAGGCGACAAAGCACCACAATACAAAGTTAAGAAAAAAAATCCGCCGAGCAAGGCTCGACGGAAGGAATTTTTATACCTAATTATTTAATGGCGCTCGATGCTGCGGCGCGTGAAGAGCGAGACGATGAGTAGTAACACGATAGAGCCAATGACCGAGGTGAGTAGCGTGCCAAACGAGCTGATGGGAATCCACCCCATTAACCCAACAAGCCATCCTCCCAGAAAACCGCCTATCACACCAACAACGAGGTTGAGCACAAGTCCTGCGCCATTGCCGCGCACAATGAGGTTGGCAATCCAGCCAGCCATCAAGCCGATGAATAAATACCAGATCCAATACATAATATCTAAATTTTAGTGTCTTACAGCAGGGTGTGCAAAATTCATACCCTTTGCCTCTTGTGGTGCAGGGCGTGCGAGTGGCGGCACGGGTTGGTATAGGGCACACGGATCGAAATAGGGAATTTTTGGGGCGATAGTTTTATTTTACGAAATTTTATTCTATCTTTGCATCGCAAATCGTTCGACGCCCTGCGCGTTGCGTATTGCGGGCCCATAGCTCAGTCGGTTAGAGCAGCGGACTCATAATCCGAAGGTCGTGGGATCATGCCCCTCTGGGCCCACAGTGAAGCAGTTGCCGTGTGCAACTGCTTTTTTTGTATCCATAGTTGAGGTATGGCCGTCAGTAAGTCGGGTGGGAGGATTTGGCGGAAAATTTGCAGGACAAAATCAAAACTTTTGTTATGAGAAATTTTGTTCAGGCTATAAGCCACCGCCGCACTATCTATTCGTTGGGTCCGCACTCCGATACTCCCACGCAGAAGATTATCCAGATGCTCGATACCGCGCTACTCAACATCCCCTCGGCCTTCAATGCTCAATCTACGCGCCTGGTCCTGCTTATGGGCGAGCATCATCTGCGCCTGTGGGAGATAGTCAAGCAGCGGCTGGCGGAAATTGTCGCCCCCGAGGCGTTTGGTCGCACGCGTGAGAAGATTGACTCCTGCTTTGCGGCGGGGTGTGGCACGATTCTCTTTTATGAGGATACTCGGGTGGTCGAGCGACAGAAGCGCGAGTATGAAATTTATGCCTCGGCGTTGGATGAGTACTCGTCGCAGACATCGGCTATGCATCAGTTGGCAGTGTGGGTAATGCTCGCGGATATGGGCTTTGGAGCGTCGCTGCAACATTATAATCCACTCATCGACCACCTCCTCGCACGCGAGTGGCATCTGCCCGAGTGGTGGCGACTGAAGGCGCAGATGCCTTTTGGTGAGCCGTTGCGGCAACCCGATGAGAAGATTCAGCACCTGCCCGTCGAGGCGCGCCGTATGATTTTTATCTAAAAGTGCCGACATTTACTCCGTCAAGTTACTCTTGGCGGATATTTTTTTGCGATGAAGGGCGAGTTGTATGCTATTATTATATATATATTATATATAGGTGACGCCAACAACAATATTTTTTTAACTTTTTCGCAAAAAAAACTTTCAATTGTTTTTTAATTAGGGAAAGAGTAATTATATTTGCACTCGATTTTCCAACTTTAATATTTAAGATGGTTAATCACCGTTCTTTGAACGAGCGAAAGTAGAGCTTATAAAGCAGAAAAATGAGGTCATTGAAAAAAATCCTCAAAAAAATTTGCAAATTAAAAAAATATCTCTACCTTTGCATCCCGTAACGGTTGAATGCCGATGTAGCTCAGTTGGCCAGAGCACGTGATTTGTAATCTCGGGGTCGTGGGTTCGAATCCCTCCATCGGCTCCCTAACTTGTAAAAGAGGGAGGTCCAACTGTAATAAAGAAAGACTGGGAAGATACCAGAGTGGCCAAATGGGGCAGACTGTAAATCTGCTGGCGTACGCCTTCGGTGGTTCGAATCCATCTCTTCCCACTAATGATGAACCGGTCGGGGTTGCAAGCGTCTGAAGAGGACATAAGGAAGCGCTCTGATGCGGTTTGTTTTTGCGGAAGTAGCTCAGTTGATAGAGCATTAGCCTTCCAAGCTAAGGGTCGCGAGTTTGAGCCTCGTCTTCCGCTCACGGAACGGTAACACAATTTCCATTTACCTGAATGTAATAGGAATGATGTGTTACTCGTTTGTATGTAAAAGAACACAAAGAAAGAAATTTTTAAAAAAACTTAATACTTATAATACTATGGCAAAAGAAAAATTTGACCGTTCGAAACCGCACGTAAACATCGGTACTATCGGACACGTTGACCACGGTAAGACTACTCTTACTGCTGCGATCACTACAGTTCTTGCAAACAAGGGTTTGTCTGAGCTTCGTTCATTCGATTCAATCGACAACGCACCCGAGGAGAAGGAGCGTGGTATCACCATCAACACTGCTCACGTAGAGTATCAGACAGCTACACGTCACTATGCTCACGTAGACTGCCCGGGTCACGCCGACTACGTAAAGAACATGGTAACTGGTGCTGCTCAGATGGACGGTGCTATCTTGGTAGTTGCTGCTACTGACGGTCCTATGCCCCAGACTAACGAGCACGTTCTTCTTGCAAAGCAGGTAAACGTTCCCCGTATCGTTGTTTTCTTGAACAAGTGTGATATGGTTGACGACGCTGAGATGCTTGACCTCGTTGAGATGGAGGTTCGCGATCTTTTGGCTAAGTATGACTTCGATGAGGACGCTCCTATCATCCGCGGTTCTGCACT
>JAZONC010000012.1:0-68717 GCA_045654285.1 Alistipes sp. | reverse complement strand
CTCTTTTCGGCAGTGGCAAGATTAAATCGTTAGAACGCAAGAATGAAGATTTACGGGATGAGATAGCAATCCGAGATGAGACCATTGAGCAACTGCAATCCAACATCAAGCAAATGCAGACAGAACACCAAAAGCAGATACAGGAGGTCAAGCAATCATACGAAGCGGAACATCGTAAACAATCGGAGTATATCGACAAGATTTTGCGTTACTTCCCGTATGTAGAGAAATTGATGCCAATGATTAAATACCTCAGCGAGAAAATGGGTTTCAACGACAACCTCATTAAAGCATTATGCACTTTTAAGAAAATCCCCGTTAAAGGTAAACTCTATTCAACGATGTTTAACCAATCGTTTGCAGCCGATGGTGCGGTATGCTCCCTCAAAGAGGATAAGGAGGGAAGATTTGATCTTAGAATCGATGACGTTTCTCATCACTCTTGGTTCAGACGCAAGAAAGATGAGTTTATGGAAGCATTGGGACTACCGACAAGCAGAAGACAAAATCGAGGGTTGAAACTGTAATATTCTAACAGCCACGTTAATAACAATATATATTTTGATGCGATATTCCACCGTGAGTGTTTCTTCGTTTTGCGAAATTTGTATAACTTTGTAGTCGCTTAGGGCTTTTATGCCCGAAGCAGACATAATTGTGAAAGTGTTTTCGCGCTGTCCTTACAAAGAAATCTGACAGTTTCTCATTGAATCAAGGGCGAACGAATAGCACTCACTTCTTGTATAGATATGTGAATGGCGCATTGGCGCGTATCCCATACTATTCAAGTGTGGGGTATCGCGTCGTTTATTTGATTCAAGGTTTTGTCAGAGCCTCTTTGTAGATAAACGAAAGTCAACTCCACACTTTCTTTTTTAGATAAACCCACCATATAGGAGTTGGATGGTAATTGATTTGAAACATTTGTCAAATACATATTACTATGAAACAGCTATTTAGATTTTGGATTGTTGCTGCATTATTGCTTGTGGTAGGTTGTAGCAAGGAGTATGACGACTCGGCATTGGTGGGTCGCGTAGATGATTTGGAGAATCGTGTGCAAAAGCTCGAACAACTATGTCAGCAGATGAATACCAATATTTCATCGTTGCAGACAATTGTAACTGCTTTGCAGAACAACGACTATGTTACAGGCGTTACGCCTATTACCGAGAATGGCAAAACAATCGGCTATACGATTACTTTTGCCAAAGCACAATCTATTACAATCTATCACGGTAAAGACGGTCAGAACGGAGCCGATGGTAAAGATGGTCAGGATGGTACAGACGGTAAGGACAGCAATTATGTTCCTACTATCGGTGTAAAGCAGGATACTGACGGCATATATTATTGGACTCTTGATGGTGAATGGCTACTTGATGATGCTGGTAATAAAATCAAAGCTCAAGGTATTGACGGTAAAGACGGAGTTGATGGCGAAGATGGAGCTGACGGTGAAAATGGAAAAGATGGTGAGGACGGCACCAATGGTAAGGACGGTGCTGATGGTATCACCCCGCAACTTAAAATCGAGGACGACTATTGGTATGTGTCATACGATAATGGCGTATCGTGGACTCAACTCGGCAAGGCTACGGGCGAAGATGGCAAGGATGGCACAAATGGTACTGATGGAACCAATGGAGCAGATGGAAAATCTTTCTTCCAAGATGTTACGCAAGACGAGAACAATGTGTATTTCACACTCGCCGATGGTACGATAATCACCGTTCCAAAGGGCTTGGCATTGAGCATTGAGTTTGCCGAGAGTGATTTGGTAGTTATGTCGCCTAATTCTACTCGCGAAATTGGCTACACCGTAACAAGTGCAACCGATGCCGTAAAGGTGGAGGTTACATCTTCAGCCGATATTAAGGCAAAGGTGGTGGCTGACAATGCAAGTGGCTTGACAGGAAAAATTCACATCACAACGGGTGATGCGATTGATGAGTATAGCAAGGTAATTGTTTTTGTATCGAATGGCGATAAGGTTATTATGCGTAGTATCACATTCGAGGAGGCAGGTTTGGTTGTCGAGGAGAATGCAACAAAACAAGCTACATCCGAGGGTGGTGAGATGACTTTGGAGTTTTTGTCAAATGTGGAGTGTGAAGTGATTATTCCCGAAGCGGCGCAGAGTTGGATTTCTGTTGTACCCGCTACTCGTGCAATGGAGAAGCAGACTATTACCCTAAAATTAGAGCCAAACACAAGCTACTACCGTAGCGCAACCGTAACAGTACAATCTACCGATGGTATACTTAGATTGGAGTATCAAGTAGTGCAAGATGGCGAGTTGGGTGTAGAGATTGACCCAACCCAAATCCCTGATAATGAGATTTGGTATACAACAACTGATGGAAAGTCCATTTCATTGAAGGCTGATGTTGAAAGTTGGCCAAATGCTAAATTTAACACCAATGTTGTATTTAATGGATATAGGGGTGGTAAAGGTGTTATTGAGTTTGATGGGCCTGTGACCAAAATCGGTAAATTATCATTCGCCCAAAAGGTAAATTTAGAATCAATATATCTTCCTAATTCTGTAAATTATATTGGACTTCAAGCATTTTATAACTGCATCAACCTTAATAAAGTTACAATTAAAAGCAATGATTTGCAAATTGAAAAGGAATTCACCTGTGCCAATCCATTTGAAATGTGTAGCAATCTGCAAAACTTTGATGGACCGCTCGCGAGTGAAGATGGAAGATGTTTGATTGTAAAAAACTCGTTATATAGTTTTGCTCCTTATGGTATTACTGAATATACTATACCTCAAGGTGTTACAACTATTGAAGATAGTTCATTTGAACTAAGCAATCTAAAAGTGATTACTATTCCAGAGGGAGTAGAACGTATTGAGGCACACGCATTTGCAGCTACATCATTTACAGATTATCATATTGAAAGCTCTTTAGAGTATGTATATTTACCTAGTACCCTGAAATATATTCACGGTTATGCTTTTCTTTATAATAAGAATATAAAAGCTTTTTATGGAGAGAATGAATTTGTGTCACCAGACGGGAAGTGTCTAATAGTTGATAATTACAACCAATCAGGGAATAAAAGTATCATACTATTTGCATCGGGAGCAGGTTTAACTGAATATACTATTCCAGATGGAGTAGAGGCCATTGAATCGTATGCATTTTATTATGCAACTTCACTAAAAAAACTGAATTTCCCAGACTCTTTTAAAGAGATATATTCAGGACATGCTTTTGAAGGTGCAACTAATATCGAAACTATAACAGGAAAATATGTCCTAGATGATAATAGAAGTATGGTTATTGATGATATGTTAGTGATGTATGCAGGTGCAGGGCAGGAAAAATACACGACCCCTAAAGGAGTAAAAAGCATAGGTTATCAAGCATTAGGATTTAACAATGACATTAAAGAATATGTTATTTCAGATGATGTTACGCAAGCTGGTGACTACGGATATTTATTTAATCAATGTCCAAATTTAGAAACAGTTACATTGTCTGCGAAGATGCAGTATTTAGGGTACGATCCATTTGGTGCAGAATGGTGGAATACTCCTAAAATTAAAACTGTATATTGCAGGGCAATAATGCCACCTATTGTTTATTATAATGCAAGTGATGGACGTTTTGACTTTGACGATTTGACAATATTCGTACCTGAGCAATCGGTAGATGCATATAAGAGCTCTAATTATTGGACTCCATATAGAGACTATATTAAAGGGTATAGCTACAATGATTTACCAGAACTTGATTTTTATATTTCTACCGATTATACACAGGATGGTAAAGTAACCACCCTCCAAACCGCCACAAAGGGAGATGGTATTGATATTGTGTTGATGGGTGATGCATATAGTGACCGTCAGATTGCGGATGGCACATATAAGGCTGATATGGAGTATATCTACAACAACCTGTTTACCGAAGAGCCTTATAAATCGTTCAAAGACCACTTTAATGTTTATTATGTAAATGTTGTGTCTGCGACAGAGGGATATGAACATAGTGGAGCTGCCTTAGGAGGATATTTTGGCAATGGCACATTGGTCGGAGGAAACGACAATGCGGTATTTAACTATGCCCTCAAAGCAATTTCTGAGGAGGAAATGGATGAAGCATTGTTAATCGTAGCAATGAACTCTGATAACTATGCTGGTACTTGTTGGATGTATTATCCTGACAATAACGCAGGGTATGGAAATGGTGTATCGGTGTCATACTTCCCTAAGGGTGGCGATGCAACAACATTTGCTCAGTTGCTCCATCACGAGGCGTGTGGTCACGGTTTCGCAAAACTTGCCGATGAGTATGCCTACGAGTATATGGGAGCCGCTCCGAGCGATTATGTTCTGCAAATTCAATTACAGCAGAATAGTTGGGGTTGGTGGAAGAATGTAGATTTCACAAGCGACTCAACAGCGACCCGTTGGAATCATTTCATAAACGACACTCGCTATGCCAACGAGGGCTTGGGAGCGTATGAGGGAGGCTTGACATATTGGACAGGCGTTTGGCGTCCAACCGAGAACTCAATTATGCGCTACAATACGGGCGGATTTAACGCTCCATCGCGTGAGGCTATCTACTACCGTATTCACAAACTTGCATATGGTGACAGTTGGGAGTATAATTACGAAGATTTTGTAGAGTGGGATGCTCGCAATAGAACTACATCATCAGCAACGCATGCGATGGTATATAAACCTGCGAACTACAAGCCTACTCATCCGCCTGTAATCGTAAACAAATCTTGGAAAGATGCAAAGTAAGCGACAAATAACACGCAATATGTTGGCGGTAGCAGTTATACTGCTATCGCTGGCATATCTTTGTTCGTGTGCAGCAAGCAGAAAGATGAATAAGGAAAATGACAAACAACCACAGGCAGATAGTGTGGATGTATTTGTGCCGACGCACCCGCCCGTAGTTGTCCCGCATTCGTGGCGTGAGAACGGAAAGAGATAATCTGTTTGTGGGGATGTTGGTTTAGTTTATCCCATTGGCTATATACCCAAAACGGACTAAACTTATTTGTGCATTGACAGCATAAAATATGCTGGCGAAAAAAGAAATCATTGCAACTTCTCTTTTCGTCAGCATTATTTTTATACCTTTGTGGTGTCGGAGGCGAAAGAAAATAGAAATAATCGCCTACCACAATAGAAACTTTTGAGGTGGTATTTTAGCATTACTATTTTCCCAAAATCTCCGATTTTGTATGCAAATTGTATGTTATAAAATTATATTACAATTATAAAATTTACAAGTAATAGATTGATAATTAAGTAGATATTTAAGGTTGACAAATCGGTAGTTTATTTACACTCAGTAAATGAGCATTTCGAGGGCGAGCCAGATGCCAAAATAGCCTTGTTTGACAATTTCTACTTATCCTGATAGAGGAATCGCTTAATAGAACGCTTGGGAGTCTTCTCGAACTCGCTGCTGCGAATCTCAAATAGAGCCACCTTCTCGTAAGAAGCCACCTGGGTGTTAAGCAACTTGATATTATCCTCCATCATCTTCTGCAGGCCCTCCTTGTCGATGCCCTCCTGTGTAGCGCTATCGTAGTCAGGCACGATCAATGCCTTCAGCACGCCACGGCTCTCGATGATGAGCGACTCCAATACCATAGGCAGATTGTTGAGCTTATCCTCGATCTCCTCTGGGTAGATATTCTGACCTGTACCGGTAAGGATCATAGTCTTGCAGCGACCCTTAATGTAGATAGTTCCATCGGGATCCATCACACCCATATCGCCAGTGTGCAACCAGCCATCCTTATCGAGCACAGCGTTTGTTGCCTCCTCGTTCTTGTAGTAACCCATCATTACATTCTCGCCACGAACCAAAATCTCGCCTGCGATACGCTGAGGATCCTTCGAGTCAATCTTCGCCTCCATAATGCCGTGCAATGTGCGACCACACGAGCTCTGCTTGAACTCACAAGGAGCCGTTACACTAATCAGGGGAGCACACTCGGTCATACCATAGCCAATAGTGAGCGGGAAGTTAATCTTACGCAAGAATGACTCTGTCTCCTGATTCATCGGAGCACCACCCACGATGAAGATCTTAGTCTCGCCACCGAACGACTCCAATAGCTTAGCCTTGATAATTGCGTATAGGGCTGTGTTCACAAAAGGAATCTTCATTGCGATGCTCATCGGGCCCTTCTCGAGCATAGGCATAATCATCTTGCGATATACCTTCTCAAGTACCAGAGGCACACAACAAATCATCGTAGGCTTAACGGTCTTCATAGCCTCCACCAAAATTGTAGGCGACGGCATACGACCCAAGAGAGTTATATGACCACCTACGACCAACTGCGCGAGGAAATCGAACGCGGCACCATAGGCGTGAGCCAGGGGCAAGAACGACAAAACGCGACCGTGACGGTGCAGGAACTTATGGCCAGTCTCGGGATCTTCGAAACCACGACCAAATACCATATTACCCGTAAGGTTATTTAGCGAGAGCATCACACCCTTCGACGAGCCTGTTGTACCCGATGTGTAGTTCAACAAGATCATCTCCTCGTTCGAAATAGCGTTGAACTTAATATCATCAACCTGATAACCTGCGGGGTACTTCTCAGCAAAAGCGGTTTCGATACCAGCTACTGCATCGGCAACAGCCGTACCCTCCTTTTCATAGAGAAGGCTATAATCCTTAATGGTGATAGCCGCCTCAAGCAAAGGCATACGGTCGGTATCGAGAGTCTGCCAATGGGCATCGCCAGCAAAGAGCAGGCGGCTCTCAGAGTGGGTAACGATATTCTCAATATCGGCGGGGTTGAAATCCTGAAGAATAGGGACAATCACCACACCATAGGTGATGGTTGCGATATAGGTAACACACCAATTTATATTATTGCGGCCCACGAGAGCGATCTTATCGCCGTGCTTAATACCCACCTTATCGAACAGGATGTGCAGGCGAGCCATCTGCTCGGCCATCTCGAGATAGGTAATCGTTTTTTTGCCGAAATAATCAGTCAGTACTGGCAAGGAGTGGTTCTCGCGGAAACTCTCCTCGTACATTTTAATCAAATTTTCTTGTAGCATACACTATTTTTGATTTGTTATCATTCATTTTGTTTGGGTGGCTTGCTCCAAATATAAATCTTTGATTCGGTGCCAGCCTTCAGTCGCTCGATATTCTTGCGGTGCGACCATATCAATAGGCCTGCAACCACAAAGGCAAAGAGTATAAAGGTGAACGAGACATCGTGATTACGCGACCACTCGCTCGACGAATATATTATCACAAACAGAGGGAAGCAACATCCCGCAGTCATTGATGCCAGCGACACATAGTGAGAGAACATAAACACCAGCGCCCACACAGCAAAGCAAAGCAGGATAATCTGCGGATAGATACCTGTAACGGCACCCACCAGCGTTGCTACGCCCTTACCGCCTTTGAAATCGGCAAAGATGGGGAAAATGTGGCCCAAAACAGCTACAAATACACCCAAAATTTTCAGGTTAATCAGCCACGCCGAGGTAATCTCGGGATCGTATCGCATAAGACTCATAAGCGATACTGCGGCAAAACCCTTGAAAAAGTCGAGCACAAAGACTGGTATAGCGGCACGCTTGCCCAGCACTCGAAGCATATTGGTTGTTCCAGCATTTTTACTACCGTGTTCACGAATATCGACACCGTAATACTTCTTACCAATCCACACTGCACTGGGAATAGAACCAAGCAGATAGGCCATTATCAGCATCGACAACACGCAATAATATGTAATAATACTCCAACTTGCCATAAACACAAAAATTAAACACGACGAAAGAGATAAAAAACAACCATTTACTCGTCTCTTCCTACCGATAGTTAAAACATAATTTCTGACAAATATATAGAAATTTATCGAAGAGCCCAACTTTTAGGCATAAAATCTGCTTACACTATTGGCGTATCGCGTTAAATTTCGTTGCAAAAATCCTCTTTTTTTTCTTTTTCACAAAAAATATGTGATAAGTGTCGAAAAGCGGGTATGAATAGCTACCCCGAGTGACATAATAGCCCATTTAGTGGCGAAAATCACCCTAAAAAGGCGATATTATCCTCTAAAGCGAGCCCAAAAGGGTGAAAAAGCTGTAGCAAGAAGAGTGCAAACATTCTACATTTTCACAAAATATTACTACATTTGCGATCGGAAAAAAAGTATTTATATATGGCAAGAAAGGTATCTATAAAAGAGCGTATCACCGACAAGGTGTGGTGGCGCGAGATGATCACAATTGTTTTTGGTTGCACGATGTGTGCCATCGGCTTTGTATTCTTTATCAATCCCTACAACATCGTCCCAGGTGGTGTGTATGGTCTTGGTATCGTTCTGCACAATATTTTCCCTGCCATTCAGGTCGGAACATTCGGCTATATGATGGATATTCCGCTTCTCACCATAGCCCTTCTGCTCTTTGGCAAGAAGTTTGGCGGTCGCACACTCTTTGCGGCATTCATCACCCCTGGTCTGATGAACATCATCTCGGCGGCAGCCTATCCCACTAAGGAGGCTCTGCAGTCGCTCGATCCCACTCAGCTTATGGGTGGTGCGATTAACCTCTCCGACCACCTTATGCTGGCCTGCATATTGGGTGGAACAATCATCGGAGCAGGCTTAGGCTTTGTTGTTCGTAGCAATGCCACCACGGGCGGTACCGATATTATCGCAATGATATTTAATCGTTACCTACATATACCCTTCTCGCGTGGCGTGCTCATCGCCGACTCTTGCGTTGTATTGGCAGGTTTGGTGGTTATCGGCTTCGGTATCGGTATCGAAGGTGGCGAGGCTGGCGGCTGGTTGCTCTCGCTCTACTCGCTCATCTGTATCTTCGTGGCTGCGCGCGTAATTGATTATGTTATCGACGGTGCATCGTACGACAAGTTGCTATTCATCATCGGCAACACCCACTCCGAACCCCTGCGCCAATACATCATAGGCGATATGGAGCGCGGAGGAACATATATTAAGGCTTCGGGTATGTACTCAAAGCAGGATAAGGAGATGATATTCCTGGTTGTAAGTCGTCGCGAGGTGGCGCAGGTACAGCGTAAGATCCGCGAGATTGACCCAACGGTTTTCCTTGTTGTTACCGACGCCTACGACACCTACGGTGAGGGCTTCAAGCCATTCCCCGAGAAAGATTCAATGCTTAATAACTAACAACTATGATAAATGTAAACTCTTTGCGCCCAGCCATTGGCGACGGTCGCAAACTATTTGTCGAGACCTACGGTTGCCAGATGAATGTCGGCGACACGGAGATTGTCGTATCGATTATGCAGGAGGAAGGGTACTTCTACACTGAGAATATCGACGAGGCCGACATTATACTGATAAATACCTGTTCTATTCGCGACAACGCCGAGCAGCGTATTTGGGGCCGCCTGACCGAGATGCGTCGCCTGCGCAAGCGCAAGCCCTCGCTTCTGGTAGGCATTATCGGCTGTATGGCCGAGCGCCTAAAGGAGCAGCTCACCGAGGGTGAGTTGGCCGTAGATATTGTGGCTGGTCCCGACACCTATCGCGACCTGCCCAACCTTGTGCGTCAGGCCGAGGCTGGTGGCAAAGGTGTGAATACCCTACTCTCGCAGGAGGAGACATATGCCGAGATTGCCCCCGTGCGTCTGGATAAGAATGGCGTTAGTGCCTACATCGCCATTATGCGTGGTTGCAATAACTTCTGCTCGTACTGCGTTGTGCCCTACACACGCGGTCGTGAGCGTAGCCGCGAGGCCACAACAATCATTGCAGAGGCTCGTTCACTCTTTGAAAATGGCTATCGCGAGGTAACTCTCCTTGGTCAGAATGTGAACTCTTACCACACAGGCGAGTACGACTTCCCCGCATTGGTAAAAGCTGTGGCCGAGATCTCACCTCTATTGCGTGTGCGATTTGCAACATCGCACCCCAAGGATATGAGCGATCGTCTGCTGGAAGTAATGGCATCTATGCCCAACATCTGCCGAGCCATACATCTGCCTGCACAGTCGGGCTCTACGGTTATGCTCGAGCGTATGAATAGAAAATATACCCGCGAATGGTATTTGGATCGTGTGGCTGCCATCCGCCGCTATATGCCCGACTGCGCCATCACAACCGACCTTATTGCAGGCTTCACGGGTGAGACCGAGGAGGATCACAAGCAGACCCTATCGCTGATGGAGGAGGTTGGCTACGAGTTCGCATTTATGTTCAAATACTCGGAGCGCCCTGGCACCTTCGCTCAGCGTAATCTTGGCGACGACATCCCCGAGGATGTGAAGACTGCACGCCTTACCGAGATTATCAATCTTCAGAATCGCCTATCGGAGCTGAGTAACAAGCGCGATGTAGGCAAGGAGTTCGAGGTGTTGGTTGAGGGCACATCGAAGCGAAGCGAGGAGCAGCTCTTTGGTCGCACATCACAGAATAAGGTGGTGGTATTCGACCGTGGCGACCACAAGGTGGGCGACTATGTACGATGCCGCATCACTGGTTGCTCATCAGCAACACTCTTTGGCGAGGAGATTAAGTAAGATAGAGCAGAGGCGAATTGCAGTAGCAAAGTTTTCGCTTTCAGTGTCAAAATTTATATTTTTATCGGGGATCGGCGTGATTCCCGATATTTTTTTGCATATTTGTAGTGTGGCATAGACATTGTATGTACCCAGCAAACCTTCAAGCGATGAAACAGAAATTACTTTCCATTCTTTTCGTGCTGGCCTTATCGCCCGTCGTATACGCCCAGCAAGATTCATTACAGACTACACAGCACCAACTCAACATCGACGAAGTGGTGGTAACAGGTAGCCGCATAGCCACCGACCGCCGTCTATTGCCAATGACCATATCTGTGCTCAACCGCGACCAGATCGAGAGCGACAACCGCCCCTCGCTTCTGCCCACATTGGCCGAACAGGTGCCAGGTCTGTTTATCACCTCACGCGGAGTGATGGGTTACGGCGTAGCATCGGGTGCTGCAGGAGGTATATCTGTGCGTGGTGTGGGAGGCTCCCCCACTACAGGTGTAATGGTGCTAATAGACGGCCACCCTCAATATATGGGTCTTATGGGGCACCCTATAGCCGACGCCTATCAGTCGATGATTGCTGAGCGTGTTGAGGTTGTACGCGGCCCTGCATCGGTACTCTACGGCTCGAATGCTATGGGAGGCGTGATTAATATCATCACTCGCCAGTCAAAGGAGAAGGGTTCACACACCGACCTAAGACTCGGCTACGGCTCCTACAACACCATCGAGGCCGAGGCTGCCAACCGCACCAACTTAGGGCGTTTCTCAATGACTACGACAGCTTCATACACCCGCTCCGATGGCCACCGCGAGAATATGGATTATGAGCAGATAGGTGGCTTCGCCCGCTTGGGTTACGACTTGGGGCGCAACTGGGAGTTGATGGGCGAGCTGAACATCACACATTTCAACGCCGCAAACCCAGGTTCTATATCAAGTCCTATTATAGATAACGATTCACGCATCACACGCGGAACATCATCTATCGGCATACGCAACGCCCACGGAGCGCTTAACCTATTCCACAACTGGGGCGTACACCGCATCAACGACGGCTATTCGCCTGGCGGTGAGCCTCTGGACTACCGCTTCCGTTCTGAGGATGCAATTACGGGCGCTATGCTCTACCAGAGTTTCTCGCTTATCGAGGGCAACCGTACAATGGTGGGCGTGGACTATCGCCACTACGGCGGTAAGGCTTTGAATCGTTACCAGAATGGCGAGAGCGACAAGATGGTTGCCGACAAGGCGTTGGACAATGTGGCGGCATATATCGATATGCAACAGAGGATTACCAAGTGGCTTACGCTCGACGCAGGTGTGCGTATGGACTACAACTCTCACATCGGTACCGAGTGGGTTCCGCAGGGAGGTATATCGATTCAACTGCCGAAAAACACTCAGCTCAAGGCAATGCTGAGCAAAGGCTTCCGCTTCCCCACTATACGCGAGATGTATATGTTCCCACCGCAGAATCCAGACCTCAAGCCTGAGCGCATATGGAACTACGAACTGTCGTTGCGACAGCAGGTGGGCGACTTCTCGTATGGGGTGAGCCTCTTCTACATCGAGGGCGAGAATATGATTCAGACCCTGCCCATCGATGGTCGTATGATGAATGTGAACACGGGACAGATCGAGAATCTCGGCACCGAGCTCGAGGTCGCGTGGCGTGCCACCGAACATCTGTCGCTGATGGCTAACTATAGCTACCTGAAGATGCAACACACCGTTATCGCCGCGCCCGAACACAAGCTCTATGGCGGCATAACCTACACCGCTGGTCGCTGGCGTCTCTCGACCGATGCTCAGCTTATCAGAGGGTTGGCCACACAGCTATCACCCATTACGCGCGAGAACTTCTTGCTATGGAATTGCGACATCGGCTATCGCGTAGCCTCTTGTTGCCAGCTCTATGCACGAGGCGAGAACCTCTTAGCCGAGCGTTATGAGATTAACGCAGGCTATCCGATGCCTCGAGCTACGCTCTTTGCAGGAGTGAAACTTTCATTCTAAAACGAAAATAAGTATGCAAGTATTAAAATCCTTTCCGCTACATCCCAAGCACTACGCCGACGATGTAGCGCAGATTCTCACACCCTCGATCGAGCGTTATGGCGAACAGGAGTGGCAGGCCATCGTGCAGACAAACGAGTTGCACGGCCACCTGGGTATCTATGCCACAATAGGTGCTAAGATGGGGTTATTCGCTCGCGAGTTACTCAATGCCCGCCATCTGCACATTACCTCCTATGCTGGCCAACGACCGCCCCTAAGCTGTATGAACGACGGCTTGCAAGTGAGCACATCCTCGACCCTGGGGCACGGACTCATACACACCACCGACGATAGGCCACGCCCCGAAGCGTGCTTTCAGGCCGACAAAGGATCGATCACCCTGCGCCTAAAGCCCCACTATGCCGAGCTAATTGAGAACGACATAAAACACGGCCGCGAGAAGTGGGGAACGAGTTCGCCCCTGTATTGGGATTATGTGCGCCATCTTGCCATACGCTACTGGATGGAGATGGACCGTGAGAAGATCTTTGAGATAGTTTCAGACTGATAGATGCAACACGCGGACACAAATCGCTACTGAGGCAAATGTGGCACAGCATTTGCAACTTAATACAACAACTGCAGCAAATAAGCACTGCTGCAGCGAGGTTTCTTCATTTATTTAAGTTTGGGTTAGTAGTTTATGGAACTTCTAATGTTCCGAGGGTAGGCGGCAATCGTGAGATTCCCGTCTATTTTTTTTTGCGATGAAGTTCCAGAAACTACTTTCAACCTGTTCACGCAGCAATGCTGAATTTGTAGGTGCGAACCATTCTTCGAATTGATAATTTGACCGACAGCGATTCTTGCGTGCAAGCACCCAATATCGTTGTCGGCAAATACCCTCTGCTATGCAGTGGGTTCGCACCACTTATCAGCATCTGTCCTACTCCTGCGGTCGTTAGTAGTTTTTCTACATCTAATAAAATATCGGAACTTCTAATGTTCCGAGGATAGGCGGCAATCGTGAGATTGCAGTCTATTTTATTTCAAAATCAAATCTTCTACGCGCACTTTGGGCACATAATGCACGCCATCCTGACGATAGTAATTATGATTCTCCTCCGCCGAAATCTCCGTTAGGCGTATATTATCCTTACCGCGCCCGATAGCAAGCACTAGCAGAGGTTCACAGGGCAAGCCAAGCTCCTCACGAACAGCCTTAGCATCGAATGCACCTATACAGATACCATTAAGACCAATCTCTACGGCCTGCAACAGCATACTCTGCGCCACAATACCCAAATCCACGCTCACATAGTGCGACGCAGGCACAGTCGAGCAAATGACGATAAAGGCACGCGGCTCCTCCCCTGCCTTTGGCAGATGCAACTCAGGTAGCGCACCACCCAAGCGGATATGCGGCAACACCTTCTCCGCCTCGCCATCCAAAACCATACGAAAGCGCAACACTTGCTGATTTCGAGCCGAGGGGACTTTGGTCGCTACCTCTACGATGCGACGCAACTGGTCCTCGCGCACCTTAAACGAAGTATCGTATGCTCGATGGCTACGATTGCGCTCCAAAAGGCGCGAGAGCGAGTGTGTTGTGCGCTTCGCGGGCGCGGTGGCACGGAGGTGATCCTCCATCTTCTTGCCTAAATAGTTGTCTGCCATAATATATCTCTATTTTATACATATCTCATTACAACGGCTGAGAGGATATAGGTTAGCATATAGCAAACGATAAATATCGCAACGCCACGACCATTCTTTAGGTTGGTAGCCTCGGCAAAGGCCTTATAGCTCCAGTAGAAGTACCACACCGATAAGATAGAAGCTATAAGCCCCACCGCAGTGAGTAGATTCATATACTCCATAGCCGTAGCGATGCTTCCATCGGTGAGTAGTCCCATAACGCTACGCACCTTAGGAATAGTAAAAATCAGAAGCGATAGATCAAACGGAATACGAGCAAAGAGATTAAATGCCGCCACATCCCAAAAGCGCACCTTCGAGCGTGAGAACAACACGCCCGCACCATACAACACAACAGCGAAGAGCAACCAAGCCACAATCTGTTGCAATGTAGCACTCGCCAGCGAGCCGCCAGCATAGTTAATTTGAGTAAGCGAGGTTACTCGCAATCCTACCTGCCAACAGTAGATGGCCGTGAGGATCAATGCTGCAATACCCCAGCAGATAGCCTGACGCAGGGGTAAGTAACGAAAAGGATTAAGAATCTTATTCATCGTAACAACTATAATTGATTATACACTTACATTTCCGCCACCTGTGTACTCTGCAGTCGCGCGATAATATCATCTAGGCGATTTCTCACCGTCGGATAACTCAATCCCATCAGCGAGGCCATCTCCTTAAGCGAACCACTACACATCACGAAGTTGAGCACAAAAGCTTGATCCTCCTCGCGAAGTGCCATCAACGGCGAGAGGGCATACAGCCCCACTATCTGAGTATCGCACGCGGTGCATTGCATCGTATGTACCCTTAAGGTCTCGCCACACGATGGGCATATTTTAGGTAAAACACCTTTTTTCTCCATAGTTACTCATTATTCAATCATACTTTTACAAAAATAAGTAATAAATAAATTTTATGCAACTATATTTTAATTTTATCAAACAACTAATCCAACTTTATTCACCTATGGCACAAAAAAAGCGGCTACCTAAACAGGTAACCGCCTTGTATGATCGTTACACCTTGCGGTGCGCCGAAATTACTGAGCCTTCAACTCGTTCAAAGCCTTGTTGTACTGCTCGTACTTAGCCATCATACCCTCCTCATCACGAAGACGGAAAGTAAGGCTCTTCAAGGTCTCCAATACACCCTGATGCTTGGGATCGAGCTTATAAGCCGCCTCCAATACGGGAACTGCGGGCTTGTAAGCATCGATAACACGCTTCTGGTCAGCCTGGAAGTCAGCGTTGCTCTTATAGTCGCGAGAGTTCATCTCGTCGTTCATTGAATCACCCTGGAAGATGTAAGAGAGAGCCAAGTTGTAAGTTGCCTGTACATTCTGGGGATCCAACTCAACAACCTTCTGGAAAGACTTGATTGACTCGGGATAGTTCTTCATACGGTCGAACATAATAGCACGGCTGTTCCACAAGCTCTTGTTGCTGGGATCACGCTCCAAAGCACCATCAACCATAGAAACCAACTCCTGAGGATCACCTACGGGGTTCTCGCGGTCGGTGTAAAGACCAATAAGACCCTCAACGATCAAGGTGTTAGCGGGGAACTTTGCAAGACCCTCCATCAAGACAGTCTTAGCACGCTGCAAGTTTGCTACGCGAACTGAAGAGTCCTTCTGGCCATAGTAAGCGTGGAAAAGGTAGTAGTAGATGTTACCCTGCTCGTCAGCATAACCTGACTCCAAAGCCTTAGTCAAAGCCTCAGCACCCTTAGCGAAAGAAGCGGGGTTCTTCTCACCATCCATTACATATGTCAAACCAGCATTGTAGATGAAATCACCACTCTTCTGACCAGTGAAACCAGCCATATTCTGAACAGCGTCAGCAGCGGTGTACATCTGAGCAGCAGCACCAGCGTTACCAGCCTTGTAGTTTACAGTACCCATAGTGCTGTAGTAGTTCTTAACCTTCTCAAGACCCTCGTTAACCTTTGAAGCCAACTTAGCGTCCATCTGACCAGCCTTTACATATGAGTTAGCTGCCTCCATTGCCAAATCACCAGCCTTAACGGGTGAAGTTACAACCCAAGAAGCAACCTTACCGCCGGCAACATAAACCTTAAGCATAGGATAAACATACTCAGTGCAAGCTACACCACCAACATCTACACCCTCGTTCTGAGCGTTAGCACGACCAAGAGCTACAGCAGCAACTGCGTAGTCCATATCGAGGAAGATATCCTTCGAAGGAGCCTCAGCAGCCTCCAAATATGCAGCACCACGAGCCAACCAAGTAGCAGCCTTTGCGCCCTTCTTAGCATCCTGTGAATCTGCATCAACCTTAGCCAACTTAGCTACCAAAGCCTCCTTGTTGACCTTCTGAGCATTTGCGATTGGTGCCGCCATAACTATTATGGCCATCACCGCGAAAATTAATTTTTTCATAATTAATTAATTTCTGTTTAATTAAAAACGGTTTACTATTATTATTTATTGTTTTAGTTTTGTTTTTCTCTACTCGGCACTCTGCTCAGCAGTGTTCTCAGTAATCTCAGCACCTGCTGTATTCTCCACCACAGCGCCCTCAACTACACCCTCGGTTGCCTCGACCTCCTCCTCGTCGCTTACAGGTACGGCCATCACCGAAGCAATAACATCACCCTCGCGCAAGTTGATAATCTTCACACCTTGTGTAGCTCGACCTGCCAAACGAATCTGATCGACCTTAGTGCGGATGGTTACACCCGAGCGGTTGATAATCATCAAATCGTTCTCGTCGGTTACTGCCTGGATCGAGATCAAATCGCCCGTCTTCTCTGTGATGTTGATAGTCTTAACACCCTTACCGCCTCGGTTGGTTACACGATACTCATCAAGATCGGTACGCTTACCGAAACCATTCTCCGAGAGCACCAACACATCCTGCTTTGAGTCGGGCTCGATGCAGATCATACCTACAACCTCATCACCCTCGTCGAGCGCAATACCGCGAACACCAGCACCCACACGGCCGATAGGACGCACCGTGCTTTCGTTGAAGCGGATAGCCTTACCGCCACGAGCCGCGATCATAATCTCTGCCTCGCCGCTGGTGATCTTAGCCTCGATGAGCTGATCGCCCTCGCGGATAACGATAGCGTTAACACCTGTCTGACGAGGACGCGAGTACTCCTTGAGCTTAGTCTTCTTAACGACACCCTCGCGAGTACACATCACGATGTAGTTATTATTGATATACTCCTCGTCGTTGAGATTCTTGGTATTGATATATGCACGCACCTTGTCGTTAGGCTCGATCTGGATAATGTTCTGAATTGCACGACCCTTTGAAGCGCGTGTACCCTCGGGAATATCGTAAACCTTGAGCCAGTAGCAACGACCATTCTCAGTGAAGAAGATCATTGTATTGTGCATCGACGCAACATAGATATGCTCGATGAAATCCTCGTCGCGTGTTGCGCTACCCTTCATACCTACGCCGCCACGGTTCTGGATACGATACTCAGCCAGCGGTGTACGCTTGATGTAGCCCATATGCGAGATGGTGATAACCATATCCTCATCGGCATAGAAGTCCTCGGGATTGAACTCCTCCGAAGAGTAAACAATCTCGGTACGGCGCTCGTCGCCATACTTAGCCTTCATCTCCTGCAACTCATCCTTGATGATCTGCATCTGCATATCGATGCTGGCCAACACCTCGTTGAAGTAGTTGATCTTGCGCTCGAGCTCAGCGTGCTCGGCCTCCAACTTCTCGCGCTCGAGACCTGTGAGCTGACGCAGACGCATCTCCACGATAGCCGTAGATTGAATCTCGCTCAAGCCAAAACGCTCCTGCAAGGTCTGCTTAGCTACATCGGTGCTACGCGACGCCTTAATGATCTGTACGATCTCGTCGATATTATCCTGAGCGATGAGCAAACCCTGCACAATGTGCATACGCTCCTGCGCCTTTCTCAGATCGAAACGAGTGCGGCGTACCACAACATCGTGGCGATGATCAACGAAGTGCTTAATCATATCGCGAAGGTTCAGAAGCATAGGACGGCCATTAACCAACGCAATATTATTTACTGCAAACGAAGTCTGCAACTCGGTGTTCTTATAGAGAGTGTTCAGCACCACATTAGCCGAAGCATCCTTCTTTACGAAGATAACGATACGCAGACCCTTGCGGTCGCTCTCGTCGTTGATATATGAGATACCCTCCAACTTCTTCTCGTTGACCATTGCGCCGATCTTCTTGATCATCTCGGCCTTATTGACCATATAGGGAATCTCCTTGATTACGATGCACTCGCGGCCCGACTCGGTGGTCTCAATCTCGGTACGGGCACGCATAATAACGCGACCACGGCCTGTGAGCATAGCCTCCTTGGCACCCTCGTAACCATAAATGAGCGCACCTGTGGGGAAGTCGGGACCCTTAACATATTTGAGCAACTCCTCGCACTCACACTCGGGGTTGTCGATGTATGCACAGCAAGCATCAACTACCTCGCTAAGGTTATGGGGAGCCATATTGGTGGCCATACCTACGGCGATACCACTCGCTCCGTTAACGAGCAACAAAGGAATCTTCGTAGGAAGTACAGTAGGCTCCTTCAGTGTATCATCGAAGTTGGTTGTCCAGTCGATTGTCTCCTTCTCGATGTCGGCCATCACCTCGTCGGTGATCTTCTGCATACGCGCCTCGGTATAACGCATCGCCGCAGCCTTATCGCCGTCCATCGAACCGAAGTTACCCTGACCCTCAACCAAAGGATAGCGCATAGCCCACTCCTGAGCCATACGAACCATAGCCTCGTATACAGAGCTATCGCCGTGCGGGTGGAACTTACCAAGCACATCACCAACGATACGGGCAGACTTACGGGTAGGCTTATCTGAATAAAGATTAAGCTCGGCACTCATATCGTAAAGGATACGACGATGTACGGGTTTCAATCCGTCGCGCACATCGGGCAACGCACGCGAAACGATCACCGACATCGAGTAGTCGATATATGCCGACTTCATTTGTTCCTCGATATTGATGGGGATGATTCTACCCATCAATTCAGGGTTCTTATCGTCTTGAGTTGTCATATTCTTGAAGGTTGTAAAATTAGCACTCCGTAGTGCATCTTTTTAATTGAGCAAAAGTACTCATTTTTTAGAAAACAACCAATTTTAGACTCTTTTTTTGCGCAAAATACGATGATTTATTTTCACAGCACCCCATTATTGGCTATTTTTAGGCGATTTGAGAGCAAAAAAAATTTTCCTCGACACTATGACGAGAGAAATTGAGTTTTATCCTTTGCGAAATGTGAAATATCGACCCGAAAGATAGCTATAAACAACGCAAACGGCTGTGGTGAGAGCCTTCGACGGCGTGGGCCATATATCGCACACCTCAACGAAGAGTTTTAAGCAGACATAATTGAGCAAAAGCGAACCCGCTACGGTCAATGCATAACGAAACAGTTGCACCCCCTGCCCCACCTCGGTCGAGCGGAACGCCACATTGCGATTGAGCCAAAAGCCAGTGAAGAATGTGATAGGAAAGACCACCACGAGCGATGCTATGTGAGGCGACACCACAACAAAGCCCAAATCGACATAGCGCAGGGCGACGATATAATGATATATAAGGTAATACCACACCACATCGAGCACCATATTACTCGCTCCGCACGCGGCATAGCGAAACATCGTGGGCGAAAGGTAGCGCGACAAGGGTCGCACATAAAACAGATCAATCAGATTACCTATCTTCTCGGCTACGCGCATTACTTCTTATTATAGACCCACAAGTCGGGATAGACATCGCCATAAGCACCAATAAAGAGATTGCACTCACTACGCGAACTACTACCAAATGCCGTTACCATATACTTATCGCCGTAGGGCAACACTTTGCCCGTAGCCTCCTTGATCTTCGAACGCAACTGCTCAACAGCACGCGCGGCATTCTGCTCGGTAGAGAATACACCCATAACAACATAGTAGGGATATGACTGCGACTCAATGGGGCGTGCTATGGTTTTGGTATTTGAATCTGCGGCGGTATTGCCATCGGCATCAGCCGCAGGCTCCGCATCAGCCTCAGTCGCTACCTCTGCGACGGGCTCTGCAACTTCCGCAACCTCATACTTCGATTTCTCCACACCAAAGCCCCACTCTGAGCCCCACTGCAGGAATGCAAATATTGCCAGTGCCACAACAACGGCCACACCGCACACAACATATATCCACGCATTAGAGCGACGACGACGCACAACCAGAGTCTTTACGCCCTTGGGGTTGATGGCTGCAGCAAAGGCCTTATCGGCCGTAAAGCTCTTGCCTCGCAACACGCCTATGCCGCCGATAGTTACATCGCTACCCTCGCGCGTCTTACCCAGCCAGCGAGTATATATATCCTGCGCCTGTGCCTGCTGGCAACCAGCGATGGCAACGATCTCGTCAACGAGCGAAGGGGCTTGCTCCTGCGATGAGAAGACAACCACATTACGCGGACTCAACAGACGATCCTTGGCAATGCGGCGCGCACCCTGTTGCTCGATAAAGAGCGAGCCCACCTCGGGCAGATAGACTCCGCGACCGCTGATGAGCATATTGTAGATGATTTTATTTACCTCTCCAACCATTATCTCTTCTTATTTGAGTTTGTTTTACGCTCGGGCATATTCTCTACCGAGTCGGGCTTACCGACGGGCAATGTACCTTTAACGCCGCGCCAGATGAAGTACAGAGCCAAAATAATGAACGGCACACTGAGCAGCTGACCCATATTGAAGAGCATACCCTCCTCGAAGGCCTCCTGATTAACCTTTATGAACTCGATAAAGGGTCGTGTCGCAAAGACTCCCAATACGCCCACGCCGAACATAATACCTGGACGACGGCGAGCCATATCGAACTTATAGTACATCACGCACAAAATTACAAAGGTGATCACATAACACAGAGCCTCATACAACTGTGCAGGGTGCTGCGCAGGAATAGCCTCGATGGGCATATTAGGATGCAGGCGCACAAACTGAAAGGCCCAGGGCACATCAGTTACTTTACCAACAATCTCCGAGTTAATGAGATTACCAAAACGCACCAACGCTCCGCCAATCGTAACGGGAATCATAATGCGGTCGAGCCACCACACATAAGGCATACGGTGCTTACGGCAGGTCATCCACATACCAAACAACATACCGAGCGCGGAGCCGTGGCTCGCCATACCGCCATTGCGAAACTCGGTGAGGATTGCCCACGGCTTAGTGATATAGTAGTCGAACTCATAGAACAGACAGTGTCCCAAGCGGGCACCAAGTACCGCTCCGAGTACAATCCACACAAAACCCGTCTCAACAACCTGCTGACCAAAACCCTCACGGCGAACATAATTGGTAAAGAAACGCTCTCCGATAAGGAATGTAAGAGCCCACATTAAGCCGTAGTAACGCAACTCAAACCCACCGATAGAGAACATCACAGGATCGGCATCCCAAACTATATATAGAAAATCATTCAACATCGTGTATATCCTCTATCTATCCTACTTCTTCTTAAGAGCAAATGCAAATGTAGTACCCACGCCCAACTCACTACGCACTGTGATGCGCTCGCCGTGAGCCTCAACAATATGTTTAACGATGGCCAAACCGAGACCCGTGCCACCCTGGCCGCGTGAGCGACCCTTGTCCACGCGATAGAAACGCTCGAAGATACGAGGCATATCCTCCTTAGGAATTCCAATACCAGTATCCTCAACCTCAACCAAAACCTTGTCGGCCATATCGCGGAAGCGGATACGGGTAGAACCGCCATCCTTACCGTAGTTGATCGAGTTAGCGATGAGATTTACCAACACCTGACCAACGAAATGCTTATCGGCCGTAACGCGGAAAGACGACGGCAACGAATCAGCACCTTTAACCGAGAGGCGGATATTATGCTCGGCAGCCTTAATCTCAAGCTGCTCGGTAATCTCCTTAGCCAATGCAACAATATCGAACTGCTCCATCTTCAGGCGGTTCATATCGTTCTCAAGCTTCGAGATTGTATCCAGATCGTTCACGATATTGATCAGACGGTCGATGCTCTTTTCGGCACGCTCGAGGTATTTTCTATTGATGAGTTCGTCCTCCAGACCACCATCGAGAAGAGTTGAGATATAGCCCTGGATATTGAAGATAGGAGTCTTCAACTCGTGAGCCACATTACCCAAGTACTGCTTACGGAAGGCTTCGTTCTGTTTCAAACGAGCAATCTCCTTATCGTTATCATCGGCCCACGCGGTGAGCTCCTCCGAGATATTTTCAACGTGCTTATCCTTCATCTCATCGACAATCTCGGTGGTATGCACATCACGCGAGAGTACCATCGAATAGATGGGCTTAAGCTTATAGGCAACATACTGCTTCATCATAAAGAGCGAGAAGAGTGCCATCAGCGCAAACACACCAACGGCCACACACGCTACAATCCACCACGCTACACCACACACAGCGAGTGCCGTTGCCACTAAAATCGTTGCCACTAAGGCCATCAACAAAGATGCATTCTCTTTTGTTTTAACTCTCATCATAGTTAGTCTATTTTTCTCGGTTTTTTTAATACATTCTTAAACTGCCCACCACTCGATAGATGGCCTCTACCTGCTCGGGCTTTAACATCATCACATCATAGTTCTTATTCGCGGGTTCTAACCTCAACACCACATCTTCGCCCGAGGCTTCAAGGCGCACCCTACGCAAAATTACATAATTTGGACATACAATAACGCACAACGACCCTGAAATAATTGCATCAATGCCTATTTGCTTCAAAAAAAGTATCGAACCGACCATTACCTCATCGGCCATAGCGTCGTCGTTACTGCGCACTGCCATATCACAACCTACCACCGAGGGGAGCGAAAAGACCCCATCGGGCTCACGCTCACGCGCTGTACTGCAACAAAGGGCCAAGTCGCCATCGTAGAAAGGAACCGCATCGGTCCTATCCCTTTGGCCAAACATATCACCCTCGCCCGAAAGCAACCAGCCGAGGCTCACCTCGGGGAAATATTCCACGATGCGTGTAGCGAGCGCACGCGAGATACCGTTCTTTCCCGCCTTGATCTGATAGAGATTCTCGGCACGCGGCAGACCGATATGAACGCCAAAACCATTAATGGTCATCTGCGTCCATCGTATCACACTCTCCAAACGACCCCAGTCGCTGTTATGATTTGTCATATTCATTTTTTTTTACAATCTTTGCACTCGCGGCCTCGTAGTTCAATGGATAGAATATAAGATTCCGGTTCTTACGATGAAGGTTCGAATCCTTTCGGGGTCACTCGTTCACAGGAGAGCTTCCACGGCTCTCTTTTCTTGTTAGTGTGGGTGGCGGAATTTTGGCAAATACTCCTCTTGCACTTGCGGCACAGCCGCATCTACAAATCTTACCCACCCCCTCTCACTCGTACGGCACAGCCGCATCTATAAATATCACCCACCTCACCATCAACATCGTGGCCAATATCACGCTATCCGCAATGCTTTTAATTTCCAAAGATAGCATTTTTATTTTTATTTACAATAAAAAAAGATACAAGAAGTAGAAAAATCAGACATCCGCACGCTTTTTTCCAACACCACCACCGAAAAACCTCATTTCGCACATCACTTCAGGGCGTTATTATTCCGCCATTTGGTATTTTTTGCTATCTTTGCGTTAATTATGGCTATTGAAAGAAATATGAGAAACATCGAGAGCGATCTCGAATACGAAAACCGCATACGCCCGCAGGAGCTCAACAACTTTGCGGGTCAGGATAAGATTGTCGATAATCTGAAGGTCTTCATCAAGGCGGCACTTATGCGTGGCGACTCGCTCGACCACGTCCTTCTGCACGGCCCTCCGGGATTGGGTAAGACTACGCTGGCTAACATCATTGCTCGCGAGATGGGGGCGCAACTCAAAGTTACCTCGGGTCCCGTGTTGGACAAGCCGGGCGACTTGGCAGGCCTACTCACCAACCTCGAGGCTGGCGATGTGCTCTTCATCGACGAGATCCACCGCCTGAGCCCCATCGTTGAGGAGTATCTCTACTCGGCAATGGAGGATTACAAGATCGACATCGTGCTGGACAAGGGTCCCTCGGCTCGCTCCATTCAGATCGAGCTTGCGCCCTTCACATTGGTGGGAGCCACCACACGAAGCGGTCTTTTAACCTCGCCCCTGCGTGCACGCTTCGGCATCAACTGCCATTTGGAGTACTACGACACCCCCGTATTGGCAGGCATCGTTAAGCGTTCGGCTCGCATTATCGACATCTCGATTGACGACGACGCAGCTCACGAGGTGGCACTGCGCTCACGCGGAACACCCCGAATTGCCAACGCTCTGTTGCGCCGTGTAAGAGACTTTGCAATGGTTAAGGGCGAGGGACATATCGACCTCGAGATCACGCGCATAGCCCTGCAGGCACTGAACATCGACTCGCGCGGATTGGATCAGATGGACAACAAGATTCTCGCCACCATAATCGAGAAGTTCAAGGGAGGCCCCGTGGGTCTTAATACCATCGCTACGGCCGTTGGCGAGGAGGCTGGCACCATCGAGGATGTATATGAGCCATTCCTTATCAAGGAGGGTTTCATCAAGCGCACCCCACGAGGTCGCGAGGCTACCGAGCTGGCCTACCGCCACCTGGGATTTACGCCCACACCCGACGAGGGGAAACTATTTTAGCATAACAACTTAAAACTATGTAATATGAAGAAGATTTCCACACTGCTTTGCGCACTATCGTTAGTGTGCGTTGCTATGGCTCAGCCCTTAAAGCCTAAGGGTGAACCACAAATTCCCGTCTATCCCACACTGCAAGATGAGGCATCGTTCAGTATGATTATGGTGCCCGACCCGCAGAGTTATACTAAATTTGCAGCTAACCAGCCTCTGTTCGATTTGCAGACCGCGTGGATTGCCCAGAACATCGACCGCCTCAACATCAAGGCTGCGCTGTTCACTGGCGATATGGTTGAGCAGAATGGTAAAGTGATCTCAGCGCCGAAGCCAAACGAGTACAACGGCGACCAGACTGGCCGTCAGCAGTGGGAGGCCGTATCACGCGCCTTGTCTCGCCTTGACAACCGCCTGCCCTATGTTGTAGCACAAGGTAACCACGACATCGGCGAGATCACCGCTACCGACCGCCACACGGTTATGCCCAACTACATATATCCCGAGCGCAACATCCTCTTCGAGAAGTGCTTGGTATCAACTTGCCCCAACTGGCAGGGCGTACACACAATGGAGAACTCGGCTTACGAGTTTAAGGACAAGGCGTGGGGTGATTTGCTTGTTATTACAATGGAGTTTGCTCCGCGAGATGAGGCTATCGCTTGGGCAAAGGAGCTCACCGAATCGGATACATACAAGAATCACAAGGTTATCATCCTTGTTCACTCGTGGCTCAACACCAAAGGCGAGCGCTACCCACAGGAGGGCTACACACTGCGTCCCTGCAACTTCTCGGAGCAGGTATGGCAGAAGTTGGTTTACCCCTCGAAGAACATCTGTCTTGTATTGTGCGGACACTCGGGTGAGGCACCTAAGATTACAACCGACGTTAAGAACACCAACTTCAAGCCCACTTCATCGTACCGTGTAGATAAGGCCGCCGATGGTCGCGACATCCCTCAGATGATGTTCAACTCACAGCAGGGCGACGGCGACTGGAATGGTAATGGTGGCGACGGCTGGTTGCGCATCTTGGAGTTTAAGCCCGACGGCAAGACCATCAGCGTGCGTACATTCTCTCCCTTGTTCGCTATCTCACGCCTGACTCAGCACTTGGCTTGGCGTACAGCCGAGTACGACCAGTTCGAGATCGTGATTAAGTAAGCGATTGATTACAAATAAAGAAGCCACTCCTTTCGGGGTGGCTTTTATTTTGCTAAAACATCGCCTTAAAATCTTCAACTGCCATCTTCTCGACAACACAGTGGCCTATATCGTGCGGCAATACAATGTGGATTGCACTGCCCTCGCTCTTCTTATCCTTGCTAACCTCCTTCAGCAACCTCGACATAGCAACGGGCGGCTCAAGCTGAAAGCCTGCTCGCTGAAGCAGATTACAGATTCGCTCCTTCACTTCGGGTGCCAAATCCCCTCGTCGGCAAGCAGCCTCTGCCATAAGGCTAAGACCACACGCTACAGCCTCGCCGTGGTTGAACTTCGACGACGACTTCTCGATGGCGTGCGCCAGCGTATGACCGAGATTTAACAGGCGTCTATCGCCCGACTCGCGTTCGTCGCGCTCGACAATATCGGCCTTCACTCGAATAGCACGATAGACCAAATCCGAAAGCAGATGAGCGTCAGACTGCAGAGCCGAGAAATCGACCTGCTCAAGCATCGCAAAGAGCTCCTTGTCGGCAATCACGGCCGCCTTAATCATCTCGGCAAGGCCTGTGCGGAACTCACGCGCCGAGAGGGTGCGAAGCATAGCCACATCGCAGATGACAAAACGGGGCTGCGAGAAGGAGCCGACCATATTCTTATAGCCGTCCATATTAACACCATTCTTGCCACCCACTGAGGCATCGACCTGACCAAGTAGCGAGGTAGAGATAAAACCAAAGTCGAGCCCTCGCATAAATGTCGAGGCGGCAAAGCCCGCCACATCGGTTACTATGCCACCACCTATGGCAAGGATAAAGGTCGAGCGATCGACACCGAGCTCGATAAACTTGCGATAGATAGTATCGAGGGTATGCAGAGTCTTGCTCGTCTCGCCCAAGCCGATGAGGATATGGTCGAAATCGCCCACAAGGCTGTGATAGTGGCGATCGATATTGGTATCCGAAATAACCACCACACGACGCTCGGGCTTTAGGCGTGGTAACCACTCGGCCACGCTACCCACGACGACTTGACTGCGATCTTTGATATTTATAGTGTAATTCATACCCACTAATGCTTGAATAGTGGAACAAAAGTAACACATTTTGCCGAAGATTTATTAACTTTGCGCGATTAATTTCAATTACTATGCAAAAACTTCGCAACATTGCAATCATTGCCCACGTCGATCACGGAAAGACTACACTGGTCGATAAGATGATTGTCGCAGGCCACCTCTTGCGCGGCGACAACAACTCGGGCGACCTCATTATGGATAACAACGATCTGGAACGCGAGCGAGGTATCACCATTCTCTCGAAGAATGTTTCAGTCAGATATAAGGACTACAAGATCAACATCATCGACACCCCGGGCCACGCCGACTTTGGTGGCGAGGTAGAACGCGTGCTGAATATGTGCGACGGTGTGTTGTTGCTGGTAGATGCCTTCGAGGGCACTATGCCGCAGACTCGCTTTGTATTGCAGAAGGCCTTATCGCTTGGCAAGAAGCCTATCGTTGTGGTAAACAAGGTGGATAAGCCCAACTGCCGCCCCGAGGTAGTGAATGAGCAGGTGTTTGATTTGATGTTCTCACTCGATGCTACCGAGGAGCAGCTCGACTACAAGACCATCTATGGCTCGGCAAAGCAGGGCTGGATGTCGCACATCTGGAACGAGCCTACCGACTCTATCGCTCCGCTGTTGGACGCTATCATCGACGAGATTCCCGAGCCCGAGGTGGTGGAGGGCACACCGCAGATGTTGGTAACCTCGTTGGAGTATTCACCCTATGTTGGTCGTATTGCCGTAGGTAAGCTCACTCGTGGAGAGTTGCACGCTGGACAGAATGTAACGCTTGCAAAGCGCGACGGGCAGACAAAGATAAAGACCAAGATCAAGGAGTTGATGGTATTCGACGGCCTTGGCAAGGCAAAGGTGGAGAAGGTGGAGTGTGGCGAGATTTGTGCCATCGTAGGTATCGAGGGTTTCGAGATTGGCGATACGATATGCGACTTTGAGAATCCCGAGCCCCTGCCCCCTATTGCCATTGACGAGCCTACGATGTCGATGCTCTTTACCATTAACAACTCACCCTTCTTTGGTCGTGATGGTAAGTTTGTAACATCGCGCCACCTGAAGGATCGTCTCGACCGCGAGCTGGAGCGCAACCTCGCCCTGCGTGTTGAGCCAGGACAGAATGCCGATTCGTTCATCGTATATGGTCGTGGCGTGTTGCACCTCTCGGTGCTGGTGGAGACTATGCGTCGCGAGGGTTACGAGTTGCAGGTGGGTCAGCCCAAGGTTATCATCAAGGAGATCGACGGCATAAAGTGCGAACCCGTGGAGGAGATGACCGTAGATTGCCCCGACGAGTGTGCCGGCACGGTTATCGAGATGGTAACAAAGCGCAAGGGTATGCTCACAAATATGGAGTCGGATGGCGAGCGCACACGCCTCGAGTTCAATGTTCCCTCGCGTGGTATCATCGGCCTGCGTTCAAATATGCTCACAGCAACGGCTGGCGAGGCTATTATGACACACCGCCTGAAGGACTTTGAGCCCTGGATGGGTGAGATTGAGATGCGTACCAACGGCTCACTCATCGCATCGGAGACGGGTACGGCCTACGCCTACTCTATCGATAAGTTGCAGGATAGAGGTCGCTTCTTCATCGCTCCTATGGACGAGGTTTACTGTGGTCAGGTTGTGGGCGAGAGCACACGCCAGGGCGATATTACGATCAATGTAACCAAGGCTAAGCAGCTTACTAATATGCGCGCGTCGGGTGCCGACGACAAGGCCGTAATCGTACCGCCCAAGGTATTCTCGCTGGAGGAGGCATTGGAGTACATCAAGGCTGACGAGTATGTTGAGGTTACGCCCAAGTCGATGCGACTGCGTAAGATTCTACTCAATGAGGTCGATCGCAAGCGTGCCGCAAAACAAGAGTAAATTTAATACACATAATAGATATGAAGAAATTAGGCTTTGCTTGCGACCACGCAGGCTATCAGATGAAAGAGTTTTTGGTTGGCTATCTCTCAACTAAGGGTTACGAGGTGGTAGATTTCGGTTGCCACTCTGAGGAGAGCATCGACTACCCCGACTTCGGACACGCTCTGGCTTCGGCTATCGAGGCAGGCGAGATGGAGCAGGGCATCGGTCTTTGCGGCTCGGGCGAGGGTATGGCTATGACACTGAACAAGCACCAGGGTATCCGCGCAGGTCTGTGCTGGAACACCGATGTGGCTGGTCTTATTCGCCAGCACAACAACGCCAATGTAGTGGTTTTGCCCGCACGCTTTATCTCTAACGACGAGGCTATGGCTATCGTTGAGAAGTTCCTCTCGACCGATTTCGAGGGTGGTCGCCACATTGCTCGCGTTGAGAAGATCGCTTGCAAGTAGTCGGCTCTACTGCAAAATAAAAAGGCTGCTAACATCACGGTTAGCGGCCTTTTTTATCTGAATCTTAAAGTAGCAGTAAATTATATAGCAAGAGCTATTTTGAAGCTGGTCGCAGTCCGAGAAAGCGGAGTTTACTTGAAAGTAAATGAGCATTTCGAGGACAAGCCAGATGCCAGAAGAGCCTTGTTAGATAATTTATAGGGTAAACTTTACGCCCAGCATCCCTTCGGGTGTCGAACGATAGTAGTGCAACCACTCATACACCTTGCTCGCCGTCAGGTTACGACCCTCGGCATACACTGCCCATCTATCGTTTATACGCCACTCCACCTCAACACCAAGGGTCAAGGTAGCATCGGTTTGTGTATATCCAAACTCTCGCTTACCATCAACCACGCCCTCCAAAGTCATCCACTTAATGGGACTTGCGTAGCCGAGGTCAATGGCCGCACGCACACGGCGCGAGAGGTAACGCAACGACACACCCAGATCAAAGTTGGGGCGATTGCTATAGAAATCATCGTAATTCTCCCAAACAAACACGCCAGCTCGCACCTCGGCCTCGAAAGATCCCGATGGGCGCAACATCATACTACCATCCAAACGCAGTGAGTGCTGATAGGCATCGGCAACAAAGTAGTCGGCGCCAGCGCTATACCAATAGAGGTGATTATCGGCCAACGATAGCTCAGCCGAGAGGTCATAGGAAAACAACCCTCCGCCAAGATTACCGCCAAAGCCTGCCCTACCGTTATACGATGTCTCATTAGGCTGTGCGGCAAGAACATCAGCCACAGCACTCGTTGCCGAGAGATAGGGGTTGGCGTAGATGAGCGAAGCGAAGTCGTTGCGGCGTAGCTCGCCATCAACCTCAACAAAGGGCACGAATCCCTCCGACGAGTTCTTCCAAGTAAGCTTCAGGTAGGGGAAGATATGGTGTGGGCTGTCGGTCGAAAGTTTCACCGCATCGTGATAATAGTCGGCTCCCACCAACAGTTCGAAACGCTCCGACTCCAAGCCATAACGAGCTCCCGCTGTAAAGATATTATTTTTGTAATCGTCCAACATTTTGCTACCAAATGCGCCATCATAACCAGCATCGATGCGCAAGATATGACGGCCAGCGATACGCTTTCCGAGCGAGACCTTACCAGCGAGCATTGCCTCATTCAGACCATCGTCGCCCGCGCCATCCATAAAGTAGGAGCCTTGAATCTCGATATTGAAATTCCAACGGCTCAGGTCGGTAAAATCGTCGCCAAAACGGATCTTTCCCTCACCACGACCAAACGAGATCTTCTCGCCACCCGAAGGATAACGATGACGCAGACGATGATCGCCCACAACATCAACCTCAAGCATACGAGGGCCGAGGAACAGACCAGCACGGCCACCGATAGCGTTATTCATCTCAGCAGTCTTGCTCTTAACCTTCTCGCCAGCGATATTGTAACGCGAACGGTAATCACCCCAATGGTTTAGATAGGCCATAGCGTAGCCACGATCCTTGTTGTGTGTTGCAACATACACATCGGCCTCACTTGCCAAAGGCACCCCTGCGGCAGCGCGTGCATAGAGGGGGCGTGAACGCTGATAATCCCAATATGAGATCGTTGCAGGGCGGAACTTCTCGGTCATAAGCGATGTCTCGAACGAACGGGGCGAGATGGTGTAATCCACATCGGGACGCATCATCACCGTATCGGTCATATCGGGCACCATCGATAGTTTCTGCGCCGAGCCAACGGTGGGGATATAGTTCTTCTCAACGACCACCTGCTTCTCTACCTGCGCCACTGCGGTGGCAGGCACGAGCGCAAGCACGACAACTATTGTATATAAAAATCTCTTCATCTTCTACTCCATTTTAGCAATTTTACCCTTAGCCTCATCCACAATGCCGTCGTCGGCAGGTGCATAGCCATCGACAACGCTCTGATAGGTAGCACGAGCCTGGAACGAGTCGCCACGGCTCATATATATATCACCGAGCAAGATAAACGACTTGGCAAGCCAATAGTTCTGCGGTGTCTTGCTGTCGGAAAATGCATACACCATCTCCTCGGCACTATCATAGCGCTTAGCCTCATACTCGGCCTCAATTAAGCGGAAGCGAGCCTCGGCACCCTCGGCGCTCTTTACCTCTGCGGAGAGTTGCTTATATACCTCCAAAGCCTCCTGCCTCTTGCCCTCGCGTATCAGAACACCCGCCTTGGCGTGGCGAGCCTTGCGGCGTGCTACATCGGTTACACTGCTCATACCCTCGACATCGTTTGCCATAGCCACCAGCGTAGCGTCGTCGCCATACTTGAGCGTAGATGCTATGTAGCCCGATGCGGCATTGGTCTTAGCCGCCGCGGCCGACAACTCATCGTAGAGCGAGCGGTAGGCCTTAGCCGCCTGCTCGAAACGCTCACGCTCGTAGCACATCGTAGCCAGACGCTCCAACACACGCTCCGAGTATTGTGTATGACCCTGCTCGGCAAGCTCCGAGAGTGTTGCAATAGCCTCCTCATCGCGACCATCACGCACATAGCAGTCGCTGATGAAGAACAACGCATCGTTGCGGTAGTATCCCTTGGGGTAATTATTCAGATAGTTACGCAGGCTTACGGCTGCCTCCTGTGTCTTATTGTCGAGGTAGAGTTTCTGTGCTGCAGCATACGAGAGTGAATCGCGTGTCATAGCATTCACATTGCTCTCCATACCCACACTCTCGGCGTAGGTGAAGTAGCCATCGGCATTACCCTGCGACATATAAATATCGCGTATGCCCTGCAGTGCACTCTTCGACTGCGCCGACTGCGGCGAAGCCTTGACCACCATATCGTAATACTCCAATGCCTTGTCGCGCTGACCTAAGTTCATATAGGCCAAGCCCAAATCCGACAACGCCTGAGTGTAGTACGACGACGAAGGATATGCCGCGATGAACTCCTCGAGGGTCTTCACTCCATTGGAATACTGCTCGTCGGCAATATATGTACGACCCAACTCGTAGGTTGCCGCATCGACATAATCGCCTCTATCGGCACGCACAATACCCTGCAACGACGAAATCTTCTCCTTGCGCTTGTTCTGCACACCGAGTGTGATGGCTCGCTGATACTGCGCATAGTAACGCTCCGTAGCGTCGATATTTATCGCTTGGTCGTAGTATTTAACAGCCTCAGCAAAGTTACGCGTAGCATAGACTACATCGCCCATACGATTCAACGCGTCGGCTCGATATGAATCCCTCTTCGCATATAGCGCCACAAACTCTCCGAACGCCTTTCCAGCCGAGGCCATATCACCATCGTTGAAGTAGCAATAACCCATATTATACTGCGCCATAGCATACTCGCCTTCTGAGCGTGGCGCACGAGCCACAAAATTGCGGTAGCGTTGTAGTGCGGTGCGTGTATCGCCCTTCGAATAGGCAATTTCACCTAACCAAAACGAAGCCAACGCACTATACTTTGCATTCGACGAGCCTACGGCCAGCGACTCCGCGAGCGAGGCCTCAGCCTTAACCAGTTCGCCATCGTTGTAGGCCTCAAGGCCGTTGAAATAGGCTATCTTCTGCAACGCCAGCAAGGCATCGCCATCGGGATTAGGCATACTCTTAATGGCTACATAAGCATCGGCATAGTTATGTGAATTATAGTAAGCCGCTACGAGCAACTTACGCGCATCGGCCAGACGAGCCGACGAGGGGTAGAGCGTAATATAACGATTGAGCACATTGATAGCCTCGTTGAAGTGGCCTCCACCCTGTTCGTAGAGTAGTTTACCATAGTTGAACAAAGCATCCTCGGCAATAGCCTTATCATACTCGGCACTCGACGCCATAGCAAACGAGTGCATAGCGTTAGTCTTATCGCCCGCCCTAAGGTAACAATCTGCCAAGTGGTATGATGCATTCTGCGTGAGCATATCGTCGGCACCGCACGCCTGACGAAGCAGAGGCAACGCCTCATCGTAGAGTGTCTGGCGGTAGAGCGAATAGCCCATTATATAGTTCTCCAGACGACCCATCTCACCTCCAGACGAGCGGTAGGCGTTCATATAGTTAACGGCCGCCGAATAGTCATCGAGTTGAAACCACGACTCGGCCATAATACGGCGTATCTGTTGAGCCTGCTCGGCGGTGGTACGCTCGATAAGGGCATCACCCTGCGCCACTACGGCACGATAGTCGTTCTCCTTAAAATCGATCTGCATTAGATAAAAGGGCATCAGGTCGCGATAGACGGGACTCTGCAACAACCTCTGAAAACCTTGACGCGATGCGTCGTAATCGCCATTGGCATAGGCTATGTACGAGGTGTAATAGGTTGCGTGGTCGGCATAGTCGCTTCCCTCGGAGATACGCGAGAAGTAGAACTTGGCATCGTCGTAGCGCTCCTCCATAAAAGCCATATAACCCATACGCAAATCATAGCGGTCGCGCTGCTGCGGTGAGAGGTATTTGTAATTCACCTTCTCAAGTTCATCGGCCGCAAGTGCCATATCCTCCTCCATCGAGTAGTAGGCACCCAGAGTGTACTGCACATCGTTCTTGTAGGGCGACGAGTGGTGCTCGGCCAAAAATCGCTTCAGGCGCGCATCAGCATCCTGCATCTTCAGCTCCACATCGCACATAGCCAGATAGTAGTCGATTCGTTCAATGAGCGCACGCTCGCGCACACTCGACAGACGACCACGCACGGCAAGCAGCTCGGTGCGAGCCTCCATCCAGTGGCCAAAGTCATACAACGACACACCTCGCTCGATGGCCGCCTCAACGCTCCCACGCTCGGTATTCTGCGCCTGCGACTGGACAATGGCACCGACAACAAGCAGGGTCAATATCAATATTTTTTTCTGCATACAAGGTCTATATTTATAATGCACAAAGATAACTATTTTCGAACAAATAATCTAATATAGGAACGATTATTGTCCCTGGTTTATTGTACCATTTTGATGTATCACTACTCGATTGTGGCACATCGAAACAAATATCGAACAAAACAAGTAATTATGAACAACAAACAAAAAGTAACAGTAGAATTGCGCAACGGCAAATTTCGCCTGCCGAGCGGTTGCAAACTCGATGAGTTGAACCCCAAAGCACTGCTCCTGTGTGCCACTGCGCAGTGTGCAGGCTACACCGTGATGGGAATCCTGGGCAAGGAGCATATCACCCCAAAGCGATTGGAGATCTGCATCGAGGGCGCACTCGACACTCCGAAATTGATGGCCGAAAGCCGTTTCTTGGGCTTTAGCGTTGCCTACAATGTAGAGTGCCGCACACTGAGCGACCAGCGTGCCGTGAGCGATGCTATCAACGATGCGCAGGATCGACAGTGTGGGCTCATCGCACTGCTCAAATGTGCCGCACCCGTCTCGCACGAAATCTACATCGTTAGCAACGAGACCGTAAAGGTGTAAAAACAAAGAGGGTGTCTAACTTGGTTAGCGCCCTCTGTTTTTAGAGATTGTATAACAAACGCTATTGTGAAGCTGTTACACGATAATACTCCGACACTGCCACAGCATAATTAAAACGGGCGGTGATAGCATTGGTGTAGAGTTGAATCCAACTTATCTGCGCCTGCAACACATCGAGCACCGTGGCTTGACCCTCGCGGTAGGAGTAGGTGCTAATCGAGAGGTTTTCGCTGGCAATCTCCAGATTATGCAACGACGAGCGCATCTGCGAATAACTGCTCTGCATAGCGCTCCACCCATCGGCCTCCTCCTGCACCGCATCGCGCCTAAGTTGAGCTACCCCATTCTCGGCTCGGCGCACATCGGCCCTTGCTACAGCTACCGAAGCACGGCGTTCTCCCCAATGAAATATAGGCACACTAAACCCCACCATCAGCGCCCCATCGACATAGGTCGAGCCCGAAGCGTTGGGCGCATAAGTCTGCCACGCTCCATTCACTGAGGCTGTCAGGCGCGGATTATACTGCGCACCTACGACCCGTACACCCTGCTCGGCCGAGCGAATAGCGAGTTCGGCCGAAAGCATATCGGGTCGGCGAGAGAGCATCTCAGTGATAGCCACACGCCGCGGCAGAGGTATGGAGTCGATAATGGAGTTCGAGAGCGCTACATCGACCGGCTGAAGCTCTCCACGCAAGTTATTAAATCGGTGTAATGCCACCGAGTAGTTGTTATCAATCTCCAAGAGCGAATACTCCGCCTCGCTGAGTCGTGTCTCGACCTGCAATAGATCGCCTTTTGCGACATAACCCTCGCGAAAACGCTCTTCGACAACCCTATACAACGAGCGAATAATAGAGACATACTCCGCTGTTGCCGCACGATAGAGTTGCATTGCCGAGAGCGTGTAATAGGCTCTATCGGCCGCATAGCGCACATCGAGGCGCATCATACGCTCATCCTCCACGGCCACCGCACTCTGCACCGTAGCCTGCCTATATGCCGCCCTGACACCGCCACCACCATATAACACCTGCTCGATGCGAGGCTGAAGCGTAAAGCCCCATAGATCGGCACTGCCCGAACGACGAAAATCGGTAGTAAAGGAGCCCGATGCCGAGAGCGAGGGCAGGAAACCGATCTTAGCAAGTCGCTCACGCGCCGAGGCACGATCAATCTCGATGGAGGCATCGAGTAATTCGATGCTATTCATATAGACGCTATCGCGGTAAGCTTCAAGCGAGAGCGTAGATTGCGCAAACGACGATAGAGAGAGAAGCAAGGCTAAGAGTAAGATATATGGTTTATGCATAATGGCTATTGTTTTACGGTTTTAATACGATAGAATATGGCATATAGCGTAGGCAACACCACCATAGTGAGCATTGTGGCCACCAGCAGGCCACCCATAATAGTGGCAGCCATCGACGCAAAGAGCGAGTCGAAGAGCAGTGGAATGAGTGCCAAGATGGTAGTAATCGAGGCTAGTGCCACGGGCAAAAGGCGCGTCGAGGCGGCCTTAACAACGGCTTGAGAGGGCGTCTCGCCCGCATTCAGTCGTTCGCGAATAGACGCAAGTAGTATAACCCCATTCTTAATATTCATACCCACCAGACCGAGCAGGCCAAGCAGCGAAAAGAAGTCAAACTCGTTGCGTGTTACGACCAAACCCATCACCACACCTATAAAGATTAGAGGTGTCATCAGCAAAATGATAATCGGATCGCGATAGTTATCAAACAGAAGCAGGAGCGTAACAAAAATCAGCACCAGAGCCAATGGAAGATAGTGCCCCAACGCTCTATTTGACTCATCCTGCGACTCCTGTTCACCAAAGATTTTGAGCGTATAACCTTCGGGCACAACCACCTCGGCCTCCACTCTACGCATTATTGACTGCAAAAGTTGTCGGGCATTAACACTCTCGGCAGGGTCGCACTGCGCCTTCATCACTCGCTGGCGGTTGTACTGCTTGACCACGCCTGTACGATACTCGAAGTCGAAGCGAGAGCTCGCCTGCTCGATGGAATATACATTACCTCCCTGCGAGAAGATGGGCATCGACTGCAAGTTGCCCAAATTGTAATCGGCTATATCCTCATCCTTAAGCAAGATAGGCATAACCTCATCGCCCTGACGATACTCGCCCAAGCGATAACCCTCTGTAGCGAGCGTAATCCACTGAGCCATACGGCTACGACTCACGCCTATACGCTGACCCTTGATCTGCGAATATACGGGCAGCCACGTGGCTATGCGATTACCCCAACTATTGCGAATATTCTCGGCACCCGCCGTGGCAAGCATAATATGCTCAACCTGCGAGGTGAGGCGAAGAAGAGTATCAACATCGTTGCCAATAAACCCTATCTCGATGGTAGCATCGGGCACGGGCGATAGTTTGAAGAGCGACGAGCGGAGCCACACATCGGGATAGGTGGATGCCACATACTCATCGAAGCGCTGCTTGACACTCTCCGTCGAGCGACGAGAATCGACCTCAACCAATATATTTCCGAAATTGGAACGCCCCGCAACACTGCCACTGGCAATGTAATAGCGCAGAGGCGTAGCGCCTGCCGTAGTGGATACTCTTACGACTTCGGGTTGGGAGGCGAGCCACACGCTCATCGAATCGAGGTGCTGTTGTGTGGATTCAATATCATATCCTTCTGGCAGAATCACATCGGCACGAAAATAGGGTTTATCCAACTGTGGGAAGAAGTTTTGCGGCATTACGCTCATCACCCACACCGCCCCGACAAATAGCGCAACGGCACACCCCACGACAGCCCAGCGGTAGCGTAGCATCTTAGAGAGCAAGCGCTCGAACCACTCGTAATAGCTATTGCCGCGCTGCGCATCTTTTTCGCGCAATATATCGACTCCAAACATAGGCACTTGAGTAAGCGCAAGCACCCAACTGAGCAGTAGCGACAGAGCCACAACAACGAACAGTGGTTTTACGATCTCAGCCACCGACGAAGGTGCAAGGTAGAGTGGCAGAAATGAAAATATGGCTATAAGTGTAGCCGCCAACAAACCCCATTTGGGCGTGTTGGCACCACCGATAAGAGCTTCACGCCGTGGCACACCACGCGCCATAGCTCGTAGAGCGTTATCGGTAACAACGATGGCATTATCGACCAGCATACCCATAGCAATGATAAAACCAGCAAGCGAAGTGCGGTTGATCCCTTCGCCAAGCATATACATACACACCATCGTGCCACCAATGGTAAAGATGAGCGAAAGTCCTATAATCGAGCCACTACGCAACCCCATCGAGAGCATAACGACAAGCACCACGATAGCCACCGAACACAAGAGATTGAGCATAAACGAGAGGTTGGCCTCGCGTGCAATCTCATTCTCGGGATAGAGCGGGACAATCTCCAATCCTATGGGCATTTGGCTCTTAAGATTTTGCAACACCTGCTCCACATCGGCACCCAGACGCACCACATCGGCATCGCTATCCGACGACACACCTATGGCCACAGCACGACGGCCATCGACCTTCAGCACTACATCGGGTGGCGAAGCGTAACCCTCCTCGATACGAGCTACATCGCCCAAGCGGAATTGACGGCCATCGGAGGCAATGAGCAGTTGATTGGCAATATCTTCAATCGAAGAGTATGCTCCAGGCTCAAGAATACGCACACGCACCTCGGAAGCGGTCATCTCGCCCGTATCGACGATGTTGTTTTGCTGCGAAATCATCGAGGCGATCATCTCGGGAGTAATCGAGAAGTTAGCCATTGTGGATTTTGTGATATAGATATTCACCACGGGCTGCTGCTCACCCTGCAAGGCAACCTTCTGCACGCCTTCGATGGTAACAACCTCGGTCTTTATGCGTTGTGCCCACTCTCGTATCTCGTCCCACACAAAGCCTTCGTCGGCTACCAGGGCATAGTATAATCCATAGACATCGCTAAAATCGTCGTTCACGCGAAGAGGCCCCGCCTGAGATGGTAGCTGCGACGATATATTAACCACCTTGCGGCGCAATTCGTCCCATAGTTGCGGAATCTCATCGGCTCGCACAGAAGGCTCCAACTCGACCACGATACGCGAATGACCATAGTAGGACTCCGATGTAATCTTCTTTATGCGGCGCATCGACTGCAACTCGCGAGCCACAGGCTCCGAGATAAGTTGCTCGACCTCGAAGGGTGTTGCACCAGCATAGTCGCACATTACAACGGCACTCTTGAGCACAAAAGTAGAGTCCTCCTTCTTGCCCATCTTTACAAACGACCATACACCCCCGACAACAAACAGCGTAAGCAGAAACCACACCACCGCACGACGAGAGAGTGAGTACTCAGTAAGATTCATAGCCCTAACGATTTAGAATTTTCACTTTTTCTCCCTCCTGCAGGCGATAGACACCCGCCACAACGATGCGCTCGCCAACCTTCAAGCCCGATGTAACCACAACCCTATCGCGACCAAATATATCACCGAGCACTACCCTCTTTAGCACGACACAATCATTGGAATCAACCACCCACACATAAGTACCACCATCAGCTGGAGCATAAATAGCCGAGAGAGGAATGGCCACACTCGACGAATGCTCCTCGGCCGCACGCACCGTAATCTGGCAGGTCATACCTGGCGATATGTTATAACCGACCGTAGCCGCCTTATCGAGTTTAAGCGAGACGGGAAAGCCCGATGCATCGGAGGCGGTCTTGGCATAGGTATCGAGGCGTGCCGTAAAACGCACATCGGGATAGTTATCGAAACGCACCACGAAGCGCGTCAAAGAGTCGGACAACAGCCATAGACTGCGCTCGGGCATAGTGAACTCGACAGTGGTACTAACGGGATTTACTAATCGCAGAATGGTCTGTCCAGCAGTTACACGCTGGTAGGTATCGACATAGGTGCGCTCGATAACGCCTGCAAATGGGGCACGCAGAGTGGTCTGCTCGAGCAGATCGACTGAGTTCTCATAAGCCGAGCGAGCCTGCACCAACGAGGTCTCGGCCGACTCATACTCCTGCTGCGATACGGCCTCGTGCTCAAGCAGACGCGAGACACGCTCGAACTGCAGACGCGCACGCTCATATTGCGCCCTATCGGCGGCCACCTGCAACTCAACATCGCGCGGATCGAGTCGGGCAAGCAGTTCGCCTCGACTAACATAATCGCCCTTTGAGACATCGACACCGGCCACCTGACCCGCAATCTTAAACGCCATATTTACCGCATCGTCGGCCGTAGCCATACCCGCAAAATCGCGATCGAGGAAATCGACCCTCTGCACCTGCGCAATCTTAACGGGTTGGGGTGCCGATGGTGTCTCACCTCCACGACGGCAGGCCGTAAGAGCAATGGCAAGCGTCCCAAAACATAATAAGTATCTGTACATAGCAAAAAAAAATTGACCTTTGCTGGGCAAAAGTCAATTTCTATACCAATCTATGTGATTTGCTAAGGCAGATCTATATTACGGCAATTATATTTGCCAGTTATCACACCGTCGCGCAGAACGACAACTCCACTCTCGGCACGCAACATAGTCTTCATAACCGTAGCGTCGATATTATAGCATCGCACGGGCTCGCTATCGCCAAAACTGCGATATGTAACCTCGCGCAGGGGCTGTGGCGTAATGCAGACCACGGCGCCACCACGACTGCGAGCATAATCGACAAGCGATGTGATATTTTCGAGACATCGGGGGGAGAGTTTATCGAACGAAGTTACGCAGATGAGATACATCTCGCCAGCGTGCGTGAGAATCTCCTGCGTAGCATCGCCCTCGGCGTCGGTAATGGCAAACTCACTTACAAGGGTCTGGATGGGCGACGACTCATTATCGACACGGGTCTCAACCCACTCCCACTTCTCCTCGTTCTGCCACTCAGTGTCGTCGATATTAAACTCGCGCAAACGACCCGTACGACGGTTACGATAGATGAGCACATACTCCTCCTCCGACATAGCATCGTGGCCCGTATCGTGCTGTTCCTCGATCATTGCATAGATATTCGCCCCCACCTTATAAGGCAGGAAATCAATCAACGGCAGATGATAATAGCAGTAGGTGCCCACACCCATAGCGAATGTACAGAATACGACTGTTAGAGCCAACTCCCAACGCCTAAAGTCCAACACACGCTGACGACGATGGTACAACCACACCACTATGACAAGCGGCAGGATAAACAGATTCTTAAGAAATGTCTCCCAAGGCGACAGTTTCAGTGCATCGCCAAAGCAACCACAATCCTCAACAGGAATCCACGTTGCGCTAAGGAATGTAAGAATCGTAAAGAAGGTCATCGACACCAGAGCGAATATAGATATAAGGCGTGTGCGCACCCTGAAGGTGAGCATAAGACCCATCATAAGCTCGGCACCACACAACCAGATAGAGAAGACCATCGAGGCGGGCTGTAGCTCCTCGATACCGTAGATCGAAAGGTATTCGTTAACCTTCAATGCTGTACCCCACGGATCAACAGCCTTCACAAATCCCGAGAAGATGAAGACCAGACCAACCAGCACACGGCATACGCCTGCGAATGAATAGGAGTGACGCAACTGCATTACTTTTCTATTTTGATATATGGGGTTACAACTTGCTTTATGCGCTCGAAGATCTGCTCGGGAGAGGCCATCTCGCCCTGACAGCTACAATCGACTACATGCATAGCCTCGTCCCACTCGGCAGCGTCGATATAGACCTGACGCACGGCACGCTGCAAATCCATCGACTGCTCGTGAATATCCTTCTTACCATTGAGGTAGGCGCGGTCGTCGCCCTCGCGTTGCTCCTGAAGGAGCTTACGCTCGGTGAAAGCAAATGGTACATCAAGGAAGAGCGATACATCGGGACGCGGAATGGCAAAGTAGTCGTACTCGAGCGAAAGAATCCACTTGCGGAGCTTCTCGCGCTCCTCAGCGTCGGCAACCTTTGCACACTGATAACCTATATTTGAATATACATAGCGGTCGCAGATTACAACCTTACCCTCATCCATCCAGCTACGAATCATAGCCGCCGCGTCGCGTCTGTCGCCAGCGTAAAGCATAGCCACGATGTAGGGATCGACCTGCTCTATGCTACCCAACTCGCCACGCAGAAAGCGGGCAATGAGATCCCCAAAGTAGGGAGCATCGAAACGCGGGAAGTGCAGATATTCGGTAGGAATACCCTGCTGGGCAAACATCTCGCTGAGTTTAGCAATCTGTGTAGATTTGCCCGATCCATCAACGCCTTCAAGTACAATAAACATATCTCTTCGTAGTTTGGTTTCTTTCTTATTATCTGAGCATTCTCACTGCACGCTCAACGCCTCGCACCAGAGCATCCATCTCCTCGCGTGTATTATACATAGCTATCGAGGCGCGACACATACCCGTTATTCCGTAGTGTGCCATCACTGGCTCGGCACAATGTTGTCCCGTGCGGATGGCTATGCCCAATTTGTCGAGTATCATACCCAAATCGTAGTGGTGAACACCCTCGACATTGAACGATATGATTGAACACTTATTTTCAGTGGTGCCGTAAATACGCAAACCGTCAATTCGCAACAACTGTTCCTCGGCATAACGCATCAGTTCGCACTCATACTTATCCACAGCCTCCAAATCCAGACCTCGCAGATACTCAACCGCCTCGCCCAAGCCAATGGCTCCAATGAAATTGGCTGTACCAGCCTCATACTTCAAGGGCAGAGGTGCATAGGTAGTCTTTGCGAACGACACCCTATCGACCATATCGCCACCGCACAAGAACGGCGGCATCTGCTCCAGCAACTCTCGCTTGCCGTAAAGCACTCCGATACCCGTAGGGGCATAGAGCTTATGACCCGAGAAGGCGTAGAAATCGCAATCCAGAGCCGCGACATCCACACCACCGTGTACCACACCCTGACAACCATCGACCATAACACGGGCTCCCACGCGGTGGGCCTTCTCGATAATCGGGCGTAGGTCTGAACGCGTACCGAGTGTATTCGATGCCTGCGTCACGGCTACCATACGGGTGCGATTGTCGAGCAACACATCCAACAGCTCCACCTTCAGGCGGCCATCCTCATCGAAGGGCAGAACACGAATCTCAGCGCCCTTGCGCTCAGCTACGAGTTGCCACGGCACGATATTGGAGTGGTGCTCCATCTCGCTAATGATGATATTATCGCCATCGCGCAAGAACTTTTCGCTCCACGCATAGGCAACGGTATTGATCGAAGCCGTAGCACCCGCAGTGAATATAACCTCCTCGCGCGATGTGGCACCGATGAACGAACGCACACTCTCACGCGCCTGCTCGTAGAGCTGGGTAGCCTCGGCCGAGAGTTGGTGTACTCCACGGTGGATATTGGCATTCTGCTCGCGGTGCATACGATTAACGGCCTCGATAACTCGCTCGGGCTTCTGCGCCGTGGCTCCGCTATCGAGATAGACCAATGGCTTTCCATTAACCTTGCGCTCAAGGATAGGGAAATCGTTGCGTATGCTCTCTACATTCATCTTATAATCTTTCAAGTTTTGCGGTCAGCTCCTCGCCCAGCAACTGACCAATCTCGCCAGCCGAGAGAACAATATCATTCACAAAGCCTTCGATCTGCAGGCGGCGCGCCTGTGTCTCGCTCAGACCTCGCTGACGCATATACAACACAGCATCGCCATCTAACTGACCTACGGTAGCGCCGTGTGAGCACTTCACATCGTCGGCATAAATCTCCAACTGAGGCTTGGTGATAATCTTCGACTCTGAGCCAATCTCTATATTACGGTTTGTCTGGCGAGCATCGGTGCGCTGTGCATCCTCAGCTACATAGACCAGGCCATAGAACTCTCCTACCGACCTTCCTCCAGCAACACCCTTAACGAGCGAGTCGCTCTGACAATCGGACACATTATGATTCACACGCAAAGCAATCTTTGTATGCTCCTCTCCGCCTGCGATATATACCGAGCGTACCTTATTCGAGGCATTGGCTCCATCGAGATCGACAACATAGTCGGCCTTTGAGCCAGCTACGCTTACGCTCACCACGCTACACTCGCTATCGGCCTGCTGGCGGATATGGCACTCAGATGGGCAATCAGTCGTAAAGAGCTCCACCATATTGAGTGATGCACCCTCGCAAATATCAAAATGCATCTTGGCTGCCTCGGCCGTAGTGTGCACAATCAAGAGCGAGAGCGAAGAGCGAAGAGTACGCTCCACCTTGGTGGGGTTGATAATAACCTCCCACGCCTGCCCATCGCCCAGCGTACACATACCCGTGTTGGCACGCAAGCCTCTACTCTGTAAATAATCGAGTAACACCATCGCCTACTCCTCCTGCTGGTTAATAAGCCAATCGTAGCCCTCCTTCTCAAGCTTAAGGGCCAACGACTTATCGCCCGAATAGATTATCTGACCCTTGTACAAGACGTGAACATAGTCGGGGACGATGTAATCCAACAGACGCTGATAGTGAGTAATTACGATGGTTGCGTTATCCGAAGTGTGCAACTTGGTTACACCAGTAGCCACGATACGCAGAGCATCGATGTCAAGACCCGAGTCGGTCTCATCCAGCACGGCCAGCTTGGGATCGAGCATAGCCATCTGGAAAATCTCGTTCTTCTTCTTCTCACCACCCGAAAAGCCCTCGTTCACGGCACGCGATGTGAGCTTTGAATCGAGCTCCACAACGGCACTCTTCTCACGCATCATACGCAAGAACTCACCCGCAGTGAGGGGCTCCTCGCCACGGAACTTACGCTGCTCGTTTACAGCCATCTTCATAAAGTTAGCCATCGTAACGCCAGGAATCTCGACAGGATACTGGAATCCCAAGAACATACCCATACGGGCACGATCCTCGATCGACATTTCCAGCAGGTTCTGACCCATAAACTCAACCTCGCCCTCGGTTACGGTGAACTTCTCGTTACCCGCCAACACCGATGCAAAGGTACTCTTACCCGAGCCGTTGGGGCCCATAATAGCGTGAACCTCGCCTGGACGCACCTCGAGGTTGATGCCTCGAAGAATCTCCTTATCGCCAACTTTGGCGTGCAAATTCTTTACACTTAACATATCTTTTTGCTTTTTTATTCCTAATATTTTTTAACCGACCGAGCCCTCAAGACTTACGGCCAACAACTTCTGCGCCTCAACGGCAAACTCCATAGGCAGTTTGGCAATAACCTCGCGAGCGTAACCATTGACAATCAGCCCCACAGCATCCTCGGTCGAGAGGCCTCGCTGGTTGCAGTAGAAGAGCTGCTCCTCCGAGATCTTCGACGTGGTTGCCTCGTGCTCGAGCACAGCCGTGGGATTGTGCGTAGAAATCTCAGGGAAGGTATGGGCTCCACACTTATCGCCAATCAGAAGCGAGTCGCACTGCGAGTAGTTGCGGGCATTATCTGCTCCCTTCGCCACTCGCACCAGACCACGATAGGCGTTCTGGCTCTTGCCTGCCGAGATACCCTTCGACACGATGCGGCTACGGGTGTTGCGGCCGATGTGAATCATCTTCGTGCCTGTATCAGCCTGCTGATAGTTATTAGTCATCGCCACAGAGTAGAACTCGCCCACCGAGTTATCGCCCAACAGCACGCAGCTCGGATATTTCCAAGTGATGGCCGAGCCAGTCTCAACCTGAGTCCACGACAAATGTCCACCCTCACGGCAGAGGCCTCGCTTGGTTACAAAGTTATAGATACCACCCTTGCCATCCTTGTCGCCCGGGTACCAGTTCTGCACCGTAGAGTACTTAACCTCGGCATCCTTCTCAACGACAATCTCCACCACGGCGGCGTGCAACTGATTCTCGTCGCGACGCGGAGCGGTACAACCCTCCAGGTAGCTCACATAAGCACCCTCGTCGGCTACGAGCAATGTGCGCTCGAACTGACCCGTACCCTCGGCATTGATACGGAAGTAGGTCGAGAGCTCCATCGGGCAACGCACACCCTTGGGGATGTAGCAGAATGAGCCATCGGAAAATACGGCAGCATTCAAAGCTGCATAGAAGTTATCGGTATAGGGAACCACCGATCCCAGATACTTCTTCACCAAATCGGGATACTCGCGCACAGCCTCCGAGATCGAACAGAAGATAATACCCTTCTCGGCCAGCGTCTCACGGAAAGTAGTCTTAACCGACACCGAGTCCATCACTGCATCGACAGCAAAGCCTGCCAACGAGAGCTGCTCCTCGAGCGGAATACCCAACTTATCGAATGTACGCTTCAATTCGGGATCAATATCATCCATCGTACCCTCCTTACGCTGCTTAGGGGCAGCGTAATAGATTATATCCTGAAAATCGATCTCAGGAATATCGAGGTGTGCCCAGGTGGGCAACTTCATTGTCTGCCAATGACGAAAAGCCTTCAAGCGGCGCTCCAACATCCACTCAGGCTCCTCTTTCTTAGCTGAGATAAGGCGGATTACATCCTCGTTAAGACCGCGCGCAATGGTTTCGGTCTCGATGTCGGTCGTAAAGCCGTACTTATACTCGCCATCTATGTTATCAAATATCTCTTTATCTTTTCCAGCCATAATATGTCATTATAATTGGCAAAAATACAAAAAAAATACAAAAGCGCCACCTTTTTTCGTTAAGGTGGCGCATTATATTGCAATTTATATGGTGTTAAACTTTCAAAAATATCTTCTGACGATAGAGGAAGTAGAGGAACAACCAGCACACAAGCACATAACTTGCATCGGTTACAACCTCAGCCCACGGCTCCGAACAGAGTCCCGCAACGCCCCCGAAGAAGAACTTGGCAATGCCCGAAAAGCCGATAATGCTCTGCGCCAAATAAATTGTGATTGAGTTCATTCCCACAACGCGGAACGGGAGAGTCCACTTCTGCCAGCCCTTCACATCGACAATGTAGTAGAATAGCGCCATCATAGCAAGAGAGTAAGAGCCCACAGCACACACGAAGGTGCTCGACCACAACATCTTATTAACGGGCACAAAGTAACTACCCAACCACGCCACGACGGCCAGCACAACGGCACCGATGAGCATCATAACGGTCTTACGCTCGCCCGAATATTTCTGCTCGCGGATAAGCTCGCCCGTAAACATACCAAGCATAGCCGTAACTACTGCCGGCACAGCCGAGAACAGACCCTCAGGATCGAATGCTCCGTCGAGGTAGAGCAGGCGTCCTGGAAGGAACAGGCGGTCGATATAACCCACCAATGAGCCCTCCATCGAGAGAGGATCGGCACCCACAACATCGGGAGCACCTACAAACTTACTCAACAAGGCATAAACAACAAGTATCGCAGCCGCTATCCACGCGCGAGCCTTCACACCAAAGTTGACATAGAGCAACGCCGCACCAGCCCACGCGATACCGATACGAGCCAGGACACTCGCAACACGCAGATTCTCAAAATTCAGACGGAACAGACCGTTATAAATCATTCCGAGCAGGATAAGCATAGCTGCACGGCGGAATATCTTCCAATAGATTGATTTGCTCGACGCACCTGAGGCCTGCTGTTTGGCAAGCGAGAAAGGAAACGACACTCCCGCGAGGAACAAGAAGAGCGGGAAGATGGTGTCGTGATGGCGCAATCCATCCCAATCGACGTGACTCATCTGCTCGGCAATGGCGTTGGTTACTGCATTGGGACAGAGAGCGCACAACGACGCAATAAGGCCCGAGAGGCCCATAATAAAGAACATATCGAAACCTCGCAAGGTATCGAGAGACATTAGGCGTTCGTTCTTCATAATATTTAGTTTTAAGGTTAGGCTCACAGCCGGCAAACTATGAGCGAAAATTCATTTAAGTACAAATATAAGATTATTTTTCGCCTATTCCTACACTTCGTAGAGAAATTATTAGAAATGCAGATATATTTTGCCTACCAATAGCACCCGATTAGTAGTCGTAAAAGACCATTTTTCAAAAAATATAAAAAATTTCCTCACCGATATTTTGCACAATTGTTTTTTTTGCCTACATTTGCACCACTCTTTCAAAGAGGATCGGTCAGGAAGGATGGGTGAGTGGCTGAAACCACCAGTTTGCTAAACTGACGTACTCGATTAGGGTACCGGGGGTTCGAATCCCCCTCCTTCCGCTAAACAAAAAAATAATATAAGGAGTGCACATCGCACTCCTTTATTATTTTATTCATTCATAGGTTATTATGTGGATCCTTCTCTCAACCAAAAATCCGAGAATTTCCACACAACATTTATCAATTTTTCACGCTGATTTTGGCATTCGAGAAATTAGGTCTATTTTTGCGCCTCGAACAAATATATTTGGCAGAAGATGATAGAGACGCTAACCATATTTCAGTGGATTATTCTTGCGCTTACGGCGCTTTGTATCGGTATGTCGAAGACCGGCGTGCAGGGTTTGATGCTCCTCGCTGTGCCCTATATGGCTATGGCCTTTGGCGCAAAGGAGTCAACGGGTGTTATATTGCCAATGCTCTGCATAGCGGACATCATTGCCGTTGTATATTACAAGCGTATAGCCGACTGGAAGGTGGTCGTAAAACTACTTCCGACGGCCATACTTGGATTCTTTGTCGCCATATTTGTCGATAAGTTGATCCCCACAAACGAGTTTCGCCAGCTGATGGGTTGGACCCTCGCACTGGCGTTGGCTGTTATGATATGGAGCGAACTCTTTGGCAAGGAGAATCGATGGATGAAAAAGTGGTGGTACTCGGCAGCATTCGGACTGCTGGGCGGTTTTACCACTATGATTGGCAACGCCGCAGGGCCGGTGCTATCGGTCTATTTGCTCTCAATGCGAAAGGATAAGATGGAGTATATCGGAATAAATGCCTGGTTTTTCCTCGTGGTGAACCTGCTGAAGGTACCTCTCCAGATCTTCGTATGGGATAATATCTCGTGGGATACATTCTCGCTAAACCTCACGATGTTACCCATCATCGGCATTGGTGCTTGGCTGGGTATTATAATCGTTAAACTATTCCCCGAGAAGGCCTTCCGACGATTTATACAGATTATAACAATCCTATCGGTCGCGATGATGCTGTGCTAAATGTAGTATAATAGCTAAGATATAAGAGCGATATTATCGCAGAAAAATAGTCTTGGGATTGAACAGATGGCTTACAAACGATGTCCAAATGCGTTGTGCAAGCGAATGCTCTATTATCTTACTTCTTAGTCGGTATTCGTGCAATAGGCGGCCAGTCTTATATATGATAATTCCCATCTTATTACTAGTCGGAATTGTTGATGAATAGCGAGGCGACAGAATCTCTGCCATCATTTCATCTGCAATTCGTTCTCCACCTGAGATTGGTTGAGAAGTCCCAAGATATTGATTACATAGTTTTGTTAAGGCTGAGATGCCTGCTAGGAATTTCTTGTCAGTAATCTGCTCAGGGACTTGTAATCCATACCGACGAAGTATCATCACCCAATCGCACAGATGATGTAATGCCAATCCACTTCCATAATGCTGAAAAGCATGAAAAGAGATAAACAGCATATTGAATACGGGAGATGGTATCAGAACTTCTCCTGCCGATAATGATACAAGTTCTGGATTCATATTCACTCGCAAAATACTATCAACTTGTTTTGCTACATTATAGATTTCCACATTCAGGAAGTTTTTATGATTTTCAAAAGGAATACCTTTGTAGTAGAAGTTACTATGTTTGGGCGAGTGTTTGTCGACATCTATACCTTGCTGTTGCATCAGTTTATCTGCCAAAGTGTTAGCCTCCTTGTCGCTCATTTTAGATTTATCAACAGAATATGTGTATATATCAATATCCCCACCCTCTCGATGACAGGGATTCGGATATAGAGTAGAAAATCCTACACCCTTCAATTGTATAGTAGCGATTCCGTATTCTGCAAAAAAACGCGATATTTCATCTACCGTACTACAATAACGATGATACCGTTTCTCGTACGACTCGACATTTGTGGCCCAAGAAAGTTTGAGCACAAGAGGTGGTTGCAATGCTTTCGGGAGCTTTGCAACCCCATCCCAAGCCAATGCCATTACGCCATGTTCGGTGGCCAACTTATAACATAGATTCCAATCTTCATTCGAAACTCCTTGAAAAAAAGATTGTTCACACTCTTTTTCGTGCAAAGAAGCCCTTAGCAGAGCAAAAAGCATCTGCACCGAAGCGTTTGAAGTAGTTATCCGATTCTTATGTTTCATAGTTTTATGAAGATTTAGCCCCTATTCTTCAGTTAATAACTTTTGACATCGTATGTTTACACAAATATAGTGATATTGAGTTAATCTAACAAGTGTAGTGTAGTCTAGTATATAAAAATTGCTATAAGATGAGAATTTCAAATTTATATAATGAAAAAGCCTGCTAACTTTTTTTTTGTTAGACAGGCCTATGATTCTCGTAAAAAATATTGTTCTAAATTCCCTCGAATCGGTCAAATATAGTGCAAATTACCTCGTTATTGTAAATTTAATGAGTGGAACTTATCATATAATTATTTTAGGATATCACACTCTTGAATAGGCTCATAAGCACCATTATGAAGGAGCTAATCTCTTCTAAAAACATCCCTCGTATAAACTTTCTCCTGTACATCATCCAGGCAGGCATCATAACGATTAGCAATGATCGCATCACACTGACCCTTGAATGCTACAAGATCATTAACCACAAGACTTCCGAAGAATGTAGTACCGTCCTCAAGAGTAGGCTCAAAAATCACGACCTTAGCACCCTTAGCCTTAATACGCTTCATCACACCCTGAATAGCACTCTGACGGAAGTTATCAGAGTTCGCTTTCATCGTCAAACGATACACACCCACAACAACCTCACGCTCCGTCGCAGAACCAAATTCATTATTAGAAGAGTAATTGTAATATCCCGCCTTAGCAAGCACTTGATCCGCAATGAAATCCTTACGAGTACGATTGCTCTCAACAATAGCAGTCATCATATTCTGTGGAACATCATTGTAGTTAGCAAGAAGCTGTTTTGTATCCTTAGGTAAGCAATACCCACCATATCCGAAAGAAGGATTGTTGTAATGAGTACCAATACGAGGATCCAGACCGATACCATTAATGATAGCCTGTGTATCCAACCCCTTCACCTCAGCATAAGTATCAAGTTCATTAAAATATGAAACACGAAGCGCAAGATAAGTATTAGCAAACAGCTTAACAGCCTCAGCCTCCTTCAGGCCCATAAAAAGCACAGGAATATCCTCCTTTATCGCGCCCTCTTGAAGAAGGGATGCGAAAGTACGAGCGGCATCCTCAAGATGATTACCAGCAATCGCACGAATAGCATTATTCTCCTCATCAAATGTATCAATCATCTTCGGATAACCTACGATAATACGCGAAGGATAAAGATTATCATAAAGCGCCATACTCTCGCGAAGGAACTCTGGAGAAAATAGTAATCTTAACTTTCTCGAGGGATCATATCCTCTCTCTTTAAATATCTTAGCATATTTTACATAAAGAGAACGGCAATATCCCACGGGAATTGTGCTTTTAATAATCATAGTTGCTTTCGGATTAGCCTCAAGCACCAAGTCAATCACGTCCTCAATATGATGGGTGTCAAAGAAATTCTTCTGCGGATCATAATTCGTAGGAGCCGCAATCACAACAAACTCCGCATCACGATAAGCCGCCGCACCATCAAGTGTTGCCACGAGATCAAGTTCCTTCTCAGCAAAAAACTTCTCGATATACTCATCCTGGATAGGACTCTCACGACGGTTAATCTTCTCAACCTTCTCTGGAATCACATCCACAGCCACCACGCTATGATGCTGCGCCAACAAAGTGGCCATCGAAAGGCCAACATATCCTGTTCCTGCTACTGCTATTTTCATATCAATAACTTTATCAAAATCACAAACTTAAAATATCGCAATCTAAAATTGGCTCATACGCCCCATCTTTCATTTCCAGAATTACCGTACCACTTTCAAGCGAACGAAGTGTGTGCCACTGGCCCACAGGAATATTAAGCGCGAAAACTGGGCCACTAGCAGCCACCTCATAAGTAGCAGAACAGATCCGTTCCATCGCATCATAAAACTCCTCCACTACCCTACCGCGAAGTACAACAAAAGTCTCAGATGTCTTCTGATGACGATGAATAGGGACAACTGAACCTGGTTCAATCGCATTCAACATCCTCTGCGAAGTATCAGCATCAGATGTTCGCAAATCTAAATTCATACGAAGACGAGGAGAAACCTTTGCCTGCTCAGTTAAATCATCCAAAAGTGCAGTATTTATCTCGATCATAACTCAATAAGGATAAACTCATCAACTCAATACTTCCTCAAAACCACTTCAAAAGCCTCAGCATAGTTGCATCCCCACTGACCACCTCTTATGGCGGCAAGCCCTGTAATGTACTCAGCCGAACGAGGGTGCGGATACGGACGCATCACACCTCGATACATAGATAGCGCCTTAATCTTGGCTTCCACTCCCTCTTGACCCACCTCAACAAAACAATTCGGATTGAATGTGCTGAATGCGTTGTTTATCTTCCACTCCGTGCACGAAGGAACCTCCATATACCATAACTCTTTCACACGCTTTACCTCTGGACGACGCTGGAAAAGACGTACAGCTTCCTGGCAAGCCATAGAGGTCTGCAAGTGATCATTATTCGTATCAGCTGGATGATGAGTGATGACAATATCCGGTTCACTATCCTTGATAGCAGATTCAATGAACTGCACCAACTTCAAGTGAGGCACAGTATTCATTTCAATGTTCGGGAAGGTAGCCTCATACTTCTTGCTCACCCCCACAAACTTCACGGCCGCATTCGTATCATCCTCTAACTCATTATCCTCCGGGCGGAACGCACGCGCCTTTGCCTCTGTACACATGATGGCTATCTCTACGGTATCACCCTTCTGTGTCCACTTCCACATCGAAGCACCTGCTCCCAACACCTCATCATCGGGGTGTGCTACTACTAATAGGTATTTCATAATCGTTAATTCTACTTACTTCATATCTTGTTAATTCCCAATATAAAGATTATAGCAGTCTTTAGACTTTCATATGTGCTTTGGCAATCCTGCGGATAGATTCCTCGTAACTTACTACACGATACTTACCATCAAAATGATTGCTGATACTCATATCATATGTAATACTGCCAAAAGCCTTATGAATAAACGCCAATTTCTCACATTTTGAGAGAATTTTTAGAAACGGATTAAAAATCTTTGTCTGCCACATTTTATTTCCTACAGCATCAGCTATATCTTTCACCATTTTACTAGTTTCAATATAACACTCCTGCTGAGGGTAATAGATTCCGCCTTGGTTCTTTTCAATAATAAGATGAATCAATTCACAAAGATTATCCACATACACCATACTCTGCTGATTCTTCATCTTTGGAAAGATTGGCATCTTCTTGGCAAAATTCACTAAGCGAGGAAAATTGTCTCTAGCATACTCACTATAAATCAATGGTGGACGCATAATTGCTACTTGAAAGGTATTATCTACTAGTTTCTGAAGACCATGTTCTGCCATCATCTTACTCTTTCCATAGATGGTGGGTTCTTCAGGAATAGTATGCTCAAAGATATTCTTCTCCTCTCCCAAACTGCTCATATCTCCATATACCACCATACTACTCATCTGCACAAACATTGGCACTCCCTCTTCCTTTGCTTTGGTAGCGACATCAATAGGGAGCTGTCCGTTTACGGCATAATATTGTTCCTCCGTGCCCTGACGTGCATTGGCATGCGCCAAGCCAGACACATTATAGACGGCATCGTAACCAGTGAAATCAGCTTCAGCCCATTTCCTATTCATACTATCCACGGCATCCACCTGCCAATCTGGATAGTTTTTATTAATGTATTCAGTGAATTTACAGCCGATGTAGCCACCGATACCAACTAACATTACCTTCTTCATATAACAACTTACTTAAAGTTCTCCCAATTTTCAATTACTGCATCCCAAGGGCCGCGGTCTTCCTTATCATAGATATAGACACATTTGGCATCCTTAAAATCACGGAGCCACTCAGCAAAACTCACCATACCACCTTCAACACGCTTGGCGTAATCAATCACCTCACTCATAGAAGTAAATGGCTCAAACTCCTTGCGGTCAGCTGGATCGATATATCCATTTTCCATACCCTTTACCCACAGATAAGGCAACGGCATTCCAGCAAACTTGCAAGTAGGATTCCAAGCCGATGCACGGAAATTAGTTTCCATAAAATAATAGGTACCATCCTTATCAATCAAGAACTCCACTTCAAATACGCCATTGAAACCAATCTCCTCAAACATTGCCTGGAGCCTCTGACCCATCTCGTTATCTGTAAACATACAAACATCATGATAAGGGCTATAATAACCTTGTATCAAGTACTTCCATGTCATCTGAGTGATAATCTGCATATCTTTACCATTGTTGATGGTATAACCCTCTAGAGCCAGTTCATTCTGCTTATCAACAAAATGCTGAATCATAATCTGAGGACTCTCAATTTTCTCTATAGCCTCACGAAGCTCCTGCTCATCCTGGCAGATAAACACATCCCCCTTCCAGCTACCTGAATTAGGCGAGATAGCCTTGGTGATAACCGGATACCAAAGATTCTCCGGCAAAGCATCAGTCTTGCCAATCACATACGAATCCAACACATTGAACCCATGTTTCTTGGCCAACTGCTGAATCTCGAACTTATCCATAAACTCATTGATGCGACCAGCCTTGCCGGCATTATAAGTGATGAACTTGTCTTTCCACTCATCATAGTGAAGGTCAAAGTAACCCACCGACTTATCGTCAGAGAAGACGATGTATGGCTTCAACTCCTCATTACCATATTTCTCCTTCACCAGTTGGTAGCCCTCTTCCACACTATCCACTCTATGCAGTGTGCTGATATATTTACTACGGCAAGCCGTCTCATATCTTCTCTTTACTGAAACATACACCGGATGGATTCCCTGCTCACCAAAAGCACGGATCATATTGAGCGGATTGTAATGCTCCAACGCAAACACGATGACCAAATGGCCGTTGAATCTTGTATTCATTTCTATCTGCAAATTATTTTGTCAATATTACACTTGCTAAATATTCCAGTTCCTCCTTACCATATCGCTGATCGATAGTGACAGGTATCACGTAACGTGAAATCCAGTGCTCAAAGCTTTCCTCTGGATGTTCATCACAGATATAACTCCACCAATGGCCTTGGAAATGCTTGGCAGCAAACAGTTTCTGAATCAAAGTATCATCCTCGACTACCAACGGATATACCATAGGAATGGTATGCTCATCATAATATTGTAAAGGATTCAGTTTATTGATTTTCCCCAATAACTCATGTGCATAAGCAAAGTTTTCCCGTCTTTTACGTTGTATAAGCTCATAATCAGTACTATCCAATATGGTGTGAGTCAACTTCGACATCTTCATACAGTCTTCTGCATCTATACGATGCTCATTCACTGAGCGGGCCTCATACCCCTTACCTTCACAACCATATTCAATACGCATCAGCAGGAAAGCTGCCGTGTCGGAGGAATAGCACTGCGGATACTCGTCAAGAAACTTCCCAGCACCCTGTCCAATGACATACGCACCATCAGGCACACCTACAAACTTACGGCAAGAATAGACATTCATTGCCCCTTCAATTGGTTCACAGAAGAAAGCCTGACAATTATCAATAATAGGGTACTTGCTCAACGATGCCAACCCCCTCATGCGGGCATTAGACATTACTCCATAATAGTTTACGAAAAGTACAGCCTCATCATCAGCAGGAGTCAGATCAATAGGGTTCCAATCTCGGTCTGTATGGTAATACTTCACCTCAGCCCCCTTCTTGATAAAAGTATCGCGAACAGTATCACACTGGTAGTATGGAATCCAGATAGATTTTGCCCCTGTCACACGAAACGCGTGCCAGATAGCTGACCTTCCCGTATTCAAACGGGCAATATCCTCCGCCTGGGCGTAATACTCCAATCCTTTAGGGAACTGAAGTTCTATAAAACTTCCAATTTCCATTACTCGCCTACCTCCTTATTGGTTCTGAACTCCCTCTCATCCAGTTTAGGTGCTCGAACAGCATCATCTGGACGTCCAAAGCCAAGCACAAGACCGATGGTGGTATAGAACACAATCCAATCCAGCTTCAGGCTCCATTTGCGCACATAGTACAAATCCATCTCAGCCATCTGTCTGCGATTCTCTGACTCACCCTCATGAATAGCCTCCCATCCAGTAATACCCGGACGCATAGACTGGCGTTCACGCTGCTCATCTTCTGTCATCACCAACATCTCCTTTGGCAGGATAGGACGAGGACCGATAAAAGACATTTCGCCCAAGAGAATATTCCAAATCTGGAATAACTCATCCATATTAGTTTTGCGGATTATCCTACCCCACTTCTTCAATCGCACATCATCGGGCAATAGGTTACCCACTGCATCCCTCTCGTTGGTCATAGAACGGAGTTTATACATCGTAAAATGCTTGTTCTTATATCCAACGCGCTCCTGCTTAAATATAGGAGACGATTCTGGCGAGATAATCTTCACGAAGATGATACCCACGAGTAGTACAAACATAGCCGGCACAAATAGGATCAGTGCCAACAATAAATCGAACAGTCTTTTAATAAATCTACTGAACATAATATTTACTCTTACAAGTTACATATCTATCCGACTATTCATCAATCACTTTTTAAACCATTCATCTATTAATTTACCCACGTTCTGCGGTATAGTGCATTCAAAATCACAAGCTCTTGGACTAAAATTATTAAGTTTATTCCAAGCCTCTACGATAGAATAAGTACCATCTAGAATGTAACCATCTTCCGTTAGCTTTCGTACTAATTCAGTTTGATGATCGTTAAGCATCTCATTGTATTTTTTTAATCTAGCTACTGCAATACATTTCTTCCCTTTCTGAATGGCACTGAACAAAGCTCCACTACCTGCATGACTGATTATCACATCGGCCTTAGCGATATAATCTTTGAAATCATTCTCGGGTACATAATCTAAGCACTTTATCTTATCCGAAGTGTATTGGGTATTGCCCAACTGAGCGATGAACTCATGCTCCGGATGTAGTACACTTATTAGTTCCTCTACCATATACAAACAACGAGGGAACTGATTTCCTTGGGTTCCTAATGTAATAAATACCATCTTATAAATTAAACTAACGTTCCACAATATTTAGCTTCTGGATACAACTTTAGCATTTCAGGCCACTGTACAAATATTTTATCAGCAAGAGGACGGGCTAAGATTCCTGTCATTGAGCGAGCATAAACTTTAGCTCTTGTTTCTATATATATAATTTTAGAGCCATAAATTTTACCTAAAATGAAAAAAGGAATAGCTATGTTACTCCCTGTAGAAATTATCACTTTGGGCCGATATTTTTTATATATCTTATGACCCGTAAATAACATCTGAATGTAAACGCAAAGAAATGTTAGACGACTGCCTCTTTTATTTCCTTTCACTTTTTTTCGTCGTAATGACTCGCCTTCCATAATTTCGATATTGCCAATCTCTCTAAGGGCTGGCATCTCTTTTGTAGCACGGATATTGTCAGTCACCAGAACAGAATCATACTTGCTAAATAATTCCTTCATTGCCATCATTTGACTAAAATGCCCTCCTTGATTGCAGGCAAACAATATAGTATTATTTAATTTTGACATAACTAATTATTTATAAGATAACTATATAAAGTTTCCAATTGTTTTTCTACAAACGATGGCAAATAAGAATCTGCGGAATGCATAATTTCGTGGGAATTATCTAAAAAATTTCGATCTTCTATTATTTGATTTAAAATACTATATAATTTTTCTTTATCATGAGGATCGAATAAATAGCCATTCTTTTCATTTACAATCTCTGGAATACCTCCAACATTAGTTGCTATTGTAAAAAGGCCATATGATTGAGCCTCTAAAATTGAAATAGGCAACCCTTCTGTATAGGAAGGCAAAATAAAGACATCACACGAATTCAAAAAATCTATTTTTCGATTTCCACTTATCCAACCTTCGTATTTTACAATATCACTTATTTTATTTTCATCAACAAGCTGTTGAAACTTTTCTATTTCCTTATTACCACCTACATGCAAAACTATTCTTCCTAAAAATTCATCCTTATGTTCAATTATCACATCGAGTAAGTCATATATTCCTTTAGTCTTTGTAATAACTCCTAAAAACAATAAGTGAATGGCATTGTCAGTAAACTTGCGGTCTCTATATACTGGGTATTCAATAATATTGTTAATAACAGAAACCTTTCTACATCCCATTTTTTCATAAAAGGACTTAATGCTTGGGGTTAAAGCTATAATATGTTCACATTTCGAAAATACCTTATCTACTTGATTCTTATTTTGAAGATAATACTCATTAAATCTTCCGCTATGAATATGCAGAATAACTTTTCTACGCATTAAATAAGAAAGATTTACATAAAAAATATTTCTTCTAAAACCATTATCAGAAGCTGTGTGAATATGTACAATCTCTATTTCATCATCAAATAACAACTTAAAAAATAATTGTAATAGAGACTTCACCATTAGCCAGATCTTAAAAAAGATATTCCCTCTTTTAAAATTTACTATATGATTAAAAGAAGGGAAAATATGTTTTCGATAACTATACAAAACTTGCGAAATTCCACCATCTGGCACATCACATCTATTGCCAATAGTAAGGATTTTTCTACTTAAAGAAACATCTATCATAGTCTTATCTAATATTATAGAACATAATTAAAATAATACACATAAAGCCATAAACAAAGAATAACATTGTATTCCCTTGTTTCAGACAATACTGATTATACCCCCATATAGAAATCATGATAAAAAGAGGCATATGAATCCACTGATAACGTACATGTAGCCCAAAGAAAGCTATTATAATCATTAATATATTTATTAAGACAAAGATAGCCATAGGATACATTTGGACAACCTTCTTCTTATAAATTTCCAATAACCCATAGTAAAAAAAATAGGATAGAATCATTTTGAAAAACGGAGTGAGCGAATATCTGGTTAAATAATTCAATTTTTCGGAATCGCTTGATATAAAACACGGAAATGGTCCTATCAAACTAGAGACAACATTAATAATATAACCGATCATCCCACCGATAGATTCTGCCTGTTCTGCAGATTGAGAAGAGAAAGTATCTTCCCCTAATCCTCTTTGTTGTATTAAAACCTGCATAACCGAAGGAAAAGCCACAATTGCAATAGCTAATCCTAACCAAGTTATCACTCTAATATTATTTTTTACTTTTGTGCAATTTAAAAAAATATAGATCAAAAAGCATAATAAGGCTGCATATCCTGTAGCTAACCTAAAACAAAAAACTAACCCTATGTATAATAAAATAGGGAATATCCCGAATAGTGTTTTTTTTATTTGGAATCTTGACAGATAATAAAAGAATGATATAATGGTAAATACCATGAAATTTTCTTTTAAGCCTTCACATGCTGTAGTTGTTGCAAATGCAGAAAAGCCCCAAATCATCATTACTAATTTAGAATACCCTCTATCTATATATAATATTGATATCTCATATAATCTTTTAGATGAGACAGCAATAACAAAAGCATTTAAAATTAATATAATCCAAGCTCCAAATTTATCAAATAAATGATAACAGAACCATACTAAAGTTGAATACCCAAAATCATCTAAGTCATTTGTAAAAAAGAAAGCTACCACATAAGAAAAAAAGTCCTTTCCACCGTAAGCCTCGCCATAATAGCGATAACTTAATGCATCTATAGGATTATATCCATATGGTTCGTTGTAAAATTCAATGTTTATTGCTGTTATCAACAATATGCTCAAACACTGATATATAAAAATTCCTATAGTCGTATTATATATGCTTTTATGAAAGAAATAAACACTGAGAAAAAAACTTAACGACCATATATATAATCCTATAAGCAAATTATACATAGGCGGCAAATTAGAAAATCCTAAAATACCCGTAACAAGAAATAGTATAATGTACCCCATATGGAGTCTCTTTACTATTCTTATAGGAGATAGTAATCTCATAGAACCTAATATATAATAACTTATCTAAATAAACTCTTTATTTTGTCAATATTCATCCGATCATCATAATAAGAAGTAAATATTTCGCTAACACAATTTATGAAAATATTAAAATCATGTTTTTTGTTTTCAAAATCTATTATTTTTTCTGCAATTGTGATTTTATCTAGTGGGGTATCTACCATCAAAGCAAATTCACTTAAATCAATTTTATGTTTAAAGTCATCAACAGCATTACTGAAAATAGGAATTACATAACCCGCCAAGTAAGAGTTCATTTTTGTCGGGGTCGCTACTGCATTCACCCAATTTTGTTCTCTCAATAAAAAACCATATTTATATTTTAGCATTTCGTTTTGCAGAGTCTCAACAGGAACAAATTTTATTTCATAATTATTTATCCCTAATAATTTAATTTTCGTTTGCAAATAGTCATTAGGCTTACAATACAAATAAAGTTTAGCATTTCTTATTTGCTTTTCTATCAAAGCATAGGTCTCTAACATTTCATCTATGCATTGCCATTTACTCAATCCTCCAGCATATACAAATGTTGGGGTCTCAAATTTTGAAATATCAACCTCTTTATTTAAATGACAATTATAGCATGGAACTATTGTAAAATTATTCTTTTTATAAAAGAATTTAGACGAATAATATTCTCTCATTTTTTCAGATACAAGCAAAAGATAAGACGATGAGTGTATAGTAAAAAATTCTGCAAATAATAACATTAACCGTTTAAATAAAGGAAAATTATTCATCCGCACCTCTTCGTACATAACACCTTGTACCCAACTTAGAGTTTTAACCAAAGGAAAACACAGTTTCGCTTTTGTAAAGCAAATACAGGTATTAGTTAATATTAAATCTGGGTCCTTGATATCTGATAAAAAATGGACAGTCTTTACATCATAACCAACTTCTTCAAGTGCTTTTATAATCAAAGCCATATAATAGCTAGTTGCTTCATTTATATCTCTTCTATAACAATAAAAAAAAGCGTGCTTCATTATTCTAAAATAATTTAGATTCGACAATACAAATATTAACGATACTGATTTCACACATCTCTTCTATTTTCAGTACAAACATTATATTGAACAGAACTGAATAACTTGCTTAAGATTTTTATACTTAAAGACGCACTCTGTGTATAATCCTTAGGATGGTCTATTATAGTCACCAGAGAAGTGTCTTGTAGTAAAACAGACATAATGGAACTAAATGGTGAAATCTTTGATAACGTAACCATTGAGCATAGAGACTTACCCTGCCACTGTAAATCATCTCTATGATGAGTACCATCAGTAATAACCTTCGAAGAAGGAGACAGAATTCTGAATAATTTATCTACTATTTTATTGATAACTGTTCTACGATATGTAGATATTGGAATCTCTAAAAATTCTCCTTCAATATCTTCAATTGTAACATCATTATCAAAACGATATGCGTAATTGTTATTTGTACATATCGTTCTAAAATCAAAAAATGAATACTGATTCTTACCATAGGCCCCACGCGCCACTGACGAGTCTATTTTGATACCTGCTGATTGAAAACCCTTTCTTAATTTTTCAAATGGCTGCACAGCCCATCCACCAGCTCGAAACGCAACAATCTCATATTCAGGATCAACCAGCCTAGCTATATTTGTGAGCAGATTAGTTCCTTCCACAAACATTTTCACGATATCCGTTTCTGAAAAGCTATTAAGACTATAATGTCTAAACTCTGAAAAGTCCCATGTCCCATCTCCATTGTACTTAGCATCTACCCAATGAGGGTGAATATGTAATTCAATACGATGACCTCGCCGAACTATATCCATCAGCTGATCTACAATAAGTTGATAGTCAGAGTCTGTTCTCGACGTGTTTTCTGCCTTTAAATACTTTAACATTAGCCAATCGATGAAAAAGTTTCCTTTGGAACCAACAGAATCCATCGCATCAAGCAATAAATTTGTAGGCTTAATAAGAGACTCCATAACAGTTCCTGACTTATCACCAAAAAACAATTCATAATCGAACGATAGTATTATCTTTTTCTTTTTCATCATGTAATTATCTATTGCCTGTCAGATAAGGCATTATTGGTTTAAACATTTTACTGAATAAGTAGTAATAACCTATAGAGATGCCATAAACTATGAATGGACTAATCATATAAATTAGGCTTAATACGAACTCGCTATGGAAGTGAATATAACTTTCTAGTCTCAACATCAATGCTGTTGGTGCTAAGATTAATCCACACGCATGTATGGCATAAACGAAGAATGAGCTTTTGTTAATTAAAGAGGGCATCAAAAATGGATACTTCGTGTCAATTGCTTGAGCAACCCTCAAAACCAATAATGCTACAAGCACTGTAGTAATTTGCTGTATAAATCGTAAGTCCTGAAATGACCGAGGATACATAATTGAACTAGCTACGACAAATCCAATTGCAAGAATAAAAACAATTACATTAAGTGACCTTGAGTTAACTAAAGCAAATTCGTTCCTTTCAATTGCCATATAAGCACCTAAACTAAAGAACATAAAAGCTTCAATACTGAACCCAGGAGCGGAAGTCCATAATTGCGTAATGTACAAAAAGGTCATAATTACAGGGAAAATATGTCGAAGCTTCTTTTGTAATTGGTATATTATAGGAGTGCAAAACGAAACGACTATCAAATCTCGAAGAAACCATAACGGCAAATCCGCAGGACCTGACATAGGCATTGAAGTCCCTATGATGTTTAGATTATTTACACCCCATTCGTTGCAACACCATAGTTGTTCCCAAATATTGAAATTTATATCACCTCCTAAAGAATTATTATAAACCTCAACCATTAAATCATAAAGAGCACAGATGCCATTCCAAATCAGATATGGCAACACCAAGGTTTTTAGCCTACTAATGGATTTATTCCTGTATATCGTTAAATTAAAATCTTTAACATTATTAAAATACAAGAATCCCGAAATTAAGAAAAATAAGCCAGTAGCTGCAGGTGTTAAAATATGCCCAAATACGACTTGCAATACATTAAGTATCCCCCCCCCATTTACAAAAGCCACTGGAGTACAATGATTTATAATAACCAATAACAGTAGAAAGGGACGCAAGTTATTGATAACTGATAAGTTCGTTCTCATCTTTTTTCTTTATATAGCTTTGCGTATTACATATTATCGACACAAGTTCTTTAAAAGACGAGTTCCTTGTCAAAAGAGATAATAAAAGATAAATTAACACAAATACACATCCCCCAACGGTGAATTGGGTATATATGTTATCTAGGGTATAGACAGGAATTGCTGATACTATAACACTAATAATTCCAATAATTAAACTTGGTGAAAAATCTTTTACCTGGTCTAAAATTGAAACACCTATAAGTTTTTTAGTATAGGCTGAGTTAAGCAACATTGCTAACAATCCATAAAATGCCTTTCCAACACATATTCCAATTAATCCAAATGGTATAGAACTAAATAATATAACCGTAGCTATTACCTTCTTTACAACCTCTAGCTTAAGAGCTAAATCTGCACGTCCTTTAACATATAATAAATTTCTATTTATACTACTGATATGATCTAGGAGAAAGCCACAACATAAAATCTGAAGAAGAAGAATTATTTCTGACCATTTTTCTGTTAATAATATTAAAACAATAGGCTTGGCTAGTAATAAAACAGCAAATAGTATTGGGAAAATTAAATATGATGAAAGTCTTATATATTTACGATACACTTTTACTAATTCCGTTTCATCATTTATCAAGCTCATTACTGGGAATGTTACTCTAGTAAAAATATCGGCACATGTACCTGCGGGTAACGAAGAAAACTGCTCTGCTCTAGAATAATATCCTAATTGTGTCGGTGTAAAGCACTTTCCAACGATAATTGGATACAAATTCATATATATTCTATCTATGATATTTGAAATAAGTAGTCGTACTCCAAATGGGAATAATCTTTTAAAAGAATTTATATCAAAAAAACATATTGGCTTCCACCTAAGTTGCATTATCAAAAGTACAGAAGTGAACATAGAAGCAATTAGGGATTGACCTATCAAGGCCCAAACACCTAAGCCATTCAAGGCTAAAAATATTCCTACACAACCTGAAACAAATGCGGAGATTATAGCTATCTTTGCAATAGCTTTAAAATTAACATCGACAGTAAGTTTAACTTTGTGAATCGCAGAAAAAGAGTAGATTATTAGTGTTAGACTCTGAACACGTAAAAATAATGTTATATTACAATCATAAAATGAAGAAATTAATGGAGATACGATGAATAGTACAATATAACAAATTACTGCTATAATAATATTAAAAGTATATATTGTTGAATAATCTTTTTCCGTTTTCTGTTTATCTTGAATTAATGCTGTTGCAAATCCACCATCGATAAAAATCTGAGATATTGTAATAAAAACAAAAATAATTGCCACAATACCATAATCTTCAGGCATAAGTATTCTTGCCATTATCACATTAATGACAAATTGTATTATTTTTAACGAAGCACTCTCAAGCAAGCTCCAAGCTATCCCCTTAATAGATTTAGCCTTAATACTATCAGTCATAATTCTTTGATTTAACAAAATTACCAACGACGCAATTTCTCAAATATGCCCTCATCAATCGCCATATTCAACGGGAAAGCTGAAAAATATTTACACGATAAAGAAGTGTCATCCACTTTAGTAATAAACCCTTTCTTTGGTACCATAAAATCTGATCCATAAGTATAAGCTAGGATTTCTTGAGAATTATCAGGGATCATAAGATTATAACCATTAAATTTACATAAGACTCTGTTCTCGAAATATGGTATAATAATATCTCGTGACCTATAAATATTTATTTTTCCACTTAAACTCCAATCCATATCAAAAATTGGATGGGGGACAAAAGTATGATACTGATTATCTATTGTATAGGTTATGTAAATGTCGCAAGTTAGCCCCTTATATTTCATAGGTAGTTGACATCCATAATAATCTGATGAGACAAATATTGAATCAATTACAAAACCATCCTCACGCAAAGTTTTAATCAAATCCTCGGAAAGATATTCAATTCCCATTATTACATCGATATCATCATCATGCGGTATAAAGCCATGGTTGCGATATGCACCTAGAAGAGTTCCGAAACTTAAATCGAACTTTACACCCGTTTTTTTTTCAATATCAAGTAATTTATGGATTACTTCATCTCCGTAAGAATGGAGTTTTTTTATTGCTTCTTTTTTTATTTTCTTTTGGACATAAGATTTTCCAAATATCAAGCTAAGAACCTTATTTATTATCCTACTAATCATAATTTAAACAGCAATTTCAATGTACTAAAAGAAATAAATTTAATAATTAAATTGAATTTAATTTTCCATATGTAGTCAAATAACCACATATCTTTCCATCCTTAATGCGAAACTTATTTATACCTATCGACAAAAAATCGACTATCCCACCAAAATCACCACTTTAGTAATATATTTTTATGTGAGAATTATAAGCCTAATAGGATCCATACATACATATGTTTACATAAAAATATACAACAATCTATTTTAAGTTAAACCTATTTAACTAGTCAAATAGATTTAAAAATAACTCAGCACACCAGAGTTGCCATTTCTGATTTCCTGTAAGAGTTTCCATTGGAATATCTTTACGGAATTCAACTCTATTAGGCCCCTTCCACTGCTTAAAAATTGTATCCACAGGGCGTGGCATTGGAATTTTGAAAGGAATTTCTAACTCAGGATACTTAATCGCGTATAAACCGCGAACAAGGTATTTAGGTTCTCCATTCCTAATACGTTCCATATCAAGAGGCTGATCCATAACTAAACGTGCATAAGGATCATAATATGGGAGTTCAGCTGCACCAAATGCATTCAAATAGGAACTTGAACTTTCAATAGCAAAAACTTCATCCATGAACTTCATGTAATCTATGCCATTTTCTCCTTTACGATAACGTTCAAATAGTTCCATCTGATTAATTGGATTTTTTAGAACTAGGGATGGTTCAAGGAATGTATATCTTTTTACAAAACTTTCAAAATCCCAAATTGGGGTTATAAGTTTATCCATACCACCAAATATAAGATCTGCACTTTCTCCAACTAGAATGATTTGAACATCATCTTTCTTCGCCTCAATAGCAGCCTTATAAATCTGCGGCTCAATAGAATGAACAGGGGCCCACTTCTTAGCCATTACTATAGGTGTATATTTTTTATAATCATCAAATGTTATTTCAATTAAGTGATGAATTAGCCCAAATTTATCACAATACTTTTTTGCACGCTCAACATCTTCATTAAACACCCCTGAGCTAGAATAGAAAGTATACGCATGACTACCAGGTTTTAGATATGACGCTAAAACTGCACTATCCATGCCTCCAGATAATAGAATGCCAATATTATCAAATCTTCCATAAAGATCATTTATCTGTTTTTTAATTTCATGATCAATATCTTCAGAAGTTTTGACAGGAATCTTCATATCATCTCTAACTGCTTCATAATTGTGATGACGAAAACCTTTATAGAAATTCATATTATCTTTCCATATATAACGAAATGCTATATACGAGCTTAAACAGAAATCTTTATTATTCATAATTCCCATGTATTAAATATTTCTTCACCTATTAATTTTTACTATTCATTCTATTCAATAACACAAATATCTAAGCTATAAAACAAATTTATAAGATACTTATTTTAATTCATCCTTTTGGCTACAATTGATCTCCCTACTATCAACCCAACCTCTAGTTGATTTTAATGCTTCTGTAATTTTTGTCGAAGATATTCCCTTTGTGTATGGAAAATATATGATCTTTATCCCTTCCTTTGCAAAATCTTCCTCATATTTTGCCCATTTCTCCGTACCGTACCAATCATCTCCCACAAAAAGAATTGTTGCACCTAATTTCTTACACATGGTTAACTTATCCATGTCATACTGTGGTACGGCAGCATCTACTTGTTTTATATTGCGAACAATTTCAATGCGATCTGAAAAAGGAATCATGGATTGTTTTCCTTTATATGCAACCAACTCATCAACAGTCACTCCGACTATAAGTTTATCACATAAAGCTTTTGCATTTTTTAAAAGAGTCAAGTGACCTATATGAAATAGGTCATACACACCAGAAGTATAGCCAATAATCATATGTTTTTTTATTTTAATAAGGAGAATTCAACTTTCAAATACAATCGAATTCTAATTTGTTAATATTGAATTATGTTTTCCATGTTATCAAACAACTTTATTTCAGGTTTACAAGTCGAACCACAGGATTACTGAATTCATCCAACTTATGTTTCTTCAAAAACTGCTTGAATTCTCCATCCGAATAATCATTTATATCAATATCAGCCATATAGATATAAGTGGCCAATTGATTCTTTTGCAATGAAGTTATTAAATAGAGCGAATAAGGTACATCAACTAATGGACCTTGCGTCAAATCATCTATAAAACCAGCCTTACCATCCACTCCAGGAGAGAAAATCTTTTTTGAAATTGTATTATATACAGCAAAAAAACGGCCTTTGTCTGCATAGGGGATGAACATCAAATTTTCATGAGCCGATATTGTACTTATAACAAGTTTTCCTTGGGTCATACTTCCTTTGCCCAATCTGTATTGGTCTTCTTCTGCATTGATTTGTTTCTTTCCCAAATGAATCCAATACGCTTTTTTGCGTTTCAATTTCTCATCTATAGAATAAATGTATTCCGACAAATGACTTTTGTAATATACCGCATCGTTGGAGGTAAATAGGAAAGGTAAAAATATAGAAAAGCCATATTTTTTGCCATCATTACGGGAATACTCTTTCAACAGTTTTCCTTCGGGCGTTACCAAAACCATTTCACAGGTACTAACATCCAATAAATATTGAACCATGACGTAATTATTGCCCATTTTTGTCATTCGGCAAGGAGCAATGGGAACATGAATCTTTCTTTTATAGGTTCCATCATAGTCATAGACATGGACATTTCCTGAAAACGTATCCAATAAGAAACACTCATGCGTACTTTCATCTATATAAATGCTATAGATACAAGTATACTCTCCAGGTCCTTGTCCTTTCTTTCCTATCGTATTCAGATATTTCCCGTTCCGGTCAAAACGATAAATCTTTTGATCCCCAAATTCGTGTACAAAAATGTCTTGCGAAGCAACTATTAAAGAGAACTCATCCCCAATAAGGCAATCATCGGTTGTTTCCAACGGAATGTACTCAATGGACGAAGCATATTCACTAACTTTACACTCGGTCAGTGACAAGGCATCCTTCAGAGGAATGGTTTCTTGTCCGAAAATTGAACAAACATAAAACAGACACATAGTCATTAAAAATGAATGCTTCATAAATATTTATTTTTAAATTTACTTTCGTTAAACAAACATGAACAAAGGTAAAATAAAGCATCGAAAAATCTGAAGTTTTAGTTTATTATCCCCAAATGAAAGTAAAAGTTTAACAGTCATTATTAGTAATTGAACGTTTGTAAACAAAACAAAGGTTCTTCATAAAAGTAATACTTTATTATTTTAGTTAATTATGTGCATAGAATAAATCTTCCATACCTTCCATACGTTGACAAAGAAACCTAAATTCCAAAACGTAT
>JAZONC010000011.1:0-31200 GCA_045654285.1 Alistipes sp. | reverse complement strand
TCAGAAAATTAAGCATACTTGAATGTTGACTCATCTGATACGGTCAACTTCTTGCGTCCCTTTGCACGACGCGCTGCCAACACCTTGCGGCCATTAGCAGTAGCCATTCTCTGACGGAATCCGTGCTTGTTGATTCTCTTGCGACGAGAAGGCTGGTAAGTTCTTTTCATTGCCATAACGATATCGTTTTTTGTGTTTGTTTCACATATTCGCGCCAACTACATAACTAACATAGTCTTTGCGAGGGGCAAAGGTAAGACCTTTTTTTCGATTTATCAAAATATTTACGAACAAAAATGCTCTTTTGCGCCCCTTTTTGCCTTTTTGTCAGGCTTGGCAAGCCCTTTTTTTATCTTTTGAGAGAGGTTCTGGGCCTACATATCCTTAAAAAGGTCCACCTCGCCACGCTCCACCTTGCCGTACATAGCGGCCAGTTCGGCCACCACTGGCGACACCAGTTCGATGGTATCCTTAATGGCCTCGGCACGCTTCTCGTCGCCCTTGATGCGATAGAGCATAGCGGCGTAGAGCGCACGGAAAGCGAGTTCGGTGTCCGATATATCCTCCTTCTTTACCATCTCGCGCAGGCGTGGTAGCTGCGGTGCCAGCGATGAGAAGGTCTTGCGGTAGTGCTCGCCGATGGGGTTTTGCATCAGTTGCAGATGCAGGTTGTGCATATCGCCAATGAGGTGTAATGTGTGCTCCAGATGTCCACTCTCCTCCTTGCCCTCCTTGCGTAATAGGTTTACTATATCCATATACCATAGCAGGAAGAGGTGCTTCTGCTCCTCCTCCACCTGTCGAGGTGCCACGAGCTGCGAGTAGATGGCCTCGGGGCTGAACTGCAGTGCTCGGAGCAAATCCTCCAACTGCCATAGGTAGAGTATATACTCGGCTATGTTCTCCTTTCGTTTTGCTTGTGCTATATCCATATCTGTAAATTCAAAATTTAGAATTCAAAATTCAAAATTGCAGGAGCTTTCTCTCTTTGCTCTTTGCTCTTTCATCTCCCTACAGTCCCCAATCTGCGGCTACGGCCTCGCTCTCAGGGGCATTGGGCACATTCTTGAAGAAGTCCACTCCCGTCAGGCGCTCCAACTCGTCAATCGAAATCAACTCCTTGGTCGAGGGCTTGCGTCCTGTTGCCGAGCGGTGTCCTACGATAAAGGCGGCGCACTTTAACTCCCCACTCTTGCATTCGCCTACGCTGCGACCGCTATCACCCGCTTTGGTGCGTAGCAGAGCCTTGTAGAATGCGGTGGGCACACCCACCTGCTTTTGGTCGTTCTTGTTGGTTGTCGTGCGAGGCTCAATTACGGTGCCGTCGCTGTCGGTGAAGCTGTCGTATATCGCACCCGTAACCACATAGAGCGTGTCGGCACACACCTGCTTATCGACAAAACGCTCCAGATGGTTCCACGCGCCACTGGCCGAGTTGAATCCCTGCTGAATCTGCGGAGCTATGTTGGTTACATAGAATGTCTGGTTGTTCATCTCGCGTGAGGCGTTGCGCTCGGCCGAGCCGAGTATGTGTCCTCGGGTGTATTCGCCATACGAGCGGTTGAGCCTAATCTGTATGTCGATGGGTAGCGTAGGGTCATAGTCGTAGTTATCCACTCGCTTCACCTCACCCTCGTAGGCTCGGTGCAGGGGATATGCCACCCACAGTGGCGAGTGGTGGCGACTGCTGTAGCAGACAGTGTAGTTACGCATCTGCTCGTCGCACATATGGCTTGTTATGTACTGCTCATCGTTAGGCTCGGCCTCGGGTAGCTCGGCCCAGCCTAAGTATTGCGACTTTGCGGGTGAGGGTATCTCTTTGGGGTTGTTAGCCTCTTTGTTCTCATTACTCTCTGCGGGCTCGGTGTCTGTCGTACTATGTTGGGTAGTGGCCGATGGCTCTATGCTTATGGCTTCAGCTGGAGAGTTCTCGCGCAGATAGTTTACGACGAGCATAATTGCAATAACAATGGCGTAGATGATGGCTCGCCGAGAGCTTAGCCTCTTTGTTCTTCTTCTCATCGTTACTCCTTGTTGCGTGAATCAATCCATATTGTTACAGGGCCGTCGTTCACAAGCGCCACCTTCATATCGGCGCCGAACTCGCCCGTTGCAACCTTCTTGCCGAGAGCCTGCTCAACCGATTGCACAAACTTCTCGTACAACGGGCGTGAGATAGCCTCGCCAGCGGCACGGAAGTATGAGGGGCGGTTGCCCTTCTTTGTCGAGGCGTGCAGGGTGAACTGACTCACCACCATCACCTCGCCCTCGATTTGTTGCACATCGAGATTCATCACTCCCGCCTCATCGTCGAAGATGCGCAGGCGAAGTAGCTTGCCCGTCAGCCAATCAATATCCTCTTGCGTGTCGGCCTCTTCGATGCCAACCAACACCATCAGGCCTTTGCCTATCTGGGAGTGTACGCGGCCCTCGATTGTAACCGAGGCCTCAGTTACGCGTTGAATCAATAATCTCATAACTACATACTCTCGAAAAACTCCCACAAATTATCTTTTGGTGCCGAGGCTGTGATACTCACTGGCTCCTTGCGTACGGGGTGCAGGAACTCCACACGGCGTGAGTGCAACGAGATGCCTCCATCGGGGTTAGAACGCTTGGCGCCATACTTCAAATCACCCTTAATGGGGCAGCCAATCTTCGATAGCTGGGCACGGATCTGATGATGGCGACCCGTGAGCAGCTCCACCTCCACCAGCGTGTAGCGTGTCGAGCAACCCAGCACGCGGTAGTTGAGCATAGCCTTCTTGCCATCGGCCTTAGGCTTGTCGTAGGCGCGTGAACGGTTTGTGCGGCCGTCGCGCACGATGTAGTGTGTCAGCGAACCCTCCTCCTGTGCGGGGCGTGCCTCGACAATGGCCCAGTAGGTCTTGCGAATCTCGCCCGAGCGAATCATCTCGTTCAGGCGAGTCAAGGCCTTCGATGTCTTGGCAAATACCACAGCACCACTCACGGGGCGGTCGATACGATGCACTACGCCAAGAAAAACATCTCCGGGCTTGTGGTCGCGCACCTTAATCATCAGTTTAATATCGTTCTCCAACGCCTCCTCCGTTTCGCGGTCGGGCTGAACCAACTCGCCACAGCGTTTGTTCACCACGATAATGTGGTTGTCCTCGTAAAGTATATCTTTGGGATGTATCATAGTTTAAATGTTTTGCATATAAATGTCTGTTCGGGCGCTAATGAAAGCCTGCCTTGCGGCCTATGGCCGCATTTACAAATCTGACCCACCCCTAAATCCCCTCCTCAGGAGTGGACTTTGGTCGCCGTAAACGGCTCCTTGGTTGGGCCCCGATGGTTATAATTTAAAAGTAAAAGGTAATAGACTCTGGGCGCTATCGACAACGGTAGCCGTACCGCCTCCTGCCATAATTATTCGCATCGAGCTTCCCTGTCGGGTCTCAGCATCAAGTAGAGCCTGACGGCACGCCCCGCAGGGGTAGCACTCTCGCTCCGAGGGCGACGAAGCGATGGCCAGCTCAGTGATGGCATCGTCGGGGTGGTTGCTTGCGTGGAAGTAGATGAGCGAACGCTCGGCGCACATACCCGAGGGGAACACCTCGCTCTCGCAGTTGGCTGCAGTGATAATCTCTCCGCTGCTGAGTCGTGCTGCCGCACCCACCCGAAAATGTGAGTAGGGGGCATAGGCTCGATGGGTGGCCTCGGTAGCCGCCTCGACAAGTGCTCTATCCTCTGTAGGCAGTGCCTCGTAAGAGTCAAACTGCTCGTAGATAATCTCTTTTTGCTGTTTCACTTTCGCTCTTTTCTTTTTGCAAATATACTACAACGCACGGCGAGAACAAAATTTATTTTTGCGATTAACAAAACACTTTTCTATATTTGTACTCATAAAATGAAAGTAATAACTTTTTATAGATAAGTAAAGTAACAAAAAATAGAGATTTTTCAATGGAATCAACAAATCAAATGGTAATCGTTGGTCTGGGTGAGGTACTCTGGGATATGCTCCCCGACGGCAAGAAAATAGGTGGTGCACCCGCCAATTTCGCATATCATATGTCGCAGTGCGACTTTCCTACATATCTGGTCAGCGCCGTAGGTAACGACGAGCTGGGTGAGCAGATTCGTACCACTCTCTCGGAGGCAGGTCTTAATGTTTTGCTTCCCGTTGTGGAACAGCCTACTGGTACCGTTGATGTGGAGCTCGATAGCGAGGGCATTCCTCAGTATACCATCCGTGAGAATGTGGCGTGGGATAATATCCCCTTCACTCCCGAGGTGGAGGCCCTAGCAAAGCGCACCGCTACGGTTTGCTTCGGCACATTGGCACAGCGTGGCGAGCAGTCGCGCAAGAGTATCGAGGCCTTTATCGCCGCTATGCCCGAGGAGGGAGTTAAGGTGTGCGATATGAACCTGCGTGGTAACTACTACTCGAAGGAGGTTATCGAATGGTCGATGCGCGTGAGCGATGTGGTTAAGGTAAATAAAGAGGAGTTGGTTGAGATTTGCCGTGTGTTGGGTGTTGAGTACACCGACCAGCATCTGGTGGCACGCGACTTTATCGATGAGTATAAGCTTGAGATGTTTATCGTAACTTGTGGCACCGAGGGTAGCTTCGTCTATTGCGATGACGAGAGCGCAACGTGCCTGCCTACCCCTGCCGTTGAGGTGGTCGATACGGTAGGTGCTGGCGACGCCTTCACTGCAATCTTTGTTGCAGGTATGTTGGGCGGCTTGGAGGTGCGTTGGGCGCATATGTTGGCTGTTGAGGCGGCGGCGTATGTCTGTACACAGGCGGGAGCAATGCCTATCCTGCCCGACGATATTAAGGAGCGTATCTAACGATGAAACGATTGCTCATAATGATGGCAACCTCTTTGGCTATGATGGGCTGTGGCGAGAGCTTTACCTCGGCTGAGCGTGAAGTGATTTGCCAGGGCGAGGGCATAATGCGTGTGCTGAGTATCGACAACGAGGCCGACTCGTTGTTCCTGCGTGAGGAGTCGATGCCCGTCAGCGCAGATATGTTGCAGACCGAGGAGTGGGCTCTTTTGCGTGAGCGTATGTTACTCACGGTGCAGGATCCCGAGGCTACGGGTGTCGGCATAGCTGCCCCACAGGTGGGTATCCATAGAAATGTTGTCGCTGTGCAGCGCTTCGATAAGGAGGGTGAGCCGTTCGAGTTCTTCATCAACCCCGAGATTATTGAACACGGGGACGAGCGAGCCGATGGTGGCGAGGGATGCTTGTCGGTGCCCGAGCTCTACGGCAATGTGAGTCGCTGGCAAGAGATAGTGCTTCGCTACCGCGATGAGGAGTTCGTCGAGCACACCGAGCGCATCGAGGGCTTCACGGCCGTTATCTTCCAGCACGAGGTGGATCACCTCTTCGGACGCCTCTTTATCGACTACCTGTCGGCTGAGGCCATAGAGGAGACTATCGAAGAGTAAATCGTAATCCGATATTCATATTGAAATCTAAGGGACGCTCATTGTAGAGCGTCTCTATTTTTGTGCCGTTAACGAAGCGGTAGCCAATGCTCGGCTCGGCATATATGGCCACGGCGGGCCATAGGTTGAACTGCGCACCTACGGCTGCATTTATCGACCACTGCAACTCTTTTACATTTACATCGCTACGCAGTGAGTTTACTTTCGAGCTGTCGAGGAAATAGTCTGTGCGCGACGAGCCTGCTATACTCTTCTCGACCATTCCACCACCCGATACATAGAACGCGAAGCGGCGCGATTGATAGATGTTGTACACTGCGTTGAGCGGTATGCCCAGGTAGTGTAGCGCGGTGCGCTCGTCGTAGTAGTTGGCGGCATTGCCTAAGTGTATTTCCGATACGAGCTTAGTGTATGTTATACCACTCTCGATGGCCCAGCGATCGTTTATGCTGAAACGCAGCAGGGCTCCCACTCTCACGGGAAGATGGTGATGGCGATCTGTGGAGATGGCGTGTTCGTTGTCGTATGTAACGATTTCGGTCGAGGCGTCGAGCTCATCGGCACGGGCTCCATATAACACAGAGTTTACCATAAACACCGATTGTGTGCCGTATGCACTCTTGCCCAGCGATAATCCCGATGCTCGCAGGCTGGCCGTAATGCCTCCAGCGTTGCGGCGTTTTGCTGTTGTGGTGTGAAATACTTGTTTGGAACTCGGCTCTGATGTGGGGCGCGATGTCTCAGAGAGTTTGGGCGCGTGAGGCTGCTCCTTCGCCGAAGTGGCGGGCTGCTTGTCCTTGTTGGGTGCGGCGATCTCCTCGTTGCTTGGTGTTGTGGCGAGAGCAGGCTGAGGAGTTGGCTCAACCTCAGTATGTACTTTCTGTGTAGTGTAGGCCAAGGCACGAGGCTCGTTTGCTTCTGTCTGCGGAGCAATATCTGTCTCGGGAATGGAGTGTATTGCGGCAGGGGTGGTGGGTGTGCTAAGTGCAAGTGTAGTCTCGGCAGAAGAGGGCTTCTCGACATCGAGTAGTATATATCCCGCAGCAACGGCGATAGCTACCACGGCGGCTACGGCTGTGCGCCCAACCCACAATGGCACGATGCGGGCCTGCGGTGCAGGTATCTGCGCCACGGGCATAGCCTTCATTATGTCGTCAAAAAGACCTTCGGGCGCCTCTGTTTCGTATTGTTCCATACGCTGACGCAGGTCATCACTCCATTGCTTACTCATAGTGTCGTTGTTTTTGCGAGTTATACTCTTTTATCTTTCGAGCCAGCAGAGCTTTAGCTCGGTGTAGTTGCGAGGCCGATGTGTTTTCCGATATACCCAGACGGGCGGCGATCTCACGATGTCCCAGCCGCTCGAGCACATACAGGTTGAATACCGTGCGGTAACCTATGGGCAGTTCGCGTATTAGGGCGTGAATCTTCTCGATCGCAATATCCTCGGTTGGCGGATCATCCTCATCTTCTCCAATGTCGGGCAGGTTCTCTACGAGGATATTTTTGTTGTATTGTTTGATATGGTCGAGAGCCTCGTTTACCACTATTCGCACCAACCACGCACGCAATGAGCCCTCGGCTCGGGGCTCAAAACGCGATATTGTAGAGAATATCTTAACGAAACTCTCCTGCAGTACATCTCGCAGTAGAGAGTCATCAACATAACGCGACGCTACGGCCGTCAAATAACGAATATGACGGTCGTAGAGTTCCTTCATAGCCGTGCCATCGCCCTGTTTGATGAGGGTTATGAGCTGGGCCTCTGTCGCGTGGCGGATCATAGCGAGGGTAGTGGTTGTGAGTGCTTACTTCACCTTCAGCGTAGGGCGTACCACTACAGCTGTGCTTGAGGCTGGAGTGTCGCGTCGTGTGCAGTAGTCGAACTGAGCCTCCTTCTCGCCTGAGAATGAGTTCCACTTGAGCGTAAGTTTTACGGTCTGACCCTCGGTGTCGGGCAAGGTGTTGAGGTTGAATGCTACCAAACCGTCGAACATCTTATCGCCAAAGTCGCCATTGGCATCGTGGTGGAATGTTACTTCGTAGGGGTTATCAGGATTCTCTGCTACGAGGTTTACGCGATGGGGCTGTCCTGTGTTGCTTGATGTGGTACGGAAACGCAGAGTCAAGTAGCCATCCTCGACAATTGTTACCCAATCATTGATGATTTCAACGGGGTTGTTGCCATAGAACTCCTCCGATGCGCCCTTGATTATAGTCTGCTTGGTCAGAATATCATCCATCCAAGCCAAGCGCACAGCCTTGTCGTAGGGTGCAGGGTCGTCGCTTGTCTCGGTGTAGTTGACCAGAGCGCGTACCTCCTTGTCGCCGTAGGGTGATCCCTTCATATTTACGGGCTTGAGGGTTGTCTTGTCATCGAGCTGCATATAGAACGAGTTGGCATCAACGGGCTTTATGGTAACCAGAGCGGTGGGGACCATAGTGCCGTTATTGTCGTCGTGTACATCGCACGATGAGATAAAAGATGTAGCAAAAAGGGCTACGGCCATCATAAGTGTAAGTTGAAAACGCTTCATAAATCTATTTTTTTTAGTTAATTTTACTTTTGTTTGAGCAGTGATTTCTTCACCCGTCTATACATTAAACGCGGGAATGCGGAAATCTTGCATCGCAATATAAAATTTTTTTGTGCTATATTTGCAATAAATATAAGATTTATGCGACAAAGATTATTATGCGTACTCCTCTCGGTCGGCCTGCTATCATTTGGCTGGCTTGGGGGTAGTGGTCTCACGCTCTTGGTGGCGTTGGTGCCTCTATTATATATAAGTGCTTCGCTCGGCTCATCGGCTCGCGACTGGTGGCGTATGGCGGGGTGGGCATCGCTCACCTTTGTGGTGTGGAACATAGCGACCGTGTGGTGGATATGGATCGCCACCCCCGTAGGCCCTGTGGCCGCAACATTCTTCTCAACGATGTGGAATATGCTGGCCTTTATGCTTTTTCATTATGTCTCGAAGCGTGCCCCCAAGAGTATCGCCTACACGGTGCTTGTGGCGGCGTGGGTGGCGGCCGAGTATCTCTACACTTATACCGAGGTTATCTCCTTCCCGTGGCTCACGCTGGGTAATGGCTTCTCGGGCGATGTGTGGGCTGTGCAGTGGTACGAATATACGGGAGTGATGGGTGGCTCGATGTGGGTGCTGCTCTGTAATGTGCTCATATATGAGGCGCTGGTGCAACGCACTCGTCTCTCGCGTGTGAGAGCCGCCGCAGTGGTGGCCGTGCCCCTTATGGCTTCGCTTGCGATTTATCTCACCTATCGTCCAGCCGATGAGCGAATTAAGGTGGCAGTTGTTCAGCCCAATGTAGATTGCTACGACGAGAAGTTTAATAATACCGACCAGAAGCAGATGGCGAATCTGGTGAACCTTATCTCGCAAGCCCCCTCGGATACACAACTCTTCGTAATGCCCGAGACAGCTCTCCCCTCTACTGTCGATGAGGGCGAGTCGCTCTCATCGCACGACGAGGTGGCTGTGCTTGGTGCGGCTCTGCGCCGTAGCCATCACTCGGCTATGGCTACGATAGGTGCTACTACGGTAAAGTATTACGATGATGTTACTCCACCTACACCTACAGCACGCGAGTCGTGGGGTATGTACTACGATGTATATAACTCGGCTCTGGCCATCGGTGGCGATGGGGATTCGATTCACCATAAGATGCGCCTTGTGGCTGGTGTCGAGGCTATGCCTCTGTTTGTTAATTCGTTCATCGACTTAGGCGGTATGACCGGTCAGTTGGGGCGTAATGATAAGGCCACTATCTTCAAGAATGATGGTCTAAAGGTCGGCCCCGCCATATGCTACGAAGGACTCTACGGCGAGTGGTTTGCTCGCTTTGTGAGGGAGGGTGCCGAACTGATGTTGATTATGTCGAACGATGGATGGTGGGGCAACACCCCTGGCCACCGTCGTCTGTTCGACTTCAGCCGCCTGCGCGCCATCGAGACCCGCCGTGCTGTGGCGCGTAGTGCAAACACCGGTGTATCGGGATTTATCTCGTCGCGTGGCGATGTCGAGCAGCGTCTTGATTGGGACAAGCAGGGCGTGCTGGTGCAGGATGTCGAGCGCTCGTCGCGCGAGACGATGTATGTTACCTATGGCGATTGGGTGGGTCGTATGTCGCTGTTGATTACCTTCCTTGCGGTGATGTATTTTACGGCCTATCGCATTAGGCGTAGGAACCATTTAGTAGATTGATATGAACTATACTCAAACCATTGAATATCTGTTTGCTACAACGCCATCGTTTCAGGTCATTGGAGCCGATGCGTATAAGCCTGGATTGGAGCGTGTAGCCGAGTTTTGCCGTCTGCTGGGCAATCCGCAGAATAACTTTTTAGCCATCCACATCGCTGGCACAAATGGCAAGGGCTCGACCTCGCATATGCTGGCCTCGGTGCTCCAGCACGCAGGGTATAGGGTAGGTCTATTCACCTCGCCCCACCTGCGCGATTTCCGTGAGCGTATGCGTGTCGATGGACGGATGATCTCGGAGCGTAGGGTGGTCGATTTTGTAGCCGAGCACAAGGAGCAGATGCTCAACCTTGGGCTCTCGTTTTTTGAGATTACCACGGCTATGGCCTTTAACTTTTTTGCTGAGAGCGATGTCGAGGTGGCCGTTATCGAGACGGGCTTGGGCGGTCGGCTCGATGCAACCAATATCATAACACCCATACTGAGCGTTGTAACCAACATCGGACTCGACCATACCGATCTGCTGGGCAATACGCTGCAGGCGGTGGCTAGCGAGAAGGCGGGTATCATCAAGCAGGGCGTTCCCGTGGTGCTGGGTGAGGCTTCGGAGGAGTATAATAGCGTCTTCGAGCAGCGTGCCGCAGCTCTCTCCTCGCGCGTGATCTATGCCGAACAGGAGATTGAACTCCTCGAGCAGTGTGCGTGCAGCGAGGGTCAGATGTTCCGCATCGAGCGTCGTAGAGATAATCACCGCTTCACATTCATACTCGACTTGGCTGGTGAATACCAAAATCACAATGTATTAACGGTGGCCGCCGCGGCCGACTATTTGGATCAATATACACACATCACCATTAGCCGTTACGCCTTCCTTGACGGAATGGCTACGGCTGCGGTATCGACCCAATTGGCTGGGCGCTGGCAGATACTTGGCCGTAAACCGTTGATAGTGTGCGACACGGGGCATAATGCTCACGGAGTCAGATATGTAGCCGAGCAGTTGCGCTCGCTCTCTTCGTCGTACGACAACATATATTGTGTGTTGGGTTTTGCTCGCGACAAGCAGATTGATGATGTGCTAAAACTCTTCCCCGCGCAGGCTCATTTTGTCTTTACGCAAGCCTCCACGCCGCGTGCGTTGCCAGCCGAGGAGTTGGCCGCTAAGGGTGCCGAGGCGGGTCTTAAGGGAGAGGTTATTCCCTCGGTGCGCGAGGCCTATGAGTGGGTGCGCGCGCGTGCCCGCCAAGATGATGTGATTTTTGTCGGAGGAAGTAACTATGTTGTAGCCGAGATAATGTAAGCAGGCCTTGAAAACCCTCTTATTATACAATTCCTCAAAGCATAGAAAACACAAAAAGAGTGCCCCACGGGACACTCTTTTTCTATCTCCTAAGCCCACACGGGGCACCCTGCTATGCGTTACCCATCGGTCCCATATTCATTATGGGATCATCTGCCGAAGGCATATTGCGGTGAATCTCGATCTTCGCAAAACTACTCTCGTAACGAGTTACATTCTCCTGCAGCGAGAGCAACAGGCGCTTAGCGTGTTCGGGGGTCAGTATTATGCGGCTCTTGACATTGGCCTTCTGCAAGCCAGGAAGTGCCGTGGCAAAGTCGATGATAAACTCCGAGGGCGAGTGTGAAATGATAGCCAAGTTGGAGTAGTGTCCCTCGGCCACCTGCTCGGGAAGGTTGATCTCTATACCTTGTTTCTGAAAGTCTGCCATAACTGATTTTTTATTACAAGCACAAAAATAGCATTAAATATTGCCGAGTTTTTGCTCATTGTGTTAAAGTTTTCGATAATTTATTAACATTCTGCTGGTTTTAACCCCGCTTTGGGGCAATAATCACGCCATACGGTGCGATTATGAGTGTGGGACTTTAATATTTCATATTAAATTTCTAACTTTGCAACCTGAATTGAATTCTGGAAGGAGAATGATTGTAACAGCATTAGATATTTTCAGTCGTGGTATGGGTGTGGGCTTGGCCTCGTCGATTACGGTGGGACCTGTGGCCGTGCTATGCATACAGCGCACCCTGAGTAAGAATCGCCGTTCGGGCTTGGCCTCGGGCTTGGGCGTTGCTACGGCCGATATGATTATGGCCATCATCGCATTCTTCTTCTACTCGATGTTGCAGACCCAGATCGAGGAGTATAGTGCCATACTGCAAGTCATAGGCGGTATATTTGTGGTTATCGTGGGTGTCTATATCTTCTTCCAAAACCCCGTGCCGCAGATTCGTAAGAATCGTGCAGGCAAGAGCAACTTGTGGCAGGACTACTCGTCGATGTTTGTCTTCACGCTGGCCAACTTTGTGGTGGTTATTCCCTATCTTTTGGCCTTCTTCGCTATGTTCAATGTCGGCCTGCAGGCTGGTGGCGATATGGCGTCGCTGTTGCGTAGCTCGATGACCATACTCGGCTTCTTCGCTGGTGCCGTAGCGTGGTGGGTGGGTCTTACGCTTACCATCGACTACTTCCGCCGCCGCTTCCGCCCGCGCCATATGCTCACCATCAACCACATAGCTGGTGTGATCATCGGCGTGCTGGGTGTATATACGATTATTTCAACCTTTTTTGATATTCTCCCTAAGTAATGGAACAGACCACTAAAAAGATAATTATCGCCCTCGACGGATTCTCGTCGTGCGGCAAGAGTACATTTGCTAAGGCTATTGCCGCCCGCTTGGGCTATATCTTCATCGACACGGGCGCTATGTATCGTGCCGTTACGCTCTATGCTCTGGAGCACGGTGCCATCAGTGCGGATGGAGTCGATTCTGCGGCTGTGGTGGCTCTGCTACCCGAGATTAACATCTCGTTCCGCTTCAATGCCGAGCGCGGTGCGAGCGATGTATATGTCAACGGTGAGCTGGTCGAGAATAAGATCCGCTCTATTGAGGTGAGCAATGCCGTGAGTGGAGTGAGCTCAATTGCTCAGGTGCGCGAGAAGTTGGTCGCTATGCAGCAGCAGATGGGTTGCGAGCGTGGCGTTGTGATGGATGGTCGCGATATTGGCACGGTGGTATTCCCCGATGCCGAGCTCAAAATATTTATGACGGCCGATGCCACAGTGCGTGCCCAGCGCCGCTATGCCGAGCTTACGGCTAAGGGCGATAAGGTTACGCTGGAGGAGATTTTGGAGAATGTCCTCTCGCGCGACAAGGCCGATATGGAGCGAGAGATTTCGCCCCTGCGTCAGGCCGACGATGCCGTGGTGCTCGACAATAGCTATATGAGTGTCGAGGAGCAGATGGCGTGGTTTATGGAGCGATATGAGGCTATTGTAATGGCTTAGGAGTATGTATGTCGAGATAGATAAAAATTCGGGCTTCTGCTTCGGAGTGGTGCAGGCCATCTCGAAGGCCGAGACGGCGCTTAGCGAACTCGGTGGCGAGGTCTATTCGCTGGGCGATATTGTCCACAACCGTATGGAGGTGCAACGCCTCGAGGAGTTGGGCTTGCGTACCGTTACGCACGACGATATGGCCAATCTGCAGGGCCGCGACCTCTTTATCCGTGCCCACGGCGAGCCCCCCACGACCTACCGTCGTGCCGAGGAGTTGGGTATTCGCATAATTGATGCCACCTGCCCCGTTGTGGCGCAGTTGCAGCGCAAGGTTGTGGCGGCGCACGACGAGATGGCGAGTGTGGGTGGTCAGGTTGTTATTCTGGGCAAGCGAGGCCACGCCGAGGTTGTGGGTCTGGCGGGTCAGGTCGATAAACCCACCATCGTGGTGGAGCGTGAGGAGGATCTGCAACAGATCGACTTTCAGCGTCCCATATTTTTCCTCTCGCAGACCACGCAGAGCTTGGCTCTGTTCTGGTCGCTGGCCGAGCGAATGAAGCAGATGTTGAGTGATGAGTCGATGCTCACGGTCGATGATACCATCTGTCGCCGTGTGTCGAATCGAGAGAAGGCGCTCAGCGAGTTTGTTACACGCTTCGATGTGGTTATCTTCGTCTGCGGTAAGAAGTCGAGCAACGGCCGTGTGCTCTTCAATGTGTGCAGTCAGCACAATGCCCGCTGTTACAATATCGAGGAGGAGAGTGAGTTGCAGGCCGAGTGGTTCGACGAGTGCGAGAGAGTGGGTATCTGTGGCGCAACATCTACGCCCGCGTGGTTGATGGAGCGTGTGGCCGCTACGATTAGAGAGAAATTTGTTTAACTAAAAATAAAAACTTTTGATTATGAGATATTTGGTGCGTTCGGTGAAATATTTTGCTGCTTTTTGCGTTTTGTATGTAGCTATCATCTGGATTAGCGTTAAGACCACCACATCGATGGATGTTAGCGTGTGGGATTATATTGTGGCCACTTTTGCTACCACGCGAGGCAAACTGTTGGGTGTAGCCGTAGTGGTGTTGTCGGCCATCTATCCCCGTATGGGCTTTATGACGCGTCAAGTGGAGTGCGATATGAAGGAGGAGCACGACTACATCCTCAGCATCTTCGCCGTGGCAGGTTTCACGCTTAAGGAAGAGAGCGAGGGTCGTATGGTCTTCAAAGCCGATAATATCTTGAGCCGCCTGGTGATGTTGTTCGAGGATGAGATCACAGTCGAGCAGAATGGACCGATGCTCGACATTACGGGCATTCGCCGCGGTGTGGCTAAGGTTGTCTATCGTATGGGTCGATAGTTAAAGAAAACGAGAATGAAAAGAGAGAGAAAATATGGCCTTGTGGCGCTTGTTGTGGCGGTTGTCGCAACGGGCGTGTGGGCTATGCGCGACGACTTCGGTCTGGGGCGCAATATGGAGATTATGGTCAATATGATGCGCGAGCTGTCGGTGCAGTATGTCGATGAACTGTCGCCCGACGACCTGATGCAGGATGGCGCCGTGGGTATGGTGCGTAATCTCGACCCTTACACCGAGTTTATGTCGGAGTCGGCTATGACCGATTTCGAGTTTCAGGCTACGGGTAAATATGGTGGTATTGGTGCTACGATTCGTATGAAGCGCGACAGCAGTGGCGTTGTCATTGCACAGCCATACAAGGACTCACCTTCGGATAAGGCGGGCCTGAAGATTGGCGATAAGTTCGTAACGATCGATGGCGAGGATGTTACCCGCGCCACTACCGAGCAGGTGTCGTCAAAGCTCAAAGGTACCCCAGGCACTACCGTGCGTTTGGGTGTTAAGCGTCTGATGACGGGTCAGGTCGAGGAGATGGAAATTGAGCGTGCGCGCATCTCTATATCGGGTGTGCCCTATGCGGGATATATTGTCGATGGCATCGGCTATATCCGCCACAACGACTTCTCGGATGGCTGCTATGACGATATGCGAGCCGAACTTGAGCGTCTGCGTCAGTCGGGAGAGTTGAAGGGACTCATTTTGGATTATCGCGACAATGGCGGCGGCAGTGTGGCCGAGGCCGTGAAGATTCTCTCGATGTTTCTGCCTAAGGGCTCCGAGGTGGTTAAGATGAAGGGCCGCACCGAGCGAGCATCGCACACCTACACCACCGAGTCAAATCCTGTTCTGCCCGATCTTCCGCTTGTGGCGCTGATTAACTCTTCGTCGGCCTCGGCCTCGGAGATCGTGTGCGGAGCATTGCAGGATATGGACCGTGCCGTGCTTATGGGTCAGCGCTCATATGGCAAGGGTTTGGTGCAGAGCGTAGTGCCGTTGGGTTATGAGAACTATCTGAAGCTCACTACGGCAAAGTATTATATCCCTTCGGGTCGTTGCGTGCAGCGCATCAACTATCAGGGCTCGGGTCGCGACGAGGATATTCCCGACTCGCTCATTACGGAGTTCCGTACCCGCAATGGCCGTAAAGTCTATGACGGCAAGGGTCTTATGCCCGATGTGAAGCTTGATCCCGAGTACATATCAACATTCGCCGTAGTACTCTACAATATGGGTTATATCGAGGATTTCCTCGACGAGTATATGCGTCGCCACCCCTCGCAGCAAATCGATAACAGAACATTCAATATCTCGGATGCCGATTACACCGATTTTGTCGAGTTTATGGCCGACAAGGAGGTCCCCTACCAGTCGCAGACACGTCTGGCGCTGGAGATGTTGCAGCGCACCTCGAAGCAGGAGCGTTACGACGATGACTTTGCCGAGGAGATGAAGCAGCTGGAGTCGAAGCTCAAGGATCAGAAGATGGATAACTTGCAGAACTATCGTGCCGAGATTGAGAATCTGCTCAATGCCGACATCGTTCTGCGCCATAACTACCAGCAGGGCGTGGTGGAGTATAACATCGCACGCGATAGTATGGTTATGCAGGCTGTTGAGCTGTTGCGCGATGGCGAGCGCTATGCACGCATATTAAGAGAGCAGGATACTGAGAAGAACTAACTATAGATGAAGTTTTCGGGGCTTAAAATATCGTTCCGCAGTCGTATTGTGGTAATCGTTATCGGTGTGGTTTTGGCTGCGCTGTCGTTGGTCTATACCTATAAGCTTGCCGACATCCTGCGCCAGAAGGAGCAGAACGATGTGAATCTGTGGGTGGCCGCAATGGAGCGCGTCAGCCGCGAGGCCTTTGGTAACTATCTGGTCGATCCGCTTATCTCGCACATCGTGAGCACACACAACAACATTCCCTTTATCATCACCGACGAGGATCTTACGCTTGTTATGAGCAACCGTATCGACGAGGATATTTTGAAGGACCCCGAGCGCTTTCGCCACAAACTCAACGAGCTTACCGAGGAGAATACTCCCCGCACGGTGCGCCTGATGTGGCCGAGCAACCGTAGCCACATAATCTTCTATGGTCGGTCGGATCTCTTGACGGCGCTATATTACTTCCCCTATGTGCAGTGGCTTATTATCTTTATATTCCTTATATTCACCTATATAGCTCTGCAATCCACCAAGCAGGATGAGCAGAACCGAGTGTGGATTGGCCTTGCTAAGGAGACCGCCCACCAGTTGGGTACACCCATCACATCGCTCCTGGGTTGGACCGAGGTGTTGCGCTCGATGGAGGTCGATTCGGCCGCCGTTGATGAGATGAATAAGGATTTGGTCCACCTGATGAAGATTGTCGATCGCTTCTCGAAGATCGGCTCCGAGACCGTACTAACGCCAAATAGCGTGAACGAGGTGGTGGGCGAGACGGTGATGTATTTCCGCAAGCGTGTGCCTCGCAATGTTACGCTCTCGTACAATGGTCTTGCGATGGCTCCCGTGAAGGCCAACCTGAATGTGGCACTTTTCGAGTGGGTCGTTGAAAATCTGATGAAGAATTCGCTTGACGCTATGCAGGGGCACGGCGAGTTAGAAGTGCATCTATCGTCGAACGACAAGTCGGTATTTATCGATGTAAGCGACACGGGTAAGGGTATTCCAAAGGGTAATTGGAAGCGTATCTTCGACCCCGGCTTCACAACCAAGACTCGCGGCTGGGGCTTGGGACTCTCGCTTGCACGCCGTATTGTCGAGGATTACCACTTTGGTAAAATTGCCGTGGCTAAGAGCGAGGTTGGTCGTGGTACCACAATCCGTATAACGCTAAAACGAATCTTTGAATAATGTCTCTTCAGCTTGATTCACTCTCTCGATCGGGTCTTGATACCCTCTCCGAGCGTGCGCTCCGTCGTCTGACGGATCGTTGGACGGGTGAGTTGTATTCGGCCGACTCGTTGGCGGGAGCTGATAATGGCGAGGCGGCTTCGGCCGATACCTTTCGCTCGATTGTTGAGGGGTGGCAGCGCTCGCGCGAGCTCTATCACGATGGCACCGTAGAGATGGTTATGGGTCAGACCTCTCGTCTGGCCGAGGGCGTTGCCGCAGGCGATGTGGTACAGCCATCTTTGGCCGTGGCGGAGACTCAGCTAAACGCTGGGTCGTGGTGGTCGGCTGTGGAGTGGAGCAGCGAATTGTACAATTTGTTGGCAGTTTTGCTCTTTTTGTACTATATATTCTGCTTGTATCGCTATTACGACGATGTGGTGGCTTTGATTGAGTCTATCTTCAGCCGCCGATCGGCTTTGTCGGTACGCGTTGGAGAGCGTCGCCATAGCGATATATTCTATGGCTCGCTCGGTAAACTCTTCTTGTTGGGCATCTGCTTTGTGTCGGTGCTTTCGGTGGGTGCTGTGATGCACTACGATGTGGAGATTCCGCAATCCGTGATATTGTATATGCCTGTGGCGGTAGTTGCTCTGTTTCTGGTAGTTATACTAGCGCAAAACCTGTTGCTCGGATTGATCGGTGTGGTTACACGCTCGCTGGGTGAGGTGGCGGCATTGCTACGCATACGATTGGTCTATTTTGTGTTGGCTACGCTATTGGCGGCTCCCTTGCTGTTGGTGGCTATGGTAGGACAGGGTACCGACTATCGCGTGTGGCTCAATGTGGGATGTCTGGCCATCGCTGTTTCTGTAATTTTATTTGTGAGAGAGAGTATAAATTTCTTTATTTCTAAAAAAGTTTCGATTTTGCATTGGATTTTGTACCTTTGCACCGTCGAAATTTTGCCGCTTAGTCTGTTATGGCAAGTGGCGATTCGCTTGAGGTAGTAATATAATAAAAAGTAATGGTTAAGAAAGTATTGATTTCACAGCCGCGCCCTGCGGTTATTGAAAAGTCTCCTTTTTACGATTTATCGACAAAGTATAGTGTAGAGGTTGATTACAAGCCCCTGATTAAAGTTGTAGGTGTAACATTGAAAGAGTTCCGTGCTCAGCGCATCGAGATACTCGACCACACAGCCGTGATATTCACCTCTCGTACGACGGTGGATAGTTTTTTCAAGATTTGCGAAGAGGCTCGCATAACCGTTCCTGAGACAATGAAGTATATTTGCAATACGGAGGCTGTGGCTCTCTACTTGCAGAAATACATCATCTATCGCAAGCGTAAGATTTCTTTTGCCGATGGTACATTCACCAATCTGCTGGAGCTTATCATCAAGCACAAGAGCGAGCGTTTCCTGCTTGCACTGAGTGAGCCTCATAAGCCCGAGTTGCCCGATACATTGGCAAAACTGAAGATGAATTTCGACCCTGTAATCTTGGCGCGTACCGTTGCTGCCGATATGGCCGATTTGAATCCCGCCGACTACGATGTGATGGCTCTCTACTCACCCTCCGATGTGAAGAGCGTTATGGAGCACTTCACGGTGGAGCAGTTGCCCGTCATTGCTACCTTTGGCGAGGCTACCTTGCGTGTGGCTTTGGAGTCGGGTATGAAGGTTAAGGCGTCGGCACCCTCGCCCGAGGCACCCTCGATGGCAAAGGCTATCGACCTCTATATCGCAAAGGTAAAGAGGGGCGAAGATGTCGCCGAGGTGGAGATTCACACCGACGACGCTAAGGAGGAGTTTATCCGTACTCAGCAGAATAAGCTCGCCAAGAAGAGCCGTGTGCGTAGCACATCTGCAACGAAGAAATAATTAGAACACACTATGCCCGATTTTACTCTCCCACGCTCCGAGCGCCTGCGCTCGCTGAAGGCTATCCGTCGTATGTTTGGCGAGGGTAAGAGTGGCTTTGTGTATCCTTACAGATATATCTACCTTGTACACCCCGCCGAGGAGCCGGCCGCAGGTAAGGCACCAGAGCAAGCACCAGAGCAGGCAGAGGCGCAGACTCAGATGCAGGTCGCAGGTCAGGCAGAGGTCGATGAGCGTCGAGTGAATGTGATGTTCTCGGTGCCCAAGAAGTTCCACAAGCGCGCCAACCGTCGCAATCTATTAAAGCGTCGCACGCGCGAGGCCTACCGCCTGAGCCGCGAGGCTATGTGTGAGAAGATTGCCCAGAGCGGATGCCGTGTCGATATGGCTTTTATCTACTCCACTAAGGAGTGCCACACCTATAAAACCATTAACAATGCAGTGCAGCGAATCTTGGCGCAGGTGGCAGAGCATCTGTAGGCGGGTGTTGGCGTGGCCATTACTCTTGTTGGTTCGGTTTTACCAATATTGTATCTCTCCCTTCACACCACCCTCGTGTCGCTATGTGCCCACCTGCTCGCAGTATGCTGTTGAGGCGCTTCGAAAGTACGGCCCGCTTAAGGGGTGTTGGCTTACACTCAAACGCCTTTCGCGTTGCCATCCGTGGGGCGGCAGTGGTTACGACCCCGTGCCGTAGGAGGAGTAAATCTGATGATATATAATCGCATTTGCCCATTGGTGGCAGATGCGATTTTTTTGCTTAGGCGCAGACTCTTAATAGCAAAGTAAGGTCAGAAGATAGTCGAAATAGAGGAAAAAGTGAGCCGAAAATGGACTAAAATCAAGAAAATGCTACTAATTTGGTGGTCAATAGCCATTTATTTTGACAGAAATAGTGTTTTTTTGAAAAACAATTGATACATTTGTAGCATATTCCGCCCAAAAGGTGGAATATCAGGGCATCAACGATAGTCAAAAATGTCGCGTAAAGAACTATTGCGTAGCCCGACATAAAGACTGTAAACTAAGCAACTGCCAAGAGGTGGTTGCAATAAGTGTGTTGTTAAATGAGAGAACAATTAGAAGCCCTGAACGGCATTACCATCAATTTTGGTGAGGGAGGAATGATGATTGTCAATATCATCCTCGCGTTCGTTATGTTTGGAGTGGCACTTGGTATCAAGCCACAAACTTTCAAAGATGTATTTACCAAGCCCAAGTCGGTTATCGTGGGTGTCTTGTTGCAGTGGGTGGCTCTGCCTGCCGTAACTGTTGCCATTGCTTTGGCGCTCAGCCCCGTTATCACTCCGATGATTGCCCTTGGTATGATTCTGGTGGCGTCGTGCCCTGGAGGTAACATCTCCAATTTTATGTCGGCACTCTCGAAGGGAAATATCGAGTTGTCGGTGTCGATGACCGCCATCACCACCGCCGGAGCGCCCTTCATCACACCATTCAATTTCTTCTTCTGGGGCTCGCTCTATAGCCAGATCATCAGCATTAAGAGCGACATTCCCACGCTGGTCATCCCCTTCTTCCCTATGTTGGAGCAGATTCTTCTTCTGCTGGGTGTGCCCATCTTCCTGGGTCTTCTCTTCTCGCGTTATTTCCCCAATGCGACAAAGAAGATTACCAAGCCTGCACAGATGCTGTCGATTATCCTCTTCCTGGGTATGGCGGCTGTTTCATTCTCGCAGAATTTCCAGCTTATTTTGGATAATATCTTCTATGTATTCTTCATTGTGCTCATCCACAATGCCAGCGCATTGGGTGTGGGTTACCTCGGAGGAACATTGGCAAAGGTGCCCGTACGCGATCGCCGTTCGCTGACCTTGGAGACAGGTATTCAGAACTCTGGTTTGGGATTGGTGTTGCTCTTCAACCCTGCTATCTTCCCTGCCGAGATATGGCACGGCCACTATGGCGGTATGCTCTTCATCACAGCGTGGTGGGGTATTTGGCACATCGTATCGGGTTTGAGCGTGTCATTCCTCTTCCGTCGCAGTCCCATTGCCGAGTAATAGAACTATTATGGCTCATCAAAGAAAGATTCAAGACTACAATCCGTGGTACAATTTTTTGCGCCACTATGTTGATCTTGTCCTCAAACTCTCATACCGCACTGTGCGCTATGTGGGTTACGACAAGATTCCTCAGGACGGAGCGGTGATTTACGCTCCCAACCACACCAATGCCCTGATGGATGCGTTGGTCATTCTGGCTATGGACCGCAAGCCTAAGGTCTTCGTTGCGCGTGCCGACATCTTCCGCAATCCTATTTTGGCAAAGATCTTTGCTTTCTTGCGCATTATGCCCATTATGCGTTTGCGTGATGGTGTTGACGAGGTTAAGAAGAACTATGAGACCATCAAGCGCTCGGTGGATGTGTTGCGCGATAGAGTCCCCTTCTGCATCTTCCCCGAGGGACAGCATCAGGCCAAGTATTCATCGTTGCCCCTCTCGAAGGGTATCTTCCGTATCGCCTTTCAGGCGCAGGAGTTGATGCCCGATGTGCCTCTGTACATCGTTCCTGTGGGTATTCGCTATGGTAGTTTCTTCCGTTTCCGCTCGACGGTGCGTGTGGCTATCGGCGACCCTATCAATGTGGGAGAGTTCATCGCGTCGCAGGGTGATGCCACTCCGCAGGAGCAGATGAATATAATGCGTGATGTGCTTGCTGAGCGTATGCGTGAATCGATCTTCTACATCCCCAATGACGACGATTACGATGCTACCTACGAGATATGCGCAGCGGTTGTCAAGTCGCGTGCCAAGGAGTTTGAGCGCGAGAGCGATGGCAGTCGTGTAAACCGCCTCGAAGCACACTTCAAGGCAAACAATTCTACCGTTCAGCGTATCGCACAAATCAAGGAGCAGTACCCAGAGAAGGCTGCCGAGTTGATGCGTCTGGGTCGTGAGGCGGCGGCTATTCGTCGTTCGAACAGAATCAGTCTGGCGTCGGTGTCGATCAAGTTCCCTATCCTCTCGCGTATTTTGAAGGGTATGTTCCTCATTGTGGCTCTGCCTTATTGCGTGCCTGTGTCGATTCTCACTTTGCCCCTCAAGGCGGTGTGTGCATTTATCTTCACCAAAATCAAGGATTTTGCCTTCCGCAACTCGGTGCGTTTTGTGGTTAACTTGGTGTTGTGGCCGTTGCTGATGATTCTCTATTCGGTAATTGCCTATCTATTCCTGCCGTGGCAATGGGCTCTGCCCGTTACCCTCGCCCTGTTGCCCGCACCAATTGTGGCACACGAGACGTGGCGTTTGATTCGTCTGGTTATTTCAGACTTTAAGTTATTGATGAATAGTAATTTGCGTGCTAAGTATGCGCAGATTAGAGATATAGTATTAAAATAAAATCTTACCAAATATGAGAAAGATTATTTTGATTGTAATACTTGCAGTGCTCTCGTTGCCCACTCTTAGTGCGCAGGAGAAGCAGGCTACTACAACAACCGACAAGGCGGAGATTATTAAGACGGGCTACAACTTCGGCCCTCTGCCTGCCGTAGCATTCGATGCCGACAAGGGCTTCCAGCTCGGAGCTTTGCTCAATATCTACGACTTTGGCGATGGCTCGACCTATCCCAATACGCGCCAGCAGTGGTACTTCGAGGCGTCGTTCTTTACCAAGGGCTCGCAGCTCTTCGTGGTGTCGTACGATAACCGTTTCTTGATTCCTGGCGTGCGTTGGTCTTCGACCTTTACACTTACCAACGACAAGGCTATGGACTTCTATGGTTTCAATGGTTATATGTCGTACTACGACCACGAGAAGGTGGCCGCTGGTAAGGATAAGGGCAATCACAACGACTACATCTACACTCCGAAGTATCGTGTGAACCGCCTTGCAATGCTCTTCAAGACCGACTTTACAGGTAATCTCTGGAAGAACAAGTTGTTTTGGGAGGCTGGTTATCACCTCAGCTACATCAAGCAGGGTTACAAGGATAAGCAGGCACTCAACCTTGAGAAGATTAACAAGAATAAGGAAGATTATAAGATGTTCCCCGCCGAGGAGACTCCCATATTCGATATGTATCGCCAGTGGGGTATTATCTCTGAGGATGAGGCTTGGGGTGGCTTGAACAGCACCGTGCGTTTGGGCCTGTTGTTCGATACTCGCGATAAGGAGGGTGCTCCCTCGCGAGGTGTATGGGCCGAGGCTCACGCAACCATTGCTCCCAAGTGGTTGGGCACAACAAATCCCTACTACCGCTACTCGGCAACATTCCGCCACTACCTGCCCATCGTGAAGAACGATATTCTTACCTTCGCCTATCGTTTGAATTATGAGGGTACAATCGGGGAGTCGGCTCCCTACTATGTTTTGCCCTTTATCACCGTTATGGGTCCCTCATACGACCGCGACGGTATGGGTGGCTACCGCACAATCCGTGGCTTGATGCGTAACCGTGTGCAGGGTCTCGATGTTGCATCGTATAATGCCGAGTTGCGTTGGCGTTTTGTTAATTTTGCTCTGTGGAATCAGAACATCGCCTTCGGCCTTAGCGCATTTAGCGACGGTACAATGGTAACTCGCAACTACGATATGTCGTTCAAGGGCGAGGCAAAGTATCGCGCCGAGTACGACGAGTATATGACTCGTTCGGGCAATCGTACCTCTGACCGTCCTCACATTACCGTGGGTGCAGGTTTGCGCTTTATTATGAATCAGAATTTTATCGTGGCCTTCGAGTATGGCTTGCCCGTAAGCAAGTTCAGCAAGGATGAGTTCATCAAGAATCAGGATGGCGATGGTGCATTCTACATTAACACCGGCTTCCTCTTTTAATTGTGGATAAAGAACAGAAAAGGTGTCCGTTTTGGACACCTTTTTTTGTTATAACAATGTGAGTAACTCGGCTATCAGCACGCCAAGATGATTACCCACAGCATAACCCACGATGCCGGCACCGAGACCCGTTACCAACGAATTCTTGTTACGCATAGCGGCCGATACCATAGGCACGAACGGAGGCGAGTTGATAAACGCCACCGACGAGATTACCATCGAATCGGCATCCACTCGCATTATGCGGCACAGCAGAGCGTGCAGAGCCAGCGAGAGGAAGACCGCCACTACCATAAAGGCAAATTGGTTGATCCCGCCCGCCAGGTCGAGACTCGAGAAGTCGGCCATCGAGGCGATGGTCATACTAAAGATATATATCAGATACATACCCGCATCGTAACTCACATCCAGCGTGCGTATGCGCTCAACGAACGAGCAGGCCACGCCGAGTGTAGTGAGCAGTAGGATAAATACCACCATAAACCAACCCTCGGGTACGAGCAGAGCCACGCCACCCGCAATGGCGGCCACCGCGAGCGTATAGCCCAGCACCTTAGCCATCTGGCGTATGCCCTCTCGGGTGAGTAGGCGCTGGTAGGGGTTTTGCTGTGAGAGTTCTATCTGTCGGTCGATCTCCTGTTTATCCTCAGCCGAGAGGGTGCTCTCGCCCTGCTTGTAAAGGCGACGGAAGGCACGAATACCAAAGCTGAAGAGGAAGATGAAGTAGGCGAACGAGATGATTATGTCGTAGGAGTTAATCAGCACATAGCTCTCGCTGTTGATGCGGAAGATGGCCTGCAGTGCGGCGGCATTGAGCGTGCCGCCCGTGTACATACCCGTTACGATTCCACCTATCTCGGCTCCCTGCTCGATGTGTCGGCCAAAGAGCATATATCCCACCACTACAGCTATAGCTACCGACAAAAATCCGCTTGCAACGATCTTTATCTGCAGGTGCATCTCGCCCCGCGAGAAGGTGCAACCGAAGAGCATCATTGGTATGGCGAGCGGAATGAGAATGTTGGGCAAAAGATCCTGCACCGAGGCAATCGACGAGGGGATGAAGGGCAGGTTGCCAAATATCATACCCACAGCATAGAGCACCATAATGGGCCCCAGCTTGCCAAGTAGCGGCACGCGGCGGCAGAGCCATATCACACCTGCAGGCGTGAGGCAGAAGATTATTGTGATTAGAGCGTTCCAGAGTAAATCCATATGGCAGTCATATTAGATGAGAGTCATTCCAGCCTCTTTGCAGGCACGGCGCATATCGTCGGGCCAGATGCTCGACTGAGTCTCGCCCACGTGAGCCTTGTGCAGAAGAATCATACACAGACGGCTCTGACCAATACCTCCGCCAATAGATTGTGGCAACTCGCCCGCCAATAGACGGCGGTGGAAGTAGAGTTCACGGCGTTCCTGCTTGCCACTCTGACATAGCTGACGCTCCAGAGCCTCGCTATTTACACGAATACCCATCGATGAGAGCTCGATCGAACGCTCAAGTATAGGATACCATATAAGCAAATCGCCATTAAGTCCCGCAAGACCCGTCTTAGGCGAGATGGTAGAGTAGTCGTCGTAGTCGGGGGCACGACGGTCGTGGCGCTCGCCATTGCTCAACTCGCCTCCGATGCCTATGATGAAAACCGCTCCGAACTCCTTGCAGATGGCATCCTCGCGCTCCTTGGCACTGAGCGTGGGGTAGCGTTGCAGCAACTCCTCGGCGTGAATGAAGGTGATCTCTTCGGGAAGGAAGGGGCGAATCTGCGGATAGGTCTCGCAGATGTGGTACTCGGTGCGCAGTATGGCTCCATAGATGCGCTCTACGATGCGCTTGAGGTACTCCACCGTGCGGCTCGATTCGGGCATCACACGCTCCCAGTCCCACTGATCGACATAGAGCGAGTGGAGGTTGTCCAGCTCCTCGTCGGCACGAATGGCGTTCATATCGGTGATGATGCCGTAACCCTCGGCCACCTCATACTCGGCAAGCGTTACTCGCTTCCACTTGGCCAGCGAGTGAACAACCTCGGCCTCGGCCTCGCCCATATCCTTAATGGGGAATGTAACGGGGCGCTCGGTGCCGCTCAAATCATCGTTCATACCCAGGCCCTTGAGCACAAATAGGGGTGCCGTAACGCGGCGCAGACGCAGTTCGGTGGAGATGCTGCTCAAGAAGAAATCCTTAATCTGCTTGATGGCGATCTCGGTCTGCTGAAGACTCAGGGCGGCCTGGTAGTCGTGAGGTATGATTAGTTGGCTCATATATTCGGGGGTTCAAAATTTGCTATATAAAGACAAAGATAGTGTAATTTTTTGCTTCTTTGGCTACTTCGGGCCTATAATCCGACAAAATTATGGTGCCATTTATGCCTCGCGGGCGCTTTTGTAGGGAAAAAGAGATAAATCGTCCTTGGCTGGCAAAATCATAACCCATAGTATCAGGGGATATATCGGCTAGGCGTTGTGTTGCAAAATTATCGTCCCGAGAGGTCTATTGCGCCGATTTTCTGCACTATAAATTTGCGAAATCGTACGATGTTGAGTAATTTTGTTTATGAGTTTGGAGGTGCCTATCGCTTTGAACAACTTTAACTAAAAATAATATGAAGAACTTTTCCCTTTTAACACTTTTCGCGGCAGTGGCAATTGCCGTGTTTGGAATTAGTTGTGGTGCGCCTGCCGCAACGGAGGTTGGTGTTAAGACCGACGCTCTGGACTCTTCGGCTTGGGATGTGTCGAAGTGGATTTCGGCTGCTGATGCACCCGTGCTTACCAGCCGTCCCGAGGGCGACCGTGCTGCCGATGGTGCAAGCTGGTTTGTATCAACTGTTAAGAATGAGCAGAAGGTTGTCTCAGCTAAGTGGATGACCTCGGGTCTGGGCGTTTATGAGATCTATCTCAATGGTCAGATCGTAGGCAACGAGTTCCTCAAGCCTGGCTTTACCGATGTTCGCAAGACTCGTCGTTCGTTCACCTACGACCTCACCGAGGCTTACAACGCTGGTGCTGGTGCCGAGAATGTCCTGTCGGCTCAAGTTACTACCGGCTGGTGGGCCGATAAGATTGTTACCACCAATACACGCGGTGGTATGTATGGCAAGAAGCCTGCTTTCCGTGGCGTGTTGGAACTCACTTATGCCGATGGTTCGAAGAAGCTCTACGGTACCGACCTTGAGAACTGGAAGGCTGGCGTAGCTGGCCCCGTGAAGCACGCCGCTATCTTCGATGGCGAGGAGTACGATGCTCGCTTCAAGATGGGTTATGAGGTAGCTGATCAGCTCTCAAAGCCTGAGATTAACAACGAGTTTAGTGGCGAGATCCTACCCACAGGCGGTGCCGAGATATATTTGCGTAAGGATCTGACACTCTCTCCTGTTGAGGCTTACACTTGGAAGGATGTTGAGGGCGCAAAGGATGGCGAGGCTGGTAAGATTGTCATTGCGCAGCGTTTTGCCGCTGGCGAGCCTATGGTAGTTAAGGCTGGTGAGACTCTGGTTGTTGATTTTGGTCAGAACAGCGCCGCTGTGCCTTCGTTCGTATTCAAGGCAGCCGAGGGCGTAACTCTTACTTGCCTTCCTGGAGAGCTTTTGAACGATGGTAATGGCGCACGCTCACGCGGTATGGATGGACCAGAGGGTAGCCTCCACCGTGAGAACTTGCGTATGGCCGAGACAGGTATGATTCTTACCTACACCTTCGCAGGTGATAAGAATTATGTATCATATCACCCCACACATACATTCTTCGGCTACCGCTATGTGTCGATCACCGCTACGGGTGATGTAACTATCAAATCAGTTGAGTCTATCCCCGTAACCTCGATTACCGAGGCGATGGAGACTGGTAAGATTGAGACTGGCGATGAGTCTGTCAATAAGCTCATCTCTAATACATATTGGGGTCAGCTCTCGAACTATCTCTCTGTTCCTACCGACTGCCCTCAGCGTAACGAGCGTATGGGTTGGACAGCCGATACTCAGGTATTTGCTGAGACAGGTACATTCTTTGCTAATACCGATTCGTTCTTCCACAAGTGGATGCGCGATATGCGCGACAGCCAGAACGAGCTCGGTGGCTTCCCCGGTGTTGCTCCCTATGCTCAGTATGGTAACGAGAAGATGCGTCTGGGTTGGGCCGATGCAGGTATTATCGTGCCCTGGACTGTATGGAAACAGTTTGGCGACAAGCAGATCATTGACGAGAACTGGGAGTCGATGAACCTCTTCCTCGACCACATCTACGAGACAAAGTACAACCACGAGTCGCTCGTTGCCGAGAATGGCAACTATCAGTGGGCCGACTGGCTTAGCTACGAGCCTTTGGAGACCTGCGGTGGTCTGCACAGTGTCAATGGTAAGATTTTGCCCGAGGCTATCTCATACTGGAACTACTTGAGCGCTTCATACTGGGTAATCGATGCTACCTTGATGGTCGATATGGCCAAAGCAACTGGTCGCGACACTGCTAAGTACGAGCAGATTGCTGCCGATGGTAAGGCTTATATCAAGAAGCATTTCCTCAATGTCGACGGTACATTTAAGACTGCAATCTTGAACACAATGCAGACTCCTGCTCTGTTCGCCCTGAAGAACAAGCTCGTTGAGGGTAAGGCCAAGGAGGATATGATTGCACGCCTGCGCCAGAACTTCGCCGAGCACGATAACTGCTTGCAGACAGGTTTCTTGGGTACATCAATCCTGATGGCAACTCTTACCGAGAACGGTATGGAGGACATCGCTTACGAGCTCTTGTTCCAGCGTAAGAACCCCAGCTGGCTCTACTCTGTGGATAATGGCGCAACTACCATCTGGGAGCGTTGGAACTCATATATGGTAGATAAGGGTATGGGTCCCCTCGGTATGAACAGCTTCAACCACTATGCTTACGGTTGCGTATGTGAGTGGATTTGGGAGAGTGCCGCAGGTATCGCTGCCGACCCCGCACAGCCTGGCTTCAAGCATATCATTATGCGTCCCATCCCCGACAAGCGTTTGGGCCACATCACAGCCGAGTACAACTCTGCCGCAGGCTTGATCAAGAGTGCTTGGAAGTATGAGGGCGATAAGTGGATTTGGGAGTTCACCATCCCCGAGGGCGCAACAGCTACTGTAACCCTCCCCGGCGAGACCGAGTCGAAGACCTACCAGGGCGGTACTTACACCGTTACAAAGTAGTCTCAGTTTGGAAATAGTTAGGGCTGCACTTCATCGGAGGTGCAGCCCTTTTTTATTACTCTTCCAGCTTGTAGACCATCGTAATACCCGTTAGGTCGTAAAATTTATCTGATGTGGCTTTAATGTGAATATTGTACTGCTCGGAAGATGATGAGCTGGAAATATTGTATGTTGTATTCTTATCCATATTATTTAGAGTATAATAGGTTCTATCTCCGCCCGAGCCTATGCCAACACCGACTTTGATGCCTTGCCTACCTTCGCAATATTCTGTAATATGTGTAATTACTTGTGTTAATTTGTAATTGGCAATCTGTGGCAAAGAGATATAAGCTCCTTCTTCATCCTTGTTAATATCGGAAAATCGCATAAACTCGTTGTTGACTATAGAGAAATCGCATACGCCATCAATATTGATGAAGTAATCCCCGCAACTAAATTTTTTCGGAAGCCCTGAGCTTTCAGATCCAGATGCAAGCACGGGTGTGATGTACCCGTCTAAGTATCCCCACTTTAAGACAATCTCCTCGGGCGGAAGAATTGGCTCTATGGTAGTTTGCATAATAGAGCCCGCCTCGAATGCCACCTGCTCTGTAAATATCTTTTCGTATGAAAGCTCCTTGTTGTCGGTGGTAGTTACCTTGAATTGTAACGCTCCATCCTCGGGCATTACAAATGGAGCCGTGGCAGCCCATACCACAAAACTATCGCCCACAGCAACGCTTCCCGACGAAGATATATTTACGGTAATGCGGTTTCCGGTGCCGTTTACAACCTCGCTCTCTCCCGTAGCAAGGTCGAGGCGATACCAACCGTAGATCTTCACATCGTTGGGCGCGATAATCTGCAGGCTTTCAATGCCAGCAATCGCCTCGGTTGTTGTGTTTCTGATATTAATACGCAACGCCACGGCCGAATGTTGCATATTTACTTGTGCGGTATTTCCCGAAACATCCTCAGCCTTGCCATAGAGCGGATCTAAGGCGGCTATGTGGTTGGCCGAAGAGCCTACCTGTTCCTGAACGGCCGCACCAATCGCCACATCGGCATAGACTCCGCTGGTTTTGGGGATAGTGTTGGCGGCGGTGTGCAGAGCGTAGATATTATATCTCTCGGTGCGATTTATAGTTATATCGTTATTCACAAACGAGCTATTATTAGCGTCGAGCATCGAAAATTCATACACAGCTCCGACGCCGCCCTGGCTAACGATGGCTTGCAGTTTGTCGCTACTGCTCCAATAGCTATGTGTTCCGTCAAATGATGTGCGGGTTGAATTTGTCGGGGCTTGTAGAGTGAGGCCTTGTAGTGTGTCGATGTCGTTTTTCGAGCAGGCTGCAACTAATAGAGTGCAGATAAGAATTATAACTCGTATCATAGGCTTAGAAGGGTTGAGGGTTCCAATCACTTATGGGAAAAACATCAGATGCTGCAAATCCTTTTTCGATGGTGCACTCCATCACCTCCACCTTTGGCGGAGTGTAAATAGGCTTATCCATAATTCTATAATGTTTAGATGATTAATACCTTTTCAGTGTTCTAATCGCCCCAAATGATATATTCAGCTTAACACAAATATAAGAAAAAAAAGGATAAAATAGCAAAATGAGGCCTATGGATACAAAAAAAGAGAAGTCTTTCAACTTCTCTTTTGGTGCCCAGGACAAGACTCGAACTTGCACGAGCTAATGCTCACTACCCCCTCAAAGTAGCGTGTCTACCAATTTCACCACCTGGGCCTTTCTATGTTGGCGAAGCACTCTCCGCCGAAAAGGTGTGCAAATATAGGCACTATTTCGTAATTCGCAAAATTTTTTATAAAAAAAGTGCGTTATACCCCTAAAAAAGCAGAAAGAGACCTCTGGTGAGGCCTCTTTCTGTCTCTATTTTCGAGAATATTACTTAAGGGTCATCTCGTCGAAGAGGTATGACGCACCGCCGATGCGGTCGATAACGAACAACACGTAGCGAATATCTACCGAGATGTTACGGCAGATCGAGGGATCGAACTCCATATCGCTCATAGTAGAACGCCAAGTACGGTCGAAGTTGATACCAATCAACTCGCCCTTGCCATTGATTACGGGTGAACCTGAGTTACCTCCCGATGTGTGGTTTGTAGCGAGGAAACATACCGCTACAGATTTCTTGCCATAGATATTCTGCCCCCAACGTCCATAATCCTTGCGT
>JAZONC010000010.1:0-42023 GCA_045654285.1 Alistipes sp. | reverse complement strand
TTAATGTTAAAAATTAAAAATACAGAAAAGGGGTATATGTGTCGATTACGCTTTTCCCGGTCTCGGCATTACCCGTATCCGGTTCAATGGGTATAATCTCAGCCTGATAGTAAGGCACCCCTTCGAAATGTCGGGGCAAAGGTAAGCAAAAATTTTTTAACCAAGCAACTCATCGCGGACAAAAAAACGACTGCTAACCTGAGGTTAGCAGTCATATTATCTTCATATTATCTCCTAAAAGTATTATAAAAGTGAGTTTTCAAGAGAACTTTTAATGTCCCATTTCACAAAGGAACTTAATACGCACCAAGCGAATCTCCTCCTCGCTATAATCTGAGCCCAACTCCTCGATGGCGGCGTCGAGCGAATCACTCTCGGCATCCTCCTTGAAGTAGAGGTAAATATCCTCAATCTTATCCTGATCCATATGTTGGTCAAGGTAATACGAAATATCGAGCTTCGTACCCGAATTCACGATACCCTCGATATCGGACAACAGTTCCTCAAAGTCGAGATTTTTAGCACGCGCAATATCGTCGAAATCCATCTTGCGATCGATAGACTGAATGATGAAGATCTTATTTCCAGACTTGTTGGCCACCGACTTAACGACCATATCCTGCGGACGGATAATATCCTTCTCCTCTACATAGGCCTTGATGAGTTTAATAAACTCCTCACCAAACTTCTTAGCCTTGCCAGCGCCCACACCCGAGATATTCTGCATCTCCTCGATAGTAATAGGGTATTGTATAGCCATATCCTCCAACGACGGATCCTGGAAAATAACAAACGGAGGCAGATCCAACTTCTTGGCAACCTTCTTACGCAAATCCTTGAGCATAGAGTAGAGTTCCTCGTCGGCCGCTCCGCCCTTACCCATCTGAGCAGTTATTGCCTCTTCCTCCTTCTCCTCCTCGTCGTAGTTGTGGTCAAGAGTAATTGTTACTGTTTTGGGTGAGACGATATACTCACGACCCTTCTCATTTATTGAGATAAGGCCATAGTTTTCAATACTCTTATCAATCAAGCCCATAATCAAGCCCTGACGCACCACCGCACCCCAGAACTTGGCATCGTGCTCCTCGCCCTGACCAAAGAACTCGAGTTTGTTGTGTCCATAACTCTTAATTTGAGCCGTAACCTTACCCGTGAGTACAGCACACAGGTGGTCAATCTTGAACTTATCGCCAATAGCCTCCAGGGTCTGCAACGCGAGCTTCATCTCGGTCTTGGCGTCAACCTTAGGCTTGGGGTTCACACAGTTGTCGCAGCAGCCACAGTTAGGCTCGTCGTACTCCTCACCAAAGTAGTGCAACAGCGTCTTACGACGGCACATCGAACTCTCGGCATACGACACGGTCTCAAGCAAGAGCAACTTACCAATCTCTTGCTCGGCCAGAGGCTTACCCTGCATAAACTTCTCCAACTTCTGTATATCCTTATAGCTGTAGAATGTAAGGCAGTGTCCCTCACCACCGTCGCGACCCGCACGGCCCGTCTCCTGATAGTAGCCTTCAAGTGATTTGGGTATATCGTAGTGGATAACATAGCGCACATCGGGCTTATCGATACCCATACCAAAGGCAATCGTTGCCACAATCACATCGACTCGCTCCATTAGGAAGTCGTCCTGATTATTGGCTCGCGTCTGCGCATCCATACCTGCGTGGTAGGCCAGCGCCTTAATGCCGTTAGCCATCAACAACTCGGCCAACTCCTCCACCTTTTTGCGGCTCAAACAGTAGATGATACCACTCTTGCCAGGCTTCTGCTTAATAAAGCGAATAATATCACGCTCGGCATTATGCTTGGGTCGTATCTCGTAGAAGAGGTTCGAACGGTTGAACGACGACTTGAACACGGCCGCATCGGTCATACCCAAATTCTTCTGAATATCCATCTGCACTTTGGGTGTAGCAGTAGCCGTAAGGGCAATCAAGGGAGCGTGGCCAATATCGTTGATAATAGGACGAATACGGCGATACTCAGGGCGGAAATCGTGGCCCCACTCCGAGATGCAATGCGCCTCATCGATGGCATAGAACGAGATTTTTATCTTACGCAAAAATGCGATATTATCCTCCTTGGTGAGCGACTCGGGAGCGAAGTAGAGTAGCTTCGTTTTACCATCCAACACATCCTGACGCACCTGATTGATGGCCGTCTTGTTGAGCGATGAATTCAAAAAGTGAGCAATGCCCGATTCAGTCGAGAATGTGCGCATAGCATCGACCTGATTCTTCATCAGGGCGATCAGTGGCGAGATGATGATTGCAACACCATCCATAATCAAGGCGGGCAACTGATAGCACAACGACTTACCGCCTCCCGTGGGCATTAATACAAATGTATCACGACCCGAAAGCAGATTGCGAATCACAGCCTCCTGGTTGCCCTTGAAAGATGTGAATCCGAAATACTCCTTAAGTTTATTATGCAAAATGCTCAGTTCCTGTTCCATCGTTTGAAAATATATGCTCGATGTTAGCCCTTATATCGGTTAAAAGTTAAATTCTCATTCAAAGATAAAAATTTTTTTGGAAAAAATAATAACTTTGTGAAAAATTTAGACGATTATGCGACTATTCACAAGCGAACTGGTCAAAAAATACAAATCACGCACAGTGGTGAACCACGTCTCTGTAGATGTCAAGCAGGGCGAGATTGTAGGTTTGCTGGGTCCCAATGGTGCTGGCAAAACCACTACCTTTTATATGATAGTGGGGCTTATTAAACCCAACGAGGGTCAAATCTTCCTTGAGAACGACGAGGGCGTGGTGAGCGAGCTGACCGATATGCCCGTCTATCGCCGTGCGCAGATGGGTGTAGGCTACTTGGCGCAGGAGGCTTCAGTCTTCCGTCGCCTGAGCGTGGAGGATAATATCCGCGCCGTGTTGGAGATGACTAACTATAGCAAGGAGTACCAGCGTGAGCGTGTGGAGTCGCTCATCGAGGAGTTTCGCTTGCAGAAGGTTCGCAAGAGTTTGGGTATTCAGCTCTCGGGTGGCGAGCGTCGCCGTACCGAGATTGCACGCGCCGTGGCCATCAACCCTGCGTTTATTCTGCTTGACGAGCCATTTGCAGGTGTTGACCCCATTGCCGTAGAGGATATTCAGAGCATTGTGGCAACACTCAAGAATAAGAATATCGGTGTAATTATCACCGACCATAATGTGGACGAGACTCTCGAGATCACCGACCGTACCTACCTGCTCTACGAGGGTAAGATTCTAAAGACGGGTACGGCCGAGGATCTGGCTAACGACGAAATGGTGCGTAAGGTTTACTTGGGTAAAAACTTCGAGCTTCGTCGTCGAAAGAGTGCCACAATGGAGCGTATCGAGGCCGAGCGTGCCGCCGCGCTAATCAAGGAACAAAACCAACTATAACCCTATATGGATAAATCAGTCTCCGCGGGAAGCGTCAGAGGAACAATTACTCCTCCAAGTTCAAAAAGTTACGCACAACGAGCCATAGCACTTGCACTGCTCGCTAATGGACGCAGTGTGTTGCGCAATTTAGAGTTTTGCAAGGATACTCGCTCGGCTCTCAAATGCATCGAGGCATTGGGTGCGAAGGTGGAGTTTTTGGACGACAGCACACTCGCAATCGAAGGAGGACTTAAGCCCACATCCGACACACTCTATGTTGGCGAGTCGGGTCTGGCAACGCGCCTCTTTACTCCCATTGCATCGCTCAACCCCACACCACTCACCATTCAAGGCGAGGGCACACTGCTCTACCGCCCTATGACAATGATGATCGAGCCCCTGCGACAGTTAGGAGTTCAGGTGCGCGACGGCGGCGGTTTTCTACCCATCGAGGTACAGGGACCTATTCACGGAGGCAAGATAAAGGTCGATGGTAGTGTCTCATCGCAGTTCATCACGGGTCTCCTACTTGCTTTGCCCTTGGCCGAGGAGGATACTACGCTCTATGTAGATTCTCCTGTCTCTACGCCATACATCGAGATGACTATCGACACGGCGCGCCACTTTGGTGTTGAGATTATGCACAACGAGGGCGACTACACCGAGTTCTTTATCGAGGGGGGACAGCAATACTCACCCACCGACCTCGCAATCGAGGGCGATTGGAGTGGTGCGGCCTCGATATTAGTGGCTGGTGCCATTGCGGGTGAGGTTACTGTAAAAAATCTATCGACCCTTTCGAAGCAGGCCGATACGGCTATCTGCCACGCGCTGGAGCGTGCTGGAGCAGGCATTGTAATCGAGCAGGATAGCATAACGGTAAGCAAGCGCAAGTTGCGAGCTTTCGAGTTTGATGCAACCAACGCACCCGATCTCTTCCCCGCGCTGGCAGCTTTGGCTGCTGCGGCCGAGGGTGTGAGTGTAATCAAGGGCACAAATCGCCTGCGTCATAAAGAGAGCGACAGAGCCGAGACTATCTGCAGCGAGTACGAGAAGTTGGGCATTGAGGTAGATATAAGCGAGGATAACATTATGCGTATCCGTGGTGGCGAGATCCGCCCTGCTACAACCTTTAGCCACGACGACCACCGCATAGCTATGTCGTTGGCAATATCGGCACTGCGTTGCAAGGGAGAAGTGGTTATCGAGAATGCCGAGTGTGTAGAGAAGAGCTATCCGACATTCTTCGAAGATTTGGAATCAATAATTGAGCGATAATGAACTCTTGGGGAAACATATTTAGAGTAAGTATCTGGGGCGAGTCGCACGGCACACAAGTGGGCGTCAGCATCGACGGTGTACCCGCGGGCATACCTCTTTCTGAGGCAGATTTTCTTGCCGACCTCCAGCGCCGCAAGGCGGGCGGAGCAGGCACTACGACTCGCATCGAGAGCGATATGCCTCATATCGTATCGGGGCTCTACGAGGGCCACACCACGGGTTCTCCGCTCACCATCGTGTTTATGAACGAGAACACTCGCTCTGTCGATTATAAAAACCTTGTTGCACATCCCCGTCCCTCGCACGCCGATTTGGTTGCACAGCAGAAGTGGAACGGAATGAACGACCCCCGTGGCGGAGGCCACTTCTCGGGACGCATCACTCTGGGATTGGTTGCAGCAGGCGTTGTAGCTAAGCGCATCCTCGGGCAAGAGGTTAGTTTTATGACCAATATTACCGAGATTGGTGGCGAGTGCGACAAGACACAATTTGAGACCATTATCGAGCAGGCTCGTATAGCACAGGACTCGGTGGGTGGCGTTATCGAGTGCCGCGTACAGGGCGTAGGTGCTGGCTTGGGCGAGCCTTTCTTTGACTCGGCCGAGAGCCTTATTGCTCATCTACTATTCTCGGTGCCCGCAGTTAAGGGTGTAGAGTTTGGAGCAGGATTCGAGGCCGCCCGTATGCGTGGCTCAGAACATAACGACATTATTATCGACCGTGAGGGACACACCTCAACAAACAATGCAGGTGGCATCGTTGGAGGTATTACCAACGGTAACGAGATTATTGTTCGTGCTGCTGTGAAGCCCACAGCATCTATTTCACGCCCCCAGACAACATTTAACTTTGAGACTGGCCAGGTCGAAGAACTCATCATCAAGGGTCGCCACGATGTGTGCATCACCCTGCGAGCCGCCGTTGTTGTGGAGGCTGCCATCGCAATAGCATTGGCCGACCTTAAACTTCGTGCATAAATGAGAGCAACTCGGGCAGAGATTATTGGCTACATAAGCCGACGCATTGCCGCACTCTACTCCACCGAAGAGTGCCGACGCATAGCCCGTATGGCTGCGGCCAAGTGGAGTGGCGAGCCAGAGGTCAAATTTCTCACCGAGCCTAACGAAATAATCGATATTGCAGAGCTTGAGCAACTATCGAATGAGCTTGCCCAGGGACGCCCAATACAATATGTCATAGGCCGTGCCGACTTCTACGGCGAGGAGTATATCGTACGCGAGGGTGTACTCATTCCCCGCCCCGAGACCGAAGAGTTGGTTGGCTGGGCATTGGAGCGAGCCACCACAATGACCAACCCACAAGTGGTGGATATATGCACCGGAAGCGGTTGCATAGCCATTGCGCTGAAAAAAAATCTCAAGCAGGCCTCAGTTATGGCAATCGATATCTCGGACGAGGCGCTAGCCATTGCACGCGAAAATGCTGCGGCATTGCAGGCCGATGTGGAGTTTATCAAGGATGATGTTTTGTCGGGTTTGCCGACAATCGACAACCGACACTTCGACATCATAGTATCGAACCCACCCTACATACCATCTTCAGAGCAGAGTGCAATGCACATCAATGTAACGGGATTTGAGCCCCACTTGGCACTCTTTGTTGCCGACGATGACCCACTCATCTTCTACCGCCTCATAGCCCAGCGAGCCCGTGAGATATTGACCGATAATGGCGTCCTACTTTTCGAGATTCACGAAACGCTGGCCGCAGCCACCGCCCATATGCTCGAGGATGAGGGCTACGCCGATATAGAGATTAGAAACGACTTCCGTCAAAAACCTCGTATGATATGCTGCCGACCAAACCGAGGGTAAAACGCGAAAAGAGCGCCGAGCAAGCTCTCTCGTCGCTTATGCGACTATGTGCTCGAGCCGAGCGCTCGACGGGCGACGCCAAACGCTTGATGGCTACGTGGGGTGTGCCCGAGGGTGAGCGTGCTGGAGTATTGCAACGACTCATTGCCGACCGTTTTATCGACGACAGACGCTATGCCGAGGCTTTCGTGCGCGAGAAGAGCAACCTGAGCGGTTGGGGAGAGTATAAAATCCGCGCAACACTTATGCGCAAGGGCGTAGCGGCTGATATTATAGCCGAGGCACTTCGACAAATCGACAATGCGCAGAATATAGAACGCCTGCACGACAAACTATCGAAGCGTATGCGAACGGTAAAATACAGTTCACCATACGACCTAAGAAACAAACTCATTCGTTCGGGCCTTTCGTTTGGCTTTTCGATGGATGATGTGCTACACTGCGTTGAGCAGCTTACCCAAAACCTTAACTTTGAAACCGAATGCGACGACTTTTAACCATACTGCTTACCATAGGCCTATATACATCAACGCAAGCCCAGACGCTCAACCCCGAGTATTACGACTACCCACTGCGTGAGGTGGCGGGTTACTACTCTGCCAACTTCGGCGAGATGCGTTCAAACCATTTCCACTCGGGCACAGATTTTAAGACCGACGGTGTGGAGGGTAAACCCGTAGTGGCCGTTGCCGATGGTTATGTAAGTCGCATCTATCAGTCGCCCACAGGCTATGGACTTGCGCTCTATGTAGCACACCCCAATGGCACCACATCGGTCTATGGCCATCTGTCGCGTTTTCGTAACGACATAGCCGAGTTCGTGGCTGCCGAGCGCCATCGACTCAAGCAGAACAGTGTCGATTTGTTCTGTCGAGCCGACCAATTCATTGTCAAGCGCGGTGAAGTGATTGCCCGCTCGGGTAACACAGGCTCGTCGCAGGGCCCACATCTGCATTTCGAGATACGCGACTCGAAGACAAGCAAGACCTACAACATCATTAAAGAGGGCATCGTAACGCCCAAGGATGATATTTCGCCCTACATAATGAAGGTGCACTACATCGAGGTTGACACCGTAGGCGTTGTGCCTATGCACAGTCGCCCCTCGACCTATGCCGTGAACAAAGCTGATGCAGGCTCATATCGCACTGCGCAACAAGGTGCTATCAAGGTGGGGCGTACGGGTTATTTTGTAGTTGAGACATCCGACCGCAAGAACGATGTAACAAACACCTACGGAGTATACAATCTGGTTGAGAAATTGGACGGCGAGCCCATATTCGAGTATCGCAACGATGGATTCACATTCGACCTCTCGCGTTACTGCAACGCCGTATCCTACTACCCTATTCAGCGCTCATCGCGCAACGAGGCTATGCGCACGGCAATGTTGCAGGGTGGCACCGATTATTTCTACCCGACGCTTGTCAACCGAGGTATTGTAACCACAACGGAGGGACAGAAGCGCCGTGTGGAGTTCGTCATAACCGATGATTGTGGCAACTGCTCGACACTTGCATTTGATATAGTGGGTAAGCCAGACGAGGAGTGTTTCCGTAGCGAGATACCTGAAGGCTCACACATAGTAGAATTTAATCACGATTTTGCAGGCAAGGTTGACGATCTATTCAGCGTAGTAATCCCCAAGGGAGCTCTCTACGAAAGCATAGCGATGACGATGGAGCCCAGCGACATAGCGATCAAAGCCGACTCCACCATCAGCGTTCTCTCACCCGCATACAAGGTGCACGACACCGACACCCCACTGCAAAAATCTATCGGGCTGGTCTTCTCGATGCCTATTGACGAGGCCCAACAACCCTATGTTACGGTAGCCGCCGTGGCTGGCAACGGTCGCCTGTCCTATGTTGGGGGCAAGTATAACAACCGTCGTACTACGGCTCGTACATCCACATTCGGCACCTTCTGCCTTGTGGCCGACGCGGTAGCTCCAACCATTCGTCCGCAATTTACCGATGGCCAGGATTGCCGCTCGCGTAGTGTCATCTCGTTCCGTCTGAGCGACAATTTTTCAGGCGTAAGCTCCTACACCGCCTCAATCGATGGCGAGTGGGTCCCCATAGACTATTCGCGTGGCCGAGCCAGCATTAACCTCCAAAACGAGGGTATAAAGGGTGGCACATCACATACCATCGAGATACGCGTAAGCGACGCGTGTGGCAATACATCACGCTGGAGCGGAACATTCATCAGATAAAATTTCACACACTATGATACGCAGAATTACTACTCAACTACTCACTGCCATTTCGGCTGTGCTCCTGCTCGCATCGTGTAGCGGAGCCACAACGACAAGCGACGCCCCCACATCGCCTGCCGATTATGTAAATCCATTGGTGGGCACGCTATCGGAGTTTGCCCTCTCGACTGGTAACACCTATCCCGCCATTGCGCGTCCGTGGGGTATGAACTTCTGGTCGCCCCAGACCGGTAAGATGGGTAACGGTTGGATGTACACCTATACCGACCACAAGATTCGTGGTTTCAAGCAGACACACCAGCCCAGCCCGTGGATTAACGACTATGGACAGTTTTCGATTATGCCTGTTGTAGGTGCTCCGAAATTCGACGAGGAGGAGCGTGCAAGCTGGTTCTCCCACAAAGGCGAGGAGGCAAAGCCCTATTACTACAAGGTATATCTTGCCGATTATGATGTTGTAACCGAGTTCTCGCCGACCGACCGCGCGGCTCTGTTCCGTTTTACATTTCCCTCATCGGAGAGTTCTTACATAGTAGTCGATGCCTTCGATAATGGCTCATACATAAAGATTGACAAGGATAACAACCGTATCATAGGCTACACAACCCGCAACAGTGGTGGCGTGAGCGACAACAACTTCCGCAACTACTTCGTGGTGGAGTTCGACAAGCCGTTTGAGTATATCCACACCTTTGCCGATGGCAAGTTGCACGATACACTCGAGCAGGAGGCTAACCACACGGGTGCCGTAATCGGTTTCCGCACATCGAAGGGTGAGCAGGTACACGCTCGTGTAGCATCGTCGTTCATAAGCCACGAACAAGCGGCCATCAACCTCAGAGAATTAGGCAACGACACATTAGAGTCGCTTAGCGAGAAGGGTCGTCAGGCGTGGAACGATGTGCTTGGTCGCATCGAAGTAAGCGGTGGAGACCTCGACCAGTATCGCACATTCTACTCGTGCCTCTATCGTGCTACGCTCTTCCCGCAGAAGCACTACGAAATTGACGCCAACGGCGAGATTGTACACTACAGCCCGCACAACGGCAAGGTCGAGAAGGGATACTTTTACACTGGCACAGGCTTCTGGGATACATTCCGTAGCTTGTTCCCATTACTAAACCTGCTCTACCCCGAAGAGAATCAGAAGATGCAAGAGGGCTTTGTGAATGTATATAAGGAGAGCGGCTTCTTCCCCGAGTGGTCGAGTCCTGGCCATCGCGACTGTATGGTGGGCAACAACTCCGCTTCGGTATTGGCCGACGCTTACCTTAAGGGGATTAAGGTAGAGGATGTAGAGACTCTGTTCGAGGGCCTTGTGCACGGTTCAGAGAGTGTTCACCCAGAGGTAGGTTCAACAGGTCGTTTGGGTCACGAATACTATAACACGCTCGGTTATGTACCCTACAATGTAGGAATCAAGGAGAATGCTGCCCGCACACTCGAATACGCCTACAACGACTGGTGTATCTACCAGATGGCAAGGGAGTTGGGCAAGCCTCAGGAGATCATCGACCGCTACGCCAAGCGAGCAATGAACTATCGTAACCTTTTCGACAAGGAGACTCGTCTTATGCGCGGCCGCAATGCCGATGGCGAGTTCCAAGCGCCATTCTCGCCGCTGAAGTGGGGCGACGCCTTCACCGAGGGTAACAGTTGGCACTACACCTGGTCGGTGTTCCACGACCCGCAGGGTTTGATCGATTTGATGGGTGGCGACGAGGAGTTCGTTGAGATGCTTGACTCGGTATTTACCGTGCCTCCCGTGTATGACGATAGCTACTACGGCTTCCCCATCCACGAGATTCGCGAGATGACGGTTATGAACACGGGTAACTACGCCCACGGCAATCAGCCCATACAGCATATGATATATATGTACAACTACGCCGCACAGCCCTGGAAGGCGCAGTATTGGGTACGCGAGGTAATGAATCGCTTCTACTCGGCGCAGGCCGATGGTTACTGTGGCGACGAGGATAATGGCCAGACATCGGCGTGGTACATCTTCTCGGCTTTGGGATTCTACCCCGTATGCCCAGCATCGGATCAGTATGTGATGGGCGCACCGCTCTTTAAGCAGGCGAAGTTGCATTTGGCAAATAGCAACACCTTCACCATCGAGGCGCCAGAGAATAGCGAGGATAATATCTACATCGACGATATGCGCCTCAACGGCAAGGCCTATACTCGCAACTACATCACCCACTCCGACATCACCAAGGGTGGTAAGATGAGCGTTACGATGAACTCCCAGCCCAACACCGAACGCGGTACGGCAGATGAGGATCGTCCCTACTCGTTCTCTCGCGAGGAGTAGTCGCGTAACATACAACAAAAAAAGTGTCGAGCCCTGTGGCTCGACACTTTTTTATACTCGAAGAATCAATTACTGGAACAACATAGGAGCAAACTCCGAGAGATAGATACGCCAGTTACGCCAGATATGACCCTCACCGCTCTCACGATATGTGTAGGGGAACTTAATTGAGTCCATATACTTCATCATATCGAGGTTACGCTGATAAAGGAAGTCAGTAGTACCACAAGCGATCCAATAGAGCTTGAAGCCATTGTCGCGCTGTACCTTCAATGATGTCTGAACCTCCTCGTTATCCAAGTTACCAGCAGCTGCTGAGAACAAACCTACATAGTCGAAGGTGTTGGGATAAGTGCGAGAGATGTTGTAAGAGTGGCCACCACCCATTGAAAGACCTGCAATAGCACGACCCTCCTTCTTCTTGATTACGCGATAGTTGCTCTCAACAAACTTGATAACATCGCCAAACGACTGCTCGAAAGATGCAGCGGGACGAACATTTGCATTGCCACGCATCGAGGGCTGAACCATACCACCAGCAGCCTCACCTACGGCTGCGCTCTGCCAAGCGTTACCGTTAGTCATAACAACCAACATAGGCTTCGCCTTACCCTGAGCGATAAGGTTATCCAAGATCTGAGATGTACGACCCAAAGTCATCCAAGCCTCCTCGTCGCCACCAGCACCGTGCAACAGATAGAGTACGGGGTAGTCAGCCTTGCTTGTCTCGTAACCTGCAGGAGTGTAAACAGTGATACGACGCTTAATCTGGAGTGTGGGGCTGTCGTACCAAGTCTTAGTTACGCTACCGTGGGGAACATCGTTCACGCTGTAGATATCGCCACGATCACCACCAATGATGAAGATGTTAAAAGATGACGCAACATCGCGGCAGATGAATACATTTGAGGGGTCGCAAATGCGAACACCATCAACGATAAAGTTGTAGTTGTACAACTCTGAACGCAACGCGGGCGAAGTGTACTCCCATACGCCATCGGCATTGCGAGTCATCTCGGTATTCTCAACGGGCTGACCGTCGGGAGTAAGGAAATTACCAGCAACGGTAACCTTCTTAGCCTCAGGGGCTGCCAAGCGCAGAGTTACGCTGTTGTTGTCGTTAATCTGAGGCGACACAACCTGAGCACGGCTACCGAGTGCCTCCTGAGCCGATGCACTGAATGCAAAGAGTGCAGTTACGGCCAATAAGAACAATTTCTTCATAAAATTAAATAGTAATAAGGTTTATTAAATTAAGATTTGAATCAAAGGTAAGGCGTTTTGCCAAATTATGCAAATTTTGATGAATAAAACAGCCTCCGAATGCCATATTTATTACCTTATCGGATATAGCCGTATTTGGAAAATTGCAATATAGATAATACCTTTGCCCCGATTTAATATCGAGTCAGTCGCGGACTCGCAAAACTAAACACTGATTATGAAACACGCTTATGTTTTCCCCGGTCAGGGCGCACAGTTCTCTGGAATGGGAAAAGATCTTTATGAAAACAATCCCTCGGCAAAGGCTCTGTTCGACAAGGCTAACGAGATTTTAGGTTTCAACATCACCGACATTATGTTTAGCGGAGAGGCTGACGAGCTTAAGCAGACAAAGGTTACACAGCCCGCCGTATTTCTGCACTCGGTTATCTTAGCCAAGGTCCTCGGCATCAAGCCCGATGCCGTTGCTGGCCACTCATTAGGCGAGTTTTCGGCTCTTGTTGCTGCCGAAGCGCTCTCGTTTGAGGATGGCCTGCGCTTGGTCGCAAAACGCGCTATGGCTATGCAGAAGTGCTGTGAGCAGCAGCCTGGAGGTATGGCTGCCATACTCTCGATGGAGGATTCTGTGGTTGAGCAGATTTGCGCTGAAATCGATGGCGTAGTGGTTGCCGCCAACTACAACTGTCCCGGACAGTTGGTTATCTCGGGTGCCGACGAGGCTGTCGATGCCGCTTGCGTAAAGCTCAAGGAGGCTGGAGCAAAGCGTGCCCTGCGCCTGCCCGTAGGTGGAGCATTCCACTCTCCGCTGATGGAGGCTGCTCGCGCAGAGTTGGCTCAGGCTATCGACGAGGTGGAGTTCCACACCCCCGTGTGCCCTATCTACCAGAATGTAGATGCACTGCCCCACACCTCGGCCGAAGAGATCAAGGCTAATCTTATCGCTCAGCTAACGGCTCCCGTACGCTGGACACAGATCGTTAATAATATGATAGCCAACGGCGTAACCGAATTCACCGAACTGGGACCTGGCAATGTTTTGCAGGGTCTCGTTAAGAAGTGCAATGCCAGCGCTGTAGTAGAGTCAAAGGCTACGATATAAGCACTCCGACAGAGATAATATCCAACATCGTTTTGGAAAATTTTACCGTTACGCCTCCGCGTAACGGTATTTTTTTTATTAAATTCATTAAAATAATTAAAAATTCACTTGCACTTCCAATCAAAAGTTATTATATTTGCCAATAGCAAACTTAAAACATTTCACACACAATCAATATGTCGTCTCTAACCGAATTTTTTAATATTCAGCCCAACGAGAACCTAAAGGGTATTACGCATAAGAACAACACTATCAAGCGTAACATCATCGCCTATATGGCGTTGAATGGCGAGTGTACTCTGTCGGAGTTAACCAAGGAGTTACACATAAGTGTGCCTACCATTACCAAACTCGTGCAGGAACTTATCGAGGAGAAGATCGTAAATGATCTGGGTAAGGTCGAGACCCCGGGTGGTCGTCGCCCCAATGTATTTGGTTTGGCCAATTCGGCAATCTACTTTGCTGGTATCAACATCGGCCGCGACAATATGACCTATGTCATTACCGACCTTCAGAATAACATCGTTAAGGAGGTTACCGACTCTTCGTTCGAACTTCAGAACCGCCCGCAGTGCCTGGAGAAGATTTGCTCGAATATCGAGAACTTCATCAACAACTGCGGTATCGAGCGTGCTAAGATCTTGGGATTGGGAGTCTCAATCGTAGGTCGAGTAAATCCCGAGACGGGTCGTAGCTATATGTACTTCACATCGAGCGACGAGTCGCTACGCGACATCATCGAGAAGCGCGTAAACATCCGCGTACTGCTCGAAAACGACACCCGCGCACGCTGCTATGCTGAGTATAACTGCTCACGCTCAAAGGAGGAGAGTAATGTTATTTATCTGCATTTGGGTCGTGGTGTGGCTATCGGTATAGTGATTGATGGTAAGTTGTACTATGGTAAGAATGGCTTTGCTGGCGAGTTCGGACACATCCCCTTCTTCGACAACGAGACCATCTGTGCCTGCGGTAAGAAGGGTTGTTTGGAGACCGAGGTGTCAGGTATTGCCATCGAGGAGAAGATTATCAAGTTGATTAAGAGCGGAGTGAACACCATCCTTCGCGAGAAATATGACCGTGGCGAGCAGATTCACATCAACGACATCATCGCGGCGGCACAGAACGACGACAACCTGTCGATCGAACTTATCGAGGAGGTGGGAGAGAAATTGGGTAAGGCAGTAGCCTTTCTGATCAACACCTTCAACCCCGAGAGTGTCATCGTAGGAGGAAACTTGGCCGCTGCAGGCGACTACATTATGCTTCCGCTTAAGTCTTCGACCAACAAATATTCGCTCAATTTGGTATATAAGGATACTAAGTTCCGGCAATCGAAGATGTCCGAGAACGCCAACGCGTGGGGTGTGGCGATGCTTATCCACAACAAGATTATAGGTTTGTAATTCTCTCTGCAATGAACATCGAGGGTACTATATGCCGACTTAGAGCTCTGGAGCCAAACGACCTCGGCATTATGTACGAATGGGAAAACGATACTCAGGTATGGCGAGCGAGCGGAACTGTGGCTCCGTTCTCTCGCCACTTGCTTTCGCGCCTGATTGACGAACAGCAGTTCGATATATATGCCACACGCCAGATGCGTCTAGTAATCGAAGATATGGCCTCGGGCGAGGTCGTGGGGGCTGTAGATCTATTCGAGTTTGACCCACAGAATAGGCGAGCAGGAGTGGGTATTATTATCACGCCACACTACCGCCGTCGAGGTTTTGCCTCGGATGCGTTACTTGCGGTGGAACGCTATACGGCCGAGGTGCTACATATGCATCAACTATGGTGCAGTGTGGCCGCCGACAACAGGCCGAGCCTTGCGCTCTTTGGTCGAGTGGGCTACGAGGAGTGTGGTCGCCGTCGCGAATGGTTACTCTCTTCGAGTGGAAATATTGATGAGATTTTAATGCAAAAAATATTATAACAGAGAGAGGGAGAATCACATCTCCCTCTCTATTATTTGTGCGCCCATACAAGGCCACTCGTTGTAAAACCGTTCGATATACTCCTTCTCCTCGGCCGTACACCCCACCATCAATTTTAGTTCGGCGTCGCCACGATCCAAATCCACCGTGCATATCACCGCATCGAGTCGCTTGGCAGGGTCTGTGCCGAGCCACACATCAACCCCCTCGCCATCGTTCGATGTAGTGCCATCGAGATAGCCATAATCTATCGTATAGATAATCTCAGGGAAACGCGGATGCGACGAGCCACGCGGGCGGTCGATCACAATCTCGCTACGCTCCAACAGCGCATCAAGCCTCTGCCAGAATATTTCGCTATGCTTATTCGTCATTATCTTCGTTTAATAAGTTCACATCATCGGTCATATCGGTCTGGCGCAACCACTCCTCAGCAAGCTCCTTGCGGGGCGATACACCGAGCGCCTTTATCTTCTCGCCGAGTGAGATAACGCCTCCCTTGCCCTGCATACGGGTACGCAAATCGTCATACTTTTTCTGCGCACGGTCGAGGTTCTTACCCACCTCGTCGATACTCTCAGTTACGAGGCACATTTTATCATACAACGAGGCCGAGAGTTGCAGAATCTTCTGCTGATTCTTCTGCTGGGCATCCTGCGTCCACAAAATGCTGACGAGCTTAAGCAGAGCAAATATATTCGACGGAGAGGAGATTACAACCTTCTTCTTATAGGCGTCGCTCCAGATCTCGTTATCGGCTCGCAGAGCCTCGATAAAAGCAGGCTCGTTGGGGATAAACATCACAACAAAATCGGGCGACTCCTTCAGCGTATGATACTCTTTCGAGCCAAGTTCCGCCACGTGGCGACGCACCGACTGTAGGTGTGCCTTCAGCGCGGCACTACGCTCGGCAGGGGTCTCGGCGGCATTATAACGCAGGTAATCGGTCAGAGACACCTTCGAATCGATGATGATATTCTGTCGGCCAGGCAGGCGCACAACCACATCGGGGCGCACATTGCGACTCTCATCGACAGCGACGGTACTCTGCACCTCGTAATTAATACCCTTCGTAAGGCCCGAGTAGTCGAGAATGGTCTCGAGTATAGTCTCGCCCCAATCACCCTGCACCTTTGAGTTACCCTTCAGAGCATTGGTCAAGTTGGTCGTTTCGGTAGTAATTTGCGAGTTGAGCTCCATCAGGCGCTGCAGTTCGCTCTTAAGCGCGCCCTGTTGCTCGTTCTGATGCGAGAAGATGTTTTCCACACGGGTGCGGAACTCCATAATGTTATCCTTAAAAGGTTTGAGAATCAAATCCATCGACTCACGATTCTCCTCCTTGAAGCGACGACTCTGCTCACCCATAATATCGCCTGCCATAGCACGAAACTGCTCGCGCATCATTCGCTCAATCTCCTGCTGATGCGCCTCTCGCTCGCGTGCGGCACGGCGCTCGGCTTCCAACTCTGCCTCAGCCTTTACGCGTGCTATTTGCTCAGCCTCGCGCAGCGAGCGTGCCTCCTGGCAAGCAACCAAAGCCGCATCGCGAGCCTGCTCCACTCCGTGCAACATATCGGCCGATGCGCCCAACTGCTCGTTCGCCTGTTGCAGGCGTCGGCGCTCGCCGACATACAACATCAATAGGACAACCGTTGCCACTAACAAGATGGCTATGATAATGATATACGCTACTTCCATAAGGCTATCTTCATTTTAGACAAAGATAGCCTTTTTATTGCGAAACGCCAACGATGTGAAGAAAAAAGCGAGAGTGCCGAATGCTATTTATTCGACACTCCCCCACTTTAAGTTTAAGAGTTGCGAGCGTTAGAACATATAAGCCGCACCGACATAGAAGTTGCGGTTATTGACTCTATTACCGCTGGGTTTAGCCACATTGATAAGACCCCAATCGTAGCCCACATAGATGCGATAGTGGTCGAACATTGCCACTCCAGCACGCAGGCCCAGACCAAAGTCGAAACGCTTAAGACCATCCGAGGAGAAGGTGTCGGGCTTGGTCGTAACATCGCCCACCGTAACCTTGTCAGTTCCGAAAATACCTACGCCGAAATAGGGTCCAAACGAGCCAAACACACCTACCTTGCCCTGTCCAAACATATAACGATAGCCGATATGAATCGGAATTTCGAGATAGTAGGGCCGCGAGATGACCTTCATCACCTCATCGTCGGACGATGTGTTGAGCTTTGCTCCCTTAGCGCTGAGCGCAAGCTCGCCATCGAAGTAGAAACCATCGTAGATAAAAGGAGCGTCCATCTCCATTCGAACACCCGCACGAAAGCCCACGCGCGAGCTGGGGTCGATGGATATGTCATCCACTTTCATCGAATAGTCGCCAAGATTCATAGCTCCTGTGATACCCCAACGCAACTTTTGCGCCGACGCAGTAACCGAAAGCAGAAGTGTAAATAAGAAGAATGGTAAAAACTTTTTCATAGCATTTGTATTTTATAGCATACGCCAATACTCAATGCAAAAAATATGCGAGACCGCGAGTTCTACCACTAAATTTTACACTTTCCATACGCTAAATACGCACCCTTATCATAAATGGAATTCCCCATCATTTCATCTCGACAGAGCAAAATCGACTAATTATCGTCGCATTAACCAACTTTTTTCCACATAATAGTCAAATAGGCCAATGTTTCGAGGCTTTAGCGACTAAAAAAATGCTTAATTATTTGTATCTTTGCCTTCAAGTATAAATGTGAGTCAGTATGAACGAAAAAATATTTTTCGAATGGTCGAATGATACGATTATAACCACCATCGTGTTTACGGTTATAATTGTATTTTCGCTTCTCTACCTTTATTTGCAGTTCAAAAATACCGACTCACGCCTAACCAAATTCGGAGCTGTAGCCATAGCCCTGTTTTTGGTTATAGTTGATGTGCACCTAAACTCGATGATTCCCGTGTATGCGACATACACCGAGAGCGAGATACGCATCAAGCAGATCGTCGGAAGCAAGCGAATTGCATATTCCGACATACGCGAGATTGAGGCGATAGACACGAAGGTAATCAGCCGCTCAACACGCCGAATGGCTAGCGGCGGAGCTGGAGGATATATCGGGTTATTCAACAACCGCACGCTCGGTAGCTACTATATGCTTGCCACACGACGCAGCGACTTGGTACTGGTTACCACCGACACAGAGAAGGTTGTATTTAACTGCTCCAGACGCAACGACTTAGTTGATTATGTAAAAGAAAAAATATAGAACTATGACTCGAATTATTTCACCCTCGATGTTGTCGGCCGACTTCGGCAACCTCGAACGCGACACACAAATGATTGACCGCAGTGCGGCCGAGTGGGTACATATCGATGTGATGGATGGCGTGTTTGTGCCCAATATCTCATTCGGTTTTCCCGTTATGAAGCCCATTCGTAACGCTACGAAGAAGGTGCTCGATGTACATTTGATGATTGTCGAGCCCGAGAAGTATGTGAAGCGTTTTGTGGAGGCTGGTGCCGACTACGTAACATTCCACTACGAGGCCACCAACGACATCGACGGCTGTATCAACTCTATTCACGAGGCTGGCGCAAAGGCTGGCATCTCGATTAAGCCCGCAACACCCACTTCGGTGCTCAAGGATATTCTCGCAAAGGTAGAGATGGTGCTTGTGATGAGCGTTGAGCCCGGATTTGGAGGTCAGTCGTTTATGCCCGCATCGCTGGACAAGGTACGCGAGCTGGTTGCTATGCGCGAGCAGATGGGACTTGACTTCATCATCGAGATCGATGGCGGTATCTCATCGAAGAACGCGGGCGAGGTCTTTGCCGCTGGCGCCGAGGCTCTGGTGGCTGGTAGTGCCGTGTTCTGCGCACCCGACCCTGAGGCTGAGATTGTAAAGATGTTGGAGGCATAGGATGATTTCATTAGATAACCTAACGGTAAGCTACGGAGGCTGGACTCTGTTCGACGACATATCGTTCCTCATTAACGAGAAGGATCGCATAGGCCTGGTAGGCAAGAACGGAGCAGGTAAGACTACCCTACTGCGTATCATCACGGGCGAGCAGCAACCCACCGAGGGTGCTGTAACCATTAACGGCGAGTGCACGATTGGCTACCTGCCACAGCAAATGCGCGTAGCCGACACCACCACACTCAAGGCCGAGACCGAGAAGGCTTTTGATGAAGTACTTCGCCTCGAGGCAGAGATTGCTTCGCTCACGGCCGAGATTGCCACACGCGAGGATTACGAGTCGGAGGAGTATGAGTCGCTGTTGCACCGCCTAAACGATGCGCAGGACCGTTACCATATCTTGGGTGGCGATACACGCGAGGCCGACATCGAGAAAACCCTCTTGGGTTTGGGCTTCAAACGCACCGATTTTGACCGTGCCACAAGCGAGTTCTCGGGCGGATGGCGTATGAGAATCGAGTTGGCGAAGTTGCTGCTACGCCGACCCTCGATTTTCCTGCTTGACGAGCCCACCAACCACCTCGACATCGAGAGTATCCAGTGGCTGGAGGAGTATCTGCGCAACTACAGTGGTGCCGTGTTGCTTATCTCGCACGACCGCGCCTTTTTGGACAATGTAACCACGCGTACCGTAGAGCTCTCGCTCGGACATATATACGATTATAAAGTACCCTATTCGAAGTTTGTTGAGCTACGTGCTGAGCGTCGCGCTCAACAGATGGCAGCATATGAGAATCAGCAGAAACTAATCGAGAAGACCGAGGAATTTATCGAGAAGTTCCGCTACAAGCCCACCAAGAGCAACCAGGTGCAGTCGCGCATCAAGCAGTTGGAGCGTCTGGAGCGTATCGAAGTCGAGGAGGAGGATTTGGCTACGCTCAACATTAAGTTCCCGCCCGCACCCCGCTCGGGTCAGATTGTAGCCGAGGTTAAGGAGGTAGGTAAAGCTTTTGGCGAGAAGCGAATCTTCTCTGATTTCACATTCACTTTGGAGCGCGGGCAGAAGATTGCGCTCGTGGGTCGCAACGGCGAGGGTAAGACTACTATGGCGCGAATGCTCATCGGCGAGTTGGAGCAGACCGAAGGCACTATAAAGGTAGGTGCAAATGTTAATATCGGCTACTACGCCCAGAATCAGGATGATTTGATGGATGGTGAGTTCACCGTATTCGACACTCTTGACCGCGTAGCCGTAGGAGATATTCGCACACGACTGCGCGACATTTTAGGAGCATTCCTGTTCCGAGGCGAGGATATCGACAAGAAGGTGAAGGTGCTATCGGGTGGCGAGCGAAGCCGCCTGGCTATGGCCCGTCTGATGCTTGAACCCTACAACCTGCTGGTGCTCGACGAGCCTACCAACCATATGGATATGCGTTCGAAGGATATTCTCAAGCGCGCCATACAGAAGTACGACGGCACGGTGGTGCTGGTATCGCACGACCGAGATTTTCTAGACGGCATCGTTGATAGAGTTTACGAGTTCCGCGACGGAGGCGTTAAGGAGTATCTGGGAGGTATCTATTACTTTCTTGAGAAGCGCAAAGTGGAGTCGTTGCAGGAGATTGAGCGCAGGGATACAACCACAACATCAACCGCCAAGGAGAGCTCAACGGGTAAGCTATCCTACGAACAGCGCAAGGAGCAGGAGAAGCTGTTGCGCAAATTACGCAAAGCAGTCGAGACCATCGAGAGCGAATTGGCCGACATCGAACAAAAGATTGCCGCCTACGACGAAAAGTTTGCTTCAGCAACCGAATACAACGAGGCCGACTATGCGGCATACAACGAACTGAAAGCCCAATACGACAAGCAGATGCACGAGTGGGAAAAGGCATCATACGAATTAGAAATAACAGAAAATCAATAAAAAAGCTGAGGAGTTTTCACAACTGCTCAGCTTCACCTATAAATTTACATTATGAAAAACAAACACAATTTCGGCAAATTGAGAATGTTTTCTAAACACAAATATAAACACTTTTTTATAAAATACCGCACTTATAATATAAAATAATGGCAAACAATTTAGTTTTTGGCATTCGCCCTGTGGCCGAGGCCATCCAGACCGGCAAGCAGATTGAAAAACTCTACATCCGCAAGGGTGCCGAGGGACAACTTATGACCGAGTTGCGCGACTTAGCATTCCGCCACCGCATTCGTGTTCAGGAGGTGCCCGTGGAGAAGCTCAACCGCCTAACGAAGCTCAACCACCAAGGTGTAGTGGCACAGATCGCTCCCATCGAGTATGTTGAGTTGAGCGACATTCTGGAGCGCGTACCCGAGGATGAGACCCCGCTGATTATGCTCTTCGATGGTGTTACCGATGTGCGTAACTTTGGTGCTATTGCCCGCTCAGCAGAGTGTGCAGGTGCTCACGGTCTTATCACACCGCTGAAGAACTCGGCTCCCGTAAATTCGGAGGCTATGCGTTCGTCGGCAGGTGCATTGAGCCGTATTCCGGTATGCCGCGTAGGCTCTATCCGCAACACAATCAAGGCTTTGCAGGCCGAGGGTTTCCAGGCCGTAGCCGCTACCGAGAAGAGCCGCAAGCTGATCTACGATGCCGACTTTAGAAAGCCTACCGTGATCATTATGGGTGCCGAGGATACGGGTATCTCAAAGGAGGTACTCAAGCTCTGCGACGAGCAGTTGGCCATTCCGTTGATCGGAGCCATCGAGTCGCTAAATGTGTCGGCCGCAGCGGCCGTTATGCTCTTTGAGGTTGTGCGTCAGCGCATCGGATAATGAAAAGCAGGCTCCAGCACCCCGCTTTAGGTGAGATAACCCTCTCCTCGACCCGTCGCTCTACACGAACAACCATTTCGGTGCGGCCATCGGGTGAGGTGCGTCTATCGTTTCCACTCTACATCTCCCAGCAGAAGGCCATTGCCTTTCTGGAGAGTAAGGCGGAGTGGATTATAACCACAAAGGCCAAATGCGCCGAGCGTCGTGCACCAGAACTAACGCTAACACAGATAGAACAACTACGAGCCGAAGCCAAACAGGTATTGCCACGACGCGTGGAGGAGTTAGCCTCACAGCACGGCCTGCGATACGGGCGTGTAACCATACGAGCGGCACGCTCTAAGTGGGGAAGTTGCACAGCAAAGGGAAATCTATCGCTGAGTCTGTATATTATGACTCTGCCTCCGCATCTGCAGGACTACATTATCCTGCACGAGTTGGCTCACACCGTGCATCACAACCACTCGCCACGCTTTCACGCGCTGGTGGATAGGCTCACCAACGGTCAGGAGCGCCAACTGGCTAAAGAATTGAGAAACTACGCCATACGATGATAGATAGGATAGAGATATTCGCCGAGTTAGGCGTGCGTCTGAGCTCCTTTGGCAAGGAGCCGCACACCAATCGTATCATAGACCAAGCTATCGAGCAGAACGAATGGTTTAGTCGCGAGGATATTTTGTTGGCCATCGATGCCATCTGCGAGGAGTATCTCAATGCGGACAAACTTTCAAAGTGGGTATCGGAATACACCGCCCCCAAGCGCCAAGAGCGTGTAGCAATTATTATGGCAGGGAATATTCCTTTGGTAGGTTTTTTCGATATGATGTGTGCGCTCATTCTGGGCCACGAGGTAGCTGTAAAGCCATCGAGCAAGGATAGCGTGTTGACAAACTATATTATTGACATCTTGCGTGAGATTTCACCAACAATCGCTATCAGTGAGTACGATTCGCAGGCCGAGTATGACAAGGTAATAGCCACTGGTAGCAACGAGACGGCACGCCACTTCAGCGCCCGCTACGCCTCAACACCATCATTGGTGCGAGGCTCTCGCCACTCGGTTGCCATCCTTTCTGGTAACGAGGGCGAGCCAGAGATAGAGGCTCTGCAACGCGATATATTCACGCACAATGGTTTAGGATGCAGAAGTGTGTCGCTTATATTTCTGCCGCAAGCGACTACGCTAAAGCTTAGCCCACCCGCAATGGGCGCTATGTACCGAGGCAACTATCGCCACTGCAAGGCAATGCGAACAATGTTAAGCCAGCCTTTCACCGACTTTGGGGGATGTATCGCCGTCGAGGAGTGTGGTTTCCCGACAAACATAAGCCAGATAAACTACTGCTACTATCGCTCCATAGAGGAGGTCGAGCAGTGGATCGCGAAGAAAGATAATGAGTTACAATGCATTGTAACCAGCATAATAGAGCATCCGCGCCGAGTGGACTTTGGTCGCGCGCAGTACCCCTCGCTATGGGACTATGCCGACGGAGTGGATGTAATGAAGTTTTTAACAGCTTAAAAAGATGAAGATTTACGACTTTAATAAACCCATCGACCGCCGTGGCTCACACTGCGTAAAGTACGATGCGCTGGGACAGTTCTTCGGACGCGAGGATCTGTTACCCTTGTGGGTGGCCGATATGGATTTCGAGACTCCCGACTTTATCATCGAGGCTCTGCATCGCCGCCTCGACCACGCCGTGCTGGGTTATCCCGTGCAGTATGACGCCTATTGGCAGAGCGTGATAGACTGGATCGCTGGCCACCACGGCTGGCAGGTGAAGCGTGAGTGGTTGCAGTATATCCCCGGCATTGTAAAGGGTATTGCAATGGCTATCAACGCCTTCACACAGAAGGGAGACAAGATAATCATCCAACCGCCCGTATATCACCCCTTCCGCAATGTACCCACAAATAGCGGTCGCGAGGTGGTGGATAATCCTCTGCGCCGTATGGGCGATAGATATGAGATGGACTTTGAGCATCTAGAGTCAATTATCGACCCAAAGTGCAAGATGATAATCCTGGCTAATCCCCACAACCCCATAGGTATTACTTGGGACAGAGAGACCCTGAAGCGCCTTGCCGAGATTGCTACAAAGTACAATCTAATCGTAATCTCAGATGAGATTCACTGCGATATGGCACTCTATGGCAACCGCCACATACCCTTTGCCAGCGTGTCAGATGAGGCGGCCAACTGCAGCATAACTTTTGGGGCCCCATCGAAGACATTCAACATCGCAGGCATAGTAAGTTCTTACACCATAGTACCCAACCCCCATTTGCGTGAGCAGTTCTTCTCGTGGCTCGAGGCTGGCGAGTTGAATGCCGCAACAATCTTTGCAATGACAGCCACCGAGGCTGCCTTCACTCAGGGCGAGGAGTGGCGCAAGCAGATGTTAACACACATCGAGGGCAATATCGACTATGTAGATGCGTTCCTTAAAGAGAATATACCCGCCGTGCGACTTATCAAGCCGCAGGCCTCGTTCCTCGTATGGCTCGACTTCTCGGCATTAGGATTGAAGCATAGCGCCCTGATTGAGATGTTACAAAACGATGCCCATCTGGCGATGAACGATGGTGCTATGTTTGGCATCGGTGGAGAGCAACATACACGCCTGAATGTAGGCACACAGCGTGCCGTGCTGGAGCAGGCTATGAGACAACTTAAAGAGGCAATTGATAAACTGAAATAGTATGATTTACAGATTTCGTATGCTCACGGACGAAAACGACAACTTTGTCCGCGACTTCGAGGCTTCGGCCGACTCAACACTTCTTGATCTGCACGAGTTCATCATCCAGATGCTCAACTACGACCCTTGTATGGCTTCGTTCTTCACAGCCGACGAGCGTTGGGAGCGCAAGCAGGAATACACCTATATGGATATGGACGGCGGTATGGGCGATGGTGGCAATGGTGCACCACTGCCTATGGCTACATCGCGCCTATGCGATGTGTTGCAATTCCTGCACGACCGTCTGATCTATATCTTCGACCCCTTCACCGAGCGTGCCTACTACATCGAGGTTATCGAGGCCAAAGAGGAGCAGGAGGGAATGACCTATCCCCGTGTGCAGTTTGAGCACTCACCCGCGCCCGACCAGTACGACCCCGATGCAAGTGAGCAGAGTGGCTCAATCTTCGATGAGATAATGGGAGAGTTCAACGATTTCGATGGTGATGACTCATACGACGATGAGTACTAAAACACTCATTGTGATAGTAGGACCTACGGGGTCGGGTAAGACCGCCCTCTCGCTTAGTGTGGCACAACACTACGCCTGCCCTATTATATCTACCGACTCACGCCAGTTCTATCGCGGCATACCCATCGGCACAGCACAGCCCACAGCCGAAGAGCAGGCCACTGTCGAGCATCACTTCATAGCATCGCACACGCTGGAGGATGATTTTAACTGCGGGGCCTACGAAGTGGCTGCCCTAAAGCGTTTAGAGGAGTTGTTCGCTAAGCACGATGTAGTGGTTGCCGTGGGTGGTTCGGGTCTCTACATTAAGGCTCTGACTGAGGGTATGGACGAGCTACCTGAGGTGAGTGCTGAGTTGCGCCAGTCGCTGGCTGCAAGATTGCAAAGCGAGGGTCTGGAGACACTAACCGAGGAATTAAAATCCTTAGACCCTGCGTTCTATGAGATTGTAGATAGAAAAAATCCGGCTCGCGTGTTACGCGCTTTGGAGGTGTGCATAGCGACTGGCAAGCCCTACTCCTCGCTTCGCACGGGAGTGCGTCGTGAGCGTGATTTCAAGATCATAAAGATTGGCACACAGATGGATCGCGAGGTGTTATACGAGCGTATCGACCGCCGTGTAGATATGATGATAGAGGAGGGTTTGGAGCAGGAGGCTCGCGCGGTGTACGACAAGCGCCACCTGAACTCGTTGCAGACGGTAGGTTATCGGGAGATGTTCGACTACTTCGACGGCACAACAAGCAGAGAGGAGGCTATAGAACTTATCAAACGCAACTCGCGTCGCTATGCTAAACGCCAGATGACTTGGTTTCGGCGCGACGAGGAGATTGCGTGGTTCTCACCATCGGATTGCGAGAAGATTCTGCAATATATAGATTCAAAGATTTGCACTTTGAAATAATTTTACTACTTTTGTCTCGCCCAAGCGTTGGGCAAACGGCTGCTCGAATGGTGGAATAGGTAGACACGCCGGACTTAAAATCCTGTGGCCAGTAATGGCCGTGCCGGTTCGACCCCGGCTTCGAGTACCAGAAAGCCCTACTAGTTAATCAACTAGTAGGGCTTTTAGTATTATGGTTATAAACGAAGAATCTACTCGCTATACTTCTGCAGAAACTCCGCCAACTTTCTAACGGCACGACCTCGATGCGAGATGGTATTTTTCTCCTCACCACTCATCTGGGCAAAGGTCAGTTCGCCACCCTCAGGGAAGAACAGAGGATCATAACCAAAACCACCCTCGCCACGTTCCTCGCAGGCTATCTCACCACGCACAATACCCTCGAAGATATACTCCTTGCCTCCAAGGATAAGAGCCACCACCGTACGAAACTGCGCCGCACGATTCTGCGCTCCCTGCAAGCGTTCCAGTAACAGACGCTTATTCGCCTCATCGTCGTGTCCATCGGTAGCATAACGAGCCGAACGAACACCTGGCTCACCACCCAATGCATCAACTTCAAGACCCGTATCGTCGGCAAAGCAGTCAAGGCCTGTGCGGTTGTAGATATATCGTGCCTTAGCCAAGGCATTGCCCTCGAGAGTGGGCTCATTCTCGGGAATATCCTCAACAATACCGCACTCGCGAAGCGATACAATATCGAACTTGTCGCCCACCACCTGACGCACCTCGCCGAGTTTATGGGCATTATTTGTTGCAAAAACTATCTTCATCTTACTTCTTATTTATGCGATCCATAATTGCGGCCAAAGCGCCATCGCCCGTAACGTTACAAGCCGTGCCGAAGCTATCCATAGCGATATAGAGCGAGATCATAAGCGCCTGATCCTCGGCCGTGAAGCCGAGCATCGTTGCCAGCACGCCGAGCGCCGCCATAATAGCACCTCCGGGGACACCTGCCGCGGCAACCATCGTGATGGCAAGCATACAGATAAAGCCAAAGAACATACCGAAGTTAAAGTCGATGCCCTGCATAAGCATAAGAGCCAAAGCACAAGCTACGATCTTCAGCATACTGCCCGACATATGGATCGTAGCACACAACGGCACAACAAAACCCGACACCTCGTCGCTCACACCCATCTTGCGAGTCTGCGCCAGCGTAACGGGGATAGTAGCTGCCGAAGATTGTGTACCAAGAGCCGTAAAATATGCAGGGAGCATTGTGCCAAGCATCTTGAAGGGATTCTTTTTCGCCACCATTCCCGCCACCGCATATAGCAGCACGAGCCACACGATATGCAGGATGAAGATAACACCAATAATCTTAATAAAGACGCCAATAACACGCATCACTTCGCCAGCCGCAGTCATCTCGAGGAAGATACCAAAAATATAGAGTGGCAACAAGGGTATGATAACCGACTCAATGGTCATCGTTACCAAATCTCCAAAATCGACTGCCACCTTACGCAACGCATCACCCTTGAGGTAGGCCAAACCCAGACCGACCATAAATGCCAATACGAGAGCCGTCATAACGCTCATCAGAGGGTCGATAGCCACAGTAAAATAGGGTGTCAGTTTTACCGTCTCGGCAGCCGCGTCAAGCGAAGCACTCATCTCGATAAGCGACGGAAAGGTCAAAGCGCCAGTGAAATAGGACACAAGACCCGCCACAATAGTAGAGGCATAGGCCAGAAGCACCGTAAAGAGCAACATTCGCCCCGCACCACGGCCTATGTCGGCAATAGCGGGGATAACCATTCCCACGATGATGAGCGGGATGAGAAATCCGAGCAACTGACTAAACAATCCGTTGAAAGTAAGAAATGTGCGGATACCCCAATCGGGCAACACTCCACCGAGGGCAACGCCTAAAACAATAGCCACCAAGATACGGGGTAGCAATCCGAATTTTATCTTTTTCAAACTATCTGATTTTAAGTAATAAGTTACTACAATTTTTCAGTCTCCAACTGCTCCAGACGCAGGTCGGCGGCAATCTTGTCGATAATAGCCTTCACGACGGTATCCATCTCCGAGCCTACCGAGTAGTCGGCCGAGCAGACGAAGTTCACGCGGTTATCGCGTATGAGGTTATTCATCTCCTTGCGTTTGTTCTTGTCGTCGGGATTATAAACGGCAATCGAGTGGCCACCGTAGTTCTTCACCAAACGCATACAAGGTATATCGGTCATTCCGTCGCCCACATAAATCATACGCTTGAAGGGAACAGGACGGCGATTCTCCTCCATATATTGATTAACCATACGCGTGTCGTAAACCGACTCCACGCCCTTGTTAATCTTGAATATGAACTGCGTCTTGTTGGTGTAGTTCACCGCCACAGCAGGCCAATAGGCTATGCCATCAACATTATAGAGGAACGAACAGGCATAGATATGTTTGAACTCGCCCGCGATAGATGTGCCTTCGATAATCTCCTTCAGACCCGACGAGTTGACATAGTGCAACAACTTAATGCCACGCTCGGTGGCATAGGCGTTCATACGCGGGAACCACGACTCAACGCCATTGTAGTAGCGGATATTGCGACCCGACACCTGAAATGCCTCACGGCGAAGCGAGAGGCCCTTGCTCTGCGCCTCCTGAATCATACGCGACATATAGGTCAGCACAGGATCGGCGTCCTGAGTCTCGGCCAGGACATTGGCCTCGTTCCAGAACTCCTTATTACTCTTACCCACGGCGGGGATAAAGTCGTACTCCTGCATATTGCCAGGGGCAAGCGTGCCATCGAAATCGTATATAAGGGCTACTGTATGTTCCATAATCTTCATCGGTTTACTAATTTAACAAATATACGCAAAATTTCGAGAATAACCGCTTTCTAAAACAAAAAAAGCGACCGCCAACTTTTTAGTTGGCAATCGCCTTTTATCGCTAAGAGTTGTATCGAATAACTTTTTACTTACTCTTGATATACTCGTCAATAGCCTTTGCAGCCTTACGACCTGCACCCATAGCCAGAATTACTGTTGCAGCACCCGTAACGGCATCGCCACCAGCAAAGACGCCCTCGCGTGTAGTGGCTCCAACCTCGTTGGCTACAATGCAACCACGGCGATTGGTCTCCAGGCCCTTGGTGGTACTCTTAATCAACGGATTAGGCGAAGTACCCAATGCCATAATCACAACATCGCAATCAATAACAAACTCCGAGTCGGGCTTCACAACAGGCGAACGACGACCACTCTCGTCGGGCTCGCCAAGCTCCATCTCCACACAGCTAAGGCCCGTAACCCAACCCTTTTCGTCGCCCAATACCGCAGTCGGGTTTGTGAGCATACGGAACTCAATACCCTCCTCCTTGGCGTGGTGTACCTCCTCTCGACGCGCAGGAAGTTCAGCCTCAGAACGACGGTAGATAATCGATGCCTCGGCACCCAAACGCTTGGCTGTACGCACGGCATCCATTGCAACATTACCACCACCAACAACGGCAACGCGCTTGCCGACATAAATCGGAGTGTCATACTCATCATCGTAGGCACGCATTAAGTTGGCACGAGTGAGGAACTCATTTGCCGACACAACGCCATTGAGATTCTCGCCATCGATACCCATAAAACGAGGCAAGCCAGCACCTGAGCCGATAAACACTGCCTCGAAGCCCTCGTCCTGCATCAGTGCATCTATGGTAATAGTACGACCCACAATAACATCGGTCTCGAACTTAACACCTAACTTACGCAGGTTGGCAATCTCGCGAGCCACAATCTTCTCCTTGGGAAGACGGAATTCAGGAATACCATAAACCAACACTCCTCCCAACTTATGCAGAGCCTCGAAGATAGTTACCTCGTAGCCCAACTTCGCCAGGTCGCTGGCGCAAGCCAAGCCCGAAGGGCCACTACCGATAACGGCCACCTTCTTACCATTGGGAGCGACATCGACATCGCCCTTGCAGTCGTTGTCGAGGCTCCAATCGCCTACGAAACGCTCCAACTTACCGATGGCAACGGCCTCTCCCTTGATACCCAGGATACACGAGCCCTCACACTGATTCTCCTGCGGACATACACGACCACAGATGCTCGGCAACGAGCTATCCTCGGCAATGATAGCCGACGCAGCAGCGAAGTCGCCCTCGGCAACCTGCTGAATAAAAGCAGGAATATTAATATTTACCGGACACGCCGCAACGCATCGGGGATTCTTACAATTCAAACAACGCGAGGCCTCCAACTGAGCCTCCTCGGCATTATAACCATAGCACACCTCTTCGAAATTGGTGGCACGCACCGCGGGCTCCTGCTCGCGAACGCTTACACGGGGAATCTTATTTGCCATAGCCCTTAAAAACAATTACATTTGTGATTATGTTTATCGACAGCCTCGCCCTCCTGCTTACGATACATAGCCTGGCGACGCATAGCCTCGTCAAAATCTACTTGATGGCCATCGAACTCGGGACCATCGACACAAGTAAACAGAGTCTTGCCACCCACGCTCACACGGCACGCACCGCACATACCCGTGCCATCGACCATCAGGGCGTTAAGCGACACGGTAGTCGGGAGCGAGTACTCCTTGGTAGTGAGCGTAACAAACTTCATCATAATCATCGGGCCGATAGCTACGCACTCGTCGTAGCTCTTGCCCTCGTTATCAATCAAATCCTTAATCTTGGCCGTAACCAAGCCTTTGAAACCGAACGAGCCATCGTCGGTAGCCACATATAGGTTTTCAGCTACCTTAGCCATCTCGTCGGTATAAATCAACATCGATGCACACTTGGCACCGATAATCACATCGGCGTGGCCGCCGTGCTCGTGGAGCCACTTAACCTGAGGATAGACTGGCGCAGTGCCCACACCACCTGCAACGAACAGGTAACGACGTGAACTTATCTCCTCCTCCGACATATGTACAAACTCCGACGGATTTCCCAACGGGCCAGCGAAGTCGGCAATAGAGTCGCCCTCATTCAGAGCGCACAACTTACGAGTCGAAGCACCGATGGTTTGAATAACAATGGTTACAGTACCCTCTACCTTGTCGTAGTCAGCAATGGTGAGGGGTACACGCTCTCCCTGCTCGTCCACACGCACGATAACAAACTGTCCGGGCAGAGCGCTATTAGCTACACGCGGAGCAGCGATACGCAGCAGATAAATATTATCGGCAAGCAATCTCTTTTCTACAATCTTAAACATAAGCTCAGTGAGTCCTCGGGACTCGGTTTATATTCCTAACTTTTTCCTAACTGTTCTAATCCTCAACGATAGCCGTGATGCGAATCGACTGCATCGGGCGCACAGGATCGTTGGTAATAATTCGTAACCTATCTACCCACACACCATAGTCGCAATTACGGCTATCGAGATCCAATCGCAGTACTACACGCTCTCCAGCTTTCACTCTATCACCCGCCTTGAACGAACACTTCAAGGCCTCCTGCTGCCACTCTACAGCTCTGATTATCAAATCACTTTCACCCTCATTCAGCAACTCTACAGTGGTATCAGAGGCTGTATTACCGCGTTTTAGATTGCCAAATTTAATAATTTTTTTTGATAACTCGCCACTTGGGAGTGATATATCGTCCACCGAGCGATCGAAACGATCTACCGCAATGGCCGTTGTTGAGAGTACAGCACGCGCCTCAAGGCCATTGACCTCAAAGCCGTAGAGATCGTTGAGAGTCCCATAACGCGTACTGGTAGTTGCTATCGCATAACGAACTATCAGATCGGCTCTTTCACCTGCGCGCAAAACCGATGGTGCTACAATTTCGAGCAATTCACTACGCTGCTTGGGGATAAGCTTTAGTGTGGCATCCTTCGACGAGGTATTGATCAGACCTATGCGTTGCTCTACCCGTTCGCCGCGCCCCACATAGGCGAAGTCGTGATGGTTAAAAGCAAGACGCACTCCCCCTCCCAAATCGAAAGGATACTCCTCCTGCACACTCTTCTTGCGAGGGATGACATTACCCTCGACTTTGAGCACTATGGGCTGCGACGAGGCCGATGTGAGTATCGACGCCGACTTATTGAAACGTCCTGGAAGATTCATCGGATCGAAGAGCACCGTAACCTCGCCCTTGGCACCCGGCATCACCGGCTTGCGCGAGTATGAAGAGGTAGTGCAACCACAACCCGTAGTAACTTCGAGGATGACGACAGGCTTCGAGGAGGTGTTAGTGAAGGTGAAAATATGCTCCACCTTGCCACCATCCTCGGCTATATCGCCAAAATTCCACTCCAAATTATCAAACTTTAACTGCGCCACAGACGACGACTGCGCCTTGACCGAAGACGACAGAAGAGTAATAAAAAGCGTAATCGCTATATAAATATATGGTATAATCCTCATAACAGGTACAAAGTTACATTTTTTTTAATATTTTTTTACATTTTTCTTGCACAATAAAAAAAAGTGCCTTATATTTGCACTCGCAAAAACGAAGTAACTCGTTCTTCAAAACAAGCCTGAATAGCTCAGTTGGTTAGAGCACATGACTGTTAATCATGGGGTCCTAGGTTCAAGTCCTTGTTCAGGCGCTTCGGGAGTTTAGCTCAGCTGGTTTAGAGCATCTGCCTTACAAGCAGAGGGTCGGCGGTTCGAATCCGTCAACTCCCACGAAAACACAGCAAGCAAAAGATGTTGAGAAATCAACATCTTTTTTGTTTTTTATATCGCATAGAAAACTTGTTTGTAGAAGCAATATGGGAAACATATACATCAAAACAAAAAAAACAGCCCTATAAAGGCTGTTTTCTTTTTTTAATCTACTCTTGCAAAATCCCTGCGTGCTTCTATTCGAGAGCCTCTGCGAGCAGAGTTATTGGATGTATGACAGGTTTTGACGACGACATCTCTATCTGCCATTTACAAGTCTCACACTCGGTCGACACCACATCACATCCGCTGGCCTCAATCTTACGGAAAAGAGGATCGCCAATGGCCTGCGCCGTGGGATAGTTCTCCTTCTTAAAGCCATAAGTACCTGCAATACCACAGCACTGCGAATCAAGCACGATAAGTTCCACCGACGGAATCATCCTAAGCAATGCAATCGAGTAGTATGACCAGCCCAACTTCTCCATATGGCACGCCGTATGGTAGGCCACACGACGCTGAGGAGCGTTCTTCTTAAAGCGCAGCTTCACCTCGCCCGATTGTAGTATACGATAGATATAGCGTGTTGCAAGGTCGATCTTATCCCTTATATCTGCATTATCAATACCAAGCAGGTGAGGATATTCGTCGCGCAGAGTAAATGTACAGGTCGTAGATGTACCCACCACCGTGCGGCCATCCTCCACAACCGACTTGCGTATCGACGCCGTATTGAGTTCTCCCTGACTACGAGCCTTATCGACAAGGCCATTCGAGATAAGCGGCACTCCGCAACACTTCTCCTTCTCTAATAGTTGCACACCCACTCCCAGAGCGTTCATCACCTTTACAAAGTCCTTACCCAATTGAGGGTTATTGTAATTCACATAACACCCGTGGAAATAGCTTATCTGGCGTGCATACTTTGACTGTTTCTTACGGCGACGCTTGAGCCAACTCTCGAATGTACCGAAGGCATAGCGGGGGAATGCGCGACGATGGTCGATGCCAATCACCTTATCCATTACAACCTTCACAGGCTTTAAGCCCACCATCATATTTACCACAGGGGCAAACGGCGTAGCCATCGAGCCAACGAAGTCGGTATTTGCCAACAGACGCTCACGCACGCCAGGGCCCTTGCTACTATGCTTAATTCGAGCCGCCTGAATAATATCTCCTATACGCACATTCGAAGGGCAAGCCACCTCGCAACGCTTGCAATTGAGGCACATCTTGAGCGACTCATCGTAATATCCTTTATGCTTAAGACGCAATCGCTCGCCATCAGGGCCTGCTTGCTTAGGGCCTGGGAAGAGCGGATTGACAGCCGCAACGGGACAATATACCGTGCAGACGGTACATTTTATACACTGTTCGAAATTAAATTCACTATGCTCTGTCATCATATTACATCTTACTTAAAATTTGTTCTGCTACCTCTATCGCTGTCAGCACCGACACACCGGCACCACAACCCTCCTTCAAGGCGTTAAAACCCGACAATGCGGCACCCGCCACATATAGATTCTCTACAACACGGCCGCCGCGCATCGCGTTAAACGAAGCAGTGGTGGCGATGCCAAAACTCTCATAGCCCTGCGCCTTAAACAAATCTCTATCGTACCACTTCTCACGCACAGAATCGTAGCAAACATCGACGCCAAACAGAGGCTCATATACATCTGTGTTTGTTGCAACCAAGCCTCCGCTAAAGAAGCTACCCGTAGCCAACACATAGTTATCGGCCGTAAGCACAACATCACCGTGGTTACGCGTACTAAGTGCCGTAATCTTATCCTCCGAGGCCTGATAACCCGTTGCTGTATCGCCCAACATATAGACTCCACCCAACTCCTGGAAATATCTACGCAGGAGTGTCTGCACTTGTAATCCTGGCACTGAAGGCGGCAAGGTAGCCACCACAGCCACGGGACGACGCAAGCGCTGCTCGAGGTAGTTGATATTTCCCTGCGAGTTAACACCCAAAATGGCCGGCAACAGAACAGCCTGCTCATCGCCTACGCGCGCAGCTATCTGATCAGCTAAACGGGCAAGCGTAGCCTCATTATCGAATATGCGAGCAATGTTGGCCGAACGCATCTCCGTAGGATTCTGACGCAAAATCTCCAGCTCTGGCAAATTAAACGAATAGAGCTTGCAACTGGTGCCCAACCGGCGCATCTCATCGGCAAGAAATTGCGGATAGAAGTCGAGGAAGCCCTCGGCATTAAAGAGCGCCACATTACGCCACGCCAAAGCATCAGCCTGATCGCTATGCACATAGCCGCCAAAAGTGAGCCACGCTGGTTTCATCACACCAGTCGGAGTAAGGCGATAGTGGTTCTTTGTGGCACAGCCCACGACATCCACACCTGCCTCGCGAATCAAATCAGCACCCTTATCGGCGAGCTCAAGTAATCGCTCTGCATCGAATCGTGCATAAGGGTGATTGGGCGATTGCTCGGCAAATTTAGCCAATGCCTCTATAGGTGCAACAACGGCCTCACCATCGGGCAATGTCCCCAACAACTCGAGCGAGCCCGACGAGAAGTGCAGTGCGCTCTGTCCCGACGAGATGATAGCGCAACGCTGACCTCGTTTTGAGAGGTGTATGCCGCAGATGAGTCCGGCTAAACCACCTCCGATGATTATAGTGTCGAATCTCATTTTATATCTTTTTTTCGTTTTTCAAACCACATACTCCGTCATAGAGCCACGCCGTAAACTGGCTCTCGCGCAGCGTATCACCCCAAGCCACGGGAGCCATACCCTTCCAGCGCTCATTTAGGAAGCTAACCAAATCGCGCTTCGCCTCGTGGGTACAGTACTTACCAGCCTCGGCCATAATACCCGCAGCACGACACGCGCACAACTCACCCTGACAAGTACCCATACCAACTCGTGTACGACGACGCAGATCGACAAGATTGTGCACATCCAGCTCGTTGAGAGCATACTGCACCTCGCCCACCGACACCTCCTCGCACTCACACACCAACGAACGGTGAGCCGAATCGCTCATATCAACTCGCTCGACCATCTCACCGTGGCGGTTAATCACCGACTCACGCTGTGCGGCAGGAATAGAGTATAGGCGCTTAGAGATACGCTCCTCCTTTTGGCGCGAGCCAGGGAGCTTAAGATCGGCCGTCTTACACTTCTTATTTATATTCAGTTTCTTGCAGATTAGATCTGTAGTCCACTCTGCCATCAGTCGATAGGTCATCAGCTTACCACCTGTGATGGTGATAAATCCCTCCAGACCGTCGCGCGTAGCGTGATCCAAAAGAACGATACCACGGCTTACGCTACGACCACTCGGATCGTCGTCCGAAGCGACCAGCGGACGCACGCCAGCATACGCTCGCAGGATGCGGGTATGAGCCAACGAGGGGGCTAACTTCGTACCCTCGCGCAACAGCAGATCGACCTCGTCGGCTGTAACATACATATTATCAACCTCGTCGAAGGGCACCTTACTCGACGTGGTACCGATGAGCGAGATAGTATCGCCAGGCACCAAAATATCGGCATCGGCCGGTTTACGACAACGGTTGAGCACTATGTTATTTACACGGTGCCCAAAAATCAGAAGAGAACCCTTAGCTGGCAACATCTTCACCGTTACGCCCGCCTTTGCGGCCAAATCGTGGCCCCATATACCACCAGCATTTACGACAATCTGTGCTCGCAACTCCTTTAACTCATTCGAGCGCAGGTCGCGAACGGTAACACCAACTATACGATTTTGCTCGCGGATAAAATCCTCGACCTGGTGGTAGGTAAGCACCTCAGCACCGTTCTGTTTAGCATCGATAAGATTAGCCATCGTAAGACGGAACGGATCGACAGCTCCATCGGGCACTCTTACGGCTCCAATCATATCGGGATTTGCCGAGGGCTCCAGACGCAGAGCCTCCTTGGGATCGATGGCCTCAGCTCGAATACCAGCCGCACGGCAAGCATCGATGAATTTGGCCTGAAATTCCAGACCATCTTCGGGCAGACTGAGGAAAAAGCCATCAGTCTCCTCGACACAATGCGATGCGATGCGTCGCAGAATCATATTCTCTTTGATACACTCCTCGGCCGACTCTCGATCCGTAACGGCATAACGCGCACCGCTGTGCAACAGGCCGTGATTTCGACCCGTAGCACCAGTGGCTATGTCGCCTCGCTCGATAAGTAGAGCCTTAATGCCTCGTAGTGCACAGTCGCGCGCCACACCCGCTCCAGTAGCGCCACCTCCGATGATGATAACGTCAGCTTGTCTGGTCATCATATTTTGATATTTTTTTGTTCTCTATACAAAGATAATACACAAAACAGTAGATTTCAAAATAAAACCCCTGAAATTTCACTTCAAAATAGCCTTATATAGCTATCACTTAGTAAGTGAACGCAAGAAAGTCCTCTCGTATTGTTACCAACAAGTAATTATACAAAGTTTCGAGTTGCAAAACGAAATATAAAAAATCCGCCCAACCATAAAAAGTCAGGCGGATTAATACATATTAACAAGAGCTACTTGCGGAAGGTAAGCGTAGTGCCCTCCTCGCGCATTGCCGTAGCAATATCGTGGGCTTTAACCTTCACCTCGCCACTAATGAGCTCGGGAATGTTATAGGCGTGCAAAATATCACGATAGTGAGTAAGCGGATTACGCTGCGGCAGAAGGAAAGGTTTATGGAATGTGCCATCCTCGCTAACATAAGTAAAATAGGGACGGGTGTAGAGACGATCATCGCGACGGCTACTGAAGACCATCCAGCGGCTGTTCGTACTCCACGAATGGTAGCTCTCTACCTCCTCGCTATTGAGCATATCAATTGCTTTCAACTCACCTGTCGTAAGGTCGAGGGTATAGAGGTCGGCATCCTTGTGATTAATCGACCAGTTACCATAGCGCACCAGAACGACAACCATATGTTTGCCATCGGGCGATATGCGCGGGAAGCTGATACTGCGACCATCGAGCGGAGCATTAAAGAGAGTATCGACCTTTGTACCGATCTCTCCCTTCTCGGCGTCGAAATCGACGCTACAAAGGCTATACTTGAGTTTATCGATATTCAAACCGATTTCCTCGACATTCTCAGCCGTGCAGTAGTAGAGTTTCTTGCCATCGGGTGAGAATGTGGGCAGGGTCTCCATCGCTGTGGGCGACGAGAGCAGTTCATTAGTGAATAGCTCGCCTTTCTCAACATCGTACACCACTACATCAGACTTCTCGTCATACACCTCCATACGATCCTCACTATGATAGTAGTAGCTCTGGAAGATGATATTAGTCGATACAACGATATAGCGCTCCGACGGGTGCCAATAGGGATAAACAAGGCTCGATATAGTCTCGGGCGTCTTTGTGTTGAGTTTAGTAACCTTGCCGTTATTCACATACGCCGTACCGTTGTAGTTCTTTGCGCGCAAGTGAAACATCATCTTATCCGGATTACGCGCGGGGAAGGTGTGGCAGTTGATGCAGTTATGCTCCGAGAGTTTGTTCTCGTAGATAACCTTCTGCTCGAATGTCTCGAGGTTGCGTTGCCATATACCAATCTTGAGCCACTGCTCGGCAGGAGGCAACAGACGATAAGCCATATGGCTATCAATCGAATCGGGCGAAATCTCCATCGTAAAGGGCTCATAAGCAAGCCACTCACCAGCCTCGGCGCGTGCCACGGTGAAGCTCAGTTTCTGACCCATATTCTCGCGCAAAAGACGGCGCCACTCCTTAATAGGAATATCAAAAAGGCCATCCTTAGCCGCTACCTGCAACTGCGATCCTGCCCCCTCGATAATGAGCTGATGGTCGCCTTCGGTCAGCACATTGAAGTTCATCGGCGCAATGTTGCAAGGGATGATAATATCCTTATAATCGGGGAAAATATCGGCTTCAGTACCGAGTGAGCGACTAATGGTAATGTCGCGAGTTGAGCAAGCGGCCAAAGAAATGACCGCCACTACATAGAGTAAAAATCTCAATCTTTTCATAGTCATTTGATTGGTTAATAAATTAATAATTAAGGCATTCCAGCATTAGTTAAGCATATAATACCAGAATGTATCGCGGAATTCGCTCATTTGCGATTTTGGATTTGCATTGGGTTGGCGATGGCGTAATGTCAGAATCTTCTGACGGAACGAAGCAAAACGCGAAATGGTCTGCTCGCTGACACCATATCGGCGACAATAGTCCATATCTCGCTCCGAGTATGTTACCACAGCCTCCTGCAAGCGCACAGGCATCGAAGGCAACATAGGCGTACCGTAGTACTCCTCGACGAAATAACGGATATTATCAAAATCCTTTTGCAACAATAGGCACGCAATCACATACTCGCGTGCTACATTGTTCTCAGGATTAGCCGTAAGCACCTTCAGCAGGTCGTACAACAAGCCTCGCATCGACACAAACTCACTACTTAGCTCGGGCAGTGAGCGACGCTTCAAGCCATAGTCGGCATCGGCCTCCACGGCCGCGTCGTTATGCAGGAACTGACGCTGTTCAAGCGCCCAATCCTTGTAAGCATAGGTGTTCTCAAGGCGATAGACAAACTTTCCAGCCAAGTCATAATCGCCCATCACTATACGGCTACGGATGAATTGTTGCAACAACAACGGCGTACCAGGATAGGTTCCCGCCATAGCTGCCAGCGACAACTCAAGAGTCTGCGAAACAATACCCAAGTGGTAATATATCTCGCTATAAACACAATGCTCCTCGACCAGGGTACTCATCTGCTCGTTCAGCAACGACGACGAGCCGTTGAGTTGCGGATAAAGGAATAGCTTATCCAACAATTGGCCCTTCTTCGACAAAGCAAAGTTAACTACACAGTTATTAAACGGATTTTGAAAATTAAGCTCCTGCGACGACAAAATAGCGTCCCAGTCCTCAGTTACTATATGATTATAGGTGGTCATATACTCATACATACCATTGCGGATCTCCCTCTCGTGATTCTGCACAAAGCTAACACCCACCACAACACTCATCACAACCAGAGCGGCACCTGTAACCCACTGACTCAACTTCTTCACAAAACCAAGCAGGTAGGCTACAACCAAAAGCACAACACCTGACACCCACGCCAAATTAAGAAATGGAGTCAGTACCACATAAAATTCGTAGTAGAATTTGGGGGTATAAGCAAACTCGTAGTCGATAATCTCGCCCCTATGCACCAGATACGAACCAACCACACACACCACTCCTGCATAGAGAAGTCCGAGATACCACTTCTCGCGCTTTGTCATCAGATCGAACAAGAGCGCGCACACAGCAAAGAGCATCGCCACCGATCCAAACAACAGATACAACGCCAACGACAACGCCGCACCCACTCCAACTCGCACTTTATACGCGGCACCACTACAAAGCGTATAGCCCCACAACACGACAGCCATCGCGAGCAGAGCAACCAATCCACTATAGTGATGATACGGCAGGTTCAAATATAGAATCTGTATTAACGACGGCACAAATGCCAATGGTAGCAATGCGACATTATCGCTTATCTTGCGCAATGAGAGCCACAACATCCACGCCGTGGCACCCGTTATCAGAGCCGTGGTAATGGCTCCCACGAAGGGATGAATAAAAAACTGCACCAAAAACTGCGATAAGAATATGCCCACACCACCAAACTGCATCAGCAAATCGGACAAATAGGCCCAATCGAGAAATAGCAACTGCTGCGACTCGCGGTAAAAGAACATATACTCCTGACTCAACTGCAACTCAAAGCCAAGCAACAGCGTACCAAGAGCAACTATTATAGGTGCTAAAAAACGATTATTCAGTATAATAAACCTCTTTTCATTCATATTCCAATAATATTTACACGGCTATCTCACTACTTTTTTTCTCTGCTTCGAGATACCCACAGCGCTCCCATTTGCGCAAAACAACTACTTTGCGAAACAAATGTAGAAAAAAAAATTAACAAAATGAAATATTTATCTTCATACAAACAAAAAGAAGGGGTGCCACCACACGGCGGCACCCCCTTACAAATCAACCTATATATTAGGTGCTAAATTCAGATTACTTCCAAGCGGGAGTCTGAACGAAGCGACCCTGAGCAGTCTGGATCTCAGACTGAGGAATGGGGAAGTAAACCCAAGACTTGTCGTATGAGTTAACATACTTACCCAAGAAGGGCTTCTCAGCCTTAGCAAAATCGTTCAAAGTCTCTGCAACCTTGCCCCAACGAGTGATGTCGAACCAACGGTGACCCTCCATAGCGAACTCAAGACGATACTCACGCTCCAAAGCAGCCCAAGCCAAATCAGCTGTAGCATAAGAAGCGGGATAGAGACCGATACGATAAGTACCAGCAGCGTCAGCAGTCTTTACAAGAGTACCAGAAGTGTAATCCTCCATAAAGTACTTACCAGCGTTCTTGTCAGCCTTAACGAAAGACTTAGCAGCACGAGTACGAATCTGGTTAACGATCTCGATAACCTTAGCGTAGTTCTTAGCCTGGTAGTAGCACTCAGCACGCATCAAAAGAATGTCAGCGAAACGGATGATGTGGTAGTTAGTAGAAGCAGAGTTGGGGTTAGTAGTACCAGCGCTTGCACGCTCCTCTTTCCAACCAGCACCCTTCTTGTTCACGAACAAACCACCGTTACTGTAGTCACGAACCCAACCAGTAAGGTTAGTACCATCCTGATCACCCCAATCGAGGTAGGGAACATCGAAACGACCAACATTTACATCCAAACGGGGGTCAACAGCAATTGTCAAATCAGATGTACCAGCATCCTTCATCAACATATCACCAGTCTCCTTATCGTACTGATAGTTACCCTCCTTATCCAAAGCGGGAATCTCCTTGATCTCAACCATACGCTCCATATCAGCCTGGTAGTCAGCTACAGGAATAGGAAGACCCTGAGCATCTACACGGTGGCTGTTAACGAGGTCGTATGAAGGCTGGTAGAAGCCCCAACCACCGTAACCGAGTGCAGAAGCAATCTGAGTTGCGTGAGTGTGGTGAGGAGATGCAGTCTCAGAAGTTGTACCGTGGAATGTGAACTGTACGTCGAATACAGACTCACCAGTCCAGTCAGACTTCTTGTAGTTCCACAAAGTAGGATAGTCCTCAGCCAACTGATACTTCTTACCCTTAGCGTCCTTACCGTTTGCGATAATGTCGTCGAGCAAAGTAGCAGCCTCAGTCCACTTGTTAGCGCCGTAACCCTCTGAACCATCATAAGGTGATGACCAGTAGATGTACATCTTAGCCAAAACAGCCTTAGCCATCCAAGATGTAGCGCGGCCCTGCTG
>JAZONC010000009.1:0-189049 GCA_045654285.1 Alistipes sp. | reverse complement strand
CCACTACTTCGAGACACACAAACATCTGGTAGACAGATAACCGAGCCGACTCGGAAGCGTGGATACTTGATGTTATTCTGTAAATAACAAGGGGATGCACCCGAAAAGGTACATCCCCTGATTGTGTAGTTATTTAATCTGTAAGATTACTTCGCAGTCTTGAAGATGAAGCTTACATTGATAGTCTCGATTGCAGCCTCTACCTGGTCGAATATTGCCTTTACAGCAGCTGCATCGTTCAAATCCAACTTACCCTCATTAGCCATCATCTCAACAGCTGTGTTAGCAAGGAAGTTCTCGAATGATTTTACAGGCATATACATATGCATCTGAGTGTTGTCCTGATCCTGGAATGTCCATACATCAATATCCTTGCATGCAGGGTTGTTTACACTCTTCTTGATGGTCATCTTGTTGCCATCTACTACGATTGGAGAAGGTACAGGTACATTCTCGCCGTTATAGTGGTAGTTGTAGACGATCTTGTCTGCTGAAGGGAACGACACGTTGAACAGGAGAGTCTTCATCATCTTGTCCAAGATACGGCCATCCATATTAGCGAGATTCAATGTCTGACCAGCAAACTCGAACTCTGCATCCTTAGCCTTGACATTAGTTACATAGATATTGTTGTAATCGTAGCTCTTGTTTGGAAGGTCAAGGGACTGTTTAATTCGGAGCCAAGATGATGTTTCTTTTACAAGACCATTTTCAGTTGGCGTAAATCCTGTAATAGTCATCACATCACCCAAATCTGATGCATTAGAAGCAACATTGAACTTGAAAGCTTTTCCTTCTCCTTTACCATGAACTATATACAAATCACCGAATACCTTATAATTAGACTCACCAACTACAACATAATCGTCTATATCGGGTATTCTTCCTGTTAAGATAAGCGTTCCATCTTCTTTGAATGTGTGAATCAACATATCGCCTTCCTTTCCTATTGGAAGTTGAGTGCAAACCCACAGACCTACAATCTCCTCAGAAAGGTCCTTTGCACAGTACTGATAGGTGTAACGCTCACCGCTATCCTCATAGAGTGAGAATGCCTGACCAGGGATGATGTCGAAGTGTCCGGTGAAGTTATCATCGTCCTCAAAGGTCATAGTGATCTTGCCATCTTTGGTAACAACAGTACCTCTTACATTCTCCCAATACTCGCCATCCTCTACGCCATAAGATACAGCAGAACCATCAGCATTGATAATCAACACCTCTGCATAGTTTTCTGTGAAGCAAGACCAAGTACCAACGAGGTCTGCACTATGGTCATCATAGATGTGTTCAGTCTCCTTGTCGCAAGCGGTGAAACCCAACATTGCCACGAAGGCAATTGCCATTAACTTAAAAATCTTCATACTTTTAGAATTTTGAAATTATTAAACGTTTTAAGAATTTGCACGAAAAAAGGCGTCACCATCGGGCACACAATATGCCAAGTGGTAACGCCAATATATGACTTAGAGCCGTATTGCTACGGTTAACTATTTGATTATAAGAGTGTTTACAGGGGGGGGGTAAGCATTGCGAGCAATGACTCCGATGCCGTTGCATAGGAGAGAGTGTCGCTAAAGTATGTCGCAAAGAGACGATTCATTACCCAAAAATTACTATAATTTGAATAAGCTAAATTAGTAAAAATTTCGATAAGAATATTATAAACAACTAATTTTATCGTAATTGTGCTTAATTTAGACCACATAGGGGCTACACGGAAAGGATGAAATCGGACTGTTTTTTTGTAATTCAACGGCAGAATAACCTCTATTGGTCTTACTGCGCAACTCTCTCTCCTTTAGTCTTCAAGAGAGTATTCAATGGTCGTTACCACACGAATGCGCTTTATATACGGAGTATTGGCATCCCTGTTGTCGATGCTGAACTGACCTTGTGTGGCACGCTTGATTTTTCCCAACTCACTATCCGAATCCTTGGCAAACTTCTGAGCAGCTTCGCGGGCATTCTTGGTCGCCTCCTCAATCATTTGAGGTTTGATTTCATTCAGGCTGGTATAGTCATATTGGATATTGTAGCGGTAATCTCCACCCGTGATGGCAATGCCTTGCTTCAATAGCTCGCCCTGTTCGCTGATGAGATTGCGCACCAAATCGACTTTGTTTGAGGTAACGGTGATTACCGTAGTTACATTGTAGCGGTAAGACTTGTTCTCGCCCACATACCGTTCGGCCTGCATATCTATGATCTCGGGAGCGTTGATACTGATTTCATCTTCGGTGATGCCCTTCTGCTTAAGAAAATCAACAATAGCCTTATTCGTTTGGCTAATCTTATTATATAGGGTAGAGAGGTCGTTGCCCACCTCTTTATACATAAGCGGCCAAGTAACCTTGTTGGCTGGAACTTCCATCTCGGCCAATCCCTTGACCGTGACTACACGATCTTTGGCTACAAAATCTTTTATACCATCCTCGATTTGTGCTCCTAATGCGACCAATCCTAAAGCCAGAATGACGGCTTCTATTTTCCATTTACTCATAATCTCTATTTATTAAGGCGAATTCAAAATTATCTGGTTATCGCAATTTATTTGCAAGAAAATGTCTTCTCACAAACAGGTTGTATATCACAACACCTGCTAAATTCACTCCCCACGCAGTCCAGAACGCTGCCGAGTAGCCTGCGTGCTGAGCCACGATACCACCGACCAAAATACCCAAGCCTACGCCAATATCCCACGAAACGAGTAGGGTAGAGTTGGCTGTGCCGCGTTGCGAGTTCTCGGCCAGATTGATAAACATAGTCTGAAACGCAGGGAACATATGACCATTACCAAGACCAATGATAAGTGCCGCACCATAGTATCCCCACGGGTTATGCACCGCCGCAAAGAGCAGATAGCCAAACAAGGAAATAGCCGTACCGATGGTGGCATTCTGCGTAACCTTACCCTTGCGTAGGGTACGACTACCCACCAGACGCGAGAGTATAAGGCCGATGGCAAGCAACATAAAGAATAGTCCCGTGCCGCCCGTAATGCCTAACTCCTCCTTGCCGTAGATGGCGATATAGGTCGCCAGCACGCCATACGAGAACGAGTAGCATATCATCGCTATGCCCTCGCGCCACCCCTTAAGCAGGATGAAACGATCGAGCGACAAAGGGCGTTTATCGCGCTGAACATCACGCTCGCGAGTCTTTACCGCCGAAGTGCTCCACAAGCCAATCATTGCGGTGATGAGCGCCGCCCAGAAGAGCATATCGTAACTACCCCAACGATCGAACAGCAACAATGCAACGGTGGGGCTAATGGCCGTGGCGATATTATTGCTAAGGCCATAATAGCCAATCCCTTCGGCTCGGCGCTCGGGGTGCAACACATCGATAGCCACGGTACTATTCGACACCGTAGTAGCTCCAAACGGTGCGCCGTGCATCGTACGCACGATAGCAAATGCAAGCAACGAACCCGCCACCAAATAACCTGCAAAGCAGAGTGCAAAGATGAAATAACTTGTAACAAGCACTATGCGACGCGGAAAGCTATCGACCAAGAAGCCACTCAACGAGCGAATCATAAGCGCAGTGAGCGTATAGCCCGACAGCACAATACCTATAGTCTGCTTGTCGGCACCGAAGGTCTCGCTCAGATACGACGGAAGGAGCGGAGTGAGCAACATAAATGAAAAGAAGATCATAAAGTTGGCCGCCCACACACGCAGGTAGTTACTATTCCACAGTTTGGGGTTTTGTTCAGAAGTATCGTTCATCGCTCAAAGTTGTAACTCATTACACTCGCAAAGATAAGCATTTATGCGTCGCGTTGTTCACTCGACAACTTTTTTCTCTCGGCTATGCCTGAACGGCCAGACCTAAGAGCCATCGGCTACACCATCTCGTCTAATTTCTTATCATCGACCTTACACAACAACTCGCCAAGACGCGCACGAGCCTGAGCTTTTATCTCGGGCGTTATGTTCTTCGTAACCGCGTGCAGAGCCCACATCAGTGCAGCCAAGTCATCGGTGTAACCCACCAATGGCAAAAAGTCTAATAGGAGGTCTGCTGGAAGTATAAAATATCCCAGCGCACCATAAACCTTACTCTTATCGGCCATTGGCACCGCATCGCTTCGCAAAACATAGTAGAGCAACAACACGGCATAGATCACCTTTTCGCCCGCCCAACGCGCAGCCGACGAGAGTTTAGCGATGAGTTTTGACTCCGAGTAACGCGACTCGTATTGTTCTATATTAGTTGGTTTTCGCATAATCCTATTCGCTCTCTACATTAAAAACGGCCTGTATTGGCTCTTTATTGCTCCCAGCCAAGCCACCAAGGCATAAAAAAACGCCACATTGAGAAAATGCTCAATAAAAATGTGTATATTTGCGCTATGGTTGCCACAGCAACACAAAGATAAGAATAATCTAAAAAAAATATAACACTATGGAAGCTATCGTAAAGAGTAATTTCAATTTCAAAGGCCAGCAGAGCCACTATGTAGGTAAGGTTCGCGATGTTTACAGCATCGAGGGCGACTATCTGGTGATGGTTGTATCGGATCGTATCTCAGCGTTCGATGTAGTATTGCCCAAGGGTATTCCTTTCAAGGGTCAGGTGCTGAACCAGATTGCAGCCAAGTTCCTCGACGCCACTGCCGACATCCTTCCCAACTGGAAGATTGCTGTACCCGATCCTATGGTAACAGTGGGTCATAAGTGCGAGCCTTTCAAGGTTGAGATGGTTATCCGTGGCTACCTCTCTGGCCACGCGTGGCGCGAGTACAAGGCTGGCAAGCGCACTATCTGCGGTGTGGAGATGCCCGATGGTATGGTCGAGAATCAGAAGTTCCCCGAGCCCATCATCACTCCCACAACAAAGGCCGACGAGGGACACGACGAGGATATTTCAAAGGAGGAGATCATCGCACAGGGTCTTGTTAGCCGCGAGGATTACGAGAAGTTGGAGGCTTACACACGCGCTATCTTCCAGCGTGGTACTGAGATTGCCGAGAAGATGGGCTTGATTTTGGTTGATACCAAGTACGAGTTCGGTAAGAAGGATGGCGTAATCTACCTTATGGACGAGATTCACACCCCCGACTCTTCGCGTTACTTCTACGCCGAGGGTTACCAGGAGCGCCTGGCAGCTGGCGAGAAGCAGAAGCAGCTCTCAAAGGAGTTCGTTCGCGAGTGGTTGATGGCCAACGGCTTCCAGGGTCAGGAGGGTCAGCAGGTACCCGAGATGACCGAGGAGATCGTAAATAGCATCACCGAGCGTTATATCGAGCTCTACGAGAATATCGTTGGCGAGAAGTTCGTAAAGGCCGAGAGCGACGATGTAGAGGCTCGCATCGAGAAGAATGTTAGCGACTTCCTCGCAACATTGTAATCTACAAACAAAATAACATTAAAGGCTACTAACCACTCGGTTATGTAGCCTTTTTTCTCTATATTTGTGCATAAACCATAACCATATGCCAAACAACACGATTCCTACTACTGCATTTGCCGACTCTAAACCGCACTTTCTATTGCTGGATGGCCTGCGTGGCGTGGCGGCACTTTTAGTTGTTATATATCATATATTCGAGGGCTTCGCCTTTGCTCAAACCACCAACGGAGAGGGTAGTGGCCTGATTACCACATTTAATCACGGCCATATAGCCGTTGATTTCTTCTTTATCTTGTCGGGATTTGTGATTAGCTACGCCTACGACGAGCGATGGCAGAGGATGAGCCTCGGAGCCTTCTTCAAGCGTCGCCTCATACGCCTGCATCCTATGCTTATAATGGGTACTATGATTGGTGCGGCTACATTTCTTATTGGAGGTAGCAAGCAATGGAGTGGAGAGGCAACACCCTTTGGGTGGACATTGGTGGCTATGCTGCTTACCTTTTTGATGATTCCTGCCCTGCCCGGCACCAAATATGAGGTGCGAGGCAATGGAGAGATGTTTCCCTTAAATGGTCCGCAGTGGTCGCTCTTTTTTGAGTATATAGGCAATATCATCTACGCACTCTTTATCCGTCGTTTGCCAACCAAAGCACTTGCTGCGTTATGTCTAATTCTGGGTGCTCTTCACGCGTGGATTTTTGTATTCGACCTATCGGGTTACGACAGCGTAGGCATAGGCTGGACCATCGACAAGATTAACTTCTGGGGCGGTATGGTGCGTATGCTATTTCCGATGACGGTGGGTATGTTGCTCGCTCGCACGTTCAAACCCTACAGGGTGAAATGGGCATTCTGGGTATGCAACGCTATGCTTATCGCTATCTTTGCCGTGCCATACATACCAACAAATGGGAACATTAGCCTCAATTCACTCTACGAGGTTGTATGCATTACATTCCTATTTCCCGCTATCGTATGGTTGGCGGCATCGGGTAGCAGTAGAGGTTTAACTGAGAAGATTAGCCACACGCTAGGCGAATTATCCTACCCGCTCTATATCGTACACTATCCGCTGATGTACCTCTTCTATAAGTGGTTGATTGAGCATCATCGATACACGCTATCTCAGACCCTCGCACTCTCTGCAACGGTCATTGCGGCAAGCATTACACTTGCCTACGCTTGTCTTAAACTATACGATGAGCCAGTGCGCAGATATTTAGCGCGTAAATTTATCAAGTAAGCCAATTAGAATCTATATCGAAGCATCAGACAGATACGCTTGTTTGCCACATTGCGTGTAGCCTTTGTGCGACCGTTGAGTGCCAAATCACCATATCCCACAACGGTGTAGTCTCCCTCAATGGCAACATCCAGATTCTTCATATAGTAGGTCAACGATGGGGCTATGCGGTAGATATAATCGGCATTCTTTGCGCCAAACATCCAAAAGTCGTCGGTAGAGATAAAATCCTTCTTCGCACCCATATTGTCAATATAGCCCAACAACACACCGCCGACGAGTGTCTGGCCATAAGTGGCATTTATCCACGTAGTGAGCGAACGCAGTGGGGCATACTCATAACGACCCGTTGCTGGGTCGTAGGCCGTTGCACCGAAACCACTCGACATCTGCAAGTGAGAGGCATTCTGAGCATAGATAACCTTGCCCTTCATATTGAACTTACCCACCTTATAGTCGGCAAAAATCTCAGGCGTAACACCCAACACTCTATCTCGTGCACGCACCTCCATAGGCTCAATCGTTGTCGTGCCATCGGCAGCGGTAACCTCCTTATGAGCGATGCTTGTGCGACGCGGCATAAGCGAAATAACCGACACACCCGCGCCAAAGGTCAACTGCTCGCCCTCGCGCTTAATCGAGGCATACCCCTCAGGCCAAAGATTCCAGCGGGCATAGTCATAAGTCTTGCCATCGGGGCCATACGAAGAGTCGGTGTGTTGAAATATAGCCGATAGCAACAAATGCCACTTACCCATTCGCTGATTGAAGAGGATCTGCGGCATACGCGATGAGGTGGCAAAGGGAGCTCCTGCTCCATAACCCGAGATGGTGGGCCTAACCTGAAATGAGGGGTGCCATGTCTGACCAACGATAAGTGTGCTCGTCTTCCACACCAACTGTGCATAAGCGTGGCGCACACGAAAGACCATATTAGTTGTAGAAAAGCCCACAAAATCGGCTTCAAGTTTTGCCGAAGACTGCGCTCCAAAAATTGTCGGGCCATCAACATCAAGACCCAAGCGCGATGAGAAGGCAATATAGATGGTTTTGGGGACAGCATTCAAATCCTCGCCTGCGGCATTAAGTTCCACATCCTTTGGCATAATGTTGTATATGCCGCCCGCAAGGGTTATAGTTTCGCGTGTGTCGTATGAGATATAGTTACGCACAAAGCCGTAGAGTTTTACACGAGTATCTCGCAAAGTCTTCTCCTCGCGCTCGATACCTACCTCATCTCGTAGTTCGGCAATCACATCGCGCTTAATATCTTCCTTGAGCGCGGCAAGAGCCACACTGTCGGTTTGAGCTACGGCCTCGAGTAGCAAAATATGTATCAAAATGATGGTTGTAAGTACTCTTTTCACTGTGTATACTCTTTATTTGGACAAAAGTATAAAAAACAAATAAATAAAACTTTATTTTTTGACAAGATTTAATATCGAGTTGTATAAATGCAATATAATCATTACTTTTGCGTTAGTAAAAACGAATCACTTTTTATATCTCTATGCGACGCACTACATTAATGGTTTTGACTGTGTTACTTATCGGCGGTGTCATCTTTCTACACCGTCTGATTACCGCAGAGCCTATTAGCATAGTAGCCGAGGAAGAGGAGCAGGGCTATCATCTGAACGATTCGTTGAATAACTCACTCTCCGATCTACCATCGATGAAGCGGATGGAGCAATACATCGAGCGATGGATGAGACGCAACGCAATAAAGGGAGCCTCGCTGGCCGTTATGCGTAACGAGCAACTTATCTACTGCAAGGGCTTCGGCTGGGCCGATCAGGAGATGGAGCGACAGGCCGAGGTGGGCGATATATACCGTATGGCATCGGCATCGAAGCTAATCACCGCCGTGGGTATTATGAAGCTATGCGACGAGGGTCTGCTCACGCTCGATAGCAAGGTTTTTGGACCTGAGGGAATTCTCAATCACTTCACCGAGATAAAGGATAAACGCGCACACAACATCACTGTGCGCCAACTTCTCAACCACACTTCGGGTTTCAGCCGCCGTATGGGCGATCCGATGTTTCGCGTGGCCGATGTGATGCGATGGGAGGAGCTGACCTCTACGCCTACGGCCGACGAGCTTATCGCCTTTCAGTTGGGGCTAAGACTGCGTGGCGCTCCCGGAGGCTCGGCGCAATACTCTAATGTGGGTTATTTGGTGCTCTCACGCATCATCGAGAAGGTATCTGGCGTAAGTTATGAAGAGTATCTGCAAGAGCACGTCCTGTGGCCAGCAGGATGCTACGATATGCATATTGCTCGCAACTATTATCAAGATCGTTACCCCAACGAGGTGAAATATTATGGCCACGACAACGAGCGCATAGAGTCTTACGACGGCTCGGGTGTGATGCGCCTGCGTGAATATGGAGGTAACAACATCACAGGCCTGCAGGGTGCTGGTGCGTGGGTTGCGTCGCCCGTTGAGATGATGCGACTGGTAGCCTCGATTGATGGCAAGCCAACAGTTCCAGATGTTCTCTCCGCCGAGAGCGTTGCCGAGATGCGCAACATCACTCGCAAGGGCGACTATGCTCTGGGTTGGGCACGCTACAACGCCAGCAACGGCTCACTCGTGCGCACGGGAACAATGTCGGGCACTTGCGCCTATATCGACTACCGCGAGAATGGTATCTCTTATGTATTCTTCACCAACACAAGCAACTACCGTGGTGCAACATTTACCAACTCCATTGGTCGTATGATACGCGATGCTATGGTTCGCGTCGAAGAGTGGCCTGCGGATCGTGATATGTTTGTGGCAGTGCCTACCATCGAGGCCGACTCGCTCTTGTCGCCAAACGATATTTCGTAATTACACTCCGAGCGTATCAATGGCTCGCTGCACACCATCTAAGAAGCGTGCGGCGTGAGCGCCATCCATCTGTGTGTGGTGAAACTGAAAAGATAGGGTGAGCGAGGTCTTAAACCACGAATGGCAATACTTCCCCCAAATCAAAAATGGATTATTAAATACTCCGCTATACATTCCCACCGCTCCGTCAATCTCATACTGCGCCAAAGCCGATGTGCCTATAACCATACTCTGCTCGGAGAGATCGTGATCCACACAACTCTTAGCAACCTGTTGCGTAAGGCGCAAATAATCGCTATTAAACTGCATCAAATCATCGCAGTAGGGTAGATCGCACGAACTAACCTCACCCTGGCTATTTGCCACAATGGTATTTACGGCAATGGTATCATACTGCATCAACTTATCGCCCACGGGAAGCATATAGAACTCCTTTACGCTGCTCGCTGCACGAGCGATGCAGTAACACATTAGCATATTGAATTTAAGTCCCTTCCGACGACTGACCTTCATCAATCGGGACACATCTAAGGTCTTAAAAAATGTAACCATCGGCATAGGCGCCTGCATCCACATATCGAAGGCATATGCACGGCTTGTTGCTTTGGGATCAATCTCTTTCATAGGGCAAAATAAAATTTGGGCTGCAAAGGTAGTAGAAAAACGCCATTTTGCAAACTACAGAAAAAAAAAATTGTGGCGCACGAGAAGCTCGTTGCGCCACAACTAAAAATATTGTCAAATATTTACTTAAACAATCTCGGAGCCAAGTTGTGAAGGTCGTGGCGCCATACATGCCAAGTGTGGCCACCAGGCATCTCGCTATACTCGAACTTAATGCCACACTTCTTGAATACCTCCAACATAGCCTTGCCGTTGGCGTAGGCAATATCCTCCTCGCCACCCTGAGTGAAGATAAGCAGTTTAGCAGTCTTGTTCAGCGTCGAAGCAATCTGCTTGAGGCGTGCCTCGCCCTTCTCGTACATCTCCTTGTTGTTGGTAAACCAACCCGAACTCATCACATTGATATAACCAAACATATCGGGGTGAGCCATAAATGAATCCAAAGTCTCCAAACCACCCATCGACAAACCTGCGAGTGCACGGTTTGCTGAATCAGTCTTCACGCGGTAGTTCTTCTCGATATAGGGGATAATATCTTTGGTAAGCTCATCGGGGAACTTATCTGTAGAGATACTACCATCGGGCATTACAACTACCATAGGCACCATCTTACCCTCTGCCAACAAATTATCCAGGATGTTGCCTGCACGACCTACACCGGGCCACGAAGCATCGTTGTCGCCACCGCCGTGAATCAAATACAATACGGGCAACTTATCTGTCGAAGCGTTGTAACCAGCGGGAGTCCAAATGTGCATACGGCGAGTTGTACCCATAGTTGAAGACTTGTAGTAAACCTGCGCCACAGCTCCGTGAGGCACATCCTTCATAGCCCAAAACGCATCCTGACCCTCAGGCAGAATCTCTACCACGGGACGAATCTCACCCAAACGCTGATACTTGGGGTCGAAAACGGTAATACCGTCAACATTGAATGTATAACGATAAGCACCAGGAGTTGCATTCTTGAGCGTTGCGCTCCACACGCCATCGTCGGCCTTAACGAAAGTAAGACCACGAGCACCAATATCGCCCGACACGCTCACCTGCTTGGCATTGGGAGCATAGATACGAAATGTTACGCTACCATCCTTAGCCGTCTCTACCGATACCAAGTTATCGTTAGGCGTAGGGGTGCGCTGGAACTGAGCGCTTGCACTTGCACAGACCATCATAGCTACGATGGCGAATAAAATCTTTCTCATATTTAATAAGTTTTTAAGTTAGTTATTCCTCAATCACTACGCGGAAGCCTACATTATTACCAGGCTGCCAAGCCAAATAAGACTTACGCACATAAGCAGTAGAGTTCTTCGGGCGCATATCCCACGCACCGCCACGCACCACCTTATCCTTACCCTCAGCGGGCTCACCCTTATAGGGGTAGGGTGCATAGGTCGAACGGGTAAACTCGGCCACATTACCGTGCATATCATACAATCCCCACGCATTGGGCTTGTATTGCGCCACATCGGCAATGGTCATCGTGCCATCGTTTACGCTATCCTCGCGAGGCATATATGTATAATATTTATATACCCAATTATCCTCTGCCACGGGCTGTGGATCGACACCCGACACAGCCATCTTGCGCAATGACTGATCAGCCATATTCTCCTGCGAAGCAAAATCGCTATTCAAATCACCATACCAGAAGTCGGTGTCGCTACCCGCGCGGCAAGCCCACTCCCATTGCGCCTCGGTGGGCAGGGTAATGTCAACACCCACACGCTGGCTCACAACGCGACAGAACTCCATAGCCTGATTCCAAGAAATGCGGATTACGGGCTGTGAGGGTCGGTTAGCGGCATAACCAGGGCCTACATGATCCTTCCAGAACTGCGCCGTGAAACGGCTATCGTGCGAGGGATCAACAGTATTATACTGCTCGTTTGTAACCTCAGTCTCCGACATCCAGAACGGGCGATCAATCTTCACAACCGATGCAGGAGCATTGCCTAAACCACGATTGTTATTACCCATAACAAATGTTCCAGCAGGAATTCTCACAAAGGTCATCTTCACGCCACCGCCCAAATCAATTATGCGACGCTCCGTACCATAACGAGCCGCCATCTCGCGTGCCTCAGCTTCCGAGAAGGGGAATTTCTTGCTCTTAACCTCCTTATACTCGGGCTTCTTAACCTCCTTGCGTACAGCTTCGGGCTGGGGATTTGCCTTGAGCCACTGCTCATACTCCTCCAGCTCGCGTTTCCACTCTACGCCAGCGCCATTGCCATATTTGTTAGCCAACTCAATACGACGCTCATACTGGTCGTAGGGACTATACCAAACCTTATTATATACAAATCGGCCGTGGTGCGGAGCATTGAAATCGATCCAATTATATAGCGTACGCCACTCCTTATCGGTGAGCTCAACACCGTGATGGCCAGCCTTTAGGATACGCACCAACTCCGATGTAGAGGCGTGATACTCATAAGGTTTCATTACATATATATCAGCCTCTGGACCCTGACGATTAACATAAGGATGCAAGTTCAAATAGCTCTGCGTAAGATCCAAACGACCCGACTCGGCACGACGCGACGGCGTATTGTAGCTGCCGGCCTTATCGTCATCCTTCTCCACAACTTTAATGCCCCTAAAGTCGGGCTTTGCGCCATCGGCATTGTGGCACGCCACGCAGTTGCGGTCAAGGATAGGCTGTACCTCCAAATCGAATGTAAACGAACGCACGCCACCTTCGGGTGTCTGCAACGCAGCAGGCGCCTTAGTCGATGCCATCACACGCTTGGGCATAGGCAACGAATTCTGATCCTCGTGGCAACCAACGCACGATAGCACCTCGCCAGGCATACCCGTAACCCAACTACGCATCCACTGAATGGCACGCCCCTCCTCGTCCAGCGGCTGGAACGACACAGGAGTATTGGCGGGAATCTTGAACATAGCCGAACCATCGGGCTCAACATCCACTTCGCCCAAATTACGCTTAATATCCCATCCGCTCTGTATTCCCTGGGCGATATGGTCCGACTCTGAGTTCACATAGGTATATTCGTAAGCAAACACACGCAACTTCTTAACCGTACCAACAGGCACACCAGGCAAACCCTCGCCCTGATAAATATCTTGGATAAATACCGTTGCCTCCTTCTCTTGAGGTTTGATACGGTCGGGAATAACGGGAGGCGTCTCGCGCTTATTGACAATGATAGGGTTGATTAATCCCTCGCCCTCAAACTCGGCAATAAGTGTCATATTATCGTACACATCAACCAAATAAATTCCCCACAACGACTCTGGCGAAAGCTTTGCCGACACAAGGAAATACTTATCGCTGACGGGGTAGGGCTTAATAAATTGTGGCCACACATCATTCACCAACTCATCCTTGATAATGGGCTCAATTGTGCGCTTCGAGAAGGGCATCTCCTGAATCATACCCTTGGTCTCCTTACGACCCATCGAGGGATCGAACAATATCAGACGACCCGAACGAGCCACACCGTGGTGGCCAGAGATAATACCTACAAAAGTGTTATTTCCATCGGGTAGGGGCTGCACATCGAAAATCGAGTTGGGAAACCATCCGCCGCTACCATACAGAGCCTTGGTCTCGGTACCATCAGGATTGGCGTGCATCACAAAACGCGAATAGTAGTGCGTAAGGTCGGTGTACTCCCAGCGCACATACATCAAACGGCCATTATTCATTACTCGCGGGTGCCAGTTAGCGTCCTGGTCAAAGGTCATACGACGCATCTCACCCGTAGCAGGCTCATACGAAATCATATTACCTACAGGATCGCTACCATTAACACACGGAACACCCTGATAACCAATATTACTCATTGCTATGATGCGTCCCGAAGGCATATATGCACCATCGAAGAACTCCAAATCGGGCTCCGTAGAGTTAATCACGCGGTGAAAACCAGATCCGTCGCGCTTAACCTCATACACACCCCAACGCTCCTGCTCGTCGGCGGCCGTAAAGAGAATACGCTCGCCATCCCAGTGCAACAACATATCAGTTACGGCTGTACTGTGCTTAGGCTTATAGATTGTACGGCTTGACACCTCACCACGAAGATTCGAGAGCTCAGCTATCTCGGCATCGAAACCCTTGCGCGATGCCGACGACTGGTTCGACCAGTTATTGTTCTGCGTACCGAGCGAAGGTGCCATCACCTCACGAGCCTTATCACCAATGCGATAACGACCGACAATAATTTTCGCATTATCTAACAGCGGGTTAGAGAGCAGTATCTCACGCTTTAGTGCAATCTTCTGCTCATCGCTCACGCCACTCTGCGGAGCGCAGGCTTTCTCCAACTGCTCAAGCAATGCACCATAGCGCTGAGCATCGTAACCCTTCGTTTTGCAAAAATCCTTATACGCCTCGCGCACCGACTCCACACTGAAGTATGTCAACTCAGCCTCGGAGCGCATTTGCTGTGCCTTCTGCGCAGATACATTTGCCCACGCATCAGCCACGCACAGGAGTGCCAGCAACAGAAAAACTCGTAATTTCATAGCAGTATAATAGTTTTAGGTTTAATTCTTTTCTACGGCAATACCCTCAATCTCAATGAGTAGCTCCTCGCGGCAAATATCGGCCCACAAATACAGAACATCGACCTGCGCATAGTTCTGTCCCATCCACTCAACAACAGCCGACAAATCAGAGCGATGCTTCAGATAGGCCCTAAGCGAAGCGTAAGCCATCGGCTGAGGCTCAGCTATGCCGCTCTTTATAAGATTTTCCTCACTAATCAGATAGTCGATATTCTCCATCGTAAGGCGAGTCTGGCCAACAGCATCCTCACGGCAACTCTCCTCGCCACGAATGGCAGCCGTACCTGATATATATACCGATGACTCATCGGCTTTCATATATCGTGCACGCTCGAACTTAGGAGTGGTCTTATGCGCCTCGGTGTTGTTGATGAGCACCTGCTGTGAGTAGGCGTGAGCCGACACCTGTAAAGGATTATCCACCGCCATAGAGTGCTGGGCACTGTTGCACACAGCATCGAACATCACCATCACACCACCCATCTGTGTGCCAATACCCGTAGCTGCAGGGTAGCCGTTATCCCAACTGCACGAGTTGTAAAAACTACTGCGGGCATCGTTAAAGAGCTGGTAGTGCTGTCCCTGTGCAGAGAGGTGTGTAATATTCTCAATGTAGTTCCACTGACGCACGATGTCAGAGGTGGTAACACCCTCATCCTTCAATATTTCAGCCATACGGGCAAATATACACTCGGCCTGCTGGGCTATACCATAATCGAGCGACGCATAAATAGCCGCCGACAATAGCTCATCACCAATACGGATGTAATCTTTACACCTCACCACGCTCACCGCATCGCTCTTGCTTACGGATGTAACCTCGGCCGCCAGCGTGTAACGCAACGGAGCCTGCGCAATGTATCCAACCATAGGAGTGCGTTCGCCAAATATCTCAAGGCAACGCTGCTCCAGCATCAAGCGCTGGTTTATATACTCTTCATTATCGTTTGGCGCACCGAACACTACGATGCGGATAACCTCATTTTCATTCTCAGCAATAGAGGCAAGCACCTCATTAAGTGCATTCTCAAATCCCTCCGCCTGCGAACGATAAATATTAAAAATCTTTTTTGTCATCTATAATTTTACAACGAATTTACAAATTCAGCCAAAGCCTCGGCATCCTTACGCGATATTTTGCCATCGATACCGTGCTTATGCTCATAAAAAACATCCACCATCGTGGCAGCACGACCATCGAATAGGTAGGGAGCTGTACGCCACACCTCGCGTAAAGTAGGAGTGTCCCAACCTTCATCAAACTCTACATCTTCGCCAATGTGATGCATCTGCATATCGGTATAATAGGGGCCTGAGTGGCACTCGGCACAACCATACTTCTCATACACCTTACGACCTTGCAAGGCCTTGGGCGAGAGTTCTCCATCAACCAAATAGGGGCTTGGCAGAGGCCCTAACGACTTAATGTATTCATCGACATAAAATGCTATTTCTTCATCAATATCACAGAATTGGATAAACTTATATCCAGCTCTTACGGCTATTCCTGCGTGCTCTCGTATTCCAGAAATCATATTACGCGGTGTCTGAAAACTAAAGAGCATACTCTTGCAGTTTTTCGGGTTGCCAATGCCGTCGTTCATCAGATCCCAATTCATACCATCGGTGCGACCATCGTCGGGATGACAACCGTTGCACGACTGCCAATTCTGATAACAGAGCGATGCATCGTTAAACGCTCGCTCTCCCTTATCGCGTGGCGACTCCACACGGGCGGGGTTATAAGCCAAAGCCTCGACACTCTCGTCGGCCAAATTAACCACATTGAGCGTATCCGAAAAATATGTTGGCAAATACAACTTACCATCACGCAACGCCATAGCACGCGGGCCATTACCCACGATGGGCAGGCGTGTGCGTATGCCTCGCATAAAGTAGAGGTCATAGTCGAGCTTCGACTTATCGGCATAAGCCTCAAGTTTCTCAACCATAGCCTTATAATCTACGATACTCACATCGTGCGTACCCGATTGCGAGGTTACAAGCCACTGCCCGTCGCACTCCACATCCCATATTCCACCAGCACCACGATCGGGCTCATCGAGCGAAATGGAGCCAACGAGACTTTGTGTTGAGGTGTCGATAACACTCACCGCGTTGGTATTCATCCAGCCTTGCTGCAACTGCGACGTAGGCACCTGAAAACGACCCAAATTGTGCGACACGAATACATATCGACCATCGGGTGAGATGGTTATACCTCGTAAGGCATTACTTCCGTTACTAAGCTTTATATCCTTAATTTTCAAAAAACTCCCGCAATCAATCACCGACACATCAGCCGCCACATAATCCACATCAGCACGCTGCGCAGGGAAGTGATTATTCACATACAAAAATCTACCATCGGGCGACAGCACAGCATCGCAAGGCTCGCGCAACACCGCCACCGAACGCAACACCTCTCCCGTCGAGGCATTCACTTCGCTCACTGTGCCTTTGTATCTGTTGAGCACATATACCTTCTCCCCATCGTGGCTCACAACGGGCGAACAGGCTCCCATAGCGGTCTTCGATTTGTATATGATATTGCCATCGCTTAAGCCGATACAAGATATATATCCATCTGCATCGCTACTCGTTACATAGAGACTGTTGCCACTCACCACCACTCCTGTGGGAGGCTCGTCAAAAGCAATACGTCGCTCCACCTTGCCATCGGGCGAGCAGAGTACCACATCGCTAGTTCCCTTGTTGGCCATAACAATGCAGCCGTCGGCCGTAAGGTCGATAGCAGTAGTGTACATAGGCTTCAGATTCTCTCTATCGACCGATGCACACAACAACAGCAGAGCTGTAATTACCATTGGTATGAGCTTGAGTACCCCTTTCATTATTACTCTATTATCCCTACTTTACTAAAGTGATACTTTATAATAGTTTCGTTATATATGCTTATATCTTGACTTATGTATTGCCAATCAACTTTTAAGTCTGCACACAAAAAGCCTTTAGGCAAAGGTATAACTTATTTTTCACAATATCAAGATGTATCAACGACTATTTTAATTACTTCAGAATCGAAAAAGCACATTTTAACACTCCGTATTTGTCGGCATAAACCCTCATTTATTACTTCCAATTCGCACACGGCAGACACAAAAGAGTTCTGCACATAACCACCGTGCGACGAAATAGTAAAAAAAGTTACCCATAGGTGTTGTAAATTCGATATTTTGTTCTATTTTTGTACGCAAATGTGGTTGTAGGGCGATATCGCTCCCTGATGACCGCATTTTTTTTAACACAAAGCCAAAAAAACTTAAAGTGCAATTATAAAACAATACTCTTATGTAATTTAACTTTTACTGCTTAATGAAGAGACACTTAACCTTTTTGGGGGCCATACTCATTATGGCTGGCTCTACGGCTTGGGCGCAGGAAGTGAATAGTAGTGCGTCGGCCTATGGGTCTTCATCCGGGGAGGATGTAAATGTTGTGGAAGAAGAGGATGACTTCATTCCCGCTATTTCGTTGGACTCTCGATTTAGCTACAATCGCGTCTCCAGCGGCTCCGGAGGCTTTGGCGGAGATGGTTTTTATCTTAACATTGACGGTAAAATCAGTAAGCACTTCACATACTCGCTGAGCCAGCGTCTGTTTGCGGCTCACAGCGAGGATGCTTCAGTTTTTGACAATACCGACTGGCTTACACTAACTTACGACATCGGAAGATTCTCATTCACCGGTGGCAAGGATATTCTTATGGTCGGTAGTTACGAGTACGATGCCTACGACATCGACTCATACTTCGATATGAACTCGATGTTCTACAACAGTTTCGCCTGCTATCAGTGGGGCGCCAAGGCTATGTGGACAAATAAGTCGGAAACCACATCGTTTGCATTTCAGATCACCGACTCGCCCTTTGTTTATGTACCTCGCGAGGAGAATATGTACTCTTACAACCTTGGCTGGTATGGCGCGTGGGATAGCTACGAATCAATCTGGACTCTAAACCTTTTGGAGTACGCCCCTGGTCAATTCGTGAAGATGGTAGCGTTGGGTAACACATTCTATGTGGGTGATCTCTCGCTCGGCATCGACTATATGATGCGCGGTAGCGAGGTAAAGAATCTCTTTAACGACATCACGCTCAATGTGATGCCCTCATACAACATCGGCGAGTCGTTGCGTCTGTTCGGCAAGTTTGGCTGGGAGCAAACCTCGGAACCTCTCGACTACGATTTCTGGGGCGAGTATCTCGACACCGACGAGATGATTGCCGCCAACGAGGAGTCGAGTAGTGTTATGCCCGCATATTTGATCGCCGGTGAGGATTATATCTACTACGGTGCCGGTATCGAGTATTTCCCCCTCAAGGAGGATAAGAGCGTGCGCCTACACGCTATGTGGACATCGAATAACTACACCAAGCGCCACGCCATAAACATTGGTCTGACCTGGAAATTCGACCTTGTTAATGCGGCAAAGCACATAGCTCGCAAGGTGAAGTAACAAATAGATTTTATTAATCCAGAATTATTTAGATAGAAATGAAAGATTCAAATTTCATCATCGAGTTAAATCATATATCGAAAGCCTTTGACGACAAGAAGGTGTTGGATGATGTTAGTTTGTTTGTTAAGAAGGGTGAGTTCGTAACGATTCTCGGCCCTTCGGGTTGTGGAAAGACTACGCTTCTGCGTATTTTGGCTGGTTTTGGTAAGACTGACAGCGGAACTGTTCGCATCGATGGAGCCGATGTAACTACCATTCCACCCCACGAGCGCCCCGTTAATACAGTTTTTCAGCGCTATGCTCTGTTCCCACATTTGAATGTCTATGACAATATCGCCTTTGGTCTTAAACTCAAGAAAGTCAAAGAGGACGAAATTGAACTGCGCGTAAGAAAGGCTCTGAAGATGGTGGGAATGACCGATTATGAGTGGCGCGACGTGAACTCTTTATCGGGAGGTCAGCAACAGCGCGTAGCCATCGCTCGAGCCATCGTCAATCGTCCGCAGGTATTGCTGTTGGATGAGCCGCTTGCCGCGCTTGATCTTAAGATGCGCAAGGATATGCAAATGGAGCTCAAGGATATGCATAAGACACTGGGTATCACTTTTGTATATGTTACTCACGACCAAGAGGAAGCTCTCACGCTCAGCGATACAATCGTCGTTATGAGCGAGGGTCGCGTGCAACAGATTGGCACCCCGACCGACATCTACAATGAGCCCTCAAACTCATTCGTTGCCGACTTTATCGGCGAGAGTAATATCCTCAATGGCGTGATGTTGCAGGATCGCTTGGTTCGTTTTATGGATCGCGATTTCGAGTGTGTCGATGGAGGCTTTGAGCCTAATGCTCCAGTCGATGTTGTCATTCGTCCCGAGGATGTGTACATTATGCCTAAATCGGGTTCGGGTATGTTCGACGGCGTTGTTCAGTCGTGCATCTTCAAGGGTGTTCACTATGAGATGATCGTTACTACTGCCAATGGCTATGAGATAATGATCCAGGATTATAACGCCTTCGATGTTGGCCAGAAGGTTAGTATGATTGTTAAGCCCTCTGATATTCATGTTATGCAAAAGGAGCGCACCGAGAATATCTTCGAGGGAACGATGGTCGACTCCACCCACATTGCAATGCTCGGAGCCCATTTCGTATGTAACGAGCAAACGGGGCTCTCGGCTGGCGATGCGGTGCGTGTAAAGGTTCCATTCGACAAGATCGAGCTTATGGATAACAAGGAGGATGGTATTATCGTCGGTGATGTGCGCTTTATACTTTATAAGGGAGATCACTACCATCTGACTGTTCGTACTATCGATGGTAACAGCATCTATGTCGATACTCACGATGTTTGGGACGACAGAGATATTGTAGGTATCAAAATCCTTCCCGAGTATCTTCACATCGAGCCTGTTAACAACTAATCAGCCATATCTATGAAGAGGTTGTATCAAATTTTCAGCAAACGAAGTACTTGGAGTATCCCCTATGCGATATTCCTCGCTATATTCGTGGTTGTACCGATGGCGTTAATCTTTCTCTACGCATTTCAGGATGCCGACGGAAATTTCACGCTCGATAACTTCGCTAAATTCATCTCTAGCCCCGAGGCAGCCAATACATTCGTCTATTCAATCGGTGTGGCTATCATCACCACGCTAATATGCATCCTGCTCGGGTACCCAGCAGCCTACATATTAAGCAATACAGAACTGTGCCGCTCAAAGGTTATGGTCGTATTATTCATTCTGCCGATGTGGATCAATATCTTGGTCCGCACACTGGCTACCGTTGCTCTGTTCGATTTCCTTCGCCTGCCATTGGGTGAGGGTGCATTGATCTTCGGTATGGTATATAACTTCCTACCCTTTATGATCTATCCGATCTACAATGTTATGCAGAAGATGGATCATAGTTATATCGAAGCCGCGCAAGACCTGGGAGCCAATCCCACGACGGTCTTCCGCAAGGTAGTCTTCCCGCTCTCGATGCCGGGTATAATGAGTGGTATAATGATGGTATTTATGCCAACAATCTCAACCTTTGCCATTGCCGAGCTACTTACGATGAATAACATCAAACTCTTCGGAACAACGATTCAGGAGAATATCAATAACGGAATGTGGAACTATGGCGCAGCCTTGTCGCTCATAATGCTGATTATTATCTTCGCTACGGAGCTATTCAGCGATGCCGACGAGGATCGTGCCTCTAACGAAGGAGGAATCATCTAATGAAGCGCTTTTTTGCTCAAGCCTATTTGTGGCTGTTGCTGGCGATGCTCTATGCTCCGATTCTTATCATCGCCATCTTCTCATTTACCGAGGCTAAGGTACTCGGTAATTGGACTGGTTTCTCAACCAAACTCTACACCTCGCTCTTCTCGGGCGGAGTGCATCATTCGTTACTCAGCGCTATCGAGAATACTCTCATCATTGCTGTGGTAGCCGCCGCCATCTCTACCGTTCTCGGTAGTTTGGCTGCTATCGGCATCCACCATCAGTATGGCCGCAGGAAGGCTATTCTCAACGCTTTGAACAATGTTCCAATGCTTAATCCCGACATTATTACGGGTATTTCGTTGTTCCTATTGTTCGTCAGTCTAGGAGTTACTCAGGGTTATGCAACCGTTATCTTGGCGCACGTAACATTCTGCACACCATATGTTGTGCTGTGCGTTGCACCTCGTCTTCGACAGATGAATCCCAACATCTACGAGGCGGCGCTCGACTTGGGCGCTACGCCGTGGCAGGCTCTGCGTAAGGTTGTAATTCCAGAAATAAAGCCTGGTATGATTTCTGGCTTTATCTTGGCCTTCACACTCTCTATCGACGACTTTGCCGTAACCATCTTCACCATCGGTACCGAAGGTTTGGAGACTCTATCGACCTACATCTACGCCGATGCACGCAAGGGAGGTCTTACACCCGAATTGCGCCCCCTCTCGACCATCATCTTTATGACGGTCTTAGTTCTGCTCATCGTTATCAACATTCGCTCGCAACGAGCTGCCAAACGAAAGGAGGTATAAAATGAGACGCTTATTATATTTTATTTTCGCTGCGGCGATGCTACTCAGTGCGGGTTGTTCGAAAGACAATGCTCGCCAGAAAATACTCAAGGTATATAACTGGGCTGACTATATCGACGAGGAGCTTTTGGGAGAGTTCGAGGAGTGGTACAAGGAGCAGACTGGCGAGGAGGTCGAGGTTGTCTATCAGCTCTTCGACATCAACGAGATTATGCTTGCCAAGATCGAGCGCGGCAAAGAGGATTTCGATGTGGTGTGCCCTTCGGAGTACATCATCGAGCGTATGCTCAAGAACGATCTCCTACTACCCATTAATAAGGATTTCGGCTCTACGCCAGACTACTTGGGTAATGTTGCGCCCTATATACACGATGTATTCAACAACATCGACGGAGACGGCAAGAATGCCAACGACTACGCCGTAGGTTATATGTGGGGTACTACGGGTTTCCTCTATAACAAACGCTACGTCAACCCAGAAGAGGTAAGTACTTGGAGCGCACTGTGGAATCCCAAGTTCAACAAGAAGCTCCTTATCAAGGATGCATTCCGTGATGTATATAGCCCCCTCTTGATTTACGCCAATCAGGAGCGTCTGAAGGCTGGCGAGGTAACAATGCAGGATCTTATGCACGACTCATCGGATGAGTCTATCGCTGTGGTGGAGGCTCTGCTAAAGAAGGCGAAGCCCTATGTTGCCGGCTGGGAGGCTGACTTCGGCAAGGAGATTATGACCAAAGAGACAGCGTGGCTCAACCTCTCGTGGAGTGGTGATGCCGTGTGGGCTATCGAGGAGGCGAGAGATATCAATGTGGAGCTTGAATATGTTGTGCCCGACGAGGGTAGTATCGTATGGTTCGACGGCTGGGTGATACCTAAGTATGCCAAGAATGTGAAGGCGGCATCGTACTTCATCAACTTTATGTGTATGCCCGAGAATGCCATCCGCAATATGGATGCGTCGGGATATGTGAGCGTGATTGCATCTGACAAGGTCAAGGAGTATATGTCGGAGGCGGCAGTTGAGGCAGGCTACGAGGAACCACAGGACTTGAGCTACTTCTTTGGTGAAGATGCCGACAGCGTGATTATCAACCCAGCGTTGTATCCCGACCGCTCGGTGGTTGAGCGTTGCGCAATGATGCACGATAGTGGTCCACGCACCGAGGCTCTGCTCGCTATGTGGTCGCGCGTTAAAGGTGATAATCTCAACAACTGGATGGTTGTCGTCATTCTGTTGGTCTTTGGAGCTCTGATTGTGGTTGGTATCTTCCGCAAGCTAAAGCAACGCCGTCAGCGTCGTCGTCGCTGGTAGGCGGAGACTATAAAAACAAGGTGCGTGCGGGAAGATCCTGCACGCACCTTTTTCATTTTTGGTGTCTTCGACCGCTACTTCGAGCTGGTCATCACGAAGCTCACATTGATTGTATTTACCGCCTCGTCGATGCTGTCAAACACAGCCTTAACGGCCTCGGCGTCGGTCAAGTCGAGCTGACCCAACTGCGACATAATCGTTGCCTGCATATTGCCGAAGAAGTTGATAAACGCGTAAGTGGGCATATACATATGCATCTGCGAACAGTCGGCGTCCTGGAAGGTGTAGAGGTCGATATCGCGGTAGGCGGCGTTCTTCTCGCTCATCTTAACGGTCATCTTGTTGCCCTCGACCACGATAGGAGCCTCCATCGACATAGACTCTCCATTGTAGTAACAACTGTACTTTATAGTCTCGGCATCGGGGAACTCTACAGCAAAGAGCAAGTGCTTGAGCATCTTATCCAATCTCACGCCATCCATCTTGGCAAAGTTGAGTTCAAAGCCCATAAAGTCAATATCCTTATCCAGACCATCGACATTGCTTACAAAGGTCTTAATATAGTCATACTTCTTGCCTGCAAGGTCAAGATTCTGTTTGATGCGAAGCAGTGATGAATATGATTCAATAACCTGATCGTCAAATGACATTATAGATGTAATAGTAAGAATATCACCCATCGTCGTAGCATTAGGAGAATAGTTCAGGCGGAATGACAGATGCTGAGATTCGTCGTTGTTTACATAATATGACTGAATCAATAAATCACCTACTACTTTATAGGTTGATTCAAGATTTGGCATATAACCATTGGCATCGGGCACAAAGCCTGTGAACAGGGCTTTGCCATCCTTCTGATAAGTGTTAACAGCCATCTCTCCCTCTATTGCAGTCGATTGTGTACATACCCACATACCAACAACCTCATCTGCGAGATCCTCTTTGCAGTAGTTATATGTAAAGCGTCTGCCCTTATCATTATAGACAGAGAATGCCATACCGGGAATAATATCAAAGTGGCCCTGATAGTTGTCGTGATCCTCGAAAGTCATAGTAACCTCGCCATCCTTTACAACAATATTACCCTTTACATTCTCCCAGTACTCACCAAAAGCAACACCAGTCGATACTACCGAGCCATCGGCCGCAATCACCAACGCCTCGGCAAAGTCAGCCTGCAAGCAAGTCCAAGTACCAACAAGGTCGGCGCTGTGGTCGTAGTCGGTGTGGTCGCAATCGTTGTTACAAGCGGTGAGCAGAGTTCCAACCGCCGTAAGCATAAGTAAAATTTTCTTCATCGTTTTTGTTTTTTAATGTTTATATTGTTTCAAAAATTAACGCACAAAAAAAGGCATTACTGCTCTTAAAAAGCAGTAACGCCAAAATATAACGCGCGGGATAAACCCACTAACTATCTGATTGTTAGAGCAGTTATAGGGGGGGGGTACACTCCATAGCCATCGACTGCTCGGTGCAATCAAATCGGTTAAGGTATGTTGTTCCAAATATCTTCATCGCTTAAGTTTTGATGCGCAAAAGTAGTAAAAATTTTGATTTCGCGCTCTCGCGCTATAAAAATACAATATCAATCCCTCGCCTTTTCCCCGAAATTATTTACGCAAAAAGGCACCCACTCTAACACCCGAATAGGAGTCGATCACACCCTTGACCATCTGCAGGGTAGTATTCTCGGCAAATTTAGAGTCGTGCTGAGCAATAATCGACAGCAACTCCTGCGCATCGAACACAATACGGTACCTACCATCAAGCTTCGTAACCGAGGCTTTGAGGTTGATACTTCGATCGAGTAGGCGCATCATTATCGACGCCGTGCCCGTAGTAGTATCGTAGGCCGTGCAATATACGGGGATCTGCTTGCCATTGCACACAATGGTCATCGAGCCATCTGGGGCAACATCCATATAGTCGCGCCCAGCCACCAATCCCAACTTCTCGGCAATGAGTGGCAACTGGCTCTCGAGTGTGGTAACAGCCAACGAAGCCAATGCGCTATCACCCTTATAGTCAATAGCCAGCGCATCATACTTAAAGCGACCCACCAACTCCTCCTCATTGGGATACACCTCTTTAGGTTGAGCTTGCTGAGTGCTCTCCGACGAGGAGAACATAGCACTTATGCTCTTCATCAGATCATCTAACGACTGAGCCTGCGCCTCGAGAGTGCCGATCGCAAGGGTGGCAACGAGTAAAATAATAATCCTCTTCATAACACTACAATTTTTCGCACTCGGTAAGCCACACAGCCGCCACAGCATCCGATGGCATCATCCAATCACCACGCGGTGAGAGCGACACGCTACCCACCTTTACTCCATCGGGCATAGCCGAACGCTTGAACTGCTGAGTAAAAAATCTTCTAAAGAATGTAGTTAGCCACTTCTTAATCGTGGGTGCATCGTACTGACCCTCGAAAGCGTGCTGCGCCATATAGTATATCTTAGCAGGCGAGTAACCGTAGCGCAGGAAGTTATAGAGGTAGAAGTCGTGCAACTCGTAAGGGCCGACCAAATCCTCGGTCTTCTGTGCTATGTCGCCATTCTCGTCGGCAGGCAACAATTCGGGACTCACCGGCGTAGCCACCACATCGCGCAGGGAACGGCTGACAAGCTCATTCGGTTCTCTATCGGCTGCCCACGCCACCAAGTGGCGCACCAAGGTCTTAGGTACCGAGCCATTGACCCCATACATCGACATCTGGTCGCCGTTATAGGTAGCCCAACCCAATGCCAACTCACTCAAGTCGCCCGTACCGACAACCATTCCGCTGGTCATATTGGCTACATCCATCAATATCTGTGTGCGCTCACGCGCCTGAGCGTTCTCGTAGGTAACCGAACGATCACCCTCGGCAAGACCTATATCGGCAAAGTGTTGACGACAAGCCGCGGCGATGGGTATCTCGCGGAGTGTAACGCCAAGCTCCCTGATAAGCGTAACAGCATTCTGATAGGTACGGTCGGTAGTGCCAAAGCCTGGCATAGTAACACCCGTAATACCCTTTCGATCAAGGCCTAACATATCGAATGTGCGGACCGCCACGAGCAGAGCCAGCGTTGAATCCAAGCCGCCTGAAATACCGATTACGACACTCTTGCACGAGGTATGCTGCAAGCGCTTAGCCAAGCCAAAGGCCTGCATCGAGAAGATCTCCTCGCAACGATATGACAACTGCTGTGCATCGCTCGGAATAAAGGGCGAAGGGTCGATCTCACGATCCAACTGCTCCGACTCATTAGCCTTGACATCGAGGTTGATAAAGGCATACTTAATCAGATCGCAACCCATATCGAAGGTATTACGACGCTGACGCTCAGCCTGCAACAACTCCACATCGACATCGGCCACGATCAACTGCTCGTCAAGCGAAAATCGCTCACTATAATCGAGCTCATAACCGTTCTCGACAATGAACGCGTTACCCGCATAGGCCAGATCGGTGGTAGATTCGCCAAAGCCAGCCGAGGCATACACATAGGCACCAACGACGCGCGACGAGTGCTCACACACAAGGCCACTCAGATAGGCATATTTCCCCACCATCTCAGCCTCGGCCGAGAGGTTGAATATAATCTTCGCTCCGTGCTGTGCCATACCGACCGATGGGGGAGTAGCCACCTGCAAATCGGTGCCAATCTCCACGCCAAAGCAGACGCCATCGACAACAAAGAGTTGGTCGCAACCAAACTGCACTCGCTGCCCCGCATAATTGGCCAAAGCACACTGCTCGAAGCCAGCACCCGAGGCGAACCAACGCCCCTGTTGCCACTCACCGAAGTTGGGGATATGTTGCTTGGGAACAACACCTGCCACCTGACCATCGGCTACCACAGCCGCACAGTTGAAGATACGCTCCCCCACAGCAATGGGCAGACCCACGATGGCCGCTATGCCCAACTCGGCACTCGCCTTTGCAACACGCTCGAGAGCCTTCTCGGCCGCAGCAAGCAGCATAGGCTGACGCAACAGATCGCCACACGAGGCGGCAGTAAGTCCCAACTCGGGAAAGACAACAACGCGCACACCTCGCTCGGCAGCACGACGCATCATCTCCACCGTACGCTCGGCATTATACTCACAATCGGCAACACGCACCGCTGGCAGAGCCGAGGCGACCTTGAAATATCCGTATTTATTCATCTTACTCCTTAATATAGGCGTTTACGATCTCCATCACATAGGCTCGATGGAAATCGCCAGCGACATACCATTTTTCAACAATCGACTTATCCAAGAAGTTCTCCGCACGAAGATCATCGACATACATCTTGCGACACTCCAGCACCAGACGAGCCTGCGCAATGGCGGGCACATCACCATCGGTAAAGGCTACCGCCAGACCCGCCTTCGAGATTTTATCCTCGTCGCGGCCCGAGTGAGTTCCGCAATACTGCAACGCATCACGATACTCCTCCGCAAGGAATGAGAGAGTCATCATCTGCTCACGCTCCGTGAACTCGAAGGTATAGCGTTGCGGACGCACAACAGCCACAGCAATAGGTCTATTCCACATATATCCAACAGAACCCCACGAGGCGGTCATCGTATTGTGAGCAACGTGATCACCAGCGGTGATAAGCATCCAGTCGGCACCGATTAATTTGATAAAATTATCGGTTATCTGTGCTGGGTCAATCGACTTAAAACCATTCATAGCGCATCTGTTTTTATTTTGCCCACAACTGAGCCAAGTTGATAATCACCTGCTCGGCCTTCTTCATCGTATTGAGCGAGCAATACTCAAACTTGCCGTGGAAGTTCATACCGCCCGCAAAGATATTGGGGCAGGGTAGCCCCATAAACGAGAGGCGTGCGCCATCGGTACCGCCACGAATGGGCTTAATCTTGGGCTCCACATCGGCCATACGCATAGCCTCCATAGCCTTCTCGATAACCTGAGGATGCGGCTCAACCATCTTACGCATATTGTAGTACTGATCCTTCAAAGTAAGGGTCAAAACCTGCTCGCCATACTTCTTCTTCAGAAGATCGACGCACGACCAGATGTAAACCTTCTTCTGCTCGAACTTCTCGCTATCGTGATCGCGGATGATATACGAAATCTTCGCATTCTCCACCGTGCCGTTGAAGCCTACGCAGTGGTAGAAGCCCTCATAACCCTCAGTATATTCGGGACGCTCGACAGTGGGTACCAACGAATTGAGTTCGCAAGCCACCTGAATAGCATTAATCATCTTATTCTTAGCATAGCCAGGGTGCATATTTCGACCCTGCACCTCGATAACAGCCGAAGCGGCGTTGAAGTTCTCATACTCCAACTCACCCTCCGAGCTACCATCCATCGTGTAGGCGAAGTCAGCACCAAAGGCTGCCACATCGAAATAATCTACACCACGACCAATCTCCTCGTCGGGAGTGAAGCCAATACGAATCTTGCCGTGCTTAATCTCGGGGTGAGAAATCAAGTACTCCGCCGCCGACATAATCTCGGCACAACCAGCCTTATCGTCAGCACCCAAAAGGGTAGTACCGTCGGTGTGAATGATGGTATGCCCTACAAAATCCTTCAACTCAGGGAAATCGGCCACACGCATCGTAAGCGAGCCATTGAGCATAATATCGCCACCGTCATAATCCTCGATTACGTGAGGTTTCACATCCTTGCCACTCATATCGGGCGAAGTATCAACGTGAGCGATAAAGCCGATTACAGGAGCCGTTTCACATCCTTCAGATGCGGGGATGGTACCCATCGTATAACCATACTTATCTACCGTTACATCCTCCAGACCCAACGAACGCATCTCGTCAGCTAAGTAGTTCAGCAACACCAACTGCTTGTCGGTCGAGGGGAATGACTCGCTCTCCTCGCTTGACTGCGTGTCGAACGAAACATATTTCAAAAATCTATCTTTCAGTTCCATAATATTCTATTGTTAAAGTTTTACTCCTCTTTCTTTGCACGCATTGTATGCCAAGCCATATAGGCAATAAGCACAATATACATTACCAAGCCCAACCACTCGGCACTCTTCGATGCAGCCCAGTCGGCCATAAACCACTCAACACCTACGAACTTCAGCACAGCCGATACAACACCCATCAAGGCGCCACCAGCGATAAAACCCGAAGCAATCAATGTACCACGGTCAAAGCGAGCCTTATTAAGTGCTTCGTCCTTCGAACGAGACGACACGAACCAAGCAATCAAACCACCCACTACGAGCGGAGCATTGAGATACATAGGGATAAACATACCCAACGAGAATGCCAACGCAGGCACACCAATAGCGGTGAGTACCAAAGCCAAAGCAGCACCCATAAAGTAGAGAATCCAGGGTGTTGAGCCGCCAGTCATCAAGGGCTGAATAACCGCAGCCATAGCATTAGCCTGAGGAGCAACCAATGCATCCTCACCCGTGAAGCCATAGGTATCATTGAGCACGATCATCACACCTGCTACGGTTGCAGCCGACACAAATGTACCGAGGAACTTCCAACCCTCCTGCTTCTTGGGAGTAGTTCCGAGCCAGTAGCCAATCTTAAGGTCGGTAATAAAGCCACCAGCCATTGAAAGAGCTGTACAAACAACACCACCGATAATCAAAGCGGCAGTCATACCCTCGGCACCATTCAAACCAATGCTAACCAATACGAGCGATGAAAGGATAAGCGTCATCAGTGTCATACCCGACACGGGGTTTGTACCCACGATAGCGATAGCGTTAGCCGCAACGGTGGTGAAGAGGAAAGCTATCACGAATACAATACCAACAGCCGTAATACTCTGAGCACCATTATCAAGCAATCCCCACTGGAAGAATACCAAACAAGCAATAAGCGCTGCGATCAATACCGACAAAATCAATTTCATCGGCAAATCCTGTTGTGTGCGCTCCATAGCCATAGCCGCGCCACCCTTTTTAGCGGTGAGCTCGCCAACGGCCAGACCCACAGCCTGACGAATGATGCCTGCCTGACGGATGATACCGATCAAACCAGCCATAGCAATACCGCCGATGCCGATGGGACGACCATAGTCGGTAAAGATTGTCTCGGGAGTAAGTGCCACCGCATCGGGAGCAATTGAGCCAATCAGAGGCACGATGAGGAACCACACAAGGCAAGAACCTGCTGTGATGATTACGGCATACTTCAGACCGATGATATATCCCAAACCCAACACGGCAGCACCCGTATTGAGCGAGAATACAACCTTAAACTTGTCGGCACACATTGCACCAAATGCAGTCAAACGAGTTGAAACAACCTCGGTCCAAGCACCAAATGTGCTTACTGCGAAGTCGTACAAACCACCAATCAAACCAGCAACAGCCAACAACTTAGCCTGATTACCGCCCTTCTCTCCAGACACCAACACCTCGGTTGTAGCCGTAGCCTCGGGGAAGGGGTACTTTCCGTGCATATCCTTCACGAAATACTTTCTGAAGGGGATGAGCAACACAATACCCAACACACCTCCGAGCAGTGATGAGAGGAAGATCTGATAGAACTGCGCATCCAAATCCAAAATATAGAGTGCGGGCAAGGTGAAGATAGCACCAGCCACGATCACACCCGATGATGCGCCGATTGACTGAATAATGATATTCTGTCCAAGCATATTCTTTTTACCCAGGGCTGTTCCCATACCTACGGCAATAATTGCAATAGGGATAGCAGCCTCGAACACCTGACCAACCTTCAAACCAAGGAAGGCAGCCGCCGCCGAGAAGATAATTGCCATTACAATACCCATCGTTACAGAGTAGGGGGTAACCTCGGCCGGAGTCGATGAAGCCGGCATCAAGGGCTTGTACTCTTCACCCGCTTTTAGTTCGCGATAAGCGTTGTCGGGCAGAGCGATTTTCTGTTTCTGTTGTTCCATAATCTCTATTTTTGTTTATAATTTTTGCTTCAAAATTATCCACTAAGGCATATATTCTTACAAATGTAAGAATTTTTACTCAATTTCGCAGAATAATCGGGGTAAAAAAGAGGGTGTCCTACTCATTTTGGACACCCTAAACTCTATTTCAATAATCGCATATCAAAATCAACTACACATATTTCTCACCCTTATCGAAACGCACATCGTCGATATACTTCTTAATGCTCTGTTCGTCGCTACGCGGGCAGATCAAAAGCACATCCTCGGTATCGACCACAATATAATCGGTCAACCCCTTGACAACGGCCACCTTACCATCGGGCACCGAAACTATTGATTTATGTGTATCATATACATAACAGCCGTCGTTAGTGAGCATATTCTCGCCACGATCTTTCTCCGAAAGCTGATACACCGAACCCCAAGTTCCCACATCGCTCCAGCCAAAATCACTGCAACGCACATAGACATTATCAGCCTTCTCCATTATGCCATAGTCGACAGAGATAGCCTTGCTCTCAACGAAGACCTGCTCAATGGCCTCCGACTCGCTATCGGTACCCAACCTATCATCAATCGACGAGAAGAGGGCGTGATGCTCGGGCAGATACTTCTCAAAGGCACGCATAATCGAGTCGTTTCGCCATACAAAAAGACCCGAATTCCAGACAAACTCGCCGCAATCCACAAAGGTCTGAGCAAGTTCCAAATTAGGCTTCTCGGTAAAACACTTTACACGCGAAACAACATTACCGTCCGACTTCTGCAAATAGCCATATCCCGTATCGGGGCGAGAGGGTTCAATGCCTACGGTCATCAGCGCATCATTATCGGCCACAAACTCCAAACAATCCTTTATAGCCACCTGAAACTCAGCCTCATTGAGAATCAAATGATCCGATGGAGTAACAATCATTCTCGCATCGGCACACTGCTTACACAGGGTGTGCGCGGCGTATGCAATAGCGGGGGCTGTATTGCGACCAATAGGCTCGCACAACACCTGCTCGGGTTTGAGTTCAGGAATATGCTCCAAAACCAGCTCCTTGTATGCGCGATTTGTTACCACCAAGAAATTCTCGCGGGGCACGAGTGGCAGAAATCTCTCATAGGTTGCGCGGATAAATGATTTGCCCGTACCGAGTATATCGAGGAACTGTTTTGGCATATTACGGCGGCTCATAGGCCAGAAACGAGTGCCCACACCACCCGCCATAATCACACAATATGTATTATTACCCATATTTATATAGCAAGTTTTTTTAAGAATTACACAAAGATAAAAAATTATTCGTAACTTTGCCGATTATTACGGGTTTTATTTCGAAAAAGATGAAGATTAGACTCTTTACGATACCAAATATGCTAACGCTTGGCAACTTGATCTGCGGATCAAGCGCCGTCGTTGCTCTTTTGTCGCACGCCGACTTTGAGTTGGCCTTCTGGTTGGTGGTAGCATCGGCCATATTCGATTTCTTCGACGGCTTTGCCGCTCGACTTCTGAAAAGCACCTCGGCCATCGGCGTTGAGCTGGACTCCCTGGCCGATATGGTATCGTTCGGCTTGGTGCCCGCAGTGGCTATGTTCTGCCTTTGGGATTTGGCTCCCGCATCAGCAACTTTGCCCGAGTGGGCTCGCTACCTAACTCTTATCATCGTAGCATTTTCAGCATTGCGTTTGGCAAAGTTCAATATCGACGACACGCAGACCACCGAGTTCTGTGGCCTGCCCACACCGGCTAACGGTTTATTCTGCCTCTCGCTGGCAATGCTTATGGCTGCGGGCGATATCACACTATGCCGTTGGGCTATCGTTACGATCTCCGCAGGTATGGCCTATATGCTTATATCGCCTGTAAGAATGTTTGCTCTCAAGTTTAAGGGCTTCGGATGGCAGGGTAACGAGATTCGCTACTCGTTCATCGCTGTATGCATTCTGCTCATTGCACTTTTTACTCGATACGCCGTGCCAGCTATTATTCTGCTCTATATAGTTGTTTCTGCCATACGATGGGCAATAAATTCACGCAAAAAGTAGTTTTACTCTGACAATGAAGTTTTCAACCCGCATATTGATATTTGCCGTGATGGTGATTTGCTCACTCTCACCTCTTATGTCATTTGCGCAGTTAGACGCACGCGCCATTGCTCGAGCACAGCAGCGTGGCGAGAATGTAGGCTTGGGAGGTGCAAACCCCTTCGACACACGCGACGAGGATGAGCAGGAACGCGAGCAAGATTCAACGCGCGAGCGCCGCATACGCAAGCCTCTGGAGTCGTACTACTTCAACGATTCGATTCGCGCTTTGCCCAACTTTATGTGGAATGTCAGCCGCGAGATGAACGATGTGGATATTATGCCACTCGACACCACGCTCAACAATTGGCGAATCGACTATCCCTACCAATTGAAGGGCACTGGCGATATGTCGCTCGGCGGATTGGGTCAATCGACTCTGCCGTTCAACTACTTCTATCGCCCCACAAGTCCCGACTTCACATTTGCACAGTCGTACGATGCCTATACCTATCGTATGGAGAATGTACCGTTCTATAACTCAAAAACCCCTTACCTTAATTTCACCTACCTTGAGTCAGGCCAGAAGCGTTACCGTGAGGAGCATTTTGAGGTTACTACGGCTCACAACATATCGCCCACAACGGGCTTCAATGTAAGCTACAAGGCTCGTGGCACGAAGGGTCTATACGATTGGCAGCGCACATCGAATCATAACCTTTCAGTAGCCTTCTCGCACACGGGCAAGCGTTACTCGATTCACGCGGCATATGTAAACAACCGCATCAAACAGCGAGAGAATGGTGGAGCGGTAGGTATGTGGGCCGTAACTGATACCATCTATGAGCACCCCTCGGGAGTGCCTATGAAGTTGGCGGCGGCCGAGGCCGAGAACTCATATCGTAACAGTTCATTCTTCGTAAAGCAGGCTTTAGCCATACCCCTGCAGCCCGTTACGGACTACGATTTTTCGCTTGCCGATCTATCAGCTATCTACATTGGCCACATTTTTGAATACAATGCGTGGAGCAAACTCTACACCGACAAGTATGCCGAATACACCAACGAGCGTGGGTCGGTAGGCAAGGACGGAGAGTTCGTACCCACCAAAGATGTATATTATAAAAATTGGTATATATCGCCACTCGAGTCGCGCGACTCTATCCGCGAGAGGGTGGTATCCAATCGCTTCTTTGTCGAGGCGCAGCCGTGGGATCGTAATGGTGCCGTGGGCCGCTTGGGTGGAGGTATTGGTATAGATATGTATGCCTATTCGCAGTTTGCCTTCGACGACTATCAGTCGGGTAAGCAAGGCAAACACAAGGAGACTGCGTGGTACGCCTACGGAGCCATCAGCGGAAAGGTAAAAAAAGTTGCCGACTGGGGTGCTGACATTAAGTACTACCCATCGGGCTATAGGAGCGGAGACTTTGCCATCAATGCACACATTGCACTGACGGCTAAACTCCGAGGTCATCCGGTTATTCTCTCGGGACGATTCTCACAAACCAAGCAATCGCCCTCGTATTGGGAGGAGAACCTATTCTCGAATCACTATGTGTGGTTCAACTCCTTTAATCAGGAGGATGAAACTCGTATAGAGGCATCACTCGAATTGCCCGACTGGGCTTTCGAGGTGGGTGTGTGGCAAGGTGTAGTTAATAACAAGATATACTACAACGCCGCCAGCCAGGTCGCTCAGCATAGCGATGCGATAAGTCTTACGAGTGTGTACGCCCGCAAAGATTTCCGCCTCGGTGGATTTCATTTTGACCATAGGGCATTGTTGCAGTGGAGTACGAATCAAGAAGTTATTCCCGTACCGTTGCTCAGCGCATACCTCTCTTACTACTACGAATTCTGGGTAGAGAAGAAGAAGGTTCTGCGTATGCAGTTCGGAGTCGATGGCCGCTTTAATACAGCCTATTATGCGCCCTCGTACAACCCGGCATTAGCAACGTTCTACAACCAGCGAGACTACGAGTTGGGGAATTATCCCTACCTCGATGTCTTCTTGACTGCGAAATGGAAGAGAATGCGCATTTTCTTGAAATACCAGCACCTGAACTACGATTTGTTTGGCAACAATGAGTATTTCACCGTTGCAGGTTACCCGCTTAACCCGGGTATGTTCAAGATTGGCCTCTCGTGGGGATTCTATGATTAACGCTCTTCAGCACGGTGTGAGCTGCCCGCAAAACACACATTTATGTCAAAAAAGACAACATTTTTTTCGATCGTTCTAACTATTATTGTTGCGACCTTCATCGCTTCGGAGATTTTAACTAAGGATATGGAGTCAAAGGCTACCATACCCAGCCAGAGCAGATTGCTGACCGAATTGGCAGCAGAGGATGAAGAGTGGATTATCTCATCGTATGACGCAGTGATGCGCCGTATAGGCGAGGAGGAGGGGCAGGATTGGCTATTGATGAGCGCCATCGCCTACAACGAGTCAAGATTCCGTTCGGATCTTACCTCGAAGCGCGGCGCCATCGGACTAATGCAGATTATGCCCATCGTAGGCCGACAGTTTAATGTCGAGAAGGAGGCTATTGCCGACCCTGAGACGAATATTCGTCTGGCAGGCAAGCTACTCCGACAAATCGACAAAATGCTTAAACTGAGTCCCACGACTCCTACCAACGATCGTATAAGTATTATTCTTGCTTGCTATAACAGTGGTATCGGACACATATCCGACGCGCGACGTTTGGCAAAGAGCAACGGCGAAGATCCCAATTCGTGGGAGGTGGTGGCCCGCTACCTGAAGGCAAAGGCCGACCCTGAAGTATATGAGAGCGAATTGGTACGTCACGGCAAGTTCACCGGCAGTGGCCAGACCGAGACCTATGTAAGAGAGGTGATGAAGCGCTATGACATCTATCGCAATCTGGTTGATAATGGGACAGATATGGTTGCTCAAGTAAAGTAGAAAATAGCCTGACCTCGCAAGGGGCAGGCTATTTTTTTGTGTAACTAAACTATGCTTCTAATTGCTAAAATCATAGCCCTCAATTTGAGAAGCATATTCGCTCCAACCGCTTGCAGATTTATATGCATTAACCGATGAAGTAGGAACATAGATTTTTAGTTGGGAATCGCAATAATAAAACATGGCATATCCTAATGATGGTGGTGTCGTATTTTTGCTATATACGGCTATCAAGGATGTACAAGCCGTAAATACATTATTCCCAAGTGAAGATATATTTGCAGGAAGGGTAATGCTGGATAAGGAACGGCAATACATGAATACCTGATCCTCCATCGAAACTACACTATCAGGAATAGTGACATTGGTCAAGGAGTCACATTCATAGAATACCATCCCCCTAATCGAAGTAACACTATCGGGAATAGTGACGCTATTCAAAGAATCGCAATCATAAAATGCATAATACCCAATCATAGTGACATCATCAGGAATAGTATATGAGGTAAGTCCAGCAGGAGCAAAACTTGTAAGATAACAACCATCTTCGATCAAGCAACGATTATCTGATGATGCATATTTACCATTAAAAGTTGTCAATGAAGAACATCCCACAAATGGATTAGAATACCCAATCCTGGTAATACTATCGGGGATAGTAATACTGGACAAAGAAGAGCAATACCAAAATGCATAATTCCCAATCGATGAAACATCACTTGGAATAGTATAGGAGGTTAATCCAGCAGGGGCAAAAGATTTAAGTACACTATCAACTATCAAACAACGATTATCCGCCGATGCATATTTACCATAGAAGGATGCTAATGAAGAACAACCACTAAATACTTTATCCCCAATCGATGTAACACTATCAGGAATAGTGATATAGGTCAAGGATGAGCAATAATAGAATGCATTATACTCAATAGATGTAACGCCTTCGGAAATATTAATACTGGACAAGGCATCACAATGAGAAAATGCATAACCACCAATTGAAGTAACACCATCGGGAATAGTAATACTATACAAGGAATCACAATAAGAGAATGCAGAATGCCCAATTGAAATAACGCCATCGGGAATAGTATAAGAATTTAATCCAGAGGGAGCAAATGTAAGAAGTTCTCCATTTACTATCAAACAACGATTATCCGATGATGCATATTTACTATAAATGGAGGCTAATGAAGTGCATCCCGTAAATAGGCTACCCCGAAACGTAGTAACGCTTTCTGGGAAAGTAATACTTGATAAAGAAGTACAAAATTCAAATGCTCTTTCGCTAATTGATGTAACATCACCATCAAATGTAATTATACCCATGCCATTCTCATATACATTACTAACGATATTTGCGTCAAAGTCATAAAGGCTGCCAGGTGTAATTACATTGCCATCAGTTGATGTATAGCAAATTTGGTTGTTGGGCACTACATAATATCCCTGTTTAACCACAACAGTCTGCACCAAGCCTCCACCCGCAATGATTATCTCGCCCGAACGATCGGCGTCACCCACATTTGGTGCTATCTCGAAACTCAAAGTCTTGGTCTCCATAGCGCGGGTACTTACATCTGAAATCCACTCCTTGGCGTCATCAGAAATGGTTACGGTCAGATCAACGTTGGTAGTAACATCCAAATCGATAGTACCGCCTTGGGAATCTACTTCAAACTCTTTTGCACTCGCAACCAAACCATTCTTTTGCGACTGATTAACAGCGATTGATTCTTTAATTGTGCCCGCCTTAATCGAAACTGTCGCAGTGCGATTGTCGTAAGTGTCGTTAGGCACTGCCGTGATAGTGATTTTTGCATTACCTGCCACACCACTCATCGGTTCAACGGTTACCCACTCCTCTGCACGAGTGGCATCAATCTCTACAACCCAATCCTCAGACACAACAAACTCCACAACCGCCTCGCCTCCTGCATCCGAGAAAGCAGAGGGTTTAGCCGTTTTGATACTGATTGAGGGTGTTTCAGGTGGTGTTTCAGGTGGTACATCTTCGCAAGCAACAAATGCTACGACTGCAAAGAAAAAAGCAAATAACCTTTTCATAACTATGAGTGTTATACTATCCGCACCGCAATAGCGATAATTAAAAAAAAGAAAAGCGTGGTGCTGAAAACTTATTTTAGTTGGATAGGCTCTGGTAAGCCGCGAATGTAAATAAGCAACAGCCCACGCCATAACCCATACAGGTATGACGCGAGAAATGTCTGCTTACTCTCCATTCTAAATTTACCAGATTTATCCAACGAGAATAAACTTACACTTTCCGTGTTTTATGAGTATGTCTCTACAAATTTAATAAACATTTTGGAAATGCACTCCAATATTTCGCCCCAAAAACATATTAATCGTAGAGAAAACACTAAAACACAAAAAACAAGGGCGCTAACATCAGAAAGTCAGCACCCTTGTTTACTTTAATTTGCATGATGAGGTATTTCAAGCGTAAATCCCCATTGCAACAACTACTTCTTACCAACATTCTGTCTATCGGTATAGAGGAAGCGGCGAATCTTCTTTGAAGGAGTCTTCTCGAACTCCTGCTCCTCCTCGATAACCTCAGTAATGCGAGAGAAGCGATTAACCTTTGAGTTTACATACTTCATCACCTCCTGCTTAATCTCTTCCATCTGCTTGTTCCACTCATCCATCTTCTGATTCAACTCATCGCGAGTGATCTCAAGCTTAGTCATAAACTCATCCTTGATCTTCTCGATAGCTTCAGAATCGAAGTGAACGAGGGCAATCAAACGACCATTCTGCTCGGTTACAACCGACTCCGACACAAAGGCGTGAGAGTTCAACACACTCTCAATATCCTCGGGGTAGATGTTCTCACCGCTGGGACCAAGAATCATATTTTTAAGACGGCCTTTAATATAAAGGTATCCATCCTTATCAAACTCGCCCAAATCACCAGAACGGAACCATCCATCCTCGGTAAATACTGCTGCTGTAGCTTCGGGGTTCTTATAATATCCCTGCATAACAGAGGGGCTATTGATGACCACCTCGCCAAGGCCAGTCTCGGGATTCACATTATCCAAACGGATATTAACACCAGCCATAGCAGGACCTGTGGCACCTATACGGCAAGTACCAGGAATCTGACCTGCTGCCATAGGTGCAGTCTCGGTCAAACCATAACCGATAGCGTATGGGAACCCTCCCTCGTGAAGGAATGTCTCTGTTTCGATGTGTAGTTTGGAGCCTCCAATACCCAAGAAACGAACACGACCACCAAAAGCCGTCATCAACTTCTTAGATGCAAGACGGTGCAAGATGCGACGGATGAAACCGATGCCGTAAAGTGTAGAGATAAACTTATTAGCCGTAAATTTCGACTTAACCTGACTGTTGTACACCTTCTCAATAATGAGAGGTACAATGAGGAAGATCGTGGGGCGCACCTTACGCAATGCGGGCAAAAGCACCGATGGGGTAGGTGGCTTCTCCAAATATGTCATTCTACCACCACCACTGAATATGAGCAAAAGTCCCAATGTGCACTCGTAAGTGTGCGACATAGGCAAAACCGAGAGTGTAACATCTGTCTCGTAGATGGGGAACAAAATGTTGCACAAGCAAGCGTTTGACGCAAGATTATAATGGGTCAACATCACACCCTTTGGCCTTGAAGTGGTACCAGAGGTGTAGATGATTGCCGCTAAGTCTTCGGGCTTGGGAATAGACTTCGAACCCTGCTCAGTAATGGTCTGTGAGATTATGCTCAGATTTTTTGTGCGAATAACAACATTAAGCTTGGATACAGTATCCTTTGATAGCTTAGTAAAAAGTTTATCTGACACCAGCAAAGCCTTAGCCTCAGAGTGCTCAATGAGAGAATCCAACTCCTCGCCTGTGAAATCGGGCATCAAAGGCACTACAACCATACCAGCTGTAGTAACCGCAAAGTAGCTTACTCCCCAGTTAGGCATACTGCTACTAAGCAATGCAACCTTATCTCCGGCATTCAAACCTGCTCCGAGCAAAAGCTCTTGCACCTGCTCTACGCGCTCTTTAACCTCTCGATAGGTAACATCCTCACCGCCAAGCATAGTGAAGGCGATATTGTTGGAAAACTTCTCAACGCTTGTGTGAAGAAGCTCATAAATGGTTTTTAGTTTGATCATATAAGATAATTCTTAGTAAATTTGTTACGAAGATAGTGAAAAAATATTAAAAATCGGTAATTTTGTGTCTAAATCGGCTAATAAACAGAAGTATGTTGCATAAAAATGAGATAAAAACCATAGCAAGCAATATTGGTTTCGATCTTTGCGGAGTTACTCGAGTGAAGAAATTCGAGCAAAATGCTGCATCGCTCGACCGATGGTTGCAATGCGGCTACGCCTCGTCGTTAGAGTATATGCATCGCAACTGCGACAAGCGATCCAACGCCAGCGAGTTAGTCGAGGGGGCACAAACGGTAGTTGTGTGCGCTGTAAGTTACAAATCGTCCATTAGTGGTGGCTACTCACCCGACGACAAATGCAAAATAGCCTCCTATGCCTGCAATCGCGACTATCACAAGACAATAAAGAAGATGCTTCTATCGATGCTTAAGGAGTTGCAGGCTCTGCATCCCGACCTTACGGGGCGTGCCTTTGTCGATTCTGCTCCCATATTCGAGAAGCAGTACGCCGTAGAGGCAGGACTTGGTTGGATTGGCCGACAATCGCTACTAATCACGCCCGAATATGGCTCCTATATATTATTAGGAGAGTTGATACTCTGCTCCGAGTGCGACAGCTACGATGAGCCGCTTACGGGTTACGGATGTGGTGAGTGCCATCGGTGCCAGAAGGCCTGCCCGACAGGTGCTATCGTTGCAGATATGACCATCGACACCTCGCGTTGCATATCGTGCCACACCATCGAGGCAGAACACTCCACATCACTCGATACGCACGGTTGGATATTCGGTTGCGACGAGTGCCAAAATTGCTGCCCCCACAACCGATGTGCGGCACAACACCATAACGAGGCTTTTAATCCATTATTCGATCCGCGCGATATTACGGCCAAGGCGTGGCTTGCAATGAGCGAAGATGATTTTGCCACGCGTTTTAGCTCTACCCCCCTCAAGCGAAGTGGCCTTGAACGCATCAAAAAGAATATATAGGCTTTATAAAGTGTAATACCGGCTTGGTAAATTCGTCACAAATTGATATATTTGTAAATAAACAACTTACCAACCATGACACACACTTTTCAGCTTCGCACGAAACTGACGATTTTGCTTTTCGTCGCAATACTTTTTTCATTGCAGGCACAATCGCAGAGACTCCCTGCGCTCAGCATCTCCGACAATGGACACTATCTGCAAACGAGCGACGGGCAACCATTTTTCTATCAGGGCGACACTGCATGGGAGCTATTCCATCGCTTGAGTCGTGAGGAGGCAGACCTATATCTTAAAGACAGAGCCAGCAAGGGCTACAACGTCATTCAAGCTGTGGCACTAGCAGAGCTGGAGGGTATAGATACGAAGAATGCCTACGGCCACCTGCCACTCATCAATCGCAACCCTGCACAACCCGCCACCGTGGATGGCGAGCAGAACGACTATTGGGATAATGTCGACTACATTATCAGTAGAGCCAATGGATTGGGAATGTATGTCGGCCTGCTCCCGACATGGGGCAGATGGTGGCGTGATGAGAATCCCATATTTAACGAGCAGAATGCTGAGGTGTATGGTCGTTGGATAGCAGAGCGATATTCTCGCTACAACATTATTTGGATTCTTGGTGGCGACCGCAATCCCGACAGCGAAGAGTTAAAAAATATTATCAACGCCATGGCTCGTGGCATTCGCAGCGTGGATAAGGAGCACCTGATTACATTCCATCCTACGGGCTGGCAGACATCGTCGCTATGGTTTCACAACCACGAGTGGCTCGACTTCAACGGTCGTCAGAGCGGACATAATCAGCGCTACAACTCCAACCAGCGTATTGCTGGCGATTTCCATCTCTCACCCTCAAAGCCAATCATCGAATTGGAACCTTTATATGAGGATCATCCGCTCGAGTTCAAGCCCGATGAGGACGGCCACTCTAACGCGTGGGATGTAAGACGAACCCTATACTGGAGCGTATTCTATGGCTCGGCAGGCGTTACCTACGGGCACCACTCTGTATGGCAGATGTACGACAAGCAGAAGGGTCGAGAGCCTATCAACCGCCCCTTGATGGCGTGGCATGAGGCCATCCACCAGCCAGCGGCCGATGATGTGCAGCACCTCAAGAAGCTGATGCTTTCACGTCCTTATTTCACAAGAATCCCTACTGAGGAGTTCATACTTCCCGATGAGGTCGAATCTGCTATGCCAGGCGCCGGGCGCTATCGTTTCGTGGCGACCATCGACAGCAAGGGTAGCTACGCTATGGTCTATGCCCCCATCTCTCGTACATTCACCGTACGTAGCCAGATGATTAAGGCCGAGAAGATTGTGGCGTGGTGGTTCTGCCCTCGCACAGCCCAAGCAATCAAAATAGGTTCATTTACCAATAGACCTACGCTTACATTCACACCACCCGCTAATGGCGAGGCGGAAGACTGGGTTCTGGTATTGGATGATGCCTCGAAGCGCTATCCTGCACCAGGCCGAACGAACAAGAGATAAAAAAAGAGGTTGCCTTTTCAGCAACCTCTTTTTTTGTCGTCTCTGCAAGATTATTTGTAGAACAATGAGCTAATCTCCTTGTAGTTGTGAACGTGCTCGATAACCTCTGCGAAGATATCAGCCACCGACAACACGGTAAACTTGCTCAAATCCTTCTCCTGATTCAAAGGAATAGTGTCGGTTACGATAACCTCCTGCAACTTACTCTCGTTGATACGCTCGTAAGCAGCTCCCGACAATACAGGGTGAGTAATAACGGCGCGTACGCTCTTAGCACCCTTATCCATCAACATATTGGCTGCCATACAGATTGTACCTGCTGTGTCGATCATATCGTCAACGATAATGATGTTACGACCCTCTACATCGCCGATAGCGGTCATACTACCTACTACATTAGCCTTAGCGCGCTCCTTGTGTGAAATGATGATGGGGGCGTGCAGATGCTTTGCATAAGAGTGAGCACGCTTTGCGCCACCCATATCGGGCGATGCGATTGAAAGATCCTCCATATTGAGGCTCTTGATATAGGGAATAAATACGCCGCTTGCGTAGAGTGCATCAACGGGAACATCGAAGAAGCCCTGAATCTGGTCAGCGTGCAAATCCATAGTCATAATACGGTCGGCACCAGCAGCAACCAACAAGTTAGCAACCAACTTAGCACCAATGGGTACACGAGGACGGTCCTTGCGGTCCTGACGAGCCCAACCAAAGTAAGGCATTACAGCAATAACCTTGTAAGCCGAAGCACGACGAGCAGCATCGATCATCATCAAAAGCTCCATCAAATTATCTGACGAAGGGAATGTCGATTGAATGATAAATACGGTGCAACCACGAATAGACTCATTGTAATAGGGCTGGAACTCACCGTCGCTAAACTGGAGTACTTCAACATCACCAAGTGTAGAGCCGTAGCTGGCAACGATTTTCTCTGCGAGGTAACGCGAGTTGCGACCTGCGAAAAACTTAATCTTATGAATAGCCATTTGCTTAATTTTTATGATGGTATAATTTTAATGCCACAAATATATACAATATATGTTACAAAAAGGCAACCGCCTGATGCAAATTTTCAAATAATTATAAACATTTCTCGATGAAATCGAGTATCTCCTCGCGTCCCGTACCTCTCTCGCTCGACGAGCAGAACATCGGAGGTAGTTCCTCCCACTGCTCGGCAAGTGTAGCTTGATAACGCTCGACGCTCTTTTTACGCTGTGTGGCCGATAGCTTATCGGTCTTTGTGAATATAATACCAAACGGCACTCCATTCTCGCCCAACATCTCGATAAAACGCAGATCGATAGCCTGCGGCTCAAGGCGTGAATCAACCAACACGAACAGGAAATGCATCTTCTCACACTTCAGCACATAATCCATAATAATCTTGGCAAACTCGCCTCGCTTGTTCTTCGACACGCGCGCGTAGCCATATCCGGGCAAATCAACCAGATACCAATTATTATTTATGCAAAAGTGATTAATCAAACGAGTCTTACCTGGCGTTGCCGACACTTTGGCCAAACCCTTACGACCGGTAAGCATATTGATAAGCGACGATTTACCCACATTACTACGACCGATAAAGGCTACATCACGCAAATCATCCTTTGGTACTTGCGAAATCTTCTCTGAACTGCACTTAAACTCGGCTCGTGTAATCTGCATAGCGTAAATGGGTAAAAAATACTCTGCAAAGGTACACAAAAAAAGCAAAACCACAAACCTCATACCACGATCAAGGTGCTGTAGAGTTGCAATTTCCAAAAAAATAGCTAACTTTGAAAGAGGTAAAACAACTAATCGCATAATAAATGAAGAGAGAATATGTCATCGGAATAGATTTCGGCACCGATTCAGTACGCGCACTCATTGTCGCAACCGACAATGGCGACGAGATGGCCTCAGCCGTTTCTGCCTACCCTCGTTGGAGCAAAGGTCTATATTGCAATCCCAAAGTAAATCAATATCGTCAGCATCCGCAGGATTATATCGACTCGCTCACCGAGGCTGTAACCACAGCCGTGGGGGAGTGCGACAAGAGCGTACGCGAAAACATTGTCGGACTATCGTTCGACTGCACGGCATCGACCCCCGTACTTACCGACAGTGCAGGAACACCTCTGGCACTGCTACCCGAATTTGCGGAGCACCCCGATGCGATGTTTATTCTATGGAAAGACCACACGGCTATTGCCGAGTCGGACAAAATAAACGAAGTAGCCAAGCGCTGGCACACCGACTACACCAAATACGGCGGCGGCAACCACTCGTGCGAGTGGGTGTGGGCAAAGATGCTACACTCTCTACGCGTAGCTCCCGAGTTGCGCGAAAAGGCCTATTCGTGGATGGAGCATTGCGACTGGATTAGTGCTCTTTTGGCAGGCAACACCACTCCCGAAACCATCGCCCGCAGTCGTTGCGCCGCAGGCCACAAGGCTATGTGGCACGCAGAGTGGGGAGGTATGCCCGAAGTTGCATTTTTCAAGGAGGTAGATCCGTTACTTGATATTTTCTCAGGACATCTATTTACAGAGACCTATACCAGCGACACCAGCGCAGGGGGTCTTTGTAAGGAGTGGGCCGAGCGACTTGGCCTTAAGGAGGGCATTGCCGTTGGCGTAGGCGCTATCGACTGCCACGTCGGAGCCGTTGGCGCAGGCGTAAGAGATAACGTATTGGTGAAGGTTATGGGGACCTCTACCTGCGACATCACAACAGCGGCCTACGACGTTATAGGCACACGCACCGTGCGCGGAATATGCGGTCAGGTGGATGGCTCGGTACTTCCCAATCGCATAGGCTTCGAGGCTGGCCAGGCAGCCTTCGGTGATATATATGCTTGGTATAAACGCCTGCTTGGCTGGAGCCTGAAACATATTGCCAACGCACCCGAATTAGAGGATAAGATTCTCGCCGCACTCACCGCCGAGGCCGAGCAGCTACCCTTGAGCGAGGATGATATGATTGCCGTAGATTGGTTCAACGGACGCCGTTCACCCGACGACGATCCGCTGGCTACTGGCTCACTGCTCAACCTCACATTAGCCACCTCGGCACCCGAGATTTTCAAGGCTCTGGTCGAGGCCACTGCCTTCGGCTCGCGCGCCATCAATGAACGTTTGGCCGACGAGGGATTACGAATCGACACAATCCTTGCCGTGGGGGGAATATCTAAAAAATCTCGTTTTGTAATGCAGACTATGGCCGATGTTATAGGAGTCCCCATCCGCGTAGTGCGTAGCACGCAGGCTTGTGCCCTAGGTTCGGCTATGAATGCAGCCGTTGCCGCAGGGGTATATCCAACTGTTGAGGCGGCACAAGATGCAATGTCATCGGGCTTCGATGGCGAGTACACGCCCAACGCCGAGCGACAAGCTATTTATAATAAGTTGTATGCCCGATACCGCCAAGCTGCATACGACGAGTAACACCCGAAGAGCAAGCATTTCGCCCTTGCTCCCATTATTTTCGTTTTGACCTTTGAAAATTTGAGAAAATCAATTTAATTACTATATTTGCACTATACGGATACTACATTAACCGTCAAAACAAACAAATAAAACAGACAAATACTATGTTACGTAAACTGCGAATCATCGCCGCCGCGCTGTTTTTTGCGCTCATCACGCTTCTGTTCCTCGACTTCACGGGAACTCTGCACGCGTGGTTTGGCTGGCTGGCTAAAATCCAATTCCTTCCGGCTGTAATGGCCTTGAATGTGGTTGTTGTGCTTCTTTTGGTTGCGCTCACACTCATCTTTGGCCGTATCTACTGCTCGGTTATCTGCCCCTTGGGCGTAATGCAGGACATCATCGCTTGGTTTGGCAAGCGTGGTAAGAAGAATCCCTACTCTTACTCAGCCGCAAAGAGTTATCTGCGCTATGGTGTGTTGGCTCTATTCGTGGTTGCTATGGTTATCGGCTTCTCGTCGATTGCCATCCTCGTTGCACCTTACAGCGCATACGGCCGCATTGCACAAAACCTCTTCGCGCCCTTGTGGGGTTGGGGTAACAACCTCTTGGCCTACTTTGCCGAGCGTGCCGAGAGCTACGCATTCTACTCTACGGATATTACTATCGCAAGCATTGGCACATTTGTCGTTGCCGTTGCGACATTCGTCATCGTTGCCGTTTTAGCGTGGCGAGGTGGTCGTACTTATTGTAACACCATCTGCCCCGTTGGCACCGTATTGGGTGCTTTGTCGCGCTTCTCATTATTGAAGCCTGTAATCGACACCGACAAGTGTATCAACTGTAACATTTGCGCTAAGAACTGCAAGGCTGCTTGTATCGATATTCCCAACCATTCAATCGACTACAGCCGTTGCGTAACTTGTATGAACTGTATCGAGAAGTGCCCCAAGGATGCTATCTCATATACTCGTCGCAAGTGCTCTTGCGCACCAAAGAGCGAGGGTGAGGCTACTACAAACTCAGCTCGCCGCAACTTCATCATCGGCGCAGGCTTGGTGGCTGCCGAGGCTGTACGCGCGCAGGAGATGCGTGGCGATGGTGGTTACGCCGTAATCATCGACAAGCAGGCTCCCGACCGTGAGAATCCCCTCACACCTCCGGGATCAATGAGCCTTCGCAACCTAACAAGCCACTGTACTGGTTGTCAGCTTTGTGTGGCGGCGTGTCCGACCGATGTACTGCGTCCGTCAGCCGATTTGAAGATGTTTATGCAGCCCGTAATGTCGTATGAAAAGGGCTACTGCCGTCCTGAGTGCAACAAGTGTTCGCAGGTATGCCCTGCTGGCGCTATTAAGCCTATTACCGTGGCCGAAAAGTCATCTATCCAGGTGGGCCACGCTGTATGGGTAAAGAAGAATTGTATTGTCGTAGCGGACGATGTTGATTGTGGCAACTGCGAGCGTCATTGCCCCACAAAGGCTATCACTATGGTACCGCTGGATGCATCAAATCCCAAGTCGCGCTTGATTCCTACCGTAAACGACGCTCTCTGTATTGGTTGCGGTGCGTGCGAGAACTTGTGTCCTTCGCGTCCGTTCAGTGCAATATATGTAAAGGGTTATCAGAGTCATCTTCGTAACTAAACACCACAACAACTATGAAAAAGACAAACAACAATATAGATCGTCGCGAGTTCCTCAAGCGTATGGGCGCTGGCTCGCTCCTCACGGCTGCCGCTTTTACGGGTTGCAAGCCTAACAATCTGAAATTAGACCCATCGGTTGTTCACGGTGAGATTCCCACCGACAAGATGACCTACCGTATGAACGAGCGCGTGGGCGACAAGGTATCTATCTTGGGTTACGGCTGTATGCGCTGGCCATTCCTCGAAGATGGCACTACGCTCGACCAGGAGACCATCAACGAGTTGGTGGATTACGCCATCGCTCACGGTGTTAACTACTTCGACACCGCACCCGTATATTGCCAGACCAAATCGGAGGAGGCAACAGGTATTGCCCTTAGTCGTTATCCCCGCAATAGTTACTACCTGGCAACCAAGATGTCGAACTTCTCGAACTGGACTTTCGAGAACTCAAAGCTTATGTATGAGCGTTCGCGTCGTCTGTTGCAGACCGATTATTTCGACTACTATCTGTTGCACAACATCTCAACCGTGCAGATGTTCCACGACCGCTTTATCGACAACGGCATCCTCGATTTCTTGATGAAGGAGCGCGAGGCGGGTCGTATCCGCAACCTCGGCTGGTCGTTCCACGGCACACAGGATGTATTCGACCACGTGCTCTCGTACCACGACAAGGTGCATTGGGATTTCGTACAGATTCAGATGAACTACCAGGATTGGCGCAACGCAAGCCAGGGTCGTAATGTGAATGCCGAGTACCTCTACGCAGAGTTGGAGAAGCGCAACATCCCCGTAGTTATTATGGAGCCTCTGTTGGGTGGTCGTCTGTCGAATGTACCCAACCACATCTCGGCCCGCCTGAAGCAACAGGAGCCCGAGCGTAGCGTGGCATCGTGGGCATTCCGTTTCGTGGGCTCTTATCCCAGAGTTCTTACTGCGCTCAGCGGTATGACCTATATGGAGCACTTGCAGGATAACATCCACTCGTTTGCACCCCTTAAGGAGCTTACGCAGGAGGAGAAAGAGTTCCTCTTTGAGACTGCCGATTTGATGGCACAGTATCCTACTGTTCCTTGTAACGATTGTAAGTATTGTATGCCTTGTCCATATGGTGTGGATATTCCGGGCGTATTGCTTCACTACAACAAGTGTGTCAATGAGGGTAACCTTTCGAACTCTTCACGCGACGAGAACTATGTTAAGGCACGCCGTGCGTTCCTCGTAGGTTACGACCGCGCAGTGGAGAAGGAGCGTCAGGCATCGCACTGTACCGGTTGTAAGGAGTGTAACTCACACTGTCCTCAGCGTATCGACATCCCGAAGGAGTTGCAGCGCATCGACAAGTATATTGAGGACTTGAAGCAGGGCCGCGAGTTTTAAGATGAATCGCCAACAAGCAATAGCAACCTTGCACGCTACTCGTTGTTCGTGTGTTATCGCCAACGGCTCGCGCCTTGAGCAATTCCACGGGCGTGGTGTAAAGGATCTGCTCCACCTATTACACAACGATAAGGCTCTGCTCGACGGAGCCTTCATCGCTGACAAAGTGGTAGGCAAAGGCGCGGCAGCGCTGATGATTGCGGGAGGAGTCAAGGAGGTATATGCCGATGTGATGAGCCGAGCCGCATTGTCGCTCTTCCAGAGCCACGACCTTAAGGTGGAGTATGGCTTGCTTGTCGACAATATAATTAATCGTGCTGGCACCGACATCTGCCCCGTGGAGAAGTTGTGCTCATTGTGCCAAACGGCAGAAGAGTGCCTGCCGCTAATTCAAAACTTTGTATCGAAACTGAAATAATGAGAGGTATTGCAGTATATATCGTAGCTATTCTGACATTGCTCGGCGTCGTAGCCTGCTCACCTAAGAGCAAGCGCGAGCGACAGATACGCCGCTCGGTGGAGAGGCAGATGGAACGCTATCCGCACTCCACACTGCGCGACCTCTACAAGAACTACTTTCAGGATCGTTTCGGCCCTGGCCACATAATTGCCGACGAGGGTGCAGCCGATCGCTACCTGCGTTACGAACTCGCGAATGCCACCTCGTTCGAGGGCAACGACTACGAGCCTACGGGTTACGAGGAGCGCTTCCAGCGAGTTAATCTGGGGGTTATAGCCGATGGTCGTGTGCCCTACGAGGTATTCTTCAGCGCCTTTGTGCGTAGTGTGAACGGCATTGAGCCTATCACCATCGAGCAGTGGCGTGATGAGTGGAGCGAGATTGACAGGGTGATTGCCAGTATGGAACTCAACCTGGAAAACTACGAGGCCGACAGAGCTGAGATTAAGGCTCTAATCGATGGTGGCGAGTATGTGATGCACCACAGCAAACTCTTCGAGCAGCATTACAACCCACACTATCGTATAATCGAAAGTGATATATTCCGCAAGGAGATATTGCCCTTGATTGAGAGAAAAAATTAGCGTTCTTACAATATCGGCAACATTTTTGAAAGGTAAGTATCGTAATTTAACTTTTTTACGATGAAAATACTTATCTTTACAATGTTGTTGCTAATGATAGCTCCAACACGAGCACAGCCAACCTATGCTTCCATAGAGCGAGTTACGTTACCATATGCGATGGATGCATTGGAACCCGTAATCAGTTCTCGCACAATGAGGCTGCACTACGACAAGCACCTGCGCTCGTATGTCGACAACCTTAAACGACTATTGGAGGGTTCAGCTTTGGAGGGTGAAAGCCTCGAAAATGTGGTACTGATGGCCGAAGGTCCTATGCTAAACAATGCTGGGCAGACGCTTAACCACAACCTCTACTTCCTGCAGTTCTCGCCCGATGGCGGGGGAGAGCCCAACGGAGCACTCAGGCGAGCAATCGACCATCGATGGGGCTCGATGGAGAACTTCAAACGGGCAATGGAGGAGGCTGGACGCACGCTCTTTGGTTCGGGGTGGGTATGGCTGGCAGCCGATGGCGCTGGCAACCTGACTATCCTGCAGCAAGCCAATGGACTCAATCCCGTGAGATATGAGTTGTTACCATTGCTTGGATTTGATGTGTGGGAACACGCCTACTATTTGGATTATGAAAATCGCCGTGGCGACCACATAAAAGCCTTATGGCAGATAGTGGATTGGCCCGCGATAGAAAAAAGATATGAGAATAATTAACACATAAAAACTATTATTATGCAGACATCAAGCATCAAACTCTATTCGTTGAACTACAACGAAGCAAAGACCTACATCACAGCAGCGCTGTTTATTTTGGGTAATATTGCCCTGCCGCAGATTTGCCACCTTGTACCTCAGGGCGGTATGATTATGTTGCCTATCTACTTCTTCACCCTCATAGGTGCTTACAAGTATGGTTGGAAGGTTGGTCTTTTGACTGCCGTACTCTCGCCCGTGGCTAACCACCTGCTCTTTGGTATGCCCGCAGCTGCAGTTTTGGTTCCCATCTTGGCTAAGTCAACCATTTTGGCTGTAACAGCAGGCTTCGTAGCATCTCGCACTAACAAGGCTACCTTGTCGCTCTTGGCAGCAGTAGTTTTGGCTTACCAGGGCTTGGGTGCCGCTTTCGAGTGGGCGTGGACTGGCAGTGCAATGGCCGCTTTGCAGGACTTCCGTTTGGGTATCCCCGGTATGGTATTGCAGATCGTTGGTGGCTACCTCTTCATTAAGTATTTGTTGAAGAAGTAATCATATTTATTACCACAAATAAAATAGACTGCTAACTATAGTTAGCAGTCTATTTTATTTCAAAACGAATCGAATCTATTTATTTCACCTGCACGGGGGAATTGACCGTAGAGATATATCCCGTACCATCTGCCACATAGGCATATACGCGATAATTGCCTGCATCGTTGATCTTAATCTCGGCAACGGGCTCCGATGTTGTGAATACCTCGCCATAACGCTCGGGGCGCGGCTCATACGATCCACCAAAGCCTAACACGGTAGCCTCATACAACACCTCCCAGATGTAGGTCATCTTGTCGCCTTCGCGATCCGAAGCGGCAACCTCCACCTTGAATGCCTTACCACGCTCAACCGTAGGGCTCTCGATAGGCTGCTTGCCCTCGACTTTGATGCCTGTCACTACGGGTGCAGTCTGCTCGGGCTCCTGGCCACTCCATACACGCTGCATAGCCTCCACCATAGGAGTCTTCTCACCGCTCAAGGGCAGACCCTCGACCTTGCTCTCAACGAACATACTAAACCAAGTAGGTGTGCGCTCCTCCTTCTGTCCCCATAGGAACACGAACGAGCCAATGCAACGCTCATCACCCAATATAGCACCATTATAGCGGCTCTCGTACACCTGACGCTTCTGCTCACTGGTCTGCTCGATTGAGGCATCCCAAGTGGTCTTGTCGGTCTCCCACCAGCCGGTAGGGCCCCACTCGGTAATCATATAAGGGCCTTTCCAATCCGACGAGGCAACCATATCCTTAACCTCGAGGATAGGACCGTAGCTATTAATTCCGATAACATCGAGCGATGGTGCATAGCGAGCAATTGAGTCCAACGCACTCTTGTCGTGCGACACCACGGTCGACACCAGCTGACGCGGAGCAATCTCTTTGATAGCCACAGCCAACTCCTCGATAAAACTCCACACGGCCGATCCGTTGGCGCCGCTGAGCTGCACCTCGTTACCAATGCCCCAACAGAATATATTAGGATCATCCTTAAAGGCAGTGGCCAACTCGCGACACGACGCCAGAGTCTGCGCCTTCCACTCCTCATCGAGATACTTTGCCTCCTCCTTCGGCAAGGAGATACCCTGCATCACTCGCATACCATTCTTGGCTGCAAGCTCCGAGGTGCGCTTAACGCTCTCGATATTTCCGCCCCAAGTACGGCAGGCATTAGCACTTGCCGATGAGGCTACATCCAGACGATTGGTGCCACCAACGCCCTTGATAAAGGTCGGCTCGCCATCAATGCGCAGTTCGAAACCATTGCCTCTCTTCTTAATCACGGCACCCTGCTCGGGTGCACAAGCTACCACACTCACCAAAGCAACGGCGAGCAACAATCTACCGAATCTCATTTTATCTCGTTTTTAGGTTAGTCGTTGGGGTAGGCAGCGATAAAGACATTGCGACGACGCAACTCGTCCTGAATCTTATGCAACTCACGCAACGATACAGTACCTACAACATACTTAAACTCATCGGAGATATAGTTCTCGCTCACGCTCTCAAACTTAATAAGGTCGAGGTCGGCATAATCAAGGTAGCGGTAGTACACACGGAATGAGTGGTCGGTCGAGTAGGTAGGCAACTGCGAGTCATTACGCTTCTTATACTCGTACTTATAGTCGTACAGACAAGCTGTGATATCGCTCAACACGGCCGAGCCAGTAGGGTAGGCACCAGCACCACGACCGAACATAAACTGTTTATCGTAGAACAAGCCCTTGATAACTACACCGTTGAACTCATCCTCGACGCTGTAGATATACTTATTGCGAGAAATAAGCTGAGGCATAACGCTCATAATAAGTTTATTCTCAATCTTCTCAACATGTGCTACCAACTTAAAGCGACGCTCCTTCTCGTTAGCAAAACGAATATCGTCGTCGTTCATATTCGAGATACCGAATGTAAAAATATCCTGCGGTGGAACATACAAGCCAAAGGCGTGGATAGTGATGATAATGAGCTTAAAGAGCGAATCCCAGCCGTCAATATCGAGCGAGGGGTTGCTCTCGGCAAAGCCCAAGTCCTGCGCCAGCTTCAGAGCATCGGCATAAGACATCTTCTCGTTAAAGATCTTCGAGAGGATGAAGTTCGACGAGCCGTTCAAGATACCCTTAACCGAGGTCAAGAGTTCGTTATCGTAGTACTCCTCCAAGTTACGGATTACGGGGATACTACCGCAAGCCGACGCATCATAGAGCAGAGCCACATTATAGCGAGCTTGCAACTCGATGAGCTCCTCGATGTGGTGAGCCAACATCTTCTTGTTGCCCGACACCACGGGAAGCTCCATCTTCAGCGCGCGCTTAACGATGTCGTATGCAGCATCGGCATCGTCGATAAGCTCTACGATGAAGTTAATATCGGGATCGTTGAAAATATCGTCTGCCTTGTCGGTAAATTCAACCGCTACGCCACGCTCCTTATTCAAATCGCGTACGCACACACGCTTGATCTCTACATTCTTCGAACCGATACGCTTCAACACATCGTAAAGGCCGCGACCAACGGTACCAAAACCGAAGAGTCCAATGTTTAATTTCTTTCCATTCATAATTTTATCTATTTTTCGTTACTTATTCAGAAAATCCAAAATAATACGATTCAACTGCTCATACTCGACCAAAAATCCATCGTGGCCAAAGTCCGAGTCAATCAAATGATACTCCACCGAGGGGATATTCTCAACCATCTCGGCGTGATCCGAGGGCGGGAACAAGATGTCCGACGTGATAGCCACAACCAAGCTCTTTGCCTTGATTCCGCGAAGCACCTCCACTAAATCACCTCGGCCGCGCGAGAGGTTGTGTGAATCGACTGCCTGCGAGAGGCGGTAGTATGAGTAGGCGTTAAATCGACGACGCAACTTCTCGCCTTGATAGCGCTGGTATGAATGTACTCTACGCTTAAAAGATACATCATTCACAGCCTCATCCTCCTGCGTCTTGTCGTAGGCCATTCCGCCACGATAACTCAACAGTGCAAGACTACGCGCCACAGCCATACCCGCAAGACCAGCCTCGGCCGAACGCTCGCCAAACGAAGAGTCGCCCTCGATAGCCATACGCTGCGACTCGTTGAATGCTGCCGCCCACGGCTTGGTACGAGGTGTAGTTGCAATAAAAGCTGCGTGCTCGGCAAAGTCGGGCTGCATAACACACCACTCCAGACACTGGAAACCACCGATAGAGCTACCGATGAGCAACTTCACTCGCTCGATACCCAGATGCTCAGCCAGGAGCTGATGCACACGCACCATATCGCGAACAGTAACCAAAGGGAAGTCGCCATACCACGGCTCACCCGTAGCCTCGTTTATCGAGAGTGGACCTGTAGATCCATAGTGAGATCCGAGGAAATTAGCACACACCGTAAAATAACGCTCGGGGTCGAGGAAGCAACCCTGCTCGACGGTGTGGGGCCACCAGTCGGCCACATCAGAGTTGGCCGTCAAGGCGTGGCACACCCAAATAACATTGCTACGATCATCGTTCAGTCGGCCGAAGGTGTCGTAGGCAATGGTGAGCGAGGGTAGCGTAGCGCCACACTCAAGCGTGAAAGGGTGGTTGTATGTATATGTTTTAGCCATTATTCAACATTTGCAAATGCCTGCTCGAAATCGTCGATAATATCCTCCACATTCTCCAGTCCGAGCGAGATGCGCAGAAGGGTAGGCGTTACACCTGCCGCCTTCAAATCCTCCTCATTGAGCTGCTTGTGAGTGGTAGAGGCAGGGTGGGTAACAACGGTTATCGAGTCACCGATCATAGTCATATTGGCCGCCAATTTGAGCGACTCAACAAAACGCACTGTGCTATCGAGTGAGCCCTTGAGTTCGATTGTAAATACTGCCGACGAGTCGTAACGATAATACTTCTTGGCATTCTCATACCCAGCGTGATCCTCAAAACCCACGAAGCTAACGCGCTCCACCTTGGGGTGATTACGGCAATACTCAGCCAAGCGCCAGGTAGACTCCACCTGATGCTTAACACGCAACGAGAGTGTCTCGAGGCCAATCATCATCAAATATGAGTCGAACGACGAAGGACAACAGCCGAAGTCGCGCAGACCATCAACACGGCACTTTACAACAAATGCAGCCTTACCAAATGCCTCATAAAGATTCAGGCCGTGATAGCCCTCCGACGGGCCATCAATCTGCGGGAACTTGCCATTCGCCCAGTTATAGTTACCGCCATCGACGATAATACCACCCATAGCTGTGCCGTGGCCATTGATCCACTTTGTAGCCGAATCCACTACGATATTTGCGCCCCAATCAAACGGGTTGCAAAGGAAACCAGCCGCACCAAAGGTGTTATCCACCACAAAGGGCACATCCTTACGGCGAGCCACCTCAGCCAATGCCTCCAAATCGGGCACATCGCAAGTAGGATTGCCCATACTCTCGGCATAAATCATCTTTGTACGCTCGTCAATCAGAGCCTCGAAATCCTCAGCACGCTCGCTCTTGGCGATACGGCAGTCGATACCCAATTTACGCAATGAGATGCGGAACTGATTGTAGGTACCACCATAGAGGAAAGGCGAAGCCACAATGTTGTCGCCAGCCTCGGCAAGCGCCGTAACGGTCAAAAGAATGGCCGACATACCCGACGCTACGGCCAATGCGCCAACACCATTATAAAGGGCTGTTATACGCTCCTCGTAAGCCGCCGTTGTGGGGTTATGCAGACGGGTGTAGATATTACCACCCTCGCTGAGTTCGAACAAACGAGCCGCATAGTCGCAACTCTTGAAGTGATAGGCCGCCGTAGGGTAGATGGCTACACCGCGTGAGCCTGTATGATCGACGTGGTAACCGCCGTGTATCTGTTTAGTCTCAAAACGAAGTTTTTTATCCGACATACTCAATAATGTTTTTTTATTTCGGCCACAAGCCGAAATAATTGTTCTAACAATAAGCCCACTAATGGGACTATAAAAATATAATTTAATGAGGATTTAGTGTCGCTGACACTTGGTGGCGCATAGCCACCCGAAAAGATAGACGTGCCTAACGGCACATTCGTACGCTATGCATAGGCATAGAGCACATCATAGAGCGGATTAAGTGTATGTTGCTACGATTATTCATAGTTTGCACGTTCCTTTGTGCAAATATAACTATTTTTTTTAATAATGATTCATATTGCAATAAAAAAAGCCACCCACGAATTGCCCAAAAGAGATATTTTTCCTATTTTTGACAATAAAACCAGAACATCAAACTATGAAAAAAATCATTTTGCCAATCTTTTGCTGTGCACTACTATCGTGCTCGCAAAACGAAAAGGTGGGAGACACCTATCGCGGATGGCGCGAGGGTGAGATGGATATTCACCACATCTACACAGGCCGTGGCGAGTCGAGTTTCATCATTATGCCCGACGCAACGACTATGCTCATCGATGTAGGCGATCACGATCCCACCTACGAGCAGTACCCCCTGATGACAGAGCCTATGCCCGACCGCAAGCGCCGAGCAGGCGAGTATGTTGCCCGCTATGTCGAGCGAGTAAATCCCGCCGTAACCGAGGTCGATTACCTGATGCTCTCGCACTACCACAACGACCATATGGGCGACGCTACTCTGCCTGCTGCGATGACCGAAGGACGCCTGCCCAACTATCGTCTGACGGGCATTGCCGAGGCAGGCGAGTATCTGGCTTTTGGTATGCTCTACGAGCGTGCGTGGCCAGACTATTCGTACCCCATACCCTTAAATACAGCTGATGTACACATCAACAACTTCCTGGCATTCAGCAAACACCACCAGGAGGAGTTCGATATGCAGCAGGAGCGCTTCGAAGTTGGCGCACTGAATCAGATTGTGCTTAAGAACAACGCCGCGAAGTATCCCTCATTCTCAATTCGTAACCTTGCTGCCAACGCCGAGGTGTGGACAGGAGAGGAGGGCCAGACCATACGCTATGCCGACCTGCACCCCGACACCACCAACGGCAACATAAACGAGAACACACTCAGTATGGCTGTGCGTTTCGATTATGGCCCATTTAGTTACTACTCAGGAGGCGATGTAAGCGGCTCATTGAAGAACGAGCAGGGCGAATACATCAACATCGAGACAAAGGTAGGCGAAGCGTGTGGCGAGGTCGATGTATGCAAGGCCAACCACCACTCTTACAAAGATGCGATGCCAGCCGATTTCCTGCGTGCCGTGCGTGCCAAAAACTACATCCTTAATGTGTGGGATCAGCAACACACCCAGCCCGAATTGCTCGAGCGAATGGTGGGAGAGCAACCTGCACACAATAGTTACAAAGTTCTTTCGGGCTATATCTCGCAGGCTATACGCAAGGATTTTGCCTCGGAGGAGTGGGCATCAGGTATCTGCCCCGAGGATGGACACATAGTGATTAAAGCCTACAAAGGCGGCCGCAAATATAAAATTTACCGACTCTCGGCACGCGACGAAAATATGACCATACAGGCCATCTACGGACCGTTCAGTGCAGAATAGAGATTTCCACAATAAAAGAGGACGCCCCAAAAGAGGTGTCCTCCTTGTTTGCACCACGAGCATTATGGCTTCAAACTACTCGGGTGTGTGGGGCCGCGTCCTCGCGGGCGTAGCCAGCACAAACTATATTCATAAAACAAACAAAATAAAATCTTCAAATCACATAGGCAAAGGTCGTAATATTAGTCGGTTACGGCAATCCCAATAAGTGGGGAAAGTCGTGAGGCGATTCACTAAAAGTAGGTATTGGGAAATGTCGTAAAAAATCACTATTTTTGCGAGCAAAAATAGTAACGATATGTTTTTGTCGGATTTAAAGACAGGTGAGTCGGCCGTAATTCTCAAGGTATTGGGACACGGCGGATTCCGACGCCGAATACTTGAGATGGGTTTCGTTCGTGGTCAACGGGTGGAGGCTGTGCTTAATGCCCCGTTGCGCGATCCTATAAAATATCGCCTGATGGGTTATGAGGTGTCGCTTCGTCGTAGCGAGGCGGCTATGATTGAGGTGCTTACACTCGAGGAGGCTCGCTCGCAACGCCTGGGCGAGGATGCTACTACATCGCCCAATGAAGATGACATCGAGCAGGTAATCAACGAGAGGATACGCGAGATAAATGTGGCATTGGTGGGTAATCCTAACAGCGGTAAGACTTCGCTATTCAACGCTCTGTCGGGTGAGCACGAACACGTGGGTAATTATAGTGGCGTTACGGTCGATGCCAAGAGTGGCTCGTGCCGATACAAGGGTTATAAGATTAATATCACCGACCTGCCAGGTACCTATGCTTTGTCGGCCTACACGCCCGAGGAGTTGTATGTCCGCCGCCACCTAATAAGTGAGATGCCCGATGTAGTTATCAACGCTGTGGTAGCGTCGAATCTGGAGCGCAATCTATTCCTTACCACCGAGCTTATCGACCTGAATCCCAAGATGGTCGTGGCACTTAATATGTACGACGAGTTGGAGCGTAGCGGCGCACGCCTTGATTATGAGCAGTTGGGTCGTATGATTGGTGTGCCTATGGTGCCCGTTGTGGCTCGCGACAGCAAGGGTTTGGATGCTCTGCTCGATGAGGTTATTCTCACCTACGAGAACGAGAATCCCAAGGTGCGCCATATTCACATCAAATACTCGCCCTCGATTGAGACCGAGGTTAGTTCGCTTGCCGGTGTTATGAAACGCCACATCGAGGAGTTGCCCAAGTGCTTTCCGCCCCGCTACTGGTCGGTGAAGATGCTCGAGGGTGATAGCAGTGTTGAGGAAATGCTTTCCGAGTGCGAGCACTATGCCGAGTGGCGACAGTGGCGTGATAAGGCTGTAAGCCGCATCAAGACCGATTTGGGCGAGGATGTCGAGAGTGCCATTACTAACGAGAAATATGGCTTTATCGAGGGTGCTTTGGCCGAGACCTATACCCCCAGTCGTAGCGATGCTAATCGTCATACATCCATTATCGACCGCATTGTTACGCACAAGTGGTTGGGTATTCCCATCTTTATGCTTGTGATGTTTGTAATGTTCTGGAGCACATTCACTCTGGGTGCATATCCACAGGAGTGGATCGAGGCTATGTTTGCGTGGTTGGGCGAGACTGTTGGCGGAGTGATGTCGGACGGACCACTGCGTGATTTGATTGTCGATGGAATCATCGGCGGCGTAGGTTCGGTAGCGGTATTTTTGCCGAATATAGTCATTCTATACCTCTTTATTTCGCTTATGGAGGATTCGGGATATATGGCACGCGCGGCCTTTATTATGGATAAGCTGATGCACCTGGCTGGCCTGCACGGCAAGTCGTTTATTCCACTGGTTATGGGCTTTGGTTGCAATGTGCCCGCGATTATGGCTACGCGCACGATCGAGAGTCGCAGTAGTCGCCTGATTACCATATTGATAAATCCCTTTATGTCGTGCAGTGCTCGACTACCAGTATTTATACTTTTGGCGGGTACTTTCTTCCCTGAGCACGCTGGTGTTGCTCTGTTTGGGATCTATATTTTCGGTGCTGTGATGGCTGTTCTTACGGCTCGCGTCTTGCGTCGATTTATGTTTGGTGCCGACGAGACCCCGTTTGTTATGGAACTGCCACCCTACCGCATACCAACCCTGCAAGCTACCCTGCGTCATATGTGGGAGCGAAGCGAGCAGTACCTTAAAAAGATTGGTGGTTTGATTTTGGTTGCGGCCGTTATTATTTGGTTCTTGTGCTACTATCCACGACCCAAAGTGGAGGTACAGCCGACGATGACCGAGCAGGAGATGCTGATGGCTCACTCGGAGAACTCTTACCTGGGCCGCATAGGCAAGGTGTGCGAGCCAGCGATGAAGCCCCTCGGACTGGATTGGCGAGCAAGCGTGGCATTGGTATCGGGTGCGGCAGCCAAGGAGATTGTGGTATCGACACTCGGCGTGTTGTACTCGGTCGAGGATGCCGAGGAGAATAGCGCTTCGCTGTCGCAGCACCTACTCAAGTCGGGTAATTATTCGCGTGCCTCGGCTCTCGCGATGATGATATTCGTGCTACTCTACTTCCCCTGCATAGCCACCATTGCAGCCATTGCGCAGGAGGCTGGCGGCTGGCGCTGGGCGCTCTTTTCGGTGGTTTATAACACACTGCTGGCTTGGGTAGTAGCTTGGGGTGCTTATCATATAGGTCTGTTGTTGGGAATGTAAATTTATGGCGTATGAAGAGTTATAAGACCGATGCCCGCAATAGGGTTTTGTTCTCGAAGGATATGAAGATCGTGGAGCTTATTGACGCTAATTACGAGTTACTGTCGATTCTGCTTAGAATGGATATTCAGTTGCCCTTCGGCGATCAATCTATCGAGGAGTTGTGCCAGAGATATAATATGTCGTCGCAGATGTTTCTTACCATCTGCCAGATCTACACCAACCCTGAGTTCGAGCCCTCAGCTGAGTCGTTGGTTCACTCCGATATAGAACATATTATCCGCTATCTGCGTTCGTCGCACCGCTACTATTTGGATTCGCTATTGCCCTCTATCGAGCGTGGTGTGAACGGGGTACTGGCCTCGTGTGATGCCAAGCATAGTGCTGTGGTGCGTAAGTTCTATGACGACTATGCCGATGAGGTGCGCTCTCATCTCAACTATGAGGAACGAGTGATTTTCCCCTATGTAGAGCGTCTGTCAAGGGGTGAGGCCGCAGTGCCGAGTATGGCTGAGAATATGGAGCACCATACGGATATATGCGATAAGGTTGATGATATAAAAAGCATTGTAATCAAATATTTGCCTGAAACCTGTTCGACCTATACTCGCAGTGGACTGCTTTACGATTTGTTCCGATTGCGCGACGATCTTATTAAACATACGCTCATCGAGGTTAGGGTACTCACGCCGCTGGTTATGGAAATAGAAAAACAAGTCGGATTATGAGAAGGTGTAGGGTTGCAATCGTAGAGTCCTCGCCCATCATAGCTGAGGGTTTGGCTTCGCTCATCGCTGGGTGCGGTGAGTTCGAGGTGGTGTGCGTGGTGGAGAGCCTGCGCTCGTTCACCGAGCGTGCAACGGGGCGTCAGGCTGAGCTGGTGGTCGTTGGCTCGCAGGCGTTGTGTGGCGTGAGTCAGCCTTTGCGCGCGACTATGCCCGAGTTGCAGGGCGTGGCGGTGGTGCTGTTGGCCACTACGGTGAGTAACGACGATGTGTTGCGTCAGGTCGATGGTGTGGTGAATATCTACGATGATCAGCCACAGCTACTGCGTAAGTTGCGTGCCGCCCTCGAGCAGGGACAGACCAACCCTTATAGCGATAGCCACGATTTGTCGGAGCGCGAGCGCGATGTCCTTATTTTAGTAGCTAAGGGTATGGCAAATAAGGAGATAGCTGATCGACTTAATATCTCGATCCACACTGTTATGTCGCATCGTAAGAATATAACTCACAAGACGGGTATTAAGTCAGTGGCGGGTCTTACCGTGTATGCGTTGCTGAATAATCTGCTAGACCAAAATGATGTGGCTTTGTAGTCGAGCGAAACAATAAAAATAAAAGAGGACGCCCTATCGGGCTTCCTCTTTTTTATTGAAAAATACACCATACTACACATTCCCAAAAATTAAGCACAACGAGGCAATAAAATGTTAATATTTCGTAGTGGAAAAACTTTTACATTAAAATAAATTAATGTATCTTTGCACGAACGATAAAAAATAGGCGCCAGAAATGAGCTACATCACTCACCAAATAGCACGAAATGCAGGTTTTGCGGACTACGCTATCGTAGGATGTTATGCGACGCTGTGCGCTCAAAAAAGAACGAAATCAGATAATTTTTAACTATAATTGTGGCCGTTGCACTATGTTGTAGCGGCCGCGTTTTTAACATTACACATTGACAATATGAAAGTTGCAGTTATTATGGGTTCTACAAGTGACTGGGGAGTTATGTCGGCCGCTTGCGAGACTTTGGAGGAATTGGGAATCGAGTACGAGAAGCGCGTTATTAGTGCTCACCGCACACCTCACCTTATGGTAGAGTATGCTGAGTCGGCTAAGGAGCGTGGTATCGGTGCTATCATCGCCGGTGCAGGAGGTGCTGCGCACGTAGCAGGTGTAACAGCCGCCCTCACTACCGTGCCCGTTATCGGTGTACCCATCAAGACCTCTGCCTTGGGTGGTTTGGATTCATTGCTCTCGATTGTGCAGATGCCAGGCGGTATTCCCGTATCGACAACAGCCATCAACGGCGCCAAGAATGCTGCACTTATCGCCGCTTCGATCTTCGCTCTTACCGACAAGGAGCTTGAGGCTCGCCTCGTTGAGTTCCGCAAGAAGCAGACCGAGGTTGTTTTGGCTGCCGAGTTGTAGTCGATAGCCACCGCATATCTTACACTGATTTTGAAAACAACGAAAAACCAAATATGAAGAACTATCGCATCTATGTAGAGAAATATCCTCGATTCCAGGTCGAGGCCGAGACTCTTCGCAAGGAATTGAACAACAACCTGGGCTTGAAGCTCGCTTCATTGCGCCTGCTCAATGTTTACGATTTGTTCGGTTTCTCTGAGGAGTTGTTGGAGAAGAGCCGCTACGCTGTCTTCGGTGAGATTGTAACCGACTGCGTGAGCGACGAGTGCCCGTTGGAGGGTAAGAAGTTTTTGGCTGTCGAGTATCTGCCCGGTCAGTTCGACCAGCGCGCATCGTCGGCAGTAGATTGTGTACGCCTTATCGAGCCTACGGCTGATGTACACATCAAATCATCGAAGCTCATTATCTTCGACGATGCCATCACCGAGGAGGAGATGGCCCGTGTTGAGCGTTACTATATCAACGCTGTTGAGTCTCGCAAAAAGGATCTGAGCGTCTTGACCGATATGGAGGACGCTGAGGTTAAGCCCGTACCCGTGTTGCACGGTCTAACTGCCCTCAAGGATGAGGAGTTGGCTCACTACTGCAAGCAGATGGGCTTGGCAATGAATGCCGACGACTTAAAGGAGGTTATCAAGTACTACACAGAGGAGGGCCGCGACCCGTCAGAGACTGAGTTGCGTATTCTCGATACATATTGGAGCGACCACTGCCGCCACACCACCTTCACAACCGAGATCGAGGAGATCACCATCGACGAGTCATTTCTCAAAGAGGAGTTGGGTGAGGCTATCGAGTCGTTGCACAAGATTCGCGAGGAGTTGGGCCGCTCAGAGAAGAGCCTTTGCTTGATGGAGCTTGCTACAATCGGCGCACGCTATCTGAAGAAGACAGGCGTACTCGATAATATGGAGCAGTCAGAGGAGAATAACGCTTGCTCTATCTATGTTAATGTTGATGTTGACGGCGTTGAGGAGAAGTGGCTTCTCCAGTTCAAGAACGAGACACACAATCACCCCACAGAGATTGAGCCCTTCGGTGGTGCTTCGACTTGTTTGGGTGGTGCTATCCGCGACCCGTTGTCAGGCCGTAGCTATGTTTACCAGGCTATGCGCGTAACGGGTGCTGGTGATATCTATAAGCCCGTTGCCGAGACTATGGAGGGTAAGCTACCCCAGCGTATCATCTCTGCAAAGGCAGCTTCTGGCTACTCAAGCTATGGTAACCAGATTGGTTTGGCTACAACTCATGTACGCGAGATCTACCATCCCGACTATGTTGCAAAGCGTTTGGAGGTAGGTGCCGTAGTAGGTGCTGTTAAGGCCGAGAATGTACGCCGCGAGTCTCCCGCCGCAGGCGATGTAATCCTTATGCTCGGTGGCCGCACAGGCCGCGATGGTATCGGTGGTGCTACCGGTTCATCGAAGGAGCATAATGTGAAATCTATCGAGGAGTGCTCATCTGAGGTACAGAAGGGTAATGCACCCGAGGAGCGTAAGCTGGAGCGTCTGTTCCGTCGCCCCGAGGTAACCAAGCTCATTAAGAAGTCGAATGACTTTGGTGCAGGTGGTGTCAGCGTAGCTATCGGCGAGTTGGCCGCTGGTTTGGACATCTACTTGGATCGCGTAAAGACAAAGTATAGCGGTTTGAACTCTACCGAGCTTGCCATCAGCGAGTCGCAGGAGCGTATGGCCGTAGTTATCGAGGCAAAGGATAAGGATATTTTTATCGAGTATTGCCACTCGGAGAGCATCGAGGTAACTCACGTTGCCGACGTTACCGATACTAACCGCCTTAAGATGTTCTATAACGGCGAGATGATCGTTAATCTTAAGCGCGAGTTCATCGACTCGGCTGGTGCTAAGCACTATACCAAGATTCGTATGGCGGCCGTAGAGGAGAAGAATCCCTTCTCTCGCAACATCGAGGGCGCTACTCTCAAGGAGAAAGTTGAGAACAATCTCCAGGACGACAATGTGGTTTCTCAGCGTGGTATGATCGAGATGTTCGACTCTACCATCGGTGCATCTACCGTTCTTATGCCCTTCGGTGGTAAGACTCAGAACACCGAGACTCAGGTATCTGTTCAGAAGTTGCCCGTAGGCAAGGGTTACACCAACACTGCCAGCATTATGGCCTTTGGCTACAATCCCTTCATCACATCGTGGAGCCCCTATCACGGTGCCGCTTACGCAGTTGTTGAGTCTGCCGCAAAGGTTGTTGCCGCAGGTGCTCGTTACGACAAGATGCGTTACTCATACCAGGAGTATTTCGAGCGTATGAACAGCGAGACATCGTGGGGTAAGCCTTTGGCAGCTCTGCTCGGTGCATTGAAGATGCAGTTGGCTTTGGGTCTTCCCTCAATCGGTGGTAAGGACTCAATGAGTGGTACATTCCAAGACATCAATGTGCCTCCTATGCTTATGGCATTCGGTATTACAACTGTTGATGCTCGCACCGTTATCAGTCCCGAGTTCAAGGCTGCAGGCCACAAGCTCTATATGATTAAGCACACTCCGCTTGCAAACTATATGCCCGACACAGACCAGCTCAAGCGCAACTTCGATTTCGTATCGTCTGCTATCGAGCAGGGTAAGATCGTAGCGGCTTACGCCGTAGGTTTCGGCGGTGTTGCCGAGGCTGTTGCTAAGATGTCGTTCGGTAACAAGGTAGGTGCTGCCGTAGAGATGAATGAGCAGGCATTGTTCGACTACGCTTATGGTTCATTCGTAGTGGAGGCCGCAGAGGATCTCGCATTCGATGCTGCCGAGCTTATCGGTCAGACCGTAGAGGAGTCAGCCGTAACATTCAACGGCGAGAAGTTCTGCATCGACTGCTTGCAGAAGATTAACTCTGAGAAGTTCTGCCAGATCTATCCCGACCGTGGCATCGAGGGTGGTACAACACGCAAGAGCGAGCCCGAGGCTAAGAGCTTCGTTTACGCTGGTGAGGCTGTTGAGCAGCCCATCGTATATCTGCCTGCATTCGTAGGTACCAACTGCGACTACGACACAGCTAAGGCGTTCGAGCGTGCAGGCGCAAAGACTACAACAAGCGTCTTCTGCGACCTTACACCCGAGGATATTACAGCATCTATCGAGAAGATGAAGAAGCACATCGACGAGTGCCACATCCTCGCTTTGAGTGGTGGTTTCTCAGCTGGTGATGAGCCCGATGGTAGCGGTAAGTTCATCGTGAATGTACTCAACAACAAGGTTATCACCGACGCTGTTCACGCACTTTTGGATCGTGGTGGTTTGATCTTGGGTATCTGCAACGGCTTCCAGGCATTGGTTAAGTCGGGTCTGTTGCCCTATGGTCGCTTGGGCCAGGTGGTGAAGGAGTCTCCTACACTCTTCCGCAATGACATCAACCGCCATATCTCGCAGATTGTAACAACTCGCGTAGCCACTACCGCTTCGCCCTGGCTCTCATCATTCACTTTGGGTGAGGAGCACGCTATTGCCGTTAGCCACGGTGAGGGTAAGTTCGTAGTAAGCGACGAGATGGCCGAGGAGTTGTTCGCAAACGGTCAGGTAGCGTTCCAGTATGTTGACCCCGCAGGCGAGGCAACACTCTGCGCTCCGTATAACCCCAACGGTTCAAGCTACGGTATCGAGGGTATCATCAGCGCAAATGGTCAGATCTTGGGTAAGATGGGCCACACCGAGCGTTTCGAGGAGAACCTCTTCAAGAACATCCACGGCAATAAGGAGCAGAGCATCTTTGCAAATGCCGTAAACTATTTCCGCAAACAATAAATTAAAGTATATAAATAAGTATGGCTAAAAGTTATGAAAATGCCGGTGTAAACCTCGAAGCCGGATATGAAGTAGTGCGCCGCATCAAGTCGCACGTTAAATCGACCTCTCGCCCGGGTGTGATGGGTAACATCGGAGCATTTGGTGGAATGTTCGATTTGGCCTCACTCGGTTACAAGGAGCCTATCTTGGTGAGTGGTACCGATGGTGTAGGTACCAAGCTTAAGCTCGCTTTCGAGATGGACAAGCACGACACTATAGGTATCGACGCCGTAGCGATGTGCGTAAACGACGTATTGGCACAGGGTGCTGAGCCTTTGTTCTTCCTCGACTATGTGGCTGTTGGCCACAACGAGCCCGCAAAGATTGAGGCTATCGTTGCATCGGTTGCTGAGGGTTGCCGTCAGTCAGGTTGTGCTCTTATCGGTGGTGAGACTGCCGAGATGCCGGGTATGTACGGCGGTGGCGAGTATGACATTGCTGGTTTCACCTGCGGTGTTGTTGAGCGTTCGAAGCTCATCGACGGCACCAAGGTTAAGGTGGGCGATGTATTGGTAGGTATCCAGTCAAGCGGTGTTCATTCAAACGGTTTCTCACTTGTTCGTAAGATTGTTAGCGATAACAACTTCGACTTGCATCAGCCCCACGCAGATTTGGGCGAGAAGCCCCTTGGCGAGGTACTCTTGACCCCTACACGCATCTATGTTAAGCAGGTACTCGATGTAATCCGTCAGTGCGATGTTCACGGCATCAGCCACATCACAGGTGGTGGTTTTGACGAGAACATTCCCCGTATCCTCACCGAGGGTCAGGGTGTTGAGGTTACCGAGGGTAGCTGGGAGATTTTGCCCGTATTCCGTTTCCTCGAGAAGTGGGGTGGCGTTTCACACCGCGAGATGTTCAACATCTTCAATATGGGTATCGGTATGGTTATCGCACTCGACGCTGCTGAGGCTGATAAGGCTATCGAGATTCTTGCTTCACACGGCGAGAAGGCTTCGGTTATCGGTCGCATCGTAGAGGGCGAGGGCGTAACTATTAAATAACAGTGTGTAACCGACACAAAATAGCGGTTTTTGCCAGCGGCTATGGCTCCAATTTCGAAGCCATAGCTGGTGCCGCTTCTTCGGGAGAGATTCCCGCCGAGATTGCTTTGCTCGTGAGCGACAAGCCTTCGGCCCGCGTGGTCGAGGTGGCACGAGAGAAGGGTATACCTTCGTTTGTATTTTCAGCCAAGGATTACGCCTCGAAGCAGGAGTACGAACGCGAGATTGTTGCGGCGTGTCGCAAGGCTGGCGTCAAACTTATCTGCCTTGCAGGGTATATGCGTATCGTGGGCGAGGAGTTACTCTCAGCCTATGAGGGGCAAATCATCAACCTGCATCCGTCGCTTCTGCCTTCGTTCAAGGGCGCACGCGCCATCGAACAGGCATTGGAGTATGGTGTGAAGCTGTTCGGTGCTACAATTCACTATGTGGATGCATCGCTCGACGGTGGTCGCATCATAGCACAGCGTGCAGTGGAGTACGACGGCAACGACCTGAAGGAGATTACGGCAAAGATACACGCAATAGAACACGAACTTTATATTCAAACAATCAAGAAATTATTAAACACAAAATAAAATGAGAGCATTAGTTAGCGTCAGCGACAAGACCGGTGTTGTGGAGTTTGCACAGCAGTTGCGCGCCTTGGGCTGGGAGATTATTGCCACAGGCGGTACAATGAAGTTATTGGCCGATAGCGGCGTAGAGGTTATCAACATCAGCGATGTAACGGGTTTCCCCGAGATTTGCGACGGTCGCGTTAAGACCTTGCACCCCAAGGTACACGGCGGTCTGTTGGCTCGTCGCGACGACGAGAGCCATCTCGCTGCATTGAAGGAGAACGAGATTGAGTTCATCGATATGGTTTGCGTAAACCTCTATCCCTTCCGTCAGACCATTGCTAAGCCCGATGTAACTATGGAGGATGCTATCGAGAATATCGACATCGGCGGCCCCTCAATGTTGCGTTCGGCTGCAAAGAACTACAAGGATGTAACCGTAGTGTGTAACCCCGAGAACTACGCCAAGATTATCGAGGAGATTAAGGCAAACGGCAACACAACCGTTGAGACTCGTTTGCAGCTCTCGGCTGAGGCTTACACTCACACAGCTCAGTACGACTCAATGATCGCTACCTATATGCGTAAGGCTGCTGGTTTGAACGAGAAGCTGTTCCTCGAGTTCGACCTTGTACAGGGTCTTCGCTATGGTGAGAACCCCCACCAGCAGGCTAAGTTCTACGGCTCTGCTGAGGCTGGCTCATACTCACTCGCTAACGCAAAGCAGCTCGGTGGTAAGGAGCTTTCATACAACAATATTCAGGACGCTAACGCAGCATTGTGCATCGTACGCGAGTTCGACGAGCCTTTCTGCGTAGGCCTCAAGCATATGAACCCCTGTGGTGCTGCTATCGGCACAGATGTACTCGACGCTTGGACAAAGGCTTACGAGGCTGACAAGGTGAGCATCTTTGGTGGTATCGTAGCCGTAAACCGCGAGGTTACAAAGGAGGCTGCCGAGGCTATGAAGCCCATCTTCTTGGAGATTATTATGGCTCCCTCGTTCTCTGACGAGGCTTTGGAGGTACTCTCATCGAAGAAGAACTTGCGTCTGTTGCAGGTAGATATGACCAAGGACGAGAGCGTAGTAAACCAGTATGTTAGCGTAAATGGTGGCTTGCTCGTTCAGGATTTGGACAAGAAAACAGCAGAGGTTACTGCCGATATGTGCGTAACCGAGGCTAAGCCCACCGAGGAGCATGTTACCGACCTTAACTTTGGCTGGCGAATCGTTAAGCATGTTAAGTCAAACGCTATCGTAGTTGTTAAGGACGGACACACAGTGGGCGTTGGTGCAGGTCAGATGAACCGCGTAGGCTCGGCCGAGATTGCTCTGAAGCAGGCTCAGGCTGCAGGCTTTACCGAGGGCTTGGTATTGGCATCAGATGGTTTCTTCCCCTTCGACGACACAGTAACTCTGGCTTCACAGTATGGCGTAACAGCTATCGTACAGCCTGGTGGTAGCGTACGCGACGAGGATTCAGTAAAGAAAGCAAACGAGTGCGGCATCACTATGCTCTGCACAGGTATGCGTCATTTTAAGCACTAATCGATAGATGAAAGTATTAGTAGTAGGTTCGGGCGGTCGTTGCCACGCCATCGTGGAGACACTGAGCAAATCGCCCCAGGTAGAGAAGATTTATTGCGCTCCGGGCAATGCGGGTATTGCCGCATTGGCCGAGTGCGTAGCCATAAAGGAGACTGCTGTCGAGGAGTTGAAGGAGTTTGCTTTGGCAAATGGCATCGAGCTCACCGTTGCTGGTCCCGAGGTAGCACTTGAGGCTGGTATCGCCGATGTATTCAAGGCCAACGGCCTGCGTCTGTTTGGCCCCACACGCTCGGCCGCTCGCATCGAGTGCAGCAAGCAGTTTGCAAAGGATTTGATGCACAAGTATGAGATTCCCACTGCAGCTTACGCTACATTCGAGGATTTCGACGCTGCATTGGAGTATGTTAAGGCTGGCTCACTGCCCACCGTGCTCAAGTACGACGGTCTGGCAGCAGGTAAGGGTGTAGTTATTGCCGAAACATTGGAGCAGGCCGAGGAGGCATTGCGTGATATGTTGCAGGACGAGAAGTTCGGCAAGGGTAAGGTGGTTATCGAGGAGTACCTCGAGGGTCCCGAGTTCTCTTTGCTCTGCTTTGTTAATGGCAACGATGTATATCCTATGCCTGTAGCACAGGATCACAAGCGCGCATACGATGGCGACAAGGGCCCCAACACTGGCGGTATGGGTGCATACACCGAGCTCCCTTTCATTACCGAGGAGGATTTGGAGTACGCTATGAACAAGATTATGCGACCCACAGCGGCAGCAATGGTCGAGGAGGGTTGTTCGTTCTGCGGCGTGTTGTATGGCGGCTTGATGAAGACCAAGAATGGTATTAAGGTTATCGAGTTCAATGCTCGCTTTGGCGATCCCGAGACCGAAGTTATCCTGCCCCGTATGACCAGCGACATCTGCCAGGTATTCTGCGACATCGTTGACGGCAAGCAGCCCACTATCACTTGGAACGATATGGCTACACTCGGTATCGTATTGGCATCGAAGGGTTACCCCGGCTCATACGAGAAGGGCTATGCAATCGAGGGTACCGAGGAGGTAGATGGCTCTATCTATCATATGGGTACTGCACTCAAGGATGGCAAGTATGTAACCTCGGGTGGTCGTGTGATGATCGTGGTTTGTCAGGCTCCTACGCTCCGCGAGGCGCAGCAGAAGGCGGCCCAGGAGGTTGCAAAGATCAAGTGCGAGAATCTCTTCCACCGCACCGATATTGGCGACAAAGCGTTTAAGTACTAAAAGTTAGATTATTATGAGTTTCATTATAAACGGTAAAGAGTTGGCTCTCTCGCTCAAGCAGGAGATGGCAGCCAATGTAGCCACCTTCCCTGAGAAGTATGGTCGTGTGCCTCACTTGGTGGTAATCCTCGTAGGTGAAGATCCTGGTAGCGTATCTTATGTTACAGGCAAGGCAAAGGCTTCTGAGGAGGTAGGTATCAAGAACACCACAATCCGCAAAGATGCCTCTATTTCAGAGGAGGAGCTTTTGGGTATCATAGCCGAGCTTAACGCCGACGATAGCGTCGATGGTATCCTCGTTCAGTTGCCCCTTCCCAAGCACATCGACTCTGACAAGGTTATCGCAGCCATCAGCGCCGAGAAGGATGTTGACGGTTTCCACCCTATGAATGTGGCAAACCTCTGGCTCAAGCAGCCCTGCACCTTGCCCTGCACACCCAAGGGTATCATCAAGCTCTTGAAGCGTGCCGATGTGGAGATTGCAGGTAAGGATGTAGTCGTTATCGGTCGTAGCAATATCGTGGGTTTGCCAGTATCGAAGTTGCTCCTCAATGAGAACGCAACCGTAACCATCGCACACAGCCGCACAAAGAACTTGGCTGAGGTTACTCGTCGTGCCGACATATTGGTTGTTGCCATTGGCCGTCCCAAGTTCGTAACGGCCGATATGGTTAAGCCTGGTGCTGTGGTTATCGACGTAGGTGTAAACCGCGACCCCGAAACCAAGAAATTGTGTGGAGATGTTGATTTCGCTGCTATCGAGCCTATCGCATCGGCTATCACTCCTGTGCCGGGTGGCGTAGGTCCTATGACTATCACCTGCCTTATGGAGAACACCATCGAGTGCTTCCTTAATAAGATGCAGAAGTAGGGTATATCTCAACCAATAAAAAAGAGGTTATCTATCGCGGGATAACCTCTTTTTTTTATTGCTTCTTGCCAATTATATCTCCCAAACACCCCCTGTGCCGAATACACCATCAACCCATCCGTCGAGAGTCTGCGCACGCAAACCTAAATCCATCATATTATAACGGCGGCGTATGTGGCGCACATAAGGCACATCGGCACGCATCTGCTCCTTCGTGATGCCAACATCTTCGGGCTTCGTAGGTGCTCCTACGATCGAGAGCATACGGTACATCTGCTCGAAGGTATAACACTGCTCCTGCAGACGAGCCTTCAAATCGAGCCAATTATCCTTTACTAGTTGCAGCTGACGACGCACCTCCTCCTTGTCGTCATACTTTGCCATCATCTCCTCGATACCCATCTTAGCAAATGCCTCACCAGCGAACAACTGCTCGGCATTGCTACGAATCGCATCGGCCGAGGGCCACGCCTTAACGCAAGAATCCACATCGAGCTGAGTGAAATCGGTCTTATACATCTCGTCGAACATAGCACACATCATCAGCGTACCCACGCTCACCTGGAAACCGTGCGATGGAGTTACGCCATTGTGCTTATGGTCGCGCATATTCCACAAATGGCTGAATAGATGGTCAGTGCACGACGCAGGACGCGACGAGCGAGCCGCCTGCATAGCAAAACCGCTGAGCATCAAACCCTCAACAAATGGGGCAATAGCCTCAGCACGCAGATCCGCAACGCCCTCGGGGTCAGCAAGCGACGCCTTAAGGTTGGTCTGCGATATGTACCACGCCTCGGGGTGGATAGGCTCCGAGCCTACGAAGTCGGCGATAATCCACTCTGCACCTGCGGGTACCTTGGCGGCAAGGTCGGCATAGCCTGCAGCAGTCATCTCACGCGGTGCGCGCGCCATAACACCCACATCGGCAAGAATAGCGCGGGGAGCAGGGCAGGTGAAGGTCTGCTTCATACTCTTGTAGGTTATCGAAGCACCGAACGAAGAGTAGCCATCGACCGAAGCGGCCGTAGCAACGCACATATAGGGACGAGAGCAGTGGTGCGACGACAATTTACAAAGATCGTTAATCGTACCCGAGCCCACGGCTACGGCAATGGCGTCGGTGGCCGATAGTTTTGCATCGAGCATCTCGATAAATTTCCACTCAGCGTGCAGATCCTCGTCGGTAAAAATATAGGGCTCGTCGCACTCCACGCCCGCCTGCTGCAAGTAGGCATACGCAGCCTCGCCCGCAACACGCCAAGTGTTCTGGTCGGCTACGATAAGGGCTCGAGAATTGGGAAATTGCTCACAAAACATCGAAGGAACACGATCCAGAATATCGATTCCTATTTCGAGGGCAGCCGTATCGGTGGCTGCAGCCAGTGCTTTGGCTACGGTCTGATTTTGAGTCATAGGCTTTTTCGTTTATTGAATGGGGTATACTCTTACTTGAGTGCTCGCTCAATATATGATGAGTAATCCTTTATTTCGGGTTTATAGTCGTCGTGAGCCATCAATGGTGAAGAAATCATATAGTCGGCCGACGAACGGTTGATAGCAGTGGGCACATTATAAAGTGATGCCAAACGCAATAGGGCTTTAACATCCACATCGTGAGGCTGTGCAGACATAGGATCCCAAAAGAATACCAACATATCGATCTCGCTATTTGCAATCATCGAGCCCAACTGCTGATCACCACCCAATGGACCTGATTTAAGCATTGTAATATCGAATCGCGAATTGGCTGCACTCTTTGCTCGGCGAGCCATCAGTGTCTCGGCTACGATACGACCCGTAGTACCAGTACATACCAAACGATGTGAGAGTAACTTCTCCCAATTCCAAGCTACCCATTCGGCAAGATCACGCTTCATAGCGTCGTGAGCCACAAGGGCTACTGTCATTCTTTTCTCCATTTTGTCATCCATTTTACGAATCTCCCTGTGAGATTCCACTTTTTATTTCATTTCTAAATACATCTGCAAATATACAAAAAAATACTGCACTACGACGGTAAGCCCTATTAAAATAGTGTGTAATATACGCACACGAAGATAGCTACTTCTCTGTTTGGCGATAGACAACAATACATCTGTCGGGGCACTCCCGTCCACACAAAGCACATCCCGTGCAGGCAGCATCCTTGACCATCTCGGCATAGCAATGCCCATTGCCATTCATCTCTGCTGACAAATCCAGCACACCACACGGACACACCGCCACGCAAGCGCCACAACCAATGCAACGCTCCTTATCTACTATCACTTGACCTCTGATTCTTGCCATATACATTTATTTCGCGACTCTGCGACTATACAAATATAAGAAAACCGCCGCATAAAAACCCATAGTAGTAATAATTTTAGTACCTTTGTCCCCATAAACAACTTTTTCCATTATGAGAAGATTCCTTTCATTCATAACCGCGCTTCTGGTGCTGACCTCGTGCCATTCACAGAGCGATATTTTTATCGAGGCGGAGAGTTTTCAGAGTAAAGGCGGCTGGTCGGTCGATCAGCAGTTCACATTCGAGATGGGCTCGCCCTACCTTATTGCTCACGGTATGGGCAAGGCCGTAGAGGAGGCCACGACCGAGGTTCGATTCCCGAAAGCGGGGGAGTACCACATCTATGCCCGCACCTACAACTGGACTTCCCCCTGGGCTGAGGGCCGTGGAGCAGGTGCATTTCTAATTGGCGTAGGCAAGGAGCTACTACCCAACGAGTTGGGCTCTACGGGTAACGAGTGGGAGTGGCAATATGCGGGCTCTATCGACATCACTAAAGCGGGCAAGCAGACTCTCCGACTACACGATCTTACGGGCTTCGATGGTCGCTGCGATGCTATCTACATCACTCCCAACAAGGGCACAATACCCCCTGCCGAGGTGGCTTCGCTGGCTCTGTTTCGCACGAAGTACAACCCCACAAAAGCAAAGATTGTTGAGTACGACTTCGTGGTCGTTGGCGGTGGCATAGCAGGTATGTGTGCGGCCGTAGCGGCATCACGACTGGGTTGCAAGGTGGCGCTTATCAACGACCGTCCGTTGTGGGGTGGTACGAATAGTTCCGAGACACGAGTACACTTGGGTGGCCACATCGAGATGGAGCCATACACCAATCTCGGCAATATGATTAAGGAGTTTGGACCCTTGCGTGGTGGTAATGCACAGCCTGCCGAGTTCTACGAGGATGAGAAGAAGCGCGCCTTCCTTGAGGCTGAGGAGAATCTGACGCTATATCCTTCATACAGAGTATATGCTGTTGATAGCACCGACGGCCACATCAGCTCAGTGCGAGCTCAGCACATCGAGACAGGCGAGGAGGTTATCTTCCGCGCCCCAATCTTCTCCGACTGCACGGGCGATGGCACTGTAGGCTACCTGGCTGGCGCCGACTATGCTATGGGACGCGAGAGCCGCGATGAGTATGGCGAGCCTTCGGCACCCGAGGTAGCCGACAAGATGACAATGGGTTCATCTGTTCAGTGGTACTCGGTAGAGGAGAATAACGAGAGTCAATTCCCGCTGTTTGAGTATGGTCTTGATTTCAACGAGGAGAGTTGCCAGCGCGTAACAATGGGCGAGTGGACCTGGGAGACGGGTATGAACTACGACCAGTGCAAGGAGTTTGAGCGCATACGCGACTATGGCCTGATGGTGGTATATTCGAACTGGAGTTTTCTGAAGAATCGTATGCAGGACAATGAGGCATATCATAACCGCGCACTCGGCTGGGTGGCATACATTGCTGGCAAGCGAGAGTCGCGCCGACTGCTTGGCGATCACGTCCTCACAGAGAACGATTTGGTACAGGAGATTGCCTACCCCGACGCATCGTTCACCACATCGTGGAGCATCGACCTACACTATCCCGACCCTCAGAACACAAAGTACTTCCCTGGCGAGGAGTTTAAGTCAATATGCGTTCACGGCGCAACCAACCCCTATGCCGTGCCATATCGTTGCCTCTACTCACGCAATATCGACAACCTCTTTATGGCGGGCCGCGACATCAGCGTAACGCACATCGGTCTGGGCACGGTGCGAGTGATGCGTACCTGTGGAATGATGGGAGAGGTAGTTGGTATGGCCGCCTCGATATGCCGCGAGCAGGAGGCCCTACCACGCGATGTCTATACTACACATCTCGACGACCTTAAGACGCTTATGCAGCAGGGTGCTGGCGTGCAGGGATTGGCTAACAACCAGACATACAACCTTGGTGGTCATTGGCCTACTTATCGTAAGACCTACTAATCAGTATACAAAAAGGGCTTCCGTCGTGGAAGCCCTTTTTCTTATCATATTAACTCTATTCGAACGAGTGAATAACCACACCCGAGCGCAACTTAGGCTCAAACCAGGTGGTCTTCGGTGGCATAATGTTGCCAGTATCGGCAATGTCGATAAGCTGTTGCATCGAAACGGGGTAGAGCGCAAAGGCCACTTTCATCTCTCCACTATCGACTCTCTTCTGCAACTCGCCCAAACCACGGATACCACCTACAAAGTCGATGCGCTTAGAGGTGCGCAAATCACTAATACCCAAAATCTTATCCAGCACAAGGTTTGACAACACAGTTACATCCAACACACCGATAGGATCCGCATCATCGTATGTTCCCTCGCGAGCCGTAAGGCTATACCACTCACCCTCGAGATACATAGCAAAGTTATGCAGAGTCTGGGGAGTATAAATCTCAGTGCCCTTATTCTCAACCACAAAGGCCTCATTCAAACGCTCCAACAACTCGGCAGGAGTCAAGCCATTCAAGTCGCGTACAACGCGGTTATAGTCGATAATACGCAACTGCGAAGCAGGGAAGGTAACAGCCAGGAAGTAGCAATACTCCTCCTCGCCCGTATGTGCAGGATTCTTCGCCATACACTCCTGACCTACGCGTGCGGCAGCGGCTGTGCGATGGTGGCCATCGGCAACATACAGGGCAGGCACATCGGCAAAGAGCTCCGTTAGACGACTATTCTGTTCGGCCGAGCGTACCACCCAGAAATGGTGGCCAAAGCCATCGGCGGCAGTGAAATCGTAGTCGGGCTCATTGTTCTTAACCACATCCTCAACGATAGCATTAATCTCATCATTGTCGGGATATGTGAAGAATACAGGCTCGATGTTGGCCTTCTGATTGCGAACATGAATCATACGATCCTCCTCCTTATCGGGACGGGTGAGCTCGTGCTTCTTGATTGCACCCGAGAGATAGTCCTCGAAGTGGCAACACATAGCAATACCATACTGCGTGCGACCTGCCATAGTCTGCGCATAGACATAGTAGTGCTCCTCGGCATCCTGCTCAAGCCAGCCACGCTCCTTCCATAGGCGGAAATTCTCAACGGCCTTATCATAAACCTCAGCCGAATGCTCGTCGGCAATGGGGTCAAAATCAATTTCGGGTTTGATGATGTGCAGGAGTGAACGCTCGGTTGCCTCGGCCTTAGCCTCGACAGAGTTCAGCACATCGTAGGGACGCGACGCGACCTCGGCAGCATACTGCTTCGGGGGGCGTATTCCACAAAAAGGTTTTACTCGAACCATAAAAAGGGCTATTTATTTACTTGGAATTTGGTTACTCCATTCTTCAGATAATCAACCACCTGACGCGCCGCAGCAAGACCTGCATTGATATTGGCCTCGGCAGTCTCGGCACCCATCTTCTTTGGGGTAGCAAAGAAGCGATTGCCAAACAGAGCGGTCATAGTAGCCACATCGTCGGGGGCAATATCGGTTACATACTTAAGGTCGGTACGCTCGGTCATAGCCGCCTCGATACCTATCTCGTCTATAACCTCCTTGCGAGCTGTGTTTACCAGCGTAGCACCCTTGGGCATCGACATCATTAAGTCGTAACCAATCGACTTTTTGGTCTGCTCGGTAGCAGGGATATGCAACGAGAGGAAATCCGACGCAGCATACAACTCCTCGACACTACCAACCGGCTCAACACCATCATTCTCGAACAAAGCGCTATCCGTTACAAAGGGATCATAAGCAATAACATTCATACCCAAAGCCTTTGCCTTGCGAGCCACCAAACGACCCACATTACCATAGGCGTGGATACCAACAGTCTTGCCCTGCAACTCAAAGCCTGTACCAGCAGTGAAGCGGTTGCGCGACATATAAATCATCATCGCCAGCGCCAACTCGGCCACAGCATTAGAGTTCTGTCCCGGGGTGTTCATCACCACGATGCCTCGTGCCGAAGCGGCCGCCAAATCAACATTGTCGTAACCAGCACCTGCACGCACAACAATCTTGAGCTGCGGAGCGGCCTCGATAACCTCAGCCGTAACCTTGTCGCTACGAACGATGAGTCCATCGACATCCTTAACGGCGGCGATAAGTTCCTCCTTCTCGGTGTAGCGCTCGAGCAATACCACCTCGTAATCGGCAGCAGTGAATATCTCTTTTATTCCGTTCAACGCCTTCTCAGCAAAGGGTTTCTCGGTTGCTATAAGTATCTTCATTTTCTTAATCTGTTCCGTTAAATCAAACTTATCCGAGTCATTCCACTCGGTAACATCGCCCAAAAAGGGATTCCCCGAAGGCACTTGGTAGGAGATAGCCATAAAGCTATTTCATTAAGCGTGCATCTTCTCAAACTCCTGCATACAATCCACCAGAGCCTCAACAGCCTCCACGGGACAAGCATTGTAGCACGACGCACGGAAGCCACCCACCAGACGATGACCCTTGATACCCACCATACCACGCTCCTGAGCAAATGCGAGGAACTCGTCAGCCAAAGCCTCGTTACCCTCGCTCATCACAAAGCAGATGTTCATCGACGAACGATCCTCCTTCGCGGCCGTACCACGGAAGAGAGAGTTGCGATCGATCTCGGCATAGAGCATAGCTGCCTTGCGCTCGTTGCGCTCGTGAATAACTGGCAAACCGCCCTCAGCTTTCATCCACTTAAGGGTCTGAGTCAATACATAGATGGGGAATACGGGAGGAGTGTTGAACATAGAGCCATTCTCGACGTGTGTATTCACATTCATCATCGAAGGCAACTTACGCTCCACGCGCTCCAACATATCGTCGCGAATAATCACGAAAGTAACACCTGCAGGTGCCAGATTCTTCTGCGCGCCACCATAAATCATTGCATACTTACTCACATCGATAGGACGGCTCAAGATATTCGAACTCATATCGGCAATCAAAGGCACGGGCGAGTCAAGATCGCACTTATACTCGGTACCACAGATTGTGTTATTCGCGCAAATATACAGATAATCCAAATCAGCGGGAATCTCGACATCCTTGGGGATATACGAAAAGTTCTTATCCTCCGACGAGGCGAGAACATTCACCTCACCGTAGAATTTAGCCTCCTTGATAGCCTTCTTGGTCCACACACCTGTGTTGATGTATCCAGCCTTACGACCAAGGAAATTGGCGGGGATATGGAAGAACTGCGTACTTGCACCACCACCTACGAAATATATCTTATAATTATCGGGAATACCCAGCAACTCACGCATAAGGCTCTGCGCCTCGTCAAGAACGGTCTCAAATTCGGGCGTACGGTGGGAGATCGAAAGCAGAGAAAGGCCTGTTCCATTGAAATCAATAATAGCCTTTGCGGCTGCCTCAAGCACCACATCTGGGAGAACCGACGGTCCGGCATTGAAATTATATCTCTTCATATCGCAAAAAAAATTTAGTTGTCAGTCGCCACTTCCTACAGCGACCGTTTGAATGTTTGCATCCACAAAGAAAATAAAAAATTATGATAATTCAAAATGACCAAATCTTCATCGAGAACGAAATTGTAATTTCACAAGGAGATTTTCTTCGCAAAATTCAATTATTCAGATTTTTTAATAACGATATAATACCTCAAAGAGCAAAAAGTGTAAAAAACTTAATTTTTCAAAATTTTTTATTTCACATAATTTATTTTTCTCCGATTTGCGATATTGAGCTACCAAATAGCACAATTTAGATTTTACACCCCTCAAAATTAAGTATTTCGGCTACAAACATCGGAGTAGGGCTAAACCAACAAGGCCACACGCCAATAGTTCACCTCTCATCGAAACCTCAACTCCAAGTCTTCCTCATAGTTACAAATCATAAGCAGACATATAGGCGCGACAATAGAGAAAAAAGCAACCTCAGAGGGCTATACTATATTAAAAAAATTTGCGAAAGATAGTTCGATTTGTTATCTTTGCAAAGATTTGGCCTTTGCTCGTATTCCGCACTTTGATTGGTGGTGCGACCAAGGCCCACAAAACCCGAAACGAAAAAAGAAAAGATGATAAAATCAATGACAGGCTTCGGCAAGAGCGAGGTTTCGCTGCCGACAAAGAAAATCACAGTCGAGGTACGCTCGCTCAACTCCAAGCAGTTGGATTTGGCTGTTAAACTCCCCGGCATCTATCGCACCTACGAGTTCGACATCCGTTCGAAGGCCGCCGCCGCTATCGTACGCGGCAAGGCTGACATCTCGGTAAGTGTTGAATCTACAGCCACCCAGACTTCGGCTACGGTAAATAAGGATATCTTCCGCGAGTATATGCGTCAGGTGAACGACGCTCTTGCATATTCGGGTGTGGATGCCGACTACGACGCCATCGTACCTGCCGTATTGCGTATGCCCGAGGTTGTGTCGTCGCACGCCGAGAGCATATCGGATGAGGAACAGGCGGCACTTATGCAGGCCATCGACGAGGCTTTGGCCCACTTCAACTCATTCCGCGAGCAGGAGGGTGCAACACTCATCGCCGATTTGCTTGGCCGTGTAGATAAGATCGAAGATTACAAACTGCAAGTAGAGCCCTACGAAAAGGGGCGTGCCGAGACCATCAAGGCTCGCATACGCGAGAACTTGGCTCAGTTGCAGGCTGAGGTCGACAATAACCGCCTAGAGCAGGAGATGATATTCTATATCGAAAAGCTGGACATCACCGAGGAGAAGGTGCGCCTCTCGAACCACTGCCGTTACTTCCGCGAGGTAGCGTCGGGCGAGGAGGCTGTTGGCCGTAAGCTCGGCTTTATTGCACAGGAGATGGGTCGCGAAATTAACACACTCGGCTCGAAGGCCAACGAGGCCAATATGCAGATTCTGGTAGTTAAGATGAAGGACGAGCTGGAGAAAATCAAGGAGCAGGTATTAAACATTCTATAAAATGCAAAACGGAAAACTAATCATATTCTCTGCCCCGAGCGGTTCAGGTAAGACTACCATCGTAAAGCGCCTGCTTCAGACCTTCCCGCAGTTCGAGTTCTCAATATCAGCCACTTCGCGCCAGCCCCGTGGCCAGGAGCGCGATGGTGTGGATTACTTCTTCCTCTCACAGGAGGAGTTCCGCCAAAGAGTTGAGGCTGATGCCTTTGTTGAGTGGGAGGAGGTCTACAACGGCACCTGCTACGGCACACTCCGAAGCGAGATGGAGCGCATATGGGCGAAAGGCAATGTAATAATTTTCGATGTGGATGTAATGGGTGGTATCAACCTCAAGCGCATCTTTGGCCAGAGTGCCTGCTCGATATTTATCAAGGCTCCCTCAGTAGAGGCTCTGCTTGAGCGTTTGATTGGTCGTGGCACCGACTCGATGGAAACCATCGAAAAGCGTATAGCAAAGGCCGAGTTTGAGCTATCGAAGGCTGGCGAGTTCGACTTTGTTGTGGTAAACGACTCTTTGGATGAGGCCGTGGAGCGCACCGAGCTAATTATCCGAGACTTCCTTAAATAGCAAAACAGAGTGGTTATGGCAAAGCAAAGAATGATGCTCTTTTTCGGGTCGTTCAACCCCGTACATCGAGGCCACACGGCACTTGCCGAGTATGCCGTCGAGCACAATCTGTGCGATGCTGTGGCGATGATCATATCGCCCCAAAACCCATTTAAGCAAAACCAGTCGCTTGCCGCTGAGATGGACCGCTACACAATGGTTGAGATGGCTTGCAACAACTCGCTTTACCCTGAGCGCATAAAAGCTTCGATAGTGGAGTTCCTACTGGAAAAGCCGTCGTACACGATCAACACTTTGCGTTACCTCGAGCAGAACAATGGCCACGATATGGATTTTTCAATCCTTATGGGTAGCGACCTGATTAACACCTTGCCCGAGTGGCGCGAAGCAGAGGCTATAATCGCCGACTACGACATCTATGTTTATCCGCGCCCCGAAGCCGAGATGACCTACCAAACTGCACGCACAACTTTTTTGGCCGATGCTCCGCAGTGCGAATACTCATCGACAGATGTACGCCGTCGCTTAGAAGCGGGTGAGGATGTGAGCCATATGCTCGACAAAGATGTACTCAAGCATATCCGCGAACGCGGACTTTGGAAAAAGAGTTTATAACACACCGACAAAAGATATACATTACAGTGATTGAGATTGATGATAAAATAATTAGCGCCGACCTTCTGCGCGAGTGCTTTGCTTGTGATCTGGGCAAGTGCAAGGGAATTTGTTGCGTAGAGGGCGATGCAGGTGCTCCACTCGACATCGAGGAGGTAGATCTTCTCGAGGAGGAGTATGAAAACTATGCTCCCTATATGACTGCCGAGGGTCGTGAGGTGATCGAACGCGAGGGCTTTATGGTCGTTGACTCTGAGGGCGACTACACCACACCCCTTATCGACAACGCCGCCTGCGCCTACTCGTTCGAGGAGAATGGAGTAGTGTTCTGTGCCATCGAGCGTGCCTACCGCGAGGGTAAGTGTCAATTCCTAAAACCTATTTCGTGCCACCTGTACCCCATCCGCGTAAAGCAGTTCCGCAACGGCACTTATGGCCTTAATTACCACCGCTGGGCAGTATGCCGCGACGCTGTAGAGTGTGGCAAGAAGTTAGGCATACCCGTTTACAAGGCGTTAAAGGAGCCTATTATCCGCCGCTTTGGCGAGGAGTTCTTCAAGGCATTGGAGTGTGCCGAGGAGCTTCTGAGCCAGGAGCAAGAGTAACTGCAACAAAGAGAAACTAACCAAAAAGAAACACATATATTCAATGAACTTACGCAAAACACTGCTTGCGGTCTTGTCGCTCATCGTGGCGGCCTCGGCCTCGGCACAAACTACAAACACAACCGATAAACGCGACTCACTGCCTGCCGATGCTATCATCGTCAAGCGTGTACCACTCGAGTCAGGTCCCTCATTCGAGGCTAAAAACGACGTGCTGGTGGTAGATACAATCCCCTCATCGAGCGAGGGTCTCAACATCGTACTCTACAACGATAACACCTGGCGATATGTACGCAACCGCAACATTGATGTGCTCGACGAGACTATCTACACCCAATATTGGACTACAAAAATTCAGCCCTATGATGTGGAGCTAAAAGATATACCCATTTCGATGGTTATCGACCTTGTCGATTCGCTCAAAAGTTATCACTACCCCTTCAAGGGCCGTGTAACATCGAAGTATGGTCCGCGTCGTAGCCGCATACATCAGGGTACCGACATCGATCTTGAGACGGGCGATCCTGTATATGCCACATTCGATGGTCGTGTACGAGTAACCACATATGTAAGAGGTGGTTATGGCAACCTCGTAATCATCCGCCACGACAATGGTTTGGAGACCTACTACGGCCACCTTTCGGAGATAAGCGTGAAGCCCGACGAGTGGGTAACGGCTGGACAGGTTATTGGCAAGGGTGGTAACACGGGTCGCAGTACCGGCTCGCACCTGCACTACGAGATGCGCTACAAGGGTCATACATTCGATCCCGAGCGACTGATCGACTTTTCAACAGGTACACTGCGCCGCGAGACATTCCTCTTAAAGCGTACATATTTCAGCCCCTATTCTCGTTTTACTCAGGACTTCGAGGAGGAGATTCAGAGCGACGAGGAGGATAAGCGTATTGCTGCCGAGGCTGCCGCCATCAAGTACCATATCGTTAAGCGTGGCGACACATTGAGCCGTATTGCCGTGAACAACCACACAACCGTTACAAAGTTGTGCCAGCTCAACGGCATCAGCAAGAACTCAACTTTGCGTATCGGTCAGCGAATCAGAGTAAGATAATAGTATGAGATATTGGTTTTCCATTCTCCTCGCGGTGCTTGTGTGGAGTGCTTCGGCGCAAACCACCAATGCCGCGAAGATCAAGGCCTCGGAGGCGTTGCATCACTACATACATAACGGCGACACCACATTCGAGTGGCAAGTACGCGACTCGCTTGTGGGGGATGACTGCACAGCCTACCGTCTGCGTATGCGCTCACAAATGTGGCGCGAAAAGGAGTGGATTCACGAACTTGTGATATTTGTACCCAAACTTATCACCAACAACGAGGCCCTTATCCATATCTCAGGCGGCAGCGCCAATGAAGAGACGGGCGAGCCCAACTATCACTCGTGGGACGACTCACTCATAGGCTTTATGTCGGACATAGCCACCCGTTGTGAGGCTCTGACTGCTATCCTATGGCAGGTGCCTCGCCAGCCTCTCTATGGAGACAAGTATGAGGACGAGTTGGTCTCATTCACATTCCACAACTTCCAGCAGGATGGCGACTATTCGTGGCCTCTTTTGTTCCCTATGACCAAGAGCGCCATACGAGCAATGGATGCAATCGAGGAGTTTTCCGAAAAACGCGAACACACAGTAAAGAGCGATAAGTTTGTGGTGAACGGAATTTCGAAACGAGGCTGGACAACTTGGCTCACAGCCGCATCGGGCGATGAGCGCGTGGTAGCTATTGCGCCGATGGTTATCGATATACTGAATATGCCCGTCAGCGTGCCTTACCAGCGCCATATGTTCGGCAGTTACAGCGTCCACATTCAGGATTATGTAAATTTAGGCCTTACCGAAGAGGTTGTAACCCCCGCAGGACGCGAGCTGGTGGCGATGATTGACCCATACTCTTATCGCGACAAGTACACTATGCCAAAGATGCTCTTCTTCGGCACTAACGATGAGTTTTGGACCGTAGATGCCGTAAAGAACTATATCGACGGCATTCCTGGCGAGAAATACACCTCTTATGTAACTAATGCAGGCCACTCGTTAGGCGATAAGACCGCGGCAGTAAATACATTGGAGGCATTCTTTAAGCAGACCATCGACGGACAGAAGTATCCCCGCTTCGACTACACGGTAAAGGAGCAGCAGGGTAGTGCTACACTCACACTCAAGACCTCGAAGCAGCATCTCGAGGAGATTATCGTATGGGAGGCCGAGTCCGAGAATAAGGATTTCCGCCAGAGTAAGTTCGTACCCACCTCTCAGGGCGTGGCTCACAAGGGCAAAGCACGAGTGGAGGTTAAATTCCCCACAAAGGGCTACAAGGCATTTATCGTGATGGCAAAGTATAGCCATCCCAACGGTGGCGAGCCCTACAACATCACAACACGAATGTTTACGGTCTCACCCGAAGAGTTATTCGATGAGATATATACGCCCGAAATATTGGTAGAATTACCTCAATAAAAAATCAAAGGCTGTCAATCCCAACGGATGACAGCCTTTATATTTATGGTAAAGGTTGAATATTTCCTACATTATTAAATTACTTCTTAAGCAAAATAGTACACTTCTCGTCCTGCAAATCGGCCTGACGCTGTGCCCACTCGGCGGGAGGATTCTCAACGGGCTGAGGCCACCAGAAGCCATTAGACGAGTAGGTGATTGTCGCCTTGTCGGGCGTGGTCTGCATCACAGCATAGCCTATATCGCCATAGAATGTAGCGGGCAATGAGATGTGGGGCACCATACGCTCGGGATCGCGAGGACGAATAACACGCGCACCCTTGTTCCATATATGAATATGGGCATAGATATATGCCACGGCTGCGGGCGACTTGGCAATCACAGCCTCGAGGTTAGGCATCTCGTTCAAGGGGTGGTGAGCACCCAAAATAACGGGACGCTTTGCCTGCGCGAGGTAGCCCTCCAGCCAATTTATCTGCGCCTCGTCGATCTCTCCACTAACAGTTGTCGATTCTCCACGCTTGAGGTTAGGCAGCTCGGCCAATGAGTCGAGCACAACAAAATCGGCATCGGGCAACTCCACAACCGATACCACGCGACCCTCGACCTTGGTCTGCTTCACATAGTCGGTAAAGACACTGAAGAATGGAGCACGGCGGTCGTGATTACCCATAGCCATAGTGATGCGTATGCCAGCCTCCTGCAGGGGACGGAATAGACGCTCGGCATATTGGTAGTCCTCTACCAAACCGTGATCCCACGCCACATCTCCCAAAATGATAAGATTGGCGGGCAGGGGACGCATAGCGAGAATCTCGCGCACCTGCTGCTCGAAGCAGATGGGGTTATAGGGATAGTATTTAGGCTTGCCTGCCGCATCAAAATCGCCACAGATGTGAATATCGCCCATCAAGATGGTCTTATGGGGATCGTGGCTCGACGACTGTTCGCCTGAAATCGTAGTATCAGCCTCAGCCATATCACCCAATCGACGCACAACCGAGGCCGAAGCCGACGGAACCACGGCTCCACCCAAGGCCAGCAACATTGTGCTTAAAAACTCTTTTCTTTGCATACTCTTTATTTTTTGTTGTTTCTCTTACTTAATATTGACGCGATCCAAAGATGGTCGAGCCGATTCGCACCTCGGTCGTGCCATACTCCAAGGCAATGGGGTAGTCGTCAGACATTCCCATCGAGAGCATATCGAAACTATCATCGAAATAGGCGGCTAGCTCTTGCTTGCACGCGGCCAAATGTTCAAAGTCACGACGCACCGTGGACTCGTCGTCGGTAAGCGTTGCCATACCCATCACACCTCTGATACGGATATGCGGCAGGGCTTTGAAACCTCCACCTCGCACAAACTGCAAAAGCTCATTCCACGCCCATCCCGACTTGCTATCCTCGTTGGTTATATGTATTTCCAATAAGCAGTCAATCACTCTATTGCATTTATCAGCCTGGCGCTCCACTTCAAGTGCCAGGCGCTCGCTGTCGAGCGATTCGATAAGCGAAATAAAGGGGGCTATGTATTTCACCTTGTTAGTTTGCAAGTGGCCAATCATCACCCACTCAATATCCTTGGGCAGAGCCTCATATTTCTGTTGCAACTCCTGCACACGACTCTCGCCAAAGGCTCGCTGTCCCACCTCATAAGCCTCGACTATGGCCTCTGTAGGGTGGAACTTCGAGACCGCCAACAGGCGCACGCCCTCAGGCAATGATGAGCGCAGTTGTTCTATTTTGTTTGCTATGGACATAACACATCTGGTTTTGTGCAGTAAATATACACAATTTTTCGTATTTTCCACCTATTTTTCTTACCTTTGACTTTTGGAAACAAATAACCAAAACATTATAACAATGAAAAAACTTTTTACTACTCTGATGCTCGCCGTGGCTGCTGTAGCAACACCCGCCCTGGCCTGCACAAACTTCATCATCACGCGTGGTGCCTCGACCGATGGCTCGGTTATGGTAACCTATGCGGCTGATTCACACGCATTGTATGGTGCACTCTACAAGCACAATCCTACGGCAAAGTACAATCCTATGCTCGCCGTTTACGAGTGGGACTCAGGTAAGTACTTGGGCGATATTCCCGAGGCGCAGAAGACCTACTCAACCGTAGGTAATATGAACGAGCACTCGGTAATCATCACCGAGACTACTTTTGGTGGCCGTTCGGAGTTGCGTAACCCATCGGGCCTTATCGACTACGGCTCACTTATTTACATCACCCTGCAGCGTGCCACAACGGCTCGCGAGGCTATCGACATCATCGTCGAGTTGGCCAACACCTACGGCTACTATTCAAGCGGTGAAAGCTTCTCTATCGCCGACGAGAACGAGGCTTGGATTATGGAGCTTATCGGCAAGGGTAAGGACAAGAAGGGTATCGTATGGGTTGCTCGTCGCGTGCCCGACGGGTACATCAGCGCACACGCCAACCAGGCTCGTATCACCACTTTCCCCTTGAACGATAAGGAGAACTGCCTCTATGCCGAGGATGTTATCTCGCTCGCTCGTGAGAAAGGTTACTTCTCTGGCAAGGACGAGGAGTTCTCATTCGCAGGCGCATATGCTCCGCTCGATTTCAGCGCATTGCGTGGTTGCGAGGCTCGTGTATGGTCATTCTTCCGTATGTTCGCCGAGGGTATGGACAAGTATGAGGATTACGCTATGGGTTACAACCCCTACAATCCTATGCCCCTGTGGGTTAAGCCTACCAACAAGATCTCGCCCAAGCAGGTGTTCGATGCTATGCGCGACCACTACGAGGGTACAAAGATGGATATGACTACCGACATCGGTGCTGGCGGCCACGGTCTGCCTTACCGCTGGCGTCCTATGAACTTCGAGGTTGACGGCAAGACTTATGTTAACGAGCGCGCTATCGCTACACAGCAGACTGCTTTCTGGCTCTGCGGTCAGGCTCGCAAGGATAAGGTGGGTATTTTGTGGTTCGGTATGGATGATGCAGCTACATCGTGCCTCACACCCATCTACTGCAACACAACTGAGGTTCCCGCTACAATGGCCGAGGGTAACGGCTCTATGCTCGACTACTCTGACTCATCGGCATTCTGGATTTTCAACCGCGTAACCAACTTCGCATATGTTCGCTACGACCTTATGTCGGCCGACATCCGCAAGGTGGTTGATTATTGGGAGAATGCTATGCTTAAGGAGGTTGAGACTATCGATAGCAAGATTGCTGGCCTTTCTGAGAAGGCTCTCAAGAAGCAGGTTACAGAGTACAGCAACGCAACAGCACAAAAACTCTTCGATGCGTGGACTCGTTTGGATAAGTATTTGCTTCTTAAGTATATCGATGGTAATGTAAAGAGCGAGAACGCCGATGTATTGAGCTATGTTATCGAGGGTAAGACTTCACACGAGCACTTCCTCGACAATGGCAATGGCAAGAAGATCCCCGGTAAGATTCAGCAGCCCGGCTACAGCGAGAAGTGGAAGCGTGCCGTAGCTGCCGACAACGGAGCAATTCTCTATGTACGCTAAACCATAGACAAGGATATGAAATACGATATTATAGTTATAGGTAGCGGACCGGGCGGCTATGTAGCCGCCATCCGCGCCTCGCAGCTCGGCAAGAAGGTTGCCATTGTCGAGAAGGCTGAGTTGGGCGGTGTATGCCTCAACTGGGGTTGCATACCCACAAAGGCCCTCTTGAAGAGCGCACAGGTATTCACTTACTGCAAGAATGCAGCACACTACGGTGTGGCCGTAGAGGGTGAGGTGAAGCCCGACTTCGAGAAGATTGTCGCTCGCTCACGCACCGTGGCCGACACGATGAGCAAGGGTGTAGCCTTTCTGATGAAGAAGAACAATATCGACATCCTCGCAGGCTGGGGTCGCCTGGCGGGCGAGGGTAAGGTTGATGTAGATGGTACTATCTACGAGGCTGACGCCATTATCCTCGCTACGGGTGCACGCCCCCGCCAAATGCCCTTTATGCCTGTTGACGGCGAGCATATCATCTCGTCAAAGGAGGCTCTCACATTGCCTCGTCTGCCGCAGTCGATGATTGTTGTTGGCTCGGGTGCTATCGGCAGCGAGTTTGCCTGCTTGTATGCTTCACTGGGCGTGAAGGTTACGGTTGTGGAGTATATGCCACAGATGATGCCTCTGGAAGACGAGGAGGTTGCCAAAGCTATGGAGCGTTCGTTCCGCAAGATGCGTGCTACCGTTCTCACCTCAACAACGGTGAAGGCCGTGCGTGTAGAGGATGGTATCTGCAATGTAGATATCGAGGGCAAAAAGGGCGCTGAGACCTTGCAGGCTGAGGTTGTACTCTCTGCCGTAGGCGTAAAGTCAAACATCGAGAATATCGGCTTGGAGGAGATGGGTATCGCCGTTGAGCGCGACAAGGTTGTCGTTGATGAGCACTACCAGACTTCGGCCAAGGGTGTCTATGCCATCGGCGATATTATCGCAACTCCCGCTCTGGCGCACGTTGCATCGGCTGAGGCTATCCACTGCGTGGAGCACATCTGCGGCCTGGAGCCCGACGCTGTCGATTACTCGACCATTCCTTCGTGTGTATTCACCTCGCCCGAGGTGGCTTCGGTGGGTATGACCGAACAGCAGGCACGCGACAAGGGTATTGATTATAAGGTTGGCCGCTTCCCCTTCACCGCATCGGGTAAGGCTACGGCGGCGGGCGACCGCGACGGCTTCGTGAAGCTTATTTTCGACGAGCAGGAGCGATTGATCGGTGCGCACTTAGTGGGTGCTACCGTAACGGAGATGCTGGGCGAGCCTACGCTGGCAAAGCGTCTGGGCGCAACGGCTCACTCTATTGCCAAGACCATCCATTCACACCCCACAATGCACGAGGGACTGATGGAGGCCGCCGAGGCTGCTATGGGAGCGGCTATTCATTTGTAATAGGTTCGCTCATAACTATACATAAATAAAATTGGTGCGTGTCGGGACTTCTTTGCTCCCTACACGCACCAATTTTATTGTGTGATTATCCCTTTTACTTCGCAGTCTTGAAGATGAAGCTTACGTTGATTGTCTCGATAGCTGCCTCTACCTCGTCGAATATTGCCTTTACAGCAGCTGCATCGTTCAAATCCAACTTACCCTCATTTGCCAACATCTCAACAGCAGTATTAGCAAGGAAGTTCTCAAACGATGTTACAGGCATATACATATGCATCTGAGTGTTGTCCTGATCCTGGAAAGTCCAGACATCAATATCCTTGCAAGCAGGGTTGCTTACACTCTTTTTGATTGTCATCTTGTTGCCATCAACAACAATTGGTGAAGGCATAGGTACATTCTCGCCGTTATAGTGGTAGTTGTAGACAATCTTGTCTGCTGAAGGGAACGACACGTTGAACAGGAGAGTCTTCATCATCTTGTCCAAGATACGGCCGTCCATATTAGCGAGATTCAATGTCTGACCAGCAAACTCAAACTCCGCATCCTTAGCCTTAACATTAGTTACATAGATATTGCTGTAGTCATAGCTATTGCCAGGGAGTTCGAGGTACTGCTTGATACGGAGGAAAGATACGACTGATTCCACATAATTGTCTCCCATAGGCAAATAAAAGAAGACGTTCATAATATCTCCCAATGCAGTTCCCTTTGGAGCATATACAAATCGTTCTGCGCTATGTGAAACTTTAAGTTGACCATCAACTTCTTTAGAACGTGTCTTAAATATCAAATCACCAACAACTCTGTATTTGCCTTCCTCATTCAACATCCATTCAGCATTACCATCAATCGTGCGAACACCTGTGGTGGTAACAATACCATCTTTGTCATATGTACGAATCTGAATTTCATTCTCCATATCGGTTGGTCCATTATTACTAACCCACATACCCACAATCTCATCAGAAAGATCATTTGCGCAGTACTGATATACGTAACGCTCGCCGTTTTCTTCGAAGAGAGAGAATGCCATACCAGGGATAACATCAAAGTGACCAGTCCAATTGTCATCGTCCTCAAAGACCATAGTGATATTGTTCTCTTTGACAGTGACAGTACCCCTTACATTCTCCCAATACTCGCCGTCCTCGACGCCATAAGATACAGCAGTACCATCTGCATTGATAATCAAAACCTCAGCATAATTTTCAGTAAAGCAAGACCAAGTACCAACGAGGTCAGCACTATGGTCGTCATAGATGTGCTCAGGATCATTATCGCAAGCGGTGAAACCCAACATTGCCACAAGGGCAATTGCCATTAACTTAAAAATTTTCATACTTTTTAGAATTTTGAAATTATTTATTGTTTAAGAATTTGCACACAAAAAAGGCGTTACGCACCGGACACACAATATGCCAAGTGGTAACGCCAATATATGACTTAGAACCGTATTTCTACGGCTAACTATTTGATTATAAGAATGTTTACAGGGGGGGGGTAAATGTTGCGAGCAATGACTCCGATGCATTTGCATAGGAGATTATGTGATTGCCGTATGTCGCAAAAAGACGATTCATTACCCAAATTACTGAAATTTCAACTTGCAAAGTTAGCAAAATTTCGACACAAAATATCGCAAATGGCGTTTTTTAGGTATATGCTTAATTGCTCTCAACTCACATCACAGAAAGACCACCTACATAAGCTATTGTCAACAAACAAATTCGGCGGTGAAATGTATTTCACCGCCGATAGTAGATAGTCCCGCAAGGACTATGTTTGTTTTACGCAAACAGCCTACTTAAACCAAGTGGTAATCTTGTTGCGAGCTATAAAATAGTAAAAAATCACACCAAACCAGCTTGTAGCCAATACAGCAACAGTCATAATCAACTTACCCACCAAGCCCACAGGCTTCTTAAAAATGTCGAGTACGCACCAGATAGCGCAAACCAAACCTGCTAAATAAAGAATTGTTCCCATTTCTACAAATATTTAAGTTAAACATTAGTTTTTAGTGTAAACACCCTCATCGTACTGCACATCGCTCAGGAAAAGCCCCTGCGCTGGTGCCCCTGCGCTCGAGCGCGACAGGTCGCGGCTATGCAGTATATCGCAAAACTCCTCAACCGTATAGCGACCGCGCCCCACATCGACCAATGTACCCACGATGGCACGAATCATATTACGCAAAAAGCGATCGGCACGAATTGTGAAGATGAGCAACGACTCATCCTCCTCGTCGCGCCTCCACTCCGCCTGCACAACTCGGCAGATATTGGTCTTATTGTTGGAGTTGAGCTTGGCAAACGATGTAAAATCATCCCACTCCACGAGTGCGCGCGCCGCCTCGTTCATTCGCTCGACATCAAGCGGAACATAATACTGCCACGCCGAATGGCGTCGGAAGGGGTTCTTGCGCTGTGAGAGGTAATAGGTATATTCCCTCTCAACGGCATCGAAACGCGCGTGGGCATCGGCTCGCACCTCTCGCACACTCTGCACGGCAATATCCTGCGGCAGAATAAGATTCAACTTATAGACCAGCTGCGCACAATCCTTTACGCCCTCACAATCGAAGTGAGCTACATAGCGCGACGCATTAACGCCCGTATCGGTACGACCTGCTCCGATAACCTCAGTCGGTTCACGCAATAGGGTAGAGAGAGCCTGCTCCAGAGCCTGCTGAACGGTGGGAGCATCGGGTTGTCGTTGCCAACCGCAGTAGGCTGAGCCATCGTATGAAAGAGTAATAAAATATCGCATTATCGCTCGTATCGTTTATGTGTTGAAGATGTTACAACCGACTCATCACCAATAAAAAGATTTGTCAAGTCGCCCTTACCGCCAGCCTCGCCGACCTCTAGTACAATGTTCTCTTTCGCAGCGTTGTGTGTACCAAAACCAAGATTAAGGTTTCTTACGCTCGAATTAAACTTACCCTCGGCCTTGAAGCCCACGTGCTTATCGCCACGATTTGAGTACCAATAGGCGAAGCAGTCGTTGTAGAGACTACGGCGATCCTTAGCGATGGTAAAGCCTGTGGCAAACTCATCGCTGTAACAGAACTCATACCAATTATTGCCAGCCAAATCCAGAAAGCCTGTGCTGGTAGCATCGTAGCCATCCTTACCGCCATAATACAAGGGGTGAATATTGCGTAGCGAGTTAGCCTGCGAGCGCAACTCAACACCCGTATGTACGGCGGCTATACGCATATTGGTAAAAGTATTATCAAACCCCTCAACAAGCAAACCGACCGAGGTAGGGGAGTTGTTGCCTACGATATTCACGCCCGTGATGTCGCAGTCCGAGGAGTTATTGTTGGCTCCTCGCTTGACGTGGATACCCAACTCGGTGTTCTTAATCGAGGTATTGCGGATAACGGTCTCGCGACCACTATCAATCGATACACCTTTGGCCACGCCCGAGCCATCAATCACTCCGCCATCGAGGTAGTAGTTGCTACCCGCAACGGCTATATTATTTGCCTCATCCTTACCTCCTAAACATATCATTGCCTCGTCGTGCGACCATCCCTCGGCTGCACGAATGATGGCGTAGTTGGAGAGTTGCAGAGCCACCGAAAGGGTAGGCTCGGCAGGAGTACGAATAGGCTTAGAGATAACATACTCGCCATCGGGGAAGTAGATGGTTCTGTTGGGGTTATCATTAATTATCTGCTGTAACACATCACTCACATCCTCTCCACACGAAGGCTCTATATAATCGCTAACAACCACATAACCCAAGCCATTCTGCTCGCCACAACAAGCCACCATTGCAAGGCAAGCTACGACACAAGCCAGAAGCAAAGTTGAAAATAGGATTCGTTTCATTTTTATCGTTTAGTTAAAGATACAAACTCTCTACAAAGATAGTATTTTTTTGATAATAGAGCCTATACCACTCGATTTTTCTCACAAGCCCGTGGTCAAATGTTTTTTCTCTGCGGAATTATTATTATCTTTGCGAGTTAATAGTTCGCGCCCGCGTGTGCGAGCGCACAAACCTAAAAGCAGAAAATTATGAAAGCAGCAATTATTGGCTACGGCAAGATGGGACGCGAAATCGAGAAGATACTCAAGGCTCGCGGACACGAAGTAGCCCTAATTATAGACATCGACAACACGGCTGACCTCAACGCTGAAAATTTAGCCAACATTGATGTGGCTATTGAGTTCACAACTCCCTCGACAGCATACAACAACATTCGCACCTGCCTGGAGTGTGGTGCCGCTGTGGTGAGTGGAACAACAGGCTGGATAGATCGCCTGGGCGAGTTGCAGGATTTGTGCAAAGAGAAGGGTGGTGCTATGTTCTACGCTTCGAACTACTCGCTCGGTGTAAACCTTATGTTCCGCCTGAATCGCGAGTTGGCACGCCTTATGAATCGTTTTTCGATGTACAACATCTCGATGAGCGAGACCCACCACACCGAGAAGAAGGATGCCCCCAGCGGTACAGCCGTAACCCTTGCCGAGGATATTATCTCTCGCGTGGAGCGCAAGACAGGCTGGGTTAATGAGCCCTCGACCGAGGACAACTCTTTGATTCCCATCGAGTCGCTCCGCATAGGTATGGTTCCCGGAGATCACTCTGTAACCTACACCTCGGAGGATGATGTGCTGGAGATTCGCCACTCGATCAAAAATCGCCGTACGCTGGCTGAGGGTGCTGTGGTAGCAGCTGAGTTCCTCTGCGGCAAGAAGGGTATCTTCACTATGGAGGATCTGTTTTAAGATTATCACTTGAAAAAACGATAAGAATGGATAAGATAAAAGCATTTTTTGCTAACCGTTGGGTTGGTTTTGCGCTGGCCACGCTACTCTATGTATTATGGTTTGTAGTGTGGACGGGTAATCTGTGGATGCTGCTCGGCATAGTGGTTATCTACGACCTATACATCACCAAATACCTCTACCGCTACATCGGCCGCAAGAATGAAGAGTGGTGCGAGAAGAGTGCGACATATCGTAGCGTATATGAGTGGGTCAATGCCATTGTTTTTGCGACGGTAGTGGCTACGCTCATTCACATCTTCTTCTTCCAGATGTACGTGATTCCCTCGTCGTCGATGGAGAAGACTATGCTCGTGGGCGACTACCTCTACGTGAGCAAGGTTACCTACGGCCCGCAGATGCCTAACACTCCGCTCTCGTTCCCCTTCGTACACCATACGATGCCATTCTCAACCACCAAGAAGTCATTCTCGGAGGCTATCAAGTGGCCCTACAAGCGATTGAAGGGTCTGCGCGATGTAGAGCGCGACGATGTGGTTGTATTCAACTTCCCCGCGGGCGACACCGTGTTGTTGGAGAATCAGGGCGTAACATACTACGACGTGCTGCGTGAATATCAGCGTGAGTATGGCGCCGAGCGAGGTCGTCGCGAGTTGGAGGCCAACTACACAATCATCTCGCGTCCCGTTGACAAGCGCGAGAACTACATCAAGCGTTGCGTAGCCATTGCTGGCGACACAATACAGATCGTAAACACCGAGCTCTACGTAAATGGCAAGGCGCAGGCTACAATCCCCGAGAAGCAGTACACCTACTCCATTGAGACCTCGTCGCCTCTGTCGGCCTACGCCATCGAGCAGATGGGCATAACCGAGCTATCGGGCGGTGGCAACTTCTACTACTCACCCCTGACCGAGAAGATGGTCGAGCAGTTAAAGGCGATGGATAACGTAACAAAGGTTGAGCGTTATGTGGCGCAGGAGCAGTGCTTCCCCTACAGCGACGAGTACGCCTGGACGGCCGACAATATGGGCCCGCTGTGGATCCCTAAGGCGGGAGCCACAATTGAGCTCAACTCAAAGACGTGGCCTCTGTACGAGCGTGTGATCGACATATATGAGGATAACGACGTAGAGGTACGCGACGGCCACTACTACATCAACGGCAAGGAGGCTACCTCGTACACCTTCAAGATGGATTACTACTGGATGATGGGCGATAACCGCCACAACTCAGCCGACTCACGCTACTGGGGCTTTGTGCCCGAGGATCACATCGTGGGTAAGGCTTCGTTCATCTGGCTGTCGTTGGATCAGAACAAGAGCTTCCCTGCGAATATTCGCTGGAATCGCCTATTCACTAAAGTACGCTAAAGATTTCACACCGTGGAGCAGCAAAAGGATAGTTACCTAACGATCGAGGGCAACGCGGAGGCCATCTTCAAGGAGCGCAGCAGTAAGTTTCTCTGCTACGCCTACCACGTCGAGAGCGAGGAGGAGATAGCCGCCTGCCTTGAGCCTCTGCGCAAGCGTTACTACGACGCCACACACCACTGCTATGCGTGGCGCTTAGGGCCTTACGGTGAGCGGTTCCGTGCCAACGACGATGGCGAGCCATCGAGCACGGCAGGTAAACCCATCTTAGGTCAGTTGCTCTCGCGCGAGATTACCAACTGTCTGATTGTTGTGGTGCGTTACTTTGGTGGCACAAAGCTGGGTGTTCCGGGACTTATAGCAGCATACAAAGAGTCAGCAGCTGCAGTGCTTGATGTAGCTCAAATAGTGGAGCGCACGGTTGATACCCGCATTAATGTGGAGTTTTCGTATGTGGTGATGAACGACATAATGCGCATCATCAAGGAGGAGCAACCCACCATCGAGGAGCAAATATTCGACAACCTCTGCACGATGCGCCTCTCGGTAAGAAACAGCCGCGCCGAGATAGTTCTTGGGCGCCTTAAGAAGGTCGAGGGCGCCATAATCGAAGTGATAGAGTAGGAAGGCAAATCAGGTAAGGCCAAACAAAGTTCGCAAAGGAGTATGTCAAACGACAAAACCATATACATTAAGGGTGCAAGAGTCCACAATTTGAAGAATGTGGAGCTCACAATCCCACATAATACACTCTGTGTAATCACAGGTCTTTCGGGCTCGGGCAAATCGACACTTGCCTTCGACACCATCTTTGCCGAGGGACAGCGTCGTTATGTGGAGAGTCTCTCGGCCTATGCCCGTCAGTTTCTGGGTCGAATCAACAAGCCTGATGTAGATCTTATTTCTGGCATTGCACCTGCCATTGCCATCGAGCAGAAGGTAAACACTCGCAATCCTCGCTCTACGGTAGGTACTACCACCGAGATTTACGACTACCTTAAGTTACTCTTTGCCCGAGTAGGCCACACCTTTTCGCCCATTTCTGGCGTAGAGGTTCGTTGCTCTGGTGTGGATGATGTAGTTGCGCATATCGTCGAGCAGGGTATGGGGCAAAGAGTCGTTATCACCGCACCTATGCTACTCAAGCAGGGCGAGGGAATCATCGAGCGACTACTGCAACTGTTAAGCGATGGCTTCACCCGCCTATGGGTTGGGGGCGAGGCTATGCTCATAGAGGATTTTCTGCCAACAATTACCGAACTTACTCGCGCCGAGGATGTTGCAATTGTGGTTGATCGCTTGCGTATGCAGGACGATGACGACACTATGCTGCGTCTACGCGACGCCGTAGCACGAGCATATAGCTACGGCCACGATGTGTGCAGTGTGATTATAAATGAGACCTGCTATGAGTTTTCGGCTCGCTTCGAGGCAGATGGCATCGAGTTTGAGCAACCGACCGAACACCTATTTAGTTTCAATAACCCCATCGGAGCCTGCCCCGACTGCGAGGGTTACGGCAAGATGGTGGGTATAGATATCGATCTGGTAATCCCCGACAAGAGCAAGACCATCTACGAAGATGCCATCGTATGCTGGCGTGGCGCCACGATGCGCAAGTGGAAGGATCAACTCATATCGTCGGCACACCTCTTCGGATTTCCCATACACGAACCATATTATGCCCTTACCGAGGAGCAGAAGGAGCTGTTATGGACTGGAAATGAGCACTTCTACGGCCTCAACGCCTTCTTTGATTATATCGAGAGCGAGCGTCGCAAGATTCAATTCCGTGTGATGAAGGCTCGCTACACAGGTAAAACGACCTGCCACACCTGCGGTGGTAGTCGCCTGCGCAAGGAGGCTTTGTATGTACAGGTAGGTGGCAAGAATATAGCACAAATAGTGCGTATGACGGTCGATGAGTTGATCTCATTCTTCTCGTCGCTCTCACTCGATGAGCACGACACAAAGACAGCCGAGCGCATCCTTACCGAGATTCGCAACCGTCTGGCATACCTTTCTGATGTAGGTTTGGGTTATCTGACACTCGACCGCCTATCATCGACCCTGTCGGGTGGTGAGAGCCAGCGCATAAACCTATCTACATCGCTTGGCAGCAACCTCGTTGGCTCACTCTACATACTTGATGAGCCGAGCATTGGTCTGCACCCACGCGATACACACCGCCTGATAAAGGTATTAAAGCAACTGCGCGACATAGGCAATACGGTCATAGTTGTTGAGCACGAAGAGGAGGTTATCCGTGCCGCCGACCACATTGTGGATGTGGGTCCGCGTGCAGGCGAGATGGGTGGACAGATTATGTATAGCGGCTCACTCGAGGGCCTCTCTTCGGCCGAGGATAGCCTTACGGCCGACTACATTATGCACCGCCGACATATCGACCGCCCCGCAACACCCAGAGGTTGGAGTAACTCGATTGTAATCAAGGGTGCACGCGAAAATAATCTCAAAAATATAGATGTGCGCATTCCGCTCGGAGTGATGACCTGCATAACGGGAGTGAGCGGTAGCGGTAAGTCGTCGCTAGCGAAGGGTATTTTATACCCCGCACTGCGCCGCCATATATCAGACTCGGGTCAGAAGCCTGGCGACCACGACGGTCTGGAGGGCGATATAGATATGTTACGCTCGGTGGAGATTGTCGATCAAAATCCTATCGGAAAATCCTCGCGCTCAAATCCCGTAACATACCTAAAGGCCTACGACGAGATTCGTAAACTATATGCCGACCAGCCGCAAGCTGTTCACACTGGTCTCACAGCCGCATCGTTTTCGTTCAATGTGGCGGGTGGCCGATGCGAGGAGTGCCAGGGTGAGGGTGTAATCAAGGTGAGTATGCAGTTTATGGCCGATGTGGAGTTGGTGTGCGACGCCTGCCACGGCAAACGCTTCAAGGATGAGGTGTTGGAGATAAAATATCGAGACAAGAACATTCACGACATACTCGAGATGAGTGTCGATGAGGCCATCACATTCTTCTCTGAAGATAAAGGCAACTCTACCTGTCGTCGTATCGTCGAGCGACTGCTCCCGTTACAGGATGTTGGACTGGGATACATACGCCTGGGACAGTCGTCATCGACCCTATCCGGAGGTGAGAGCCAGCGCGTGAAGCTCGCATCGTTCCTCTCGAAGGATAACGACTCGAAACAGATAATGTTTATCTTCGACGAGCCCACAACGGGACTACACCTGCACGACATAAATCGTCTGCTGCGCGCCTTCAATGCTCTGATAGCCAATGGGCATAGCATTGTTATCGTAGAGCACAATATGGATGTGATTAAGTGCGCCGACTGGGTTATCGACCTTGGACCCGAGGCGGGAAGCGATGGAGGCTGTATAGTCTTCGAGGGCACGCCCGACGAGTTAGAGCAGTGCGAGGCGAGCCACACGGGCCGTTTTCTCAAGGAGCACAACAAGGCATAATGATAAGCCAATGGTTTAGTAATGAAGGAGTTTGAAACATATACACTACCCAACGGAATAAAGGGCATACACCGCCGTAGCAAATCAAGCATTACGCATTGTGCGTTGGTGGTAAACGCTGGCACGCGCGACGAGCGAGCTGGTGAGCAGGGCTTAGCGCACTTTGCCGAGCACGCCTTTTTCAAGGGCACGGCTCAGCGCAAGGCCTATCAGGTGAATTGCCGACTCGAAAACCGTGGAGGCGAGCTCAACGCCTACACCACAAAAGAGGACACCACCATACACGCCACCACACTGCGTTCGGACTTCCAGAAGGCGGCCGAGATCATTGCTGATGTGGCTTTCAACTCAACCTTTCCCGAGCACGAGTTGCAACGCGAGCGTGAGGTAATCATTGACGAGATAAACACCTACAAGGATTCACCCGTTGATATGATTTTCGACAGCTTCGAGGATATGATCTTCGAAGGCTCGGAGTTGGGACACAACATTTTGGGCACAAAGGCCTCGCTTGCACGCCACTCTTCAGAGAGCATCAAGCGCTTCATCACACGCACACACACCACCGACCAGATGGTATTCTCGTCAATAGGAAATATGCCACTTAGTCGTGTGCAGAGCGTTGCCGAGCGTTATTTCGGCTCACAGAAAGCCACCGTGCGCGAGTTCAGCCGCACCAAACCGCAGGATGTAAAGCCCTTCGAACGCACTATAAACAAACATACTCACCAGACACACTGCATCATAGGAGCACGCGCCTACGACATCAACGCCGAGCGCCGCCTGCCCTTGGCTCTGCTGGTAAATATATTGGGTGGCCCATCGGCCAACTCTCGCCTTAATATGGTATTGCGTGAGAAGAATGGCCTATCATACAACACCGAGGCGATATATACTCCTTACAACGATAGCGGTATGGTGGCCATCTACTTTAGCTCCGACCACCACAATGCCGACCTCTGTCGCGAGCTCATCGACCGCGAGTTACACACACTACGCACAACGCCTCTCACGGCTCGTCGCTTGGCTATGACTAAGCGGCAGTTCCTGGCACAGATGGCCATCTCGATGGAGAACAACGAGGGTTATATGCTTGGTGCTGGCAAGAGCTACCTTGTACACGACGAGATAGACACTCTCGAGGAGGTGTATCGCAAGGTGTCGGCCGTTACTACGAATCAGATTATGGAGGTTGCCGAGGAGATTTTCTCTCGCACCTCGACACTTATTTATCAATAAACTATGGACTTACTCGAAAAATACATCCACGACAACTCCTCGCCAGAGGATGCTCTCCTGCACGAACTCGACCGCCAAACACATCTGCAGGTGATCAACCCCCGAATGATATCGGGACACATACAGGGCAAGTTGCTCGAGCTGATGGTCAAGATGTACCGCCCGAAGTCGATTCTCGAGATTGGGACATTTACAGGGTACTCGGCTCTGTGTATGGCAGCAGGACTGGAGGAGGGTGCTACGATAGACACCTGCGAGGTGGATGATGAGTTGCAGCCCCTGGCACAATCGTTCTTCGACCGCTCGCAGTACGGCCACAAAATTAATATGCACATTGGCTCAGCGCTGGAGATTGCACCGAAGTTGGGCAAGCAGTTTGATATGGTATTTATCGATGGCGACAAGCGCGAGTATCCCGACTATTATCGTATGCTGATGGATGGAGGGTTGGTGCATAGCGGCTCAATACTCCTGGCCGACAACATCCTATGGTACGGCAAGGTGGTACAACCCGTGGCACATAACGACCGCCACACCGAGGCACTCATCGAGTTCAACCGTATGGTTGTCGAAGACGATAGGGTAGAGAGCGTAATTCTTCCCCTGCGCGACGGAATAAACATCATTCGCGTAAAGTAAGATTATACATATATAATAATAGAGGGTGCCCCCATACGGGACACCCTCTTTCGTTTATGTTTGGTTTGAACTATACAAGATTCAAATCCATCTTAATACGAAGCATCTTTGCCTCCAACTCCGACTGCACATCGTCGAACTGCTCTACCGATGCAAGCTCGGCCTTCACGCCGAAGTAGAACTTAATCTTGGGCTCGGTACCCGAAGGTCGTACCGAAATAATAGTACCATCGGCTGTGATCCACTGCAACACATTGCTCGAATCCTGATCGATAGGTGTTACAACGCCGCTACGCATATTGGTCTCCTCCAATGACTTATAGTCGCGTACGATGAGCACCTCCGAGCCAGCCAACTCCTTGGGAGGATTGGTACGGAAATTAACCATAATCTGCTGAATCTCCTCGGCACCCTCCTTGCCCTTGCGCACGAGCGACACCAACGACTCGCGGTAGAAGCCATACTTAACATAGAGCTGCTGTAACCACTCGTAGAGTGTAAGACCCATAGTATCCTTTGGCCACGCTGCAGCCTCGGCAGCCAAAGCGCAAGCCGAAACAGCATCCTTATCGCGCACATAGTCGCCAGCAAGGTAGCCGAAGCTCTCCTCGCCACCGCCGATATACTTAGCCGTAGCCTCATTCTCGCGGATAATCTTGGCAATATACTTGAAGCCTGTGAGGCAGTCGTAACACTTAACACCGAAGTGAGCCGCCACGGCATTTGCCATCTGCGAGGTTACGATGGTCTTGATAACATACTGATTGCCATCCAACTCGCCACGCTCAGCCCAACGAGTAAGCTGGTAGCTGAGCAGAAGAGCCAAAGTCTGGTTACCATTGAGCAATACATAATCACCCTTACCGGTACGCAGTGCCACGCCAATACGGTCGGCATCAGGGTCGGTAGCCAACACCAAATCGGCACCCTCCTTACGACCGAGCTCCATAGCCTGCAACATAGTCTTGCGCTCCTCGGGGTTGGGCGACTCGACAGTGGGGAAGTTACCATCGACAACAGCCTGCTCGGGCACTACAAATACATTAGAGAAGCCGAAAGCCTTGAGCGCCATAGGCACCAAACGCACACCAGCACCGTGAAGCGGGGTATATACGATCTTCATATCGTGGTACTTTGCCACGCTCTCGGGAGAGAGCTGAATATCGTTCTTAATGCGGTCGATATAGCGAGCATCGAAAGTCTCGTCGAGGATTGTGATATTCTCGGGATTCTGACCTGTGAGCACCTGCGAGTTCTCGGTAATCTTTGCAACCTCCTCGATAATGTTCTTATCGTGCGGGGGAGTAACCTGTGCGCCATCGCTCCAGTAGGCCTTGTAGCCATTGTACTCCTTGGGGTTATGCGAAGCTGTAATCACAACGCCAGAGTGGAGCTTGAGCTCGCGAATAGTGAAGCTGAGCTCAGGCACGGGACGCAAATCATCGAAGAGATACACCTTAAAACCATTCGAAGCGAAGATGTCGGCCACACGCTCGGCAAAGAGGCGCGAATTGTTGCGGCTATCGTGCGCTACAGCCACGCGCACCTGCTCACCCTCGAAGGTCTTCTTCAGATAGTTTGCAAGACCCTGGGTGGCAGTACCTACAGTGTAGATATTCATACGGTTGCTACCCACACCCATAATACCGCGCAAGCCAGCAGTACCAAACTCCATATCCTTATAGAAACTCTCGGTAAGCTCCTTTAAGTCGTTCTCCATCAAATATTTAACCTGCGCTTTTGTAGCATCATCATAATCGCCATCGAGCCACGACTGGGCTTTGGTCATTACGATCTGTTCCAATTCGTTTGTCATTTTACTATAAGTTTTACCTATCGTTAATATTATCTTACACATCAATTTTCTGATACACAAATATACTACTTTTTTTTCAATTATTCAATATCAGCGAGTTAAAAAAATCGATATAAAAAAGGGTTATTTTTCTATATATAAAAAAAGATAAAAAACAAGCGTAAAAGAGAATTATTTTAACAAAATTATTCACAACTTTGCAATGTCAAAGAAAAGCAATCAGCGACAAGAGAGCATTAATCCCGTCAGCCGCTTTTATATATAGCAACAATTGATATATATGAGGGTGGTCGGGACAAAACTCGCACCAAAGATAATGATTTTACTGAAAAGAGTGTAATTTTAGACGATAATAATGGCTAATTCACAAACATACAACGAAGTATGGCAAACCTGCTTGAGCCGAATCAAGGAGCAAACCTCGCACGAGGAGTTTTCTCGTTGGTTCGAGCCCATACAGCCCGTTGCCTTCGATGGTACCAAACTGCGTGTACGCGTACCTAATGTGAGCTATGCCGAGCATATCGAACAGAATTACCGTAAGATATTAACACCCATCATCTTGCAGATGTTTGGTCGTCAGACCAAATTGGCCTATGTAGTGCCCAATACTGAGGAGAAGGCCCCCATTTCGGCAAATGCCGATATGACCGCCATCTCGCAGCACGTAACACAGACCAACACTCACAACCTACCAAAGAATCCGTTTGCGATTCCTGGTATCAAGAGAGTAAAGTACCCCACGCAGCTAAATGCAAAGTACACCTTCTCGACCCACGTCGAGGGCGAGTGTAACCGTTTGGCTCGCTCGGCGGGTATGACCGTAGCACTCTCACCTGGCTCTTCGCCATTCAACCCCTTATATATATATGGAGCTTCGGGCTTGGGTAAGACCCATATCGTGCAGGCCATCGGCCACGAGGTGTGCGAGCGTCATCCCGAGTTACAGGTGTTATATGTATCTACCAACAAATTCCAGGCGCAGTTCCTTACCGCCTACAAGAATGGCGAGATTAACGAGTTCATCAACTTCTACCAGATGATTGATGTTCTTATAATTGATGATATCCAGGAGCTCTCGGGCAACAAGGTGGCTACGCAGAATGCTTTCTTTAACATCTTCAACCACCTACAGTTGGCCGGCAAGCAGATCATCCTCACATCGGACAAGCCACCCGTAGAGTTGCGCGACATCGAACAGCGTCTGCTCACTCGCTTTAAGTGGGGTTTGTCGGCTATGATCGACACACCCGACTATGAGACTAAACTCAAGATCATACGCTCGAAGTCCGAGAGTATGGGCATTAGCCTTCCCGAGGAGGTAATCACCTACTTGGCCGATAATATCTCGGCTAACATTCGCGAGATCGAGGGCGCATTGCTCTCTCTCAAGGCCAATGTATCGTATATGAACCGCCGTATGTCCACCTCACTTGCAAAGGAGGTACTCAAGGCCTATGTTCACGTATCGCAGAAGGAGATCTCGATCAACCACATCACCGAAGTTGTTTGCAAGTACTTCAACATCGACGAGCAGAGCTTCAACTCATCGAAGCGTACACGCGAGGTAGCGCAGGCTCGACAGATTGCGATGTATCTGGCCAAGCAGCACACCAAGCTACCCTTGGCGGCTATCGGCTCGGCTATTGGTGGCCGTAATCACGCTACCGTACTGCACTCGTGCAAGAATGTACTCAACCTAATCGAGACCGACAAGGTTGTAAAGAGCCAGATTGACGAGATCAGCAAGCTGATTATGGTGGGATAACACTTACCGCCCACCAATCAATATTATTACGGTGGGCAGTCCCACACTTTAAGGCAGACTTACTAACATAAAACTATATAGCCTTATGAAAAAGACTCTTTTTACGCTAATGGCACTCTTCTGCGCCATTGGTATGGCCAACGCACAGCAACAGCAGACCAAGAAGACTACCAGCATCTTGGAGATTTACGATGTTGAGAAGGGCACACGCACCGTTGTCAAGGAGTTTGACGGAATGCACATCGAAGCCCCCAACTGGACAATGGATGGCAAGTGGCTCATCTTCAACAGCCGTGGCCGTCTCTACAAGATTTCACCAGAGAACCCCACGGAGCCTATTCTTATTGACACCGACTTTGCTGGAGCCTGCAATAACGACCACGTTCTCTCGTTCGATGGCAAGTCTATCGCCATTAGCCACGGCACAAAGGAGGATCGTCGCTCACGCATATACACCCTGCCCATAGAGGGTGGCAAGCCACAGCTCATTACACCCTTGGCGCCCAGTTATCTGCACGGCTGGAGCCCCGACGGCAAGCGGCTGGCATACTGCGCATTCCGCGACAACAGCAAGATTCAGGATATTTATGTAATTCCCGCAACAGGTGGCGAGGAGATTCGTCTCACTACAGCCGAGGGCTTGGACGATGGTCCCGAGTACTCACCCGATGGCAAGTACATTTGGTTTAACTCGGTACGCACTGGCCTTATGCAGGTATGGCGTATGAAGGCCGATGGTAGCGAGCAGACGCAGATGACCTTCGATGAGCAGAGTAATGCTTGGTTCCCCCACGTATCACCCGACGGCAAGCAGGTTGTTTACCTTATCTACCACAAGGGCGATTTGGAGCCTCACCAGCACGTAGCCAATAAAAATGTAGAGCTACGCCTGATGTCGGCCGAGGGTGGCGAGTATAAGACCGTCGTAAAACTCTTTGGAGGCCAGGGTACTATCAATGTTAACTCGTGGGCACCCGACAGCAAGCGCTTCGCATTCGTAAGCTATCGCGTAGAGTAATAACACTCCGAAATTTATTATAAAAATACCGCTGGTATCGACCTAGCGGTATTTTTTTCGTATATTTGTGATATGGATCAACCCAAGATAGAGCGAATGTTGCGTCTAATGAAGATGCTTACGGCCAATACATCCTACTCGGTAGATGATATGGCCGAGCGTCTTGATATGTCGCGCCGCACCATATATCGTTATATCGACACTTTCCGCGAGGCTGGCTTCGTAATTAAAAAGAGTGGCAACTGCATCCGCCTGGATAAGGAGTCGCCTCACTTTAAGGATATATCACAACTCGTACACTTTACCGAGGAGGAGGCCGTAATCCTGAAGCGTGCCATAGAGAGCATCGACGACACCAACCTGCTGAAGCAGAATCTAAAGAGCAAGCTCTACTCAATCTACGATAATAAAATTTTGGCCGATACAATCGTGCGTGGCAGTAATTCAGCCACCGTTCACGCACTGATCGAGGCCATTGAGAGCCAACAGCAGGTTATTCTACACAACTACCGCTCGTCGCACGGCGGCGTTGTACGCGACCGCAGGGTTGAGCCATTTGCCTTCACTACTAACTATGTGCAGGCGTGGTGCTTCGACACCGAGAGCCAATCGTGCAAGTTATTCAAACTCTCGCGCATACACTCTGTCGAAGTTCTCGATACCGAATGGCAATACAAGAATTTACACCAAAAGGATTTTATTGACATCTTCCGAATGAATGGCAAGGAGCGCCACCGCGTGCGCCTGCGCCTGGGTATTCTCTCGCGCAATCTCTTACTCGAAGAGTATCCGCTTGCCGAGAAATATATTTCACCTTCGGAGGATGGTAGCTGGTTGCTCAATACCGATGTGGCATCGTATGCCGGCGTGGCTCGTTTTGTAGTGGGGTTGATGGACGATATTCAGATTATCGACACCCCTGAATTGGAGCAATATCTATCGACATATGTAGCTCGTTTCTGGCCTCAGGTAACCCAAAAGTAGGGTATCTATCCCCGAAAAACGGCTATTCCCATAAAAAATCACATATTTTTTCGAAATAAGCTGCGTTGTGTCACAACTTGACACAGTGCCATTGTTATTTTGTATCGTGAAACCAAAACAACGATGCTTATGCTATTCTTTATTTTATGTGTAATAGGTATTTCAGCCGAGGTGCTATCGATGCTCTTTGGCGGAAGACGATAAACAGTAACAAATTAACAACTTAAAAAATATACAATTATGGGAATCGCTTATCAAATCAAATGTCGCCACTGTGGCGCCGAGTTCAATTACAGCCAAGACGAGTCAATGGGTATGTTACCGCGCTGTGTAGGGTGCGAAAGTTATGTCGAGACCGAATCACCCATTCGCTGTCCCTCGTGTATGCACCGACTCAACACTACGCAGGATGAGTTCAACGCTCAGGTGCAAACAGTAATGATGTGGGACTAACCACAGGCTACCATCTCGACCATAAATCAAGGCTGCACATAGGTAAAAAAAGGCAAAAACGCTCCTGCGGCAACATTTTTTCGGGCGTAAGTAGCAACAAATCGCAAAAAAATTCATAACTTTGAGTTATTATACCCGCAAAATTTACGCACTATGACAAATTTATCGGTAGGGGATATGGCTCCCCATTTTGAAGGCAAAACAGAGAACGGAGCAACACTCTCGCTCGATATGCTCAAGGGCTCTCGCACGGTGTTATACTTCTACCCGAAGGATAACACATCGGGTTGCACACTGGAAGCTAAAAGCCTACGCGATGGCAAGGAGGCTCTCGCCGCAAGAGGCTATCGTATTGTGGGTGTGAGTCCCGATAGCGAACGCTCGCACCAGAACTTCTGCGCAAAGTATGAGCTTAACTTTACACTCATCGCCGACACCGACCGTTCGATTTGTGAGGCATTTGGGGTGTGGGTAGAGAAGTCGATGTACGGACGAAAATATATGGGAGTGGCTCGCAAAACTTTCCTTTTAGACGAAGAGGGTCGCATTACGCGCATCTTCGACAAGGTAAAAACAGCCGATCACTACCAGCAGATTATTAACGAATTAGATAAAAAGTAAAAATATGGCAACTGAAAAGACACAAGTAAACGCCGACAAGCTCAAGGTTTTGAGCGCGGTGATGGATAAAATAGAGAAGGACTTCGGCAAGGGTTCGATTATGCGAATGAGCAGCGAGGCTGTAACCAATGTCCCCGTAATCCCCACGGGCTCTGTTACGCTCGACATAGCGCTAGGCGTGGGAGGTTATCCCAAGGGACGCGTAATCGAGATCTACGGCCCCGAGTCATCAGGTAAGACAACTCTCGCTATTCACGCCATTGCCGAGGCTCAGAAGGCTGGCGGTATTGCAGCCTTTATTGATGCTGAGCACGCATTCGATTCGTTCTATGCGCAGAAGTTGGGCGTCGATGTTGAGAACCTTCTTATCTCGCAGCCCGACAACGGCGAGCAGGCGTTGGAGATCGCCGATTCGCTGATTCGCTCAAGCGCTATCGACATCATCGTAATCGACTCAGTAGCGGCTCTTACACCCAAGGCCGAGATTGAGGGCGAAATGGGCGACTCGAAGATGGGTCTTCAGGCACGCCTTATGTCGCAGGCCCTGCGTAAACTCACGGCCAGCATCTCAAAGACCAAGACCGTGTGTATCTTCATCAACCAGTTGCGCGACAAGATTGGCGTAGTGTATGGCAACCCCGAGACTACAACAGGTGGTAACGCCCTGAAGTTCTACGCCAGCGTGCGTATCGATATTCGCAGAGCATCGGTTATCAAGGATGGCGAGGAGCAGTTGGGTACCCGCACTAAGGTAAAGGTTGTAAAGAACAAGGTGGCACCTCCCTTCAAGCGCGCCGAGTTCGACATTATGTTCGGCGAGGGAATCTCGAAGATTGGCGAGATTATTGACCTGGGCGTCGATTACGGCATTATCCGCAAGGCCGGCTCGTGGTTCTCATATGGCGAGCAGAAGATTGGCCAGGGTCGCGACTCGGTCAAGGAGCTTTTGAAGAATAACGAGGAGCTCCGCAACGAGATCGAGGAGAAGGTGCGCGAGGCTATGAAGGAGCAGAAATAGAGAGTGAAATTTTAGACACTGCACAAGCATCGAGAGGTGTTTGTGCCGCGTCGTTTATATAAACCACCGACACAATAGACCTATGAATTATACTGCAGAGGACGAGATTTTAATCCAAGCCAAATGGGAGATACTCGCTAAGTCGTGCGAGAAGATTTGTAAGAATGAGGAGGATTGGAACTTCATCAAGCGAGCCTTTTTCCTTGCCAAGGAGGCACACCAGGGGGTAAGACGCCGCTCGGGAGAGCCTTACTTCTTGCATCCCATTGCGGTGGCACAAATCGTGGTCGATGAGATAGGTTTAGGAGTGAAATCGGTGGTAGCATCACTCCTACACGATGTTGTGGAGGATACCGACTACACGGTGGAGGATATGGAGCATATCTTCGGACACAAGATCGCATCGATGGTCGATGGCTTGACTAAGATGTCGGGCGTCTTCAATGCTGACACCTCGCGTCAGGCAGAGTATTTCCGCAAGGTATTGCTCACTCTCTCCGATGATGTGCGCGTGATCCTTATCAAGATTGCCGACCGCCTGCACAATATGCGTACACTTGGCGCAATGCCGCAGAACAAGCAGATTAAGATCACAGGCGAGACGATGTACCTCTTTGCTCCGTTAGCCTATCGCCTCGGCTTGCACGCCATAAAGACCGAGTTGGAGGATTTGTGTATGAAGTACCGCTTCCCCAAGGAGTATGAGGAGATTTCACGCCAGATTGACGAGACCTCGGCAGCTCGCGAGGAGTATATCCGCAAATTCAATGCGCCCATAATCGAGGCGCTCGACCGCAACGGTATCAAATATGAGATTTCAGGACGCATCAAGAGTGTCTACTCGATATGGACCAAGATGGTGCGCAAGCAGATTCCCTTCTCGGAGATCTACGACCTATTCGCCATCCGCATCGTCTTCCAGCCGCTGGACTTCCCATCTGAGAAGACCCAATGCTGGCAAGTCTATTCGTCGATTACCGACATTTATACACCCAAACCTGACCGTCTGCGCGACTGGATTAGTATGCCTAAGGCAAATGGTTACGAGGCTCTGCACTCAACAGTAATGGGACCCGATGGTATTTGGGTAGAGGTGCAGATTCGCACACAGCGCATGGAAGATATTGCCGAGCGCGGTTTTGCGGCACACTGGAAATATAAGAAGGCCACCATCTCAAACGACGGCGACGAACTAGACAAGTGGTTGAAGATGATTCGCACCGCTTTGGACAGTCCTACGGAGAACGCGGTTGAATTCTTGGATAACTTTAAGTTATCGCTATATACAGCTGAAATAGCAGTATTTACCCCCAAGGGTGAGGCTCGCCACCTGCCGTATGGAGCAACCGCACTTGACCTTGCCTACGATGTGCATACCAAGATTGGTAACTCGGCCATCGGAGCCAAGATCAATCATAAGATTATGCCCATCACAACCACGCTTTCGAGTGGCGATCAGGTGGAAATCATCACAGCCGACTCAGCCAAACCAAAGGCCGAGTGGCTGGAGTATGCAATGACGGGTAAAGCCAAGCAGGCCATCAAAAATTTCCTAAAGCGCGAGCAGGAGCACAACTACCAGCGCGGTATGGATACCCTAAATGAACATCTTGCAAAACTTAACATAACACCAAATAACCGCGTAATACGCAAATTGTTAGAGGCATACGAAAGTCGCAGCAAGGAGGAGTTATACACCAAGATTGGAGCCGGCATCGTATCGCTCAACAACCTCGAGAAGGTCATCAAGACCAACTCTAATTTCAAGATCCTAAAGTTCTGGACCCTCTTCATTAAGGAGAACGAAGAGAAAGAGGAGGAGAGCGCACCCAACACACCCCACAAGCCAGCCGAGCATCAGGAGTTAGTTGTGGCCGAGTGTTGCCACCCATTGCCAGGCGACAGCGTGGTGGGCTACAAAGACCCCATCACACACCAGATTATTGTACACAAAGCCACCTGTGAGGAGCTTAACAGATTGGCCTCACAGCACGGCGAATGCATCGTAAAGGAGGCAATACAGTGGTCGCAGCTAAAGACTCAATCGTCGCTCGTTACGATTCAGATTGTCGGCATCGACAGAATGGGTGTATTGGTGGACCTCGCAAATGTTATTACGAACGATTTTAGCGTAAATATGCGCCAGGTGAATATCCAATCACACGATGGCATATTCGAGGGTACACTAAGCCTCTATGTGCGCGATGCAAACAGTCTGAATGCCATCCTCGAGCGTCTGCGCCGCATAAAGGGTATGGATACAGTAAAACGACAGATGACAAATTAGCAAAGGATAAACCAAGCGAATGGACAACTTTTGGATTATACCCCTCCTTATTTTTGGCGTCATAGTATCTATAAGCCAAAAAGCAAGCACAAACACCACTTCCAAGGGAGAGGAGGGTGAAGCTGTGCCGACACCAGAACAAGAGGATATAGAGCGCCGCATACGCGAAATATTAGAGGGCAAGACCTCTTCAACCCAAAAGGCCACTCCAACACCTACGCCAAGCGCACGACCAACTCCAACCGCTATGGCGACACACGTACCTAAGCAGGCAACCACACACGCTTCGCGTCAGGAAATCTCACCACGCAAGGCGACTACAACAAAAGCAAAAACATCTACCGCCAAGAGCACCGCAAAGACGAGCTCCACGGGCAAACATACAACAGATCCCATAAAACAAGGTGATATACAACGAGGCGAAATAGGACGCATAATCGACGATTTCAGCATCGAGAAAGCTACGATATACGCCGAGATAATGAAACCAAAATACAAAGAATATTAAACACAAATCGATATGGCAACAATTTTTTCTAAGATTGTAGCGGGGGAGATCCCCTCGTACAAAGTAGCCGAGGATGACAAATATTATGCATTCCTCGACATCAATCCATTGACCAAAGGCCACACTCTGGTAATTCCCAAAGTGGAGGAGGACTACATTTTTGATCTCGATGATGACACACTTGCAGGCCTTACGCTGTTCGCAAAAAAGGTTGCGCACAAAATTAAGGAGCAAACAGGATGCATAAAGGTGGCAATGGTTGTTTTAGGACTTGAAGTAGCGCACGCTCACATCCATCTAATACCTATGAATAGCGAAAAAGATGTCGATTTTAGGGCAGAAAAGCTCAAATTAGCCCCAGAAGAGTTCAAAGAAATAGCCAAGAAGCTATCACTATAAATAGGGGTTTTACAACATTGTAACATATTAATAATTAATAGAGTGGCCATATCTTGACCACTCTATTTTGCATTATATTTAACATAATTATAGCCAAATACAAAAATCATTCTAGATCAAGCCAAGTAGGGTAGGCTATGAGTAGATTTTGTAAAAATTCACATTGTTGAATTACATTTGTAACAAGCACGATTTGGATTACAGCAATCGCGCTTTAACATTTGTAAATATATCATTCTGAAAACTTTATTTACTATTCACACTTCTCAATAGGGTAGGGTAGTGGATTAAGCTTTGTAAATCAGCCTGATTTGGACCAAAAATGCCAATTCAAAATATTTAACTTTGAAGACTAATAGTGTAAATATCAGCAATTTATACGATATAAACTAATGTAAATAATCATTATTAAGGCCTTCCGGAGAACAACTGAGTGCATCTTTGTTTATGTGAGCAAAAATACACCATATATACAATAATATATCAGCATTTTAACATATAATATCTAATGTAATACCTCGCAAATTATACTTTAGTGTATTTTACAATAACAAGGATATTGACAATTGTAACACTTATCAACAAATATTAGCCTATTACAATTGTATCAAAAAGTTTGTTTACAAAAGAAAAATGTTTTATATTTGTAAAAAACACCGATTATGCGCGAAAAATTGCAAATTTTGATGAATTCTGAGAATCTCACAGGTAGCAAGCTGGCGGAGTATCTCGGCATACAACCCTCAAGTATCTCTCACATCTTGGGCGGACGCAACAAGCCGAGCCTCGATTTTGTGCAGAAGATTCTGCAACGCTATCCTCGCATCAATCCCGATTGGCTATTGCTCGATAGCGACGAGATGTATCGACCCAACTCAGCAGTCGTCGCATCATCGGAGGCTGCGCAACTCCCGTTCGCCGACAACGACGAGACTCCCGACACAATAGCGCCAGCCGAGAACTCAACTATTACTTCAACTGCACCGCAGCCTACCAACTCGACAAACGCCACCAGTAAGACAAATTTGTTGATGGACGCAATGGCCGCAACCAATCGAGGTAATGTTAAGCGAGTAATCGTATTGTTCGACGATCACACATTTGAGAGTTACGAGCTCAAGCGCTAAACTTGATATTCCGCGTGCGAACGATTATTTTGAGAACGCGCGCTCAACTTGTTTCGGTAGTACGATCAGTGCACCAAATTTTTCGCACGAAAATTTTAATCAGCGACACTCTCAAATAGCGCGTGATACGGCATACTATTTATTTAACATAATACAACCGCCTGCACGGTATCACAAGGTGTCTCGCGTACACTTCGTCGAAACTACAAACATTCTCAACGAGGAGCCTCCTTCCATACATAATGGTATTCTCCCTTGTATAATATTGTATAGTGCGTGTGGTTTTGTTAGAGCGTTTGCAGGCGGTGGCATTATCAAGATTGAACTCAGCCAAAATTTACAGCAATTCGGCATTAAGATAATATTACATATATAAAGGTCTTTGTGTAAAGTCCAAACAGGAACGACCTTTATGGTATAGATACACATAGTTTTTTGCATCTATAATATATTTGATGCAATATTTATATTATGTTAAATACGGTATATAAATACTTAATTATTAAGTTATTGTGATATTTTACTGGATAAGTAATGCTAATTAACTACTACTTTACTATCTTGCTCAATAGTTATCTCTACATACACCATTTTATATATGATACATCTATATATAATACATTTTTCTTAAATTTGTAATGATTAAAAACCTAATTACCGCACTGCTTATGAAATATGCTACACTATTTAGCACCTTGCTGCTATCTGTAACACTCGCTATATTACCTTCATTAGAGGCTCAGGCTCGTTCACGCACCTCATATAAAACATACAACTGCACAATCGACGGAATCGAACGCACATACAAGCTCTATCTTCCCGCCAACATACAACCCGACGCACCACTTGTCTTCGTATTGCACGGTTACGGAGGCTCATTCAACCTCGACCACGTTGGCTTGAACGAGGCTGCTGAGCGACACGGCTTCGCCGTATGCTATCCGCAGGGAGCAAAAGATGGACGCGGTAAGCCGTGTTGGAATGTGGGTTACCCTTTTCAAGCAGATATGACTATTGACGATATCTCTTTTCTGAGCAAGTTAGCTCGTCAGCTACAAAAGCAACATAATCTAAGCCGTAAAAACACCTTCTGTACTGGTATGTCCAACGGAGGCGAGATGTGCTACCTGCTGGCATACAGCAAACAAAACACTTTCCGAGCCGTAGCACCCATTGCCGGGCTAACAATGGCCTGGATGCCAAAAAAATACACTCGCACCCGCCCTATTCCACTCTTCGAGGTTCACGGCACTGAAGACCGCACATCGGAGTGGACTGGTGATATGGAGAATAAAGGTGGCTGGGGAGCATATATCGCTGTGCCCAATGCCATAGATTATTGGGTTAAGCGCAACGGTTGCGACAAGGAAGAGCACGAAAAACTGCCGCTCAAAACCGACGATTCAAATCTGGTTATCGCCCACCGCTACATCGATACCCGACACGGCAACGATGTTTGGTTATACGAGATTGTAGGTGGCGCACACACGTGGGGCGAGAAAGATTTAGATATTGCCGAGGAAATTTGGATTTTTTTTAGTAAATTTACCGAGTAAATTATGCATTTTTAACAAACCAAATGGCGGATATGGGCAAATGTCTATACATAGCATTCATCGCAAGCATTGCAATCGTGGCTATATATCAGACATTTAGCATAGGCTACGGATGCGCCGACGAGATAATTTACCAAAGCGAGCAGACTCTGCGCAACTCCCCTACTCCTGCGCCCGAATGTTTGACGGTTATTTACGAGCGACAGATGGGAAAAAGTAGCGACTTGCTGCATCTGCGCATTGATACAACCTATCACCAAATAGGCAAAGGAGCATACAAGCACTCTCTGCGAGCCAAGCGAGAGTACTCGTTACGCAGTTTTGACGGAACATACACCGATATGAGCGATGTGGCAACTCTCTGTTTTGTGGAGGGCGACCGCGAGTGGCAAACCGAGAAAAAGCAGCAACACAATGTGGATGGATATAATTGCCAGTGCGCTACGCTAACAATCGGCAACACGCGTTACCAGGCTTGGTACAGCAACGCTATACCCCACTTACATCAAGGTGCGCAAACCTCTGATGGGAGGTCGGGACTGATATTAGAGGCACATAGTGCTGATATGCGCTACACATTACGCGCGAAATATATTGGACAAAGAATAGGATAAACTTAATATCAAACAAAACAACTATGAAGAAAATCGTATCTTTCGTTGCTATTTCGGCTCTCGCGGCAGGAATGGCTACATCGTGCCAAAAGCACAACACGCTCTCTGAGGCTGAGAAGGCTGAGGGTTGGCAGTTGCTCTTCGATGGCGAGACTATGAACGGCTGGCGCGACTTCAACGGCACCGAGCTCACAAATGGCTGGCGCGTTGTTGATGGTTGCATTCAGGCCTCAGGTGAGGGTGGCGACGCATCGGGTTACATTGTAACCGACAAGAAGTATGCTAACTTCGAGCTGGTATGGGATTGGAAACTCACATACGGTGGTAACAGCGGTATGTTGTACCATGTTGTTGAGCATCCCCGCTTCGATGTTCCCTATGTTACAGGTCCCGAGTATCAGCTCATCGACAACGAGGGCTGGGAGGAGGTTAATGCTCCCACCAAGTTGGAGGAGTGGCAGAAGTTGGGCGTTGACTACGCTATGCACCTGCCCGACTACAGCAAGATGAAGGTTAATCCCGTAGGTAAGTGGAATACTTCAAAGATTATTTACGACAACGGCCACGTTGAGCACTGGCTCAATGGCGAGAAGATTCTCGAGTTCGAGGCTTACACCGAGGATTGGTTTGCAAAGAAGTCGAGCGGCAAGTGGGGCGACCACACCGAGTATGGTTTGGCTCACGAGGGTGTAATCTGCTTGCAGGACCACGGCGACCCCGCATCGTTCCGTAACATCAAGATCAAGGAGTTACCCGAGAAGCGTGCTGGTCAGAAGGTTAGCCTCTTCAACGGCAAGGATCTCACAGGCTGGGAGCTCTTCGGCAGTATGCGTGTATCGGTTGACAAGGATGGTAATCTTGTAACCGAGAATGGAGAGGACTTGAAGTATGGCTACCTCGGCACACGCGAGTACTACAAGGATTTCGACCTCACCGTTGAGTTCAAGCAGATGTCAAACGGCAACTCTGGTCTCTTCTTCCACTCGTTTGTACACGGTGGTTTCAAGAGCAATGTAGTTAACGGCTGGCAGTGCGAGGTTGCACCTCGTGGCAACGACACAGGTGGCGTTTACGAGTCATACGGCCGTGGCTGGTTGAAGCAGATTCCCGATGAGAAGGAGAATATCCTCAAGGAGGGTGAGTGGAATACACTCCGTCTTAAGGTTGAGGGCAATAAGGTTCAGACTTGGCTCAATGGCGAGCCTATGATGGAGCTCGACGACGAGTTGATTGGCTCAAAGACTGGCCGTATTATGTTGCAGATCCACGATGGCAACAACATCAAGGTTTTGTGGCGTAACTTCAACCTCACTAAGCTATAATCGAAAGTTCGGTTTAGAATATACTAAGTCCGATCCTGCGGGATCGGACTTTTTTTGTGTAGCTATGTTATGTTGTAACTATTTTCGTATCTTTGCAAATATATTTCAAGACTGACGAATGAGAATAGATATACTTAAACTAGCGCTCCTCGCCTGCACTACCCTATTTCTGGGTTGCCGAGGCGAGCGTACCGAGCAAAAGGCAGAACTAATGGTGAGCATTGCGCCACTCAAATATGTTGTAGAACAGATTACAGCTGGTGATTTTCAGGTTGGCGTGCTTGTACCCGCAGGGGCAAGTCCTGAGACGTTCGACCCCACGCCACGACAGATAGCTCAGGCGAACGATGCTACCCTACTTTTTACCACAGGACTAATAGAGTTTGAGCAAAACATAGTCGAGCGACTCAGCAATAAGTCGAATGTGGTTGCGCTGAGCAATGGAATCGACCTTATCGAGGGCGAACACTCGCACCACGATGAGCACGCACACCAGAGCCACGGCCACTCGCACCATCACGGCACCGACCCGCATATTTGGACATCACCCAAGGAGTTAAGGGTTGTAGCACGCAATGCCTACGAGGCTATAATGCAGCAATATCCCGACTCGGCGAAGTACACCGAGGCATATGCACGCTTCGACAAGGAGTTGGACTCATTGGATGCTATGTGCCGTCAGTTGTGCAATGACTCGGGCACAAAAGCATTTGTCGTTTACCACCCTGCCCTTAGCTACTTTGCTCGCGCCTATGCGCTCGAGCAGATAGCCATCGAGGCCGACGGCAAAGAGCCATCGGCAAAGCATATAGCCGAAATTATTGATGCGGCGCGCGAGAAGGGTGTAATGTGCCTGCTCTATCAGGTGCAGTATCCCCGTTCAGTGGTGGATGTCATTGCTCGCGATATGGGCGTTGAGCCTCAGGAGTTTGACCCCTTGAAGGAGAATGTAGTGGAGAGCATATCCGACATAACTCGCTTGATTACAGGCACAAACTAACCAACAATGAAGCAAAGCAACATCATACTCTCGCTCCGCAATGTAGGCGTTACCTACGACGGCTACCCTGCCCTTGAGGGTGTCGATCTTGACATCTACAACGACGATTTGATTGGTATCATCGGCCCTAATGGAGGCGGTAAGACCTCACTTGTGAAGGCTATCCTGGGCGCTATTCCGCATAGTGGCACAATCACGATGGCCGATAGTCTGCGTCAGGGCGACCACTTCAAGATTGGCTATATGCCACAGGTGAGCCTGTTCGACCAGCGTTTCCCCATATCTATCGAGGAGGTAGTGCTCTCAGGTTTGCAGACCGATAAGGGTTTCTTCGGTGGCTACAAGCGAAGCGACAAGGAGTTAGCACACAATCTATTAGAGCAGATGGGCATAGCCGACTTGGCACAGCGCCCCATAGGCGAAGTGTCGGGTGGACAGATGCAGCGAGCCCTGCTCTGTCGTGCCATCATCGCACAGCCACGCCTACTTATTCTGGACGAGCCAACCAATTTTGTCGATAATCGTTTCGAGTATGAGTTTTATAATATGGTAAAGGGTCTGAACGATAAGATGGCCATCATAATGATTTCGCACGATCTGGGCACCATATCGAGCGTGGTAAAGAGCATTGTCTGCGTCAATCGCACCGTCCATCGCCACAACTCGAACCATCTGACCGAGGAGCAGTTACGCAACTACAACTGCCCTATTCAGATTCTCTCGCACGGCCATATACCCCACACCGTTCTCGAGCACCATTCGGGCGACGGATGTTGCGATCACCAATAAAAAAGAGGTTGCTAACGAACGTAGCAACCTCTTTTCTTTGTTTGGTATTTCCTACCACGCGGGGCGTACCTTATATATATTCATATTCTCGATGGTAATCACCTTTGCGGGATTCTCCTGATAGATGTGATGTGTCCACCAACTCTCCTCAGCCTTGGTGTAAACCAACTTGCCACTCTTGGCGTTGTAGTTCACCGACTTTACATTCTCGGTGCTCTTCAGAGGCTCAAAAGCTGTGTACTCACCACTCTTTACATCGAACCAATAAACACCCTCGTGGCCCGACACAAGCATACGCTCGGAATCAATCTTCACCAAGTCATGTCCCGACTTTACGGGAATAGGCCACGATGCCACCAACTCGAGCGAGGGTGTATCACTTTTCCAATTCTTGAGTTTATACTCACGCAACACATCGTAACCCAACGCATAGAGGCTCTCGCGCTCGGCGTGCCACACAGCACCGTGTCCCGAGTAAAGCGAATCGCGCCAAAGCACCTTTTCGGGCTGAGCAATGTCGTAAATCTCCAGCGAGTTACCCTTCGAGTGGGTTGAGAGCGCTACGGCTACCCTATCACGCGGCAACAAATCGGCCGAATGAGCCATAGGCACACGCGCATAGAAGAGATTTTTCTTGGTCTTGAGGTCGAGGAGCACCACCGCACTGGTCGATGAGGTGAGAAGCAACTTGCTATTGCCATCCACAAACTTACACTCATCCAGTGGATTAAGATACTCGGCATACTCGGCAGGCAGACCTTCGGTAGGATCTTCGATGCACCACGACCACACTTCGTGCAGATTTTCGCCGTCGGACTTCGACATATCGATAATCTTCACATCCTTTCCACCGCACACGGCAATGTGGTTCTCGCCATAAGGAGAACAACTCGTGGCCACTGCGGCCACGAGAAGTCCTAGAGTAATTTTAATTAGGTTTTTCATTTCAGTCTATCGTTGAGGAATATCTACCTCCTTGGTGCGACCATCAATCAAATAATCGGTGAAGTGATCAACCAATCGCCAGTAGAAGTACTCGTTCATATCGCCAAAGCTATGACGCTGCATAGGCAAATAGAGCATATCGAAACGCTTGTTGGCGCGAATGAGTGCATTCACCACGCGAGATGTATTACCAGGGTGTACATTATTGTCGATCTCTCCGTGAATCAAGAGCAGATGACCCTTCAGGCGCTTTGCAATCTCGGGGTTAGTGTCGATGCTATACACAAATGTCGTATCGCCCTGATCGGTTACGGTCTCCTTCACGCCGTGGTGTGTCTCGCTCCACCAGCGGTTGTAGATTCTATTGTCGTGGTTACCTGCGCACGAAACAGCAGCCTTAAAGAAGTCGGGGTACTGCAGGATGGCGGCAGTTGACATAAAGCCACCACCCGAGTGGCCGTGGATACCTACGCGATTAATATCGATAAAGTCGTGGCGTGCCGCGAGCTGCTCAATAGCTGCCTTCTGGTCAGCCAAACCATAATCACGCAAGTTACCGTAGCCGTAGTTATGATACCACTTCGAGCGGTCGGGATGACCACCACGGTTACCAACCGAGATGACGATAAATCCCGCCTGTGCCAAGCGGTCGGTACGGGGGCTCATACGAGTAAAGGGATAGTATGTACCCTCGACCTGGGGACCGGGATATACATAATCGATAATGGGATATACCTTTGTTGAATCAAAGTCGAAAGGCTTGTACATAACACCATACAAATCGGTTACACCATCAGCCGCCTTAACCTTGAATGTCTCGGGGAACTTATAACCGTTGGCGAGCAACAATGAGAAGTCGCTGGTCTCCAAATCCATAATCTTGTTACCGAGGCAGTCGTAGAGAACCGTTGCGGGGATAACATCCACGCGAGAGTAGTTATCAACGAAATAGCGTGCAGCATCGTCAACTATGGGCTCGTGGAAGAAATCACCCTTGTTGAGCAACTTAACCTCGCCACCATCAAGACTTACAGAGTAGAGGTGCTGGTAGTAGGGATTCTCGCCCTGCTCGCGACCCATACCGGTGAAATATACCTTGCGAGCCTTCTCGTCAACCTTCAAAATCTCGTGAACGTGCCAGGGGCCCTCGGTAAGGCGACGCTTCAGATTACCAGCATCGTCATAGAGGTAGAGGTGTGCCCAACCATCGCGCTCGCTCCACTGAATGAGTTCCTTACCGCCATTGATGATTGAAAGAGGACGGACCTCGATATAGGTATTCAAACGCTCCTCTACAATGGGGACAAGTGCATCATCACCGATCGTGTATGAGCAGATGTCGATGCGATGCAAGTCGCGGCTCGAACGAGTAACGAAGAAGCGGTTGCTATCACCCAACCATACTGCCGGCTGATCGTACATATGACGCTGCTTCTGCTCGCGGGGCTTGCGGCCAATCGAGAGAGTCTGATCCTTAAAGCGCTCGGTAGCAATCTCCTGGCGCGAGTTATCGTTCATATCGAAGATATAAAGGTGCTCGATGGGAGCCTCCTTCTCGCCAGGCATCTGATACTTATAGGTCTCCAATGTGGGACGGGGCTCAGCCAAAGCATTTATAACCCACAAATCCTTCACATTGCGCTCATCGGTTACGATGGTTGCAAAGTAACGAGAGTCGGGCGACCACACGCCAGATGCTCTACCTCGCTTGCCATTGAGCAAGGTGTCAGTGTTGAGCATATAGTAAGGCTGGCCATAGCCGAAATCCTTAACGCCATCGGTAGTGATCTGAATCTCAACAACTGTTGAGTCCTTCTCGTCTTTCTTCAGTTTCTCATAATCCTCGCGAGACATACGCCAGAGATTCAAATCCTTGGCATAAACAACGGTCTTACCATCGGGCGATACCGATGCCCACGAGAGTTGCTTGGTCTCTTTCTCCTTGTCCTTAAGATGAGTCAAGGTCTTAGTCTTATAGTTGTAAGAGAAGTAGAAAATCTCCTTACCGCTCACCTTCTTAGGCTTCTTGCCAGCCAACGAATCCTCCTTCGAGAGGGGCTTGGGCTTTGCATCCTGCGACGAGCGTACCTCAAAAGTGAAGGTTACGCCATCCTCGTCAATCTCAAGATTCTGAATAGGTAACTGCGCCGCGATAAATGGATCGTGCATAATCTCGGTGAGCTGTGCCGCCAACTTATCGTGGTCGAACATAGGCTCACGCTTGCGAGCTACGGGATCTACCACATACCAACGAGTACCCTCGCCAGTCTTGTAGCTATACCAAAACTTCTCACCCGACTTAAACCAATGAGGATCGACCGTAGTCGAGAAGAGCATATTATCCAATTTACTTGCGGTAAATCGCTCAGCAAGGGCCAAGCGGTTACGCTGACGCACTTCCTCTCGCTCATCGGCACGCACCGAGCCTACCGATATGGCTACCAGAGCCACTAACAATAAAAACTTTCTCATATTTATTTAAGATTTATTTGGCAACCTCTACCGATTTGAAATAGTTACTGAAGAACAACATCTGATACTTAATCGAATTTCGCCAGTAGTCCCAATTATGCACTCCAGGACGAGTGTAGAAGTCGTGCGGAATCTTCGCCGCAGCGAGTTTCTCGTGCAGAGCGCAGTTAACCTCATAGAAGAAGTCCTCGGTACCGCAGTCGATGATGAGCTTCATCGCATCGGGCTTAAGCTGATCAACGAGATTAATTACGGTGTAGTTGTCCCAATTCTTGGGATTCTCCTCGATTGTTCCCAGGCGTAGCGACATACCCCAATTCTTAGGGAAGGGGCGAATATCCACACCACCCGATGTTGAGCCTGCTGCACCGTAGATATCCTGATGGCGGATGCCGAGCCACAAACCACCGTGGCCACCCATCGAAAGACCAGTGATGGCACGAGCAGTGCGATCGGCGCGAGTCTTATAGTGAGAGTCGATATACTCAACGAGCTCCTTCGATACAAAAGTTTCGTACTTGTAGGTAGGATCTACGGGGCTATCCCAATACCAACTGTTGGTACCGCCATCGGGCATAACCAAAATTATGTTGTACTGATCGGCCAACAGACCCGTGTTACCCTTCACATCCCACGCCGAATGGTTATCGCCGTGGCCGTGTAATAGATAGACAACGGGCATACTCTCCAACGAGTGGTAGGCATTGGGAAGTAAAACCGTTACGGGCACCTGCTTGTTCATAGCCTTGCTCTCTACCGAGAGGGTCTCACGAATGAATGCCCACGAAGTGTTGCACATAACCAGTGCAAGCACCAATATCAATAGTCGCTTCATTATATAAATATGGTATTAAAAATTTATGCTATGTTCCTAAATTATCGCAAATATACGAAAAAGAGACTAAAAGTAGTTGCTCATTAAAGAATAAATCCCTATTTTTGTTTTTAGGAATTGTTTAACGATAAAATTATAGCTAAATGAAATCAAAATTTATGTTTGTTGCGCTGGCAATGGTGGCGCTTTTGTGTTCGTGCAGCTCACGAACTGAGTTGTTCAACGGCAAGGATCTCACTGGTTGGGTGTGCGTTGTAGATGAGACCAGCGGCGTTCCCGCATCGGAGGTATATGGCGTTAAGGATGGCAACATCCATATCGTAGGTCAGCCCTTCGGTTATATGCGTACTGAGAAGAAGTATGGCGACTACACTATGCATATGGAGTGGCGTTGGGTTGGTAAAGGTACCAACAGCGGTTTTTTCCACCGCGTACAGGATGGCGACAAGATTTGGCCTAACGCTATCGAGGTTCAGTTGTGTGCAGGCAAGGCTGGCGACTTTGTAATGCTCGGTGGCTCGAAGATCTCTGAGATCGAGTGCGTAGGAGAGTTCCCCGTAAAGGATCGTTCAGGCAACGCAGAGAAGGCTGAGGGCGAGTGGAACGAGGCTACAATTATCTGCAAGGGCGGCAAGATTACAGTTTACATCAACGGCCAGTTGCTCAACGAGTGTACTACCAACAACTCAGAGGGTTACATTGCACTCCAGAGCGAGGGCGGCCCCATCGAGTTCCGCAACTTGTGGTTGGAGTAATACTCCGTAGATAGAATACAATAGAGAGGTTGTCTAACAAGTTATGTTAGCAACCTCTTTTGGTTTAGAAATTGTTTAACAAAAGGTCTTTGGTGCGGTTGTTGCTTGAAAAGAAGTGTCAACTAAAATTAATAGATATGAAAAAATTCTACGCACCATTGATTATGCTCCTTGCCTGCTGTGTGGCGACTACAGCTCGCGGGCAACAGCAAAATATGCCACAAGATAGCACACTACTCTCGGAGAGTGTCGAGGGCAACTATCTTATTAGGCGTTATATGATCCGCAACACATCCAACGAGGCGGCCTACAATCTTTCCTATAGTATCGCCGCCTCGAAACTACCCTCGCTGACGGTTGGTAATGTAGCCGAGGTGGTCGAGTTGGATGAGCTGATGGCCAAAATCAAGAACGACAACTCGATGCGCATCAGCCATATCGTGATTACGGGCTACGCCTCACCCGATGGTAATGCCGCAAGCAACGAGGCTCTGGCTATGAGCCGCGCGCAGGAGTTTCGCACCCTGATCGAATCGCGTTACGGACTGGGGTCTTCGTATGAGATTCGAGTCGAGGCCGACGCCGAGCCGTGGAGTGCCTGCGATCAAGGAGTGAGTAGCTCCTCGATCGGTAATAAATCGGAAGTTCTTGCCATTCTTAACTCTTCAGAATCCGATAGCCGTAAGGAGCAACAACTAAAGGCTATGCCCGAGGTGTGGCAAGCGTTCCGCACACAGATTTTGCCACCTATGCGCCGTGTTGATATGAAGATATATTATAACATCGACACCGTAGTAGAGGTTCGCACCCTTATCGAGAAGCCGAAACCCTCACCTGCGCCAATCAAGCAACAGTGCCGTTGCGTGGGTTTTGTTGATGACGAGACTATCGGCATTATAGTGGATATGAGCGATCCTAATGCGATTTACTAAAGCGCAAAGCCACATTGATAAACATTTGCAAATGTCGTTTGTTTTTTCTACCTTTGTGTGAAAGTATAACTAAAAACGACTTATTATGGCAAATTTGAGAAACCTGAAGAAGGAGATCGACTATCGTTTGGAGGAGTTCGTATTCGATTGCGAGATGGCAATATATTTCCAGCCCTCGAAGGAGGAGGCTGTTGTAGGTATTATGGAGAATGCCGTAGCATTGCGTAACGCACTCTACATCAAGGCCAACCACCCCACTGAGCCCCGCAACGCATCGCTCGTAAAGAAGTACTATGCTGCTCTTCGTCGCGATATGGTATCATCGTTCGGCTCATTGTTTGAGGAGTTGAGCTCAGTAAACGAGGTAAAGTAATCGTCTTCAGACAAAACAAAAGAGGCTATCCTTTCGAGGATAGCCTCTTTTTGTATACTAAATAGTCTCTGCCGAAGCACATATCTAAATCTCGTGAGAGAGCGATGGCGGCACCGCCCCACTCATATCATATTCACCCCAACGCTCAGCAACATAATCAAGCGTAGCGCAAATCTCATCAACATCATAGAGCGTAACCAACTTTAGGCGTGTCTGCTTAAAGTCGGGCAGACCCTTAAAATAGTTCGACAAGTGGCGGCGCATCTCCAAGATACCAACCTTATCGCCCTTGATCTCGATAGACTTTGCAAGGTGCTCCTTGGCTATTGCCACACGCTCAACAACTGAGGGCTGAGGCATAACCTCTCCCGTAGTCATAAAGTGCTTCACCTCCTTGAATATCCACGGACGGCCATATGTCGCACGACCAATCATCACGCCATCGACACCATAGGTATCGAACATCTTCTTAGCCTTAGGACCCGAATCCACATCGCCATTGCCAATGATAGGAATCTCGATCGATGGGTGGTGCTTAACCTCGCCTATCAAAGTCCAGTCGGCCTCGCCACGATACATCTGCGAGCGTGTGCGGCCGTGAATGGCAAGTGCCTTGATACCTGTATCTTGCAAGCGAAGTGCAATATCCATAATATTCTTCGAATCCTCATCCCAACCTAGTCGAGTCTTGACCGTTACGGGAGTCTCAACGGCCTCTACGATGCGGCGTGTCATCTCCACCATCAGCGGCACATCGCGCATCATTCCCGAGCCTGCTCCGCGACCTGCGATCTTCTTTACGGGGCAACCGAAGTTAATGTCGATAAAGTCGGGATGTGCAGTCTCAGCTATGCGTGCCGCCTCGACCATAGGCTCGACGAGGTGGCCATAGATTTGAATACCCACGGGACGCTCGGTCTCGTCGATATTGAGCTTTGCACGCGACTTCCACGCATCACGAATAAGGCCGTCCGACGAAATAAACTCCGTCGTTACCACATCCGCCCCGAAACGCTTACACATATAGCGGAACGAAGGATCGGTAACATCCTCCATCGGTGCCAGAAACAGTGGCTGCGAGCCCAAATCTATATCTCCTATCTTCATACTTTTCTACGGTTGTAAAGCCTCCCCACCGACCGACAAAACCATATGTCGCACGCTGCAAGACCTGATTATCTTCGCAAAAGTAAGAAAAAATGCCTGCCTAACCAAGTTAGATGGGCACTTTATTATTCGATATATGCTTCTATTAGATAGCGACCCGAGCTGAAAGGCAAATATCATAAGATGAGCCCTCTGCCCAAATCTCGATGTTTCCATATGGAATGTCATTCCCTGCGTTACCACCCTTAAGACCATTTCTCCTGCTCCGTGCGATAGCCTTTGAGCACATCCTCGAAATAGGCTTTGATTCACCACCAATGCATTAACACAGGAGGTAATAATTTAAGTTTAAAAATAATATGGATATACAAAAAATAGGCATTTTCTTAGTCCTTTATATAAAAAACATCGTATCCTTGTATATCAAAAAATACTTCCAAATACGATGAATATTTACAAATCTTTTTTTCGCAGACTGGTCATACTCTTTGTGGTTATGGTCGGTATTTTCTTGTCACAAAATGTGGTGGCACAAACAATAAAGGGTAAGGTAACTGACGCTATCACAGGTGAAGCACTCGTTGGAGCAGCTGTAACGGTGGCGGAGATTCCGGGATCAGGTGGAATGACTAATTTAGAGGGTGAGTTTAGTTTCACTCTTACGCAATCGGGACGCTACACCATTGAGACCTCTTATGTTGGCTATGAACCGAGTGTAATGAAGGAGGTGCTGGTAGCGGGTGCCAAAGAGGTAGTGCTCGACATCACCCTGCGTGAGAACAGTCTAGAAATGGCCGAAGTGGTGGTTAGACCTCGTGTAAATAAGGAGGCGCCAATCAATCCCACGGCATTGATTGGTGGTATGATGCTCTCGATGGAGGAGGCCAGCCGCTATGCTGGTGGTTATAACGACCCAGCTCGATTGGTTACGGCCTTTGCTGGTGTGGCTGGACAAAGCGACAGCAACGGTATTTCTGTACACGGTAATGCCCCTCAGTTTATGCAATACCGTTTGGAAGGTGTGGAGATCTTTGCCCCCAACCATTTTTCAGGCCTCTATGGCGCAGGTTTTGGTATGGTGAGCGCGCTCAACGCTAACCTGATTACTAACTCTGACTTCTTCGTTTCTACATTCAATTCCAGCTACAACAACGCCCTCAGCGGTGTGTTTGATGTGAAGATGCGAACAGGTAACAACTCGAAATTTGAGAATACTGTGCAGATCGGTACGGTGGGTATTGAGTGGACTAGCGAAGGTCCTATTTCGAAGAAGAACAATTCCAGCTTCATCTTCAACTACCGCTATGGTTTCTCGACAATCGCTCGCAAGCTGAAGCTCATTGACACATATGGTTCGCAGTATGACTTCCAAGATCTCTCGTTTAAGTTGAATTTCCCCACAAAAAAAGCAGGAACCTTCTCTATCTTTGCTTTAGGCTTTATCGACAAGTCTTGGGATGTTGAGCTGGGTATCGAAGATATCCACTCTATATACGATGCTTCTGAGCAAACTGGGCACCTCTACAACGCTGTTGCGGGTGCTACGCATAAGATTCATTTCGCCAACAAATGGACTTGGCGCACCACTATGGCCTACAATATGCAGCATAATAAGGCTGATATGGAGTACTGGGGTCTTACTTTCGATGATAATTACAAACCTACAGGTTTTGAAGGCAAGGACTACCCCTTCAGTTACCTGAAGCAGAATGAAGACCGCGTGGTGTTCAATACCGAGTTGTCTAAACAGATCACCCCTCGTTGGCTTATTCAGTTGGGTGGTGAGTATTCACACCGCTTCTTCGATCTGAGCTTCCGCGCAGCTGAGAATGTATATGAGCCTGTACCAGATACGCCCTATTATGAAACAAACGACAATACGGGATTGGCAAGCATATACTGGTCAAACCTCTGGAAGCCTGCCGACAATTTTAGCATCAACTTCGGTGTATCAGGTAGCTATTTCCTCCTTTCCAACGACTTTAGTGTCGAACCTCGTGCCAGTGTGAAATGGGAACCAGGTGAGCGTCATTCTATCTCTTTGGGCTATGGCTTGCACTCTATGATTGAGAGCCTGGATGCCTATTTCTTCCGTAATGCTGATGGCACATTGGCCAACAAAGACCTCGGCTTCTCGAAGGCTCATCACCTGCTCACCACATATATGTATAAGTTCACTGACAACCTGAACTTGCGTATCAACGCCTACTACCAGTATGGCTTCGACACGCCTGTGGGTATCAACGGAAGCACATTCTGTACGGTAAACCGTTTGTTCAATTATATCGAAGAGCCATTGGTCAACGAGGGTAATACCCGCAACTACGGTGCCGACATCACCCTGGAGCACTATATGAGCAGAGGCTTCTATGGCCAAGTGAACGGTTCACTCTTCAAATCTGAATATCGCGGACTCGACAAGCAGTGGCGTAACCAATTGTACGACCGCGGCTATATGATGAAAGTGCTGGGAGGTAAGGAGTGGATGCTTGGCAAGAGACAGCAGAATGTATTCAATGTGAGTATCAAGTACACGCTACAGGGCGGTCTTCGCCACACACCTGTCGATGTCGATGCTATAAGAGCCAATGTGGCTGCTGGTATCATCAACGATCAGCCTATCTATAAGGAGGATGAGGCGATGTCCCGCCAGTTCCCATCCACCAGCATTCTCGACCTTACTGTTAGCTATAAGATTAACAGCAAGAAGGTGAGTCATACCATCGCCTTTGAGGGTGTGAACATCCTGCAGCACGAAACGCCCTATGCCGAGCGCTACGACTTAGGCACAGGTCAGATGCGTTTCGATAAGTCAGGCATCTCACTGCCAAATCTTTTTTATCGTATAGATTTCTAAGACATCACACACATCACACAAAAGAGCCAGCCACTTATCAAAGTGGCTGGCTCTTTTTAATGTCCTTATCATTTATTCCTACCGAGCTTGTTACAGTATGCGGCGGCGGATGAAAAAGAACAATGCGGGCACTTACAATATCAATCCACACTACAAGGCCTGATTCCTCTGTATAAAAGCAAGAAAATAGCCTGCCTAACTTGGTTAGACAGGCTATTTATTGTGCGATATATCTCTTTATTAGATAGCAACCTGAGTTGAAAGGCGAATATCGTCAGATGAGCCACCCACCAAAATCTCGATGTTACCATTCTCGAGCATCCAAGTGTCGGCGTCAACATCCCAGTAGCGCAAGCTCTCAACGGGAATCTCAACAGTTACCTGCTGAGTCTGGCCAGCACCTACGCTTACACGCTTGAAGCCCTTGAGCTCCTTAACGGGCCACTCAACCTTAGCATCGAGACGCTTAACATATACCTGAGCAACCTCGTCAGCCTCCATCGAGCCGTTGTTAGTAAGGTTGAATGTGAGCTTAATCACATCGTTAGCACGATACTTCTTCTTGTTTGCCTGCAAGTCAGCATAGTCGAACTTAACATATGACAAGCCGTGGCCGAAGGCATACATCACGGGCACATTCTTGGTATCGAACCAACGGTAACCTACATACTGACCCTCGGTGTAGTGTGCATCGGGAGCGGGACGCTGCATACGACGACGCTCACCACCGGTGATATCATCGCGGTGAGCCGCAGCAAACACATCGGTACCCTCAACCTTCTGGGGGAAGTTACCCATAGCATAGGCGGGAGAATCCTCCAACTTAACGGGGAAGGTGAAGGGCAACTTGCCTGAAGGAGCAATGTTACCATAAAGGATGTCAGCCAATGCGTTACCACCCTCAAGACCATTCCACCAGCCCTGAACGATAGCCTTTGAGTACTTCTCCAAAACCTGCAAATCGCAAGGGCCACCAGAGATGATTACACTCACAATGTTGGGGTTAACCTCTGCCAAAGCCTGTACGATCTGCTCCTGACCCAAAGGAAGCTTAATATCCTTACGGTCGCTACCCTCGGTCTCAATATACTTATTAGTACCGCAGAAGAAGAGCACCACGTCGGCCTCCTTCGCAGCAGCTACAGCCTCAGCCAAAAGTGTTGCATCGGGAGCCTCGTCGATTACCTGAGCAAACTCCTTAGGATCGGCGTTACGCATCATACGAGCGAACATACCGAGGAAATTCTTATACGCGGGATTATAGGTAATCTCGAAGTTGTTGTTCGAGCGATTCTGCAAACCCATCAAAGGAGTAATCTCGTAGGGAGTCTTAACACCTGCACCCATACCACCGGCAGCAGTAGTAGCTACGGCGTTACGGCCGATAACAGCAATCTTCTTCACCTTATCGCTCTTCAAAGGCAATACACCACCCTCGTTCTTGAGCAATACAACCGACTTTGAAGCCACATTATAAGCTGTCTGACGGCTCTCGGGCTGTGAGGTCTGTACGGTGTTAGCCACATCCTCGGGGATAGGCTCGATAGCGAATCGCAGACGCAAGATCTCGCGCACGCGGTCGTTTACGATCTCCTCCGAGAGGCGACCTGCACGGATAGAGTCGATAAGAGGCTGACCCAGGTAGTTGTCGCCTGTCATCTGTACATTCAAACCTCCCAGAGCTGCGCCCATAGTGCTATGAGTACCACCCCAATCTGATACGGTCATACCCTTGAAGCCCCAATCACCACGCAAAATCTCGTTGTTGAGCACAAAGTTCTCGGTACCATAGTAGCCATTCACCTTGTTATAAGCAGGCATAACTGACATTGCGCCACCCTTAACAACTGCATCCTCGAAGGGCTTAAGGTAGATCTCGCGCATAGTACGCTCGTCAACAATTACATTAACAGTACCACGGTTAGTCTCCTGGTTGTTCAAAGCATAGTGCTTAACGCAAGCGGCTGTACCTGCATCCTGCATACCCAATGTGTACTGCACGGCGAGTGCTGCCGCGAGGATAGGATCCTCCGAGAAGTACTCGTAAGTACGACCACCTACGGGCAGACGCTGAATGTTGATAGCAGGGCCCAACATAATATCCTTACCACGCAAGCGAGCCTCGACACCGATACCGTTACCATAGTCGTAAGCCAACTCGGGCGACCAAGTAGCGGCCAAAGCCGAGCCTGTGGGGAAGTAGGTAGCTGAGTCGAGCGACCAGCCCTTGGGGCGGAAGCCATCGGCAACCTCCTCGCGCACACCGAAGGGGCCATCGGCATACTTAATATCCTGAATTCCAAGACGAGGCACACCCTCCGACGACATAATCGTCTTGCTGTGCATCATCTCTACCTTCTCCTCGAGAGTCATCTGTGCGATGATCTCGTTGATCTGCTTGTCGTTAACGGTCAAGCGATCCTGCAACGATTGAGGCTGTGAGCAAGAGAAGCCCAAAGCACACATTGCAACGAATAGAACAATACGTTTCATAATGATAAATAGTGTATATTAGAGTGTTTCAAAGCTTTGCATAGGGCTATTGCGGCCTATGCGAATTGGTCTTTTTGTGCCGACAAAGTTACAAATAATTATTCTCAACATTATTATATTACTATATATTTATCTCTCAAAACTATCAAAACTCACACGAACCAGGATATTTTTCATTATTTTACCGATATTTTGCGACTAATCATCGCGATAAACAACATTCTATGCACATCGGAGTGGCGATTTACGCGAAAAAATACTAATTTTGTGGCACGAAATCCTACGAAAGAAAATTAAACAAAAATATATGAATACCGAGACCTTTATTTCTCAAATCGTTGCCTCATCTATCGAGGCTTTGTATGGTGCGGTGAACCCCGCCCAGATACAGATTCAGAAGACACGCAAGGAGTTCGAGGGAGATTACACTTTGGTAACTTTCCCCCTGCTCAAGATAAGCCGCAAGGCTCCCGAGGCTACAGCCACCGAGATCGGTGAGCACATTGTAGCCAACAACCCTCAGATCAGCGCATTCAATGTGATTAAGGGCTTCCTCAACCTCTCTATCGCCCCCTCGTTCTGGTTAGAGCGTTTTGGCGAGGTGGTTGCTAACGAGGAGTTTGGCACCGCGGCACCTTCGGGTCGCACGGTGATGATCGAGTACTCATCTCCCAACACCAACAAGCCCCTTCACCTGGGTCACATCCGCAACAACCTGTTGGGTTACTCTGTGGCGCAGATCCTTAAGGCTAACGGCCACAATGTAATCAAGGTTAACTTGGTTAACGACCGCGGTATCCACATCTGCAAGTCGATGCTCGCTTGGCAGCTCTACGGCGGTGGCGAGACCCCCGCATCATCGGGTATGAAGGGCGACCACTTGGTAGGTAAGTACTATGTTGAGTTCGACAAGCACTACAAGGCGCAAATCAAGGAGCTCGTTGAGGGCGGTATGTCGGAAGATGAGGCAAAGAAGAGTGCCCCCATCATCCTTCAGGCACAGGAGATGTTGCGTAAGTGGGAGGCTAAGGATCCCGAGGTATATGAGTTGTGGCAGACAATGAACGGCTGGGTTTACGACGGCTTCGATGTAACCTACAAGGCTTTGGGTGTCGATTTCGACAAGGTGTATTACGAGTCTCAGACCTACCTCTTGGGTAAGAGCCTGGTGCAGGATGGTCTGGACAAGGGCGTATTCTATCGCAAGGAGGATGGTTCGGTGTGGATTAACCTCGAGGGCGACGGCCTTGATCACAAGCTACTGCTTCGTGGCGATGGCACATCGGTATATATGACTCAGGACCTGGGTACTGCATTGAGCCGTTTCGAGGAGAACAAGCTCGACGATATGATTTATGTTGTAGGTAACGAGCAGAACTACCACTTCCAGGTATTGAAGCTCGTGCTGAAGAAGCTCGGCTACGACTGGAGCGACAATATCTACCACCTCTCTTACGGTATGGTTGAGCTTCCCGAGGGTAAGATGAAGTCGCGCGAGGGTACCGTAGTCGATGCCGACGATTTGATTGCCGATATGGTTGAGACCGCACGCGATATGTCTTCTGAGCTGGGTAAGCTGGACGGTTGCTCGGAGCAGGAGGCCGACTCGATCTGCACAATGGTAGGCTTGGGCGCGCTCAAGTACTTCATTCTCAAGGTGGATCCCAAGAAGACTATGTTGTTCGACCCCAAGGAGTCTATCGACTTCAACGGCAACACGGGTCCTTTCATTCAGTACACTCACGCCCGCATCTGCTCTGTCTTGCGCAAGGCCGAGGAGCAGGGTATCGACTATACATCGCACAACAACACCGAGCTTATTGCCGAGGAGGCTGAGCTTATCAAGTCTCTTTGCGACTTCCCCTCAGTCATTGCATCGGCTGGCGATAACTTCGCACCCTCGATCATTGCGGCCTATGCCTACGACTTGGCAAAGACCTTCAACGGCTACTATCACGACCACTCAATCCTGCGCGAGGAGAATGCCGAGAAGCGTCGTATGCGCTTGCAGTTGGCGTCGGTTGTGGCTCGCACCATCAGCAAGGCTATGAAGTTGCTGGGTATCGATGTTCCCGAGCGTATGTAATCGACTATCATACAATAAATAAGGGTGTCCCGCGGGGCACCCTTATTTGTTTTTATAACCAACTGATTTTCGGCCTTTAACCTCACGAAAATCACCGCCTCCTACATATACTATATGAAGGCTGTTTGAAGTCCATCTTGCGAATTACTTGCGTGCCTTCAATACGAAACTTACATTGATGCTCTCAACGCGCTCTTCCATATGGGTGTAAACCTTCTCAATAGCAGCGGCGTCAGTCATATCAATCTTACCCTCTGTAAGCATAGTAACAATCTCCAAGTTTGCAAAGTAGTTAATAAACGAAGATGTAGGCATATACATATGCAACTGAGTATTGTCCTTGTCCTGGAACATATACATCTCTACCTTACGGAAAGCAGGGTTTCCTGCACTCATATCGAGTGTAACCTTGTTGCCCTCAACGGTGATGGAAGTATCAAATGCTGAATCTACGCCATTAACGAGGAAATGTTGCTTGATGGTGTTAGCATTGGGGAACTCTACACAGAAGAGAACCGCACGGAACATCATATCAAAGTCGCCAGCCTTGATATTAGCCATATTGAAAGTGTTACCCGTAATAGAGAAATCCTCATCTTTACCCTTTGCGTTGGTTACATATGCTGAACTGTAATCATATGTTTGGCCATCGAGGTCGAGAGACTGCTTTACACGGAGCCAAGACTGAGATGACTCTGCTCCATCAGATAAACAATGCTTGAAAGTCATTATATCACCGTGTGCGGTACCATTAGGTGAATAAACAAGTCTTGATGCGATATACTTAGTAGAAGAATCTTCATTATTAGAGAAACCTTGGAAAATCAAGTCTCCAACCACTTTGTAGTTCGAATTTTCCAAAACTGAAAACTCACCTAAATATTCAGACCATCCTGTGAATGTAGCACTACCATTATTATCAAAGGTATGTATTCTCATAGCCTCTTTAACATCATTGTAAACCCACATACCTACAATCTCCTCAGAGAGATCCTCTTTGCAATAATCATAATCCAAACGGACATCATTGTCGTCAAACATAACAAGGGACATAGATTTGCCTGCTACAAATTCGAGGCGACCTTCAAATGTTTCTTTATCACCATCGAATGCGAGAGTAACCTTGTTATTTACCACCTTGATAGTACCCTTCTCCTCGTATAGAGCACCGTGTATCATAACACCTGTTGTGGTAAACGAGCCATCCTCCTTAATTACCATAGCCTCTGCTTGTTCGCCATTCAAGAAAGTCCAAGTACCCACAATTTCTTTGGTGAAATCGTGCTCAATGAATTCGTGGTCGCAATCATTGTTACAAGCGGTAAAAAGTACACTTACCACCGCAATTAAAAGTAGAATTTTTTTCATCGTTTTTTGTTTTTAGTATTTAATAATATCCTCAAAAATTAACGCACAAAAAAAGGCATTACCGCTCGCAGGAAGCAGTAACGCCAAAATATAATGCGCGGGGTAAACCCGCTAACTACCTGATTATTAAAGTGATTATAGGGGGGGGGTATCTATTGCGCGCAATAAAACCACTGCACTTCTTAAGCAGTTATACTCATTGCCGTATGTCGCAAAAAGATGATTCATTACCCCGATTACTCAATTTTGAACTCGTAAATTTAGTAAAATTTCAATACTATTACAATTAAAATTTATCCCGACGACAAATAATTACATTGCACAAGTGTACTCCTCAATATCGCGGAAGCCGAGCAACAGATCGCGCGTTGCCATACGACGCTTGCCCGCCACCTGCAACTCGTGAATCTCAACCCAACCGTCGGCACAAGCGACCATCATACGCTTGCCATCGGCCTTGATCGTGCCCACACGCTCGGCGTGCGATGCGGCAGAGAAGCTAACACGGAAGATCTTTGCCGAGCCTCGCTCCTCGCTATTTATATACATAGGTGTCCACGCCGCAGGGTATGGCGACAGGCCGCGCACGAAGTTTACGATGCGCTCGCCCTCCCACGACCAGTCGATACGGCAATCATCCTTGAAGATCTTGGGTGCGGGCTTGAGCGTTGACTCGTCGATATGCATCTGCTCGATGGCCGTGTAGTCGCCCGCGGCGATACGCTCAACGGTATCGACAACCAAACCACAGCCCAGATTCATCAACTTATCGTACATCGTACCCACGGTATCATCCTCGCCAATAGGCTCGCACAACTGACCCACGATAGCGCCCTTGTCAATCTCGTGGTTGAGCAAGAAGGTGGTTACACCCGTCTTAGTCTCGCCGTTGATCACAGCCCAGTTAATGGGCGCCGCACCTCGATACTCAGGCAGTAGCGAGGCGTGCAGGTTAAAGGTACCCAGCTTAGGCATCGACCAGATAACCTCGGGCAACATACGGAAGGCAATGACAATGCCCAAATCGGGCTTCAGCTCGCGCATAGCCTCCACAAAGGCCTCATCGCGCAAGCGCTCTGGCTGCAGTATAGGCAGACCCAACTCGCGAGCAGCCACCTTAACATCGCTCTCGTGCAACTTCTGCCCACGACCCGCGGGCTTATCGGGCGTAGTAACGACGGCCACGATATTGTACCCCTCCTCGACCAGCCTGCGTAGCGAGGCCACGGCAAACTCGGGAGTACCCATAAATACTATTCTTAAATCTTTTCCCTTCATTAGGCTACATTTTTCTTTGTTCTCTTCAATCGTATGCGGCTCACCGCACCACTTAGCCATCGCCACACGGCCGACGAAGTTATGCGATTACGCACGGGTGTAATAATAGGTGATATCTTCTCGCGCAGCTTCTGATACTTAGCCCAATACCACTCCGTATCGAGCAACGAGGAGTCGTTAGTGGCCTTAATGAGCAGATAGATGGCTATGGGTGATAGCACGAAGGTGGATATCCACATACCCATAACAGCACTCCACTGTCCCTCGACCGAGGCCTTCTCGCCCGTGAGGGTGATGATATAGTAGATCACGAAGAAGGCAACAGAAATAACGATTGGCGTACCCAAACCACCCTTACGAATGATGGCACCGAGTGGCGCACCAATCAGGAAGAAGATGATGACCGACACAGGAATGGCGAGTTTACGATGCCAATCGTTCTTGCTCTTATACAACTGTGTGAGGGCATCCTTGGACATTGTCTCATCAAACGAGAACGAGTTACGCGACTCCACCGCGTCGGCGTGCGCTATGCTCCACACGCTACTCTTCGCACGCGCAGATAGATTGGCAATGGTATCGAGCAGGCTCACATCGATAAATTTGCTCTTGTCGATTCGAAGTGAGTCGGGGATTTGCGTAACCTGAATATCCCTGCGGAAGATGTTATCACGCAACAGAGGCTCATAGGATTGCGAGGTGGAGGTGCTCACAACCTGACTAAGCGAGTCGATAGCCTGCTGTAGTTCGAAAATATTTTTTGTCTGCGAGCCATTGAGCATCTCGTTGTTGTCGGTGCGCTGGAAGTCGAAGCCCTCCATCGGGATTGATATATCCTGTACATCGAACTTATCGTGGCGCAACGAGTTCTTGTTAAACCACTGATTATTACGAGTATGCTGATAGTTATCACCATTATAGAGCGTAACAAGCAGATAGCGTTTATCCTCCGACAGTCGTATATATCCGCGCTCAGCCACCGTGGTGGTCATATTGCCCGACGAGGAGCGGTTATCGTAGATGAGCACATTATCCAACTCACCTGTCTCTGGATTTTGATGCTCGACGCGAATACTCATATCGTCGATACCATTGAAGAAGAGTCCATCTTTGAGTTCGAGCACCTGCTTCTGACGACGAATATCGATCAATATGCTGGTCATCTTCTTATTGGCATACGGCACAAGGTTATTGACCAGGAAGAAACTGCCTATCGACATCAATATCGTAACCCAAATCAGAGGTTTGAGGATTCGCATAAGCGACACGCCTGCCGACTTCATCGCCTGCAGCTCGAAGTTCTCGCCCAAGTTACCCATAGTCATAATACCCGCCAACAACATCGCAAGCGGCAGACCGAGCGGAATGAGGTTGATGGTGGCATAGACCAACAACTCGATAATCACACCAAGGCCCAAACCTTTACCCGTGAGTTCGTCAATATAACGCCACAAAAAATTCATCATCAACACGAATGTAATGATGAAGAAGGTAAGCAACAATGGTCCCAAGTAGGACTTCAGGACAAGTTTATGTATTGTTTTAAGACGCATTAGCTCATTGTAGTTAAAATCTCAACATCGAAAACGACTATTATACTAGATATAACCAATATACCCAGCAACAATCCCAGCACAATGCACATATAGATTGCATTAATCATAAATGCCTTGATAATATTTACAAACCAATTTTTGCTACCGTAAACATTCTTCACAGCAACAACGAGGTAGATACTTGAGGCTATAATCATAATCCACTCTAACGCCTCCGTCGAAGGGTTAACGGTAATATAGAGCAGATATATGATCAGCATCAACAACTCCAAAAATGCCACATAGTGGAGCGAGAATACCAGGAAATTTATCTTCGGCAATCCTCGTTTGCGATGTATAATACCCACAGCCATAGCCAACAATGGCACCGTGAGCAAAACAATAATCGGGAAGTAGGTAGAGAATAATGTTGCCAATTTATCCCACACCTTTTTCGCAATTACCAGCTGCATACTTGCTTCTGTAACCAACTCATTCTCATCGGGGAAAGCGTATCCCGACATATCATCACCAACCAGATGGCCATCCTCGAACAGCACCGTAGGCACCGATGCCAGATAAGTAGCCGGCATACTCTTTTCCGGATCATACTCCACACCAATGGGGGTAATCATCTGGGGAAATTCGTTCGCCACGCCCAAAGGCAGACTCACCAACACTGTATCGCGCTCGCTCTGCGCAATTTGCTCGGCATAACCCTCCTTCTCGTACAACGCTTTTGCTACGATATATGCCGTAACATCCTCTCGCGTAACGAGTTCTGAATATTCGTGTTGTAGTTGATCAACATCGGTAAAGATGACAAAAATCGACAGAAACACAAACATAAAGAACATATTGAGTTTCAAAGGATTTTCATAGGTGATAAACTTACCCGACATAAACTCTCGGGTGAGAAAACCCGGGCGGCTAATCAACTTCCACAATGTAGGCAGGAAGAGTGCATCCCAAATAAAGGCATTGTTCAAATACTCAGCGACAAATCCGCCAATTTTGGGAACAGGGTCAGAGGCGTATTGGCCACACTGATGACAATATACACCCATCAACTCAGCGCCACAGTTAAGGCAATGCTTATATGGAGCAACCCCACCCTGCGGAGTTGCCGATGAATCCGTATTATTACTCTTAACCGTACTCAAAACAAGCGCCTTTTAATCTACGCCACACACTCGGCACAACCTCCCAATCACAGGTTCGATGTTGGCCTAAATGCAGCTTTACTTATATATATTGGGCAAAGATACTAATTTTACTGCAATAAGCACCATTGCGAGGATAAATATTATGCACGTTCCGGGCGGAACCTCCAAATAATAACTCACGACAAGTCCCGCGACAGCTCCCAGGGTAGCAATTATGGCCGCCCAAAGTGTAATTCGGGCATACGATTTGGTGAGCATATTGGCCGTAACGGCAGGTATAGTAAAGAGCGATAGTAGCAACACAATACCCATAATGCGTATTGCCAACACGATGGTTATAGCCACGATAGCCGTTAGCAGATACGACACTAAGCGTGTAGCAATACCCTGACTGGCCGCAAAATCACGATCGAAGGCAAGATACATAATGGGCCTCCACCACAGCGCACACCCCACTACGCAAAGCATAGTAAAGCCACCCAGTACCATCACATCGGTTGTGGTAACGGTTACAATGCTACCGAACATATAACTCGCCAGATCGCCCGATGTGTAGCCTGGCGTAAGACTCATAAAGAGCGCGCCTACGGCCATACCGATAGACCAGATAATACCTATGGCCGAATCCTCGCGAATCTTACCTTTATCGCTGGCCCACTCGATTCCCATAGCCGAGGCAACGGCAAAAAGTAATGCTCCAGCCATAGGATTTATGCCCGACCACAAGGCTATTCCCAAACCTCCAAACGAAGCGTGAGTGATACCGCCACACAAGAATACCATTCGTCGTGCGACGATATAGGTGCCAACAATACCGCAGGTAATACCAGCAAACAACGCCGCAAAGAGGGCGTTAGCCAGATAGCGATATTCGAATATATCGTACAGAAACTCCATCACTAAGTGTTAAAAACGCGCACGAAATTACAATAATTATCGGATTGCGTCAAAACTTTTTTTCGTTTCCGACAAGTTTTAGTAACTTCGCGATGCAAAAAAGCATATTTTTCGATTTATGAAGCGTCGAGTTAGTTTTCATACATTGGGTTGTAAACTCAATTTCTCGGAGAGTTCCACCATCGCCCGCCAATTCGAAGAGGGCGGTTTCGAACGAGTTGGGACCAACGACGAGGCCGATATTTGCGTTATAAATAGCTGCTCGGTAACCGAGCACGCCGACAAGAAGTGTCGCAATATAATCCGCAAACTGCACCGCCGTAACCCGCAAGCAATAATCGCTGTTACAGGTTGTTACGCACAGCTCAAACCACACGAAATAGCAGCCATTGATGGTGTAGATATAGTTCTGGGGAACAACGATAAAGGCGATTTATATAAACGAGTAGTTGAACTTGGACAGCGAGGTCAAGCCGAAGTGTATAGTTGCGACTGCGAGGATATAACTCGCTTCTTTGCGGCATTCTCTTCGGGCGACCGTTCACGCTCATTCCTCAAGGTTCAGGATGGATGCGACTACAAGTGCGCCTACTGCACGATTCACTATGCTCGTGGCTCGAGCCGTAACATCCCTATTGCAGACATAGTAGCCGAGGCTAAGGAGGTGGCGGCAACAGGCCTTAAGGAGATTGTCATCACGGGTATCAACACAGGTGATTTTGGTCGCACGACGGGCGAAAAATTCATCGATCTGCTGCGTGCGTTGAATGAGGTTGAAGGCATCGAGCGTTACCGCATATCATCTATCGAGCCAAATCTTATAACTGACGAGATAATAGAGTTTTGCGCTGCATCGCCTAAGTTCCAACATCACTTTCACATTCCGCTCCAGAGTGGCTCCGATGAGATACTCGCTCTGATGCGTCGTCGCTACACATCGTCGCGCTTTGCCGACCGCATCGATAAGATCCGCTCGCTTATGCCCGACGCCTTTATCGGCATTGATGTAATCACGGGATTTCCGGGCGAAACCGAAGAGCATTTCCAGCAGACCTACGATCTGCTTGCTCGCTTAAGACCCGCCTTTCTGCACATCTTCCCCTTCTCGGAGCGCCCAGGCACTCCTGCCGTGGATATGCCCAACAAAGTACCCTCCTATATCTCCACTCAGCGCGTAGCGCGACTGGAGGAGTTGTGCGACACTCTGCACTACGACTTCTGCGCCCAGGCTGTAGGCGAGCAGGCTGATGTACTATGGGAAAGCACTATGCGTGGTGGCTGGATGTATGGCTACACGGGAAATTACATCCGCGTAAAGGCCCCCTATCGACGCGATATGATCAACCGCATTTGCCGCGTCAAGCTCTCATCGATTGGCGACGACCACGACATCGAAGCCGAGATTTTGTAGCCAATAATAGTTTTTCCGTAGGAAAAAGTCGTTCGGATAAAATAATTATTGCTATATTTGCGTGATTTAGCATCAAAGTGATTCTGTTATGACAGGTATTCGCAAGAGAGTAACTATTGGTTTTTTGAGTATTATAGTGCTTCTGTTCTTCTCGGGTTTGGTCTCGCTTTTCGAGCTTAACCATATGAGTATCGACCTCGAAGCCATTCTGAATAGCAACCGTCGAAGCATTGAACTTTCGGAAGATATGCTCGACGCCATACGAGCCAACGATCGTGCCGTGATACGCTACGCCGTATTGCGCGACACCACTTTCGCAGACTCGTGCAATACGCGCTATGCCGCATTTTTGGCCACAATCAACAACGCCCGTAGTGAGAGTGGCGCGGCCGCTGCACCCCTATTTGACTCACTCACTCTATCGGCCGAGCACCTCAACGAATTGGTTGGGGCACTACGCAATAGCCGTTTAGTGGAGCATAGCCTGCGTTCCGATAGTCTGGGGAATTATCTCTACAACTTCAATGGTAGCGAGTGGTACAACGGAGATTATCAAACAACTTACAATACAGCCTGCAATCAGATTCTGCAAGTGATGAGCTATGCTCAAAGTTCGCTCACGCCACGCGCCGAGCGCCTGAGCCGCAACGCCTATCGAGCCGTGACACCCGTCTTTATCTCGCTCGTGGTGATGATCGTTATCTTGCTGATGTTCTACTACTTCATTATGATCTACGCCATCAAGCCCATCATCGAGATCAACAAGAGCCTCGGTGCTTGGATTCGCTATAAACTCCCCTTTGCCATCAAGGCAGAGTGCCGCGATGAGCTTGCCGAGCTGAGCGAAAAGATCGAGTCGATTACAACCAACACAAAGATTACCACAAAATAATCAGATTCAAAGAGTATGCGATATAGCGTTGTCATAAGATACATAGGCGTTGTGCTGCTAGTATTGGCGGCATTTATGCTTATGTCGGCTGGCATATCGTATGCAAGCGATGTCGATTCGGCATACACGCCATTGGTAATGTCGTCGCTACTGACCCTATTACTGGGTTGTTTCCCTATGATTTTTGTGCCACGAACCGATCGTATCTCTCAAAAAGAGGGTTACTGTATCGTCGTAGGCTCGTGGGTTGTAGCCAGCATCGTGGGTATGTTCCCCTATCTTATGTGGGGCGGTGAGTTCACCTTCATCAACGCCTGGTTTGAGAGCGTATCGGGATTCACCACCACAGGCGCATCCATCCTGAACGATATCGAGGCCCTGCCTCGCGGATTGTTATTCTGGCGTATGGCTACGAGTTGGATTGGAGGTATCGGTGTAGTGATGTTTGCATTGGTGATTTTGCCCTCAATCGGCAAGAGCAAGATGATGCTCTCGCACTTCGAGCTCTCGTCGCTTGCCAAGGATAACTTTAACTCCTATCGCACCCCTACCGTTGTGCGCATCATTCTGTCGGTGTACATTGGTCTTACCATCGTATCGACGCTAATCCTCAAGCTCTGCGGTATGACTTGGTTCGATGCTCTATGCCACGCTATGTCGGCCTGCGGCACTTGTGGTTTCAGCACCAAGAACCTCAGTATCGGATGGTTTAATTCGCCTCTTATCGAGATGATTCTCGTGGTGATAATGGCCATATCAGGTATCCACTTCGGTCTGATTTTCGCCACTATCACTCGCAAAAAGAACAACATCTTCCGTTCGGAGATCACCCGCACATACTTTGGCCTTATCGGCGGTGCGGCTCTGCTCATAGGCCTTAGCCTGTGGGCTAACGATGTGTATCCATCGATATGGAGCTCTATGCGCTCGGCACTGTTCCACACCGTGTCGCTAATCACCACAACGGGATTTGCCACTACCGACTGCAACACTTGGACCTCAATGGCTATACTCATCCTAATCTTCTGCTCGATAGTCTGCGCCTGCGCTGGCTCTACCTCGGGAGGTTTGAAGATGGATCGACTGCTTCTAGCCGTGAAGATGCTCCGCAACACACTCCGACAGCAACAGCATCCCAATGCCATTATCCGCACAAAGGTCGATGGCGTACCTCAGGACAAGGAGATGATCAACGGTGTGATGGTCTTTGTCGTGGCGTATATGCTGCTTATACTTTTAGGCACATTTACCAACTCGATGTTTGGAGCCGACCTGATGACCTCGTTCTCGGCATCGGTGGCTTGTGTAAGCAATGTAGGCCCTGGCTTTGGCGAGGTTGGAACTATGGATAACTACTCGTTTATGCCCTCTATTATGAAGTTTAATTTGACGGCACTGATGCTTTTCGGCCGTCTTGAGATATTTGGATTAGTACAATTTTTCTTTATTCGTTGGTGGAGATGATACGACACAAACTTATCGTGGCGGCTCTTCTGTCGATTGTTAGTGTTTCTACGGCAGTGGCACAGGAGGTAACGGCACGAATACCTGAACTTAAAGATAATACTGAATACATCGAGCTTCTGCGTAGCGATGTTCGTCTGCGACAGAAGAGCGACTCACTGATGAGCGTCATACGCGATGTACGAGGCGCCCTGAGCCGCAATGCCGAGCAGAGCGACTCGCTGGCACCAGTGCGATCAGACTCTATGCTGGTGGTGCTGACCGATAGCGAGAGTGCAGTGTATGCCTTGCGTTCGCAGATGATAAAACTCGTCGATCGCATCAATGCTATCGAGCAGGAGCATCTACTCGCCTCGATTGGCAACATTGGCTCGGCCACCGAGCAGTCGTCAGGCTCAATATTTACCAACGACTACTTCCGCAAGAGTATCGACGAGGCCGACTACACCATCCTAATGGAGGCCAACGCAAAGGAGGCCAACGCCGACAAGTATGCCCGCACCTATGTGAGCAACTACGAGTCAATCAAGCAGATGTACGACAAATATGTGATGGCTCGCACCGAGGCCGAAGCCGAGGCTATCTATGGTGAGATGGCAACTGTGATGGACGAGAACACCGTGCTGGAGCGAGAGCTCGCCTCAACTTGGGCTGACATCTACGATCAGAAGAGTTATGTCTATTCTTATTTTTTCGAGAAGGAGGAGCGCGACGACATACTTGAGCTTACCGAGAGTATGATAGCCGATGTACGCGAGGAGAAACTCTCGACCATTGACAACTGTGCCTCGGAGGCTCTGGCCGACTACCGTCTGCAGAAGCACGTGATTCTCAACTACGAGACCTATGTAGCCAAGCTACTCAACCTCACATCGGCCATCGACTCACTCTCTAACGCATCGCGTGCCGTGCGTCAGATTGACTACCGCATACCAGCAATCGACATCGAGCGTCGTTCATTCGTTAATTATGAGGCAATCGAGTTCACTCAGCGTAGTCCCTACACCTCGTCAAACCCCATCCCCGAGTGCGTGATTTACGAGTACGGCACCATCTACCGTATCCTACTCGGCACATTCAAGGTTAAGCAGGCCGTGTCGATCTTCCGCAACGCCTCTCCACTTAGCGTCGAGGCCTTAGAGGATGGTCGCTTCAGCTACTATGCGGGCGGTTTCCGCACGCGTTCCGAGGCTGAGAAGGCTGTCGAGGTGATGAAGAAAAAGGGCTTCCGCAACCCGCAGATCGTGGAGTGGTGCGACGGCTACAAGACAAATATATCGGCTCAGGGCGACTCAGTATCGTTCCGTCTGATGATTAGTGGCGGAGCGTTGAACAACGATGTGCGCAGTGTTATTGAGACTATGGCGGCCGACTGCCAGCTATCGCGTCTCTCGGAGGAGAGTTTCACGATTGGTATGTTTGCCAGCCGTGCATCGGCCGAGCGCGTAGCACAGGCCATCGCCAAGAGCGACGACACGCTATCAATCGAGGTTGAGGAGATTCGTGCCGAGGCTGACGAAGAGTAAAAAAGATTGTTGTACGACAAAAATCAGTGATATTATGGGAATGATTATCTTCCTCGTTGCGTTGGGTCTGTTTTTTCTCGTGGCTGAATTGATCTTCTTGCCAGGAGTAACGCTCGGCGTTGTGCTATCGCTCGCAGGCTATGCGGCGGCCATCTACCTCGGTTTTATGCGTTTTGGTATGGTGGGCGGTTTTGTGGTATTGGCTATAGTGATTGCCATATCGCTTGTTGCTACCCTCATTTCGCTTCGCGCCCGCACTTGGCAACGCTTCGCGCTGAACGACAAGCTCGAGGGCCAGAGTATGGAGACTCCCGCCCTGCAGGTTAAGGTAGGCGATCGTGGTATGGCTATCTCACGCCTCTCGCCTATGGGCAAGGTCAATATCGCAGGCAAGGAGTACGAGGCTAAGTCGCTCGACTCATACATTGACCAGCGCACACCTGTCGAGGTTATCGGCTTTGAAAACTTCACCGTTATCGTAAAGAGTGCCGAGGACAAATAAAACACATAAATTGCAAAATAAGAATCTTAAAACTATACATCTATGTTGAACGAAATTCAAATCGGAATCGTGGCTTTAGGTGCTCTGCTCACCTTCATCGCCATTTGGATTGTATTCTATTTCATACCAGTAGGCTTGTGGTTCTCGGCGCTGGTGTCGGGCGTAAAGATCAACCTGCTGCAGCTCTTCCTGATGCGTTGGCGCAGGGTGCCGCCCTCAGTGATCGTATCGTCGATGATCGAGGGTACAAAGGCTGGCCTTAAGCTCGATGCCAACGAGTTGGAGGCTCACTATCTGGCTGGCGGTAATGTTACCAATGTTGTTCACGCTCTGGTATCGGCACAGAAGGCAAATATCAATCTCGACTTCAAGATGGCTACGGCTATCGACTTGGCGGGTCGCGATGTGTTTGAGGCGGTGCAGATGTCGGTTAATCCTAAGGTTATCAACACTCCACCCGTAGCAGCCGTAGCGAAGGATGGTATTCAGCTGATCGCTAAAGCGCGTGTAACCGTGCGTGCCAACATCAAGCAGTTGGTCGGTGGTGCTGGCGAGGAGACCGTATTGGCTCGTGTAGGCGAGGGTATCGTATCCTCAATCGGCTCGGCCATCTCGCACAAGGTCGTATTGGAGAATCCCGACTCTATCTCTCGCGTGGTATTGGAGAAGGGTCTGGATGCAGGTACGGCATTTGAGATTCTTTCGATTGATATTGCCGATATCGATGTAGGTAAGAATATCGGTGCTCAGCTCCAGATGGATCAGGCCGATGCCGACAAGAATATCGCACAGGCTAAGGCCGAGGAGCGTCGTGCTATGGCGGTGGCTTTGGAGCAGGAGAACTTGGCTAAGGCGCAGGAGGCTCGCGCAAAGGTTATCTTGGCTGAGGCTGAGGTGCCGTTGGCTATGGCCGAGGCGTTCCGCAATGGTAATCTGGGTATTATGGACTACTACAAGATGAAGAACATAATGGCCGACACACAGATGCGCGACGCCATCTCGAAAAACGACAAGAAGTAGCTCTTAGCTACCAACAAAAAAACTCCCCGACCTTGCAGTTCGGGGAGTTTTTTTTGCATATTGCATATAGGAAATTCTCTAGTGCTCTGAAGAACTGGGGGTTAAAGGCTCTGTTCTATCCCACTGCACATCTGCGTGAGTGCGCACAGTCCACGCCGAGAGTTCAGGCAGGAGGTATGCCGTTTCGGGGTTCAGGGTCTTCTCATCGGCGGTGTCAAGTTTGCGATCAACCTCATAATACCAAGTGGAGGTGCCATCGGTAAGCGTAAAGTAGTAACCATTAAGGTAGCGAGCCTCGGTTTTATCATTAACCACACCCTCATTGTAGAACGGATGCCAAAACCAGAACGAAGCGTCGTTGTCGTTCTGCACACTGGTTGCATAATATATCGTATAAGGTGTCGTCTTACCAGAAGAGAAGGTAAAATATCCCTCTGCCATACCTTCATAATAAACAAGGTCATCCATATCCGCTGGGATAGGCAACTGCTGCGTTTTATCGCGCAAGATAGCCAACTTCCAGTTCTTGGCTTGATTCTCGGCTGTGCTCAATAGATTTTCGACTGAGATCTGGAAAATATCAGAGCCCTTCTTCATATTAATCTGCTCGAGAGTCAGCACATCATCAGCCACGGAGTAGCCTCCATTATAATAGTAGTACTCGCCACCCTTGTAGTTGGCAAACTTAAAGGTATCGCCATAGCCATCCCAATCTGCTCCGATACCAACATCACCACGATAATATACAGCATAGTAGCTTCCACTCGCACCCAGCTCGTTCATTAACTCGACACTCGGCGTTGACGCCGACCACTGCGTGCCGTCATAAATAAGTTTCAAAGTCTTGCTATTGTCATTTGCAGCAATCAACCACGAGCCACTTTCGGGATGGAGAATAACCAATATCTGATCACCTGCAACCCACGCGGTCTTCAAAGCACGAGTTGTCGCAAACGAAGGTTTCTCCGACACACTGAAATCCACCTTATATACTTTCTCTACGCCTGCATCACTCTTGTTACAGGCCACCATCATCACCGCACACAGCACCATTGCGGCTATCGAATATACTCTCTTCATAATCTTCGATTCATTTAGGTTAAACACTACCAACGCTCCTCCTCGCCTCCGAACGATGGAAAAACATCATTTACAGGCTTTGTACTCTGAGCAAAGCCCTGCTCAACACACACTTCAAAGACCTCCACCGCAGGGGTCTCATAAACTCTCTTTGTTTCGTTATTCATAATATTTATGTTAAGGGGTTATTCAAACTTTCGCGTCTTAGCCACCTATCAGATTGGCATTTTGTGGAATATAAATGTTTAACTTTAACAAATATACGAAATATATTGCTCTTTATACTCCATTGCCAACTTTTTTTATTCGATTTGTTACTTGTTTCGGAAGATGGAGCCAACCTACTACACCTAAGATTTGCCTTTTTCCACTCGCTACATAATAAAAAAGCGGAGAATTCGTTTCTTTGATGGTGTAATTTGTGATTAGAGGTTGAAATAATCGAATATAAATTGCTCTATGTCGTAGGTTTTTGGTATATTTGCGGATAATTTTGAAACTGAATTTAGAAAAACTATATATGAAGACTCTTTTTCGAGGTATATTGTCCTTTATTCTCGGCCTTGTGCTGTGCGTAGCATCGTTCTCATCTTGCACTACCAACGAGGTGTATGACTTTGAATTTGAACTACCTGGACAAATCGTTACCGAGTTTGGCAAGACTATCACTATCCCCTTCAAGGCTCGAAATATAACAAGTATCGTAATCTCATCAACACCCAAGGGTTGGACTGTGAAAGATATTGATATTAATAAGTGGACTATCACCATCACCGCGCCTGAGAGCTTTGCAAGCGATGATAATAAAATCGTGGAGAACGGAACCTTATCGATGACTGGTTACACCGCCGCAGGAACTGCCATACACGCTTCGTCGTATCTGTCGCTCCTGCGCCTTGAGAAGGATCTTACGGCTGAGTACTCAAACTCATACATCATCACCGAGAAGGATACACGTTATACCATCGATGTGTCGCACAAGGGTGAGTCAAGCGAGACAATCTCTCCCGCCAAGGTCGGTGTATTGTGGCAGAGTGCAACTGGTTTGATTAGCCACTGCAGTTTCTACTCAGACTCTAACACATTCACTTTCTATGTAGGCAGCGAAGATATTACCGACGAGGATGGCAACATCACCGGCAGACGCATAATCGACGGCAACGCAGTGGTAGCGGCCTACGACGAGAATGATAATATCATCTGGAGCTGGCACTTGTGGCTCACAGGCTCTGATCCCAACGACAACGCCATCGAGACCTCGGCAGGAGTATTTATGGATCGCAACCTCGGTGCATACCACAACAGCAACGGCTCAACCAACGGCTCTGATATCTATCGTTCGTATGGTCTTTTCTACCAATGGGGACGTAAGGATCCGTTTGTACGCCCCACCGACTACCTCTTCTCGTCAGGACTCGACCAGCTTATATTCACCTATACAGGAGGTAGCCACTCTATCCTTTATGTAAACTCGGAGACCGAGGGTGCTGGCACCTACGACTATGCCGTGGCTCATCCTATGTCGTATGTTTTGGGTGAGGAGGCTAACGACTACGATTGGCTCTACTCGGCTCACGACAACACGCTGTGGAGCGATAGCGCCAAAAGTGTAAACGACCCCTGTCCTCGCGGCTGGCGAGTGCCCGATGGTAATACATTTACAGCATTCGACATTGCCGAGGATGAGGATCAGGCAGCATTGGTTGATGTGCGTAATATGTACGGCTGGCACCTTATCGATACTGCAACTGGCACAAAGATGTTTATGCCTGGCGCAGGTCGTCGTAGCTTCCAGAATGGTGTGCTGACCAATGTGAATAACTACGGTTTCGAACACAACCCTATGCCGTGGACTGGTTACTACTGGACTACAGGCACTGACGCAACAGGAGCAACAGCGATGTTCTTCGATCTGAACACAACTCGCGCCGTGAATAACCGCTACGAGCCCACCAAGTCGATGTCTCGCGCCAATGCAATGCAGGTGCGCTGTGTAAGAGAGTAAATTTTACACACAAAAATAAAAAAGGCTGTCCAATCTTAGGGCAGCCTTTTTCTTTCACATATGTTTAAAACAACGAATTAACCCCTTGCAAAGCTAACAACATCAGCAGGTAACGACCAAACTTGCCGGCGAACATTGTAAATGTTGTAACATAAACATTGCATCGCAGAAGGCCGAGTAGCACGATAATCACATCGCCCACCCACGGCAGAACGCCAAATACGCCCATCCACGCGCCATATCTACGCACCTTGCCTTCGACGCGTTGCATCTTAGCGTGGTCGATCTTTAGCCAGCGCTCTATCCACTGCATATTCCCCAGATAACCAAGCCAATAGCAGATAAGTCCACCAAGTGTATTACCCACCGATGCCGATATAAGACACACGGTAGGGTCGGCTCCCATCTGCACCAATACGGTGAGTACCAACTCCGAGCTGAAGGGCAGAATACTACCCGCCAGCAGAGCCGATATAAATAGACCTATATAGCCCCAATCGATAAAAAATTGTGCAACTGCATCCATAATAATTCGTAAGAATATGCAAAAGTAGTAATTTTTTTGTATATTTGCCTTTGATAGCCTCATCCCAATGGGCATAGAGGCAGCGTGTGTTGAACTTGCATCGTAAATAGGTGCCCCAAAACAAATTGTAATGAAGAAATTTCTGTGCCTCGTGATGGCATTGTCGTGTGCATTGTATGCCGCGGCGCAAATCACCACAGCCTCTCTGGGCGGCGTGGTAACAAATCAATCTGAAGAGAAGTTAGTCGGTGCTACCGTCATATTGTCGCACCCCTCTACGGGGCGTGAGTATGCTGTTGTGGCCGATGCGCAGGGTCGCTACTCATTGCACGGCATACGACCCGCCGAAGGCTATGTGTTGGAGGTCAGTTATGTAGGTTACGAGAGTCGGCGAGTGGAGGGTATCACCCTACGAGTAGGCGATATTCACGAAGAGGATATTACACTAAGACCATCTACCACATTAGACGCCGTAGTGGTTACGGCCGATAAAGCGCAGTCGGGCGAACTTACGGGCAAGTTCGACGAATCGCTCATATCACAAATGCCCACCGTGTCGCGCTCGCTATACGATGTAGTGCGCCTTATGCCGCAGGCTATTGCTACGAAGAGTGGAGGTATGTCGTACGGAGGCGTGGCCAACCGCTACAACGCATTTATGATCAACGGAATGGCCAACAACGATATGTATGGTCTTTCGTCGTCGGGCACCAACGGTGGCCTGTCGAATGCTAACCCCATAGCCCTTGACGCCATCGAGCAGTTAGAGGTTGTGGTGGCATCGTACGATGTTCGCCAGAGTGGTTTTGGTGGTGGAGCGATAAATGCCGTTACCAAGTCGGGCACCAACGAGTTTAAGGGTAGCGCCTATACCTATTATAATAATCAGGATTTCTACGGCACCACGGCTGGCCGCAACATCGAACATCGCACACGCCTCGACAAGCAGTCGACACAAATCTACGGAGCTACGCTCGGCGGAGCCATCGTGCGAAACAAACTATTCTTCTTCCTCAGCGGAGAGTACAACCACGAGGCCTCGCCCTCGTCATACTACTTGGGCTATAATGGCACAGCACTCGATGGCGTGGAGCTGCAACGCATATCTGACCGCTACAATGCCCTCACAGGCTACAACGGCGGTGGCACAGGCCGTCGTGATGTTGAGCAGCGCTCAGGCTCGTTGCTGGCTACATTGGATTGGCACATCAACAGTCGCAACCGACTCTCGGCAAGCTATTCATTTCTTGACGCACGCGCCGAGGAGTATGCCAACTCACTAACATCGTTTACCTTCAACGGCTCGGGATATGCTAACTACAGCACGGCACACTACCTTGCCCTATCGCTCGAATCGCGTCTCTCTGACCACACACACAACACCCTACGCATAGGCTACTCGCGCGTGGGTGATGGCCGTAAACCCGATGAGGGTGGCGATCTACCGAGTGTGATTATCCGCAATGCAGGTAGTACGGGTGGTGTTTCGATCAACATTGGCAACAACCGCTATGCAGGCATTAACGACCTGACACAAAATGTGATAACTATCACCGATGACCTTATAATGGAGCGTGGCTCACACTCCATTACTTTGGGTATGCACCACGAGATTTATCACATTCACAACCGCTATCTGGCCAACGCCTACGGCACCTATACCTACAACACGGTGGAGGATTTCGAGCGCGACCTCGCCTCGGTATATGAGTACAACTACACCGACCCCGATGTTACGGGCACAACAACGTGGGGACCCAAATTCCGAGCCGCTGAGCTCAACCTCTACGCTCAAGACCGTTGGGCTTTAGGTCGTGGCGTGCATCTATCATACGGCGTGCGTGCTACCCTGCCGTTGATTTTCAACGCTCCGACGGCTAACGATAGTTTCAACGCTGGCGACATTGCTCGCCAACACAACATACGCATTGGCGATGTTCCTCGTGCACAACTCCTTATCTCACCTCGCGTGGGTATTTCGTGGAGTCGCAACTACGAGCACGGCCGCCTTACCGTCGATGGTGGCGTGGGTATATTTACGGGGCAAGTGCCATTTGTATGGATTGTTAACAACTACTCCAACACGGGTGTCGAGCAGAAGGGTCTGCACCTAACGGGCGAGAACAGCGGCGGTGTGATTACACGCCCAGCTGCCAACTTCTCGGTAAAGCCCTCACCCACAACGCAGTCCAACACCCAATTTATGCTCAATGCAATGAATCGCAAGTTCCGCTATCCGCAGAACCTGAAGGCGAGTGCCGCTGTCGGTTATACCACCGACGATGGTTGGGCATTGCGTGCCGAGGCTCTCTACACCAAGACCCTACACAATGCCGTATTCCGCAACTTGGCCGTAGAGCCTACTGATGATAACATCTATGCTGCAGGCAGTGTCTCGTCGGCCCTACCTCTCTATCGCACGGCTACAACCGACTACTCGGCCGTATATTATCTCGACAACACCTCTCGGGGTTACTCCTACTCGCTTTCGGGCAGTGTAACGAAGAGTTTCGAGTGGGGACTCTCGGCTATGGCTTCTTACATCTTCGGACACTCATATGCCGTGTGCGATGTGCCATCGACCTCATCGTCGAGCAACTGGAGCCGCACCTACGCTACCGACCTGAATAATCCCGAACTAACCTACTCGGCCTACGATGTGCCGCACAAGCTTTCGCTCGCTCTAAGCTACAACAAGCGTTATGCTCCGCTCTTCGATATCAACGCCTCGCTTGTCTATCAGATGACTTCGGGACAGCGTTATTCATTATGCTTTGGCGAGTCGGTTGATTTCAATGGCGACGGCGCGTTTGGCTCAACGCTGATGTACATCCCAACCGAAACTGAGATGCAGGGTATGCTCTTCGCCGACGCCACCTCGTGCGATAAGTGGAACAGCTATATCGAAGCAGACTCTTACTTAAGTTCACGCCGTGGCTCCTTTGCCGAGCGTAACGCTATGCAGAGCCCTATGGAGCATCGCCTCGATATGCACCTATCGCACGGCTTCTACTTCAGTCGCCAGAGCAGTCGCAAGCTGGAGCTATCGCTCGACATCATCAATCTTGGCAATATGATATGCCGCCATTGGGGTGCCTCCTACAACATCTCGAATGTACGCCTGCAACCCGTTACCATCACCTCGATGGATGAGGGTCAGCCCGTATATCGATTCACCGGAGCCGAGGCTTCGCCTTCGGATTTGCTCTCGCGTTGGCATATGCAGATTGGTGCGAGAGTTGTATTCTAAAAATGTTGCAAAAAAACGACAAAAAATAGCCTTAGGAGCTTACAGATTGAAATATTTTGTTTATCTTTGCCCGTGTTAATTGGGATGAAATGAATAAGGGAAGAAACATATCACCATCGGTGGCAACGCAAAACTTTGTAAAGCAATCGGGTTGCTGTTCTTCATTGTTCGTTATCGTTTCTCATAACGACGTTAATACTGTTTTTAATTGTTTATACTAAGGGCGACTGTTTGGTCGCCTTTTTTATGATAGCTATGAATACACGAATCATTCTCAAGGGTGGCACCATCGTTAGTGAGGGCCGTCAGACAAAGGCCGATGTGGCTATTCTCGATGGCAAGATCGCACAGATAGCACCCTCGATTGAGACCTCTGCGGAGGATAAGATATATGACTGCCAGGGGCTGATTATCACCAGTGGCCTGGTCGATTTGCACGTACACCTACGCGAGCCTGGTTTCTCTGCTAAGGAGACCATCGCCACAGGAACTACGGCTGCAGCGCACGGCGGTTTTACCACTGTATGCTCGATGCCTAACCTCGAGCCCGCGCCCGACAATATGGCGAATTTGCAGATGCAGCGCGACATAATTGAGCGCGACGCAGTGGTTAAGGTTCTGCCCTATGCCACTATCACTCGCAAGCGTCGTGGCGACGAGTTGGTAGATTTCGAGACGCTAAAGCCCTATGTTGCCGGGTTCTCTGATGATGGTAGCGGCGTGCAGAGCGAGGAGGTTATGCTTGAAGCGATGAAGGAGGCAGCAAAGTATGATGCAATCATCGCGGCTCACTGCGAGGTGAACGAGCTCTTGCGCAAGGGTTATATCCACGACGGTGAGTATGCCAAACTCAATGGCCATCGTGGCATCTGCTCAGAGAGCGAGTGGAAGCAGATTGAGCGCGATATTGAGCTCTCAGCTCAGACCTCTTGCCGTTACCACGTCTGCCACATATCAACCAAAGAGAGCGTAGCGCTTATTCGTGAGGCTAAGAAGCGTGGCGTAAAGATCACCTGCGAGACAGGTCCTCACTACCTCACGATGTGCGATATGGACATCAAGGAGGAGGGGCGTTTCAAGATGAATCCCCCAATTCGTTCAGCCGAGGATCGTGATGCACTCGTTGCAGGTCTGCAGGATGGCACCATCGATGTAGTGGCTACCGACCACGCACCACACACGGCCAATGAAAAGTCGCGCGGCTTGGAGTTCAGTGCAATGGGCGTAGTAGGCTTGGAGACATCGTTTGCCGTGATCTACACCAAACTAGTAAAGCAGGGCATTATCTCGCTCGAGAAGGCTATCGAGGTAATGGCCGAGGCTCCCCGTCGCATATTTGGCTTGGGCGGTGGACTCCGCGAGGGCGAGGCGGCCGACATTGCAGTATTTGATCTGGAGAAAAGCTTTACAGTCGATCCCGATACATTCCTCTCGATGGGTCGTAGCACGCCGTTCGAGGGCTGGCAGTTGCAGGGCGAGTGTTGCCTAACGCTGGTTGACGGAAAAGTAGCATATGAAAAGAGATAAACGAAATAAATAAATCACAAACGAATGAAACCATTTACAAAAAAGTTAGTTCTTGAGAACGGTCGCGAGTTCCTCGGCTATGGCTATGGAGCCAATGTGGAGCGAGTGTGCGACATCGTTTTCAACACTTCTGTAGTGGGTTATCAGGAGATTCTCTCTGACCCCTCTTGCAGCAACCAGATTGTAGTTATGGCCTATCCTCTGATTGGCAACTACGGTATCACCGACGAGGACTTCGAGTCGAAGACTCCGCAGATTGGCGGTATGGTGGTGCGCGAGTGCAACGAAAACCCCAGCAACTTCCGTTATACCAAGACCTTCTCCGAGACACTCGAGGAGGCTGGCATCCCCTGCATTGCAGGTGTTGACACCCGTATGATCGTTCGCATTATCCGCGACGAGGGTGCGCAGCGTGCCGCAATCGTGAATATCGACACCACTACAGAGGCCGCTTTGGAGATGATTAAGAATACACCCCAGCCTACCAATTTGGTAGCAAAGGTGAGCAGCCGCAAGGCGTGGTTCTCACGCACACCCAACCACAAGTACGACATCGTGGCTGTGGATTGCGGTATCAAGCACAATATCATCCGTTCGTTCACCAGCCGCGGTTGCAATGTAACCGTTGTACCCTACAACACCTCGCTCGAGGAGATTATGGCATTCAACCCCGATGGTCTGTTCATCTCGAATGGTCCTGGCTCACCCGAGGAGCTTACCGAGGTTATCGAGCTCATCCGTGCAGCAAAGGGTCAGATTCCTATGTTCGGTATCTCGCTCGGTATGCAGCTCATCGCTCTGGCTTACGGCGCAAAGGTATTCAAGATGAAGTGTGGCCACCACGGCTCACCCGCCGTGCGCACTGTGGCTTCGGGTCGCATCGATATGACCTCGCAGAACCACGAGTACGCTATCGTTCCCGAGTCGTTGGAGGGCACTAAGCTCACCGTAACACACGAGAATGTATTCGACTCAACAATCGAGGGTATCGAGTGTGCCGAGGATAAGATGTACGCCCTGCAGTTCCACCCCGAGAGTGCTCCGGGTCCGCAGGATTGCTCGTACCTTTTTGATAAATTCATTAAACTGATGGAGGAGAAACAAAATGCCTAGAAGAACAGATATTAAGAAAGTAATGGTAATCGGCTCAGGTCCGATTGTCATTGGTCAGGCCGCAGAGTTTGACTATGCAGGAACACAGGCGTGCTTGGCACTTAAGGAGGAGGGTTACGAGGTTATCCTCGTGAACTCAAACCCCGCAACCATTATGACCGATACGAACATTGCCGACAAGGTGTATATGGAGCCTTTGACGCTGGAGTATGTAGCAAAGATCGTTCGCTACGAGCGTCCCGATGCCATCGTGCCGGGCTTGGGTGGTCAGACTGGTTTGAACTTGGCCGTGCAGTTGGCTAAGAAGGGCATTTTGGATGAGTGCCACGTTGAGATTCTTGGTACCTCGTTCAAGAGTATCGAGGAGGCTGAGGATCGCGAGCTCTTCAAGGAGTTGTGCGTGCGCATCGGCGAGCCCGTATTGCCCTCAGTGGTTGTAAACACTATGGAGGATGGTGTTAAGGCAGCCGAGGAGATTGGCTATCCCGTAGTTCTTCGTCCCGCATTTACATTGGGTGGTACAGGTGGTGGCTTTGCCGACAACGAGGAGGAGTTGCGCGAGATTATGCGTAACGCTCTTGTTCTCTCGCCCGTACACCAGGTACTCGTAGAGAAGAGTATCAAGGGTTACAAGGAGATCGAGTTCGAGGTGATGCGTGATAAGAACGACACCGCTATTGCCATTTGTAGTATGGAGAACATCGACCCCGTAGGTATCCACACTGGCGACTCAATGGTTATCGCTCCTGCGCAGACCCTGACCGACAAGGAGTATCAGTTACTACGTGGTAGCGCACTTAAGATTATCCGCGAGCTTAAGATTGAGGGTGGTTGCAATGTTCAGTTTGCATTGGATCCCCTCTCATTCAAGTACTATATCATCGAGGTTAATCCCCGTGTATCGCGTTCATCGGCTTTGGCATCAAAGGCCAGTGGTTTCCCCATTGCTCGCGTAACAGCGAAGATTGCCGTAGGTCTTACTTTGGACGAGATTATGATCGCCGACCGTCCCGCTTGCTTCGAGCCTGCGTTGGACTATGTTGTACTGAAGGTAGCTCGTTTCCCCTTCGATAAGTCCAGCGACGCATCGAACGAACTCGGCACACAGATGAAGGCTACGGGTGAGGTTATGAGCATCGGCCGTACCATCGAGGAGGGTATCTTGAAGGCTATCCGTTCACTCGAGACTGGCGTATGCCACATCCACAACAAGAAGTTCGACGACTGGACCACTTCGCAGATGTTGGACTACATCCGCAAGGGTACCGACGACCGCATCTACGCCATTGCGCAGCTGATTCGTTTGGGCGTTGACTTGCTCATCATCTACAACCACACCAAGATCGATATGTTGTTCCTCGAGAAGTTCAAGAACATCGTCGAGATGGAGAAGGTTGTTGCCGCAAACAAGGGCTGCATCGCAACCTTGAAGGAGGCTAAGCGTATGGGCTTCAGCGATAAGTTCATAGGTCAGTTGTGGGATATGACGGAGGCTGAGATGTATGAGTTGCGTAAGAAGGAGAATGTATTCCCCGTATATAAGATTATCGACTCTTGCGCCGGCGAGATTGATACATATGTTCCCTACTTCTACTCTACTTACGAGGCCGAGAACGAGTCAATCCGTAGCGACCGTAAGAAGATTTTGGTACTCGGCTCTGGTCCTATCCGTATCGGCCAGGGTGTGGAGTTTGACTACTCTACCGTACACGCTATCTGGACAATCAAGGAGGCTGGTTACGAGGCTATCATTATCAACAATAACCCCGAGACAGTATCAACAGACTACACCATCAGCGACAAGCTCTACTTCGAGCCACTCACCGTTGAGGATGTAATGAATGTAGTAGAGTTGGAGCAGCCCGAGGGCATCGTCGTTTCGCTCGGTGGTCAGACCGCTATCAACCTTGCAGAGCCCTTGGCTGATTTGGGTGTGAAGATTATCGGCACAGGCATCGAGGCTATCAACAACGCCGAGGACCGCAAGTGCTTCGAGCGCATTATGAACGAGGTGGGTATCCCCCAGCCCAAGGCTAAGGCTGTAACCGACATCGAGTCGGGTGTTGAGGCTGCAAATAACATCGGCTATCCCGTATTGGTACGACCCAGCTTCGTGCTTGGTGGTCGTGCGATGCAGATCGTTGGTAACGAGGAGACTCTGCGCCACTACTTGCGTTCGGCCGTTGAGATTAACGAGAAGTCGCCTGTATTGGTTGACAAATATATTCAGGGTAAGGAGTTGGAGGTAGATGCTATCTGCGACGGCAAGGATGTATATATCCCTGGTATTATGGAGCACGTTGAGCATACAGGTATTCACTCTGGAGACTCTATCAGCGTATATCCCACCTTCAGCGTAAGCCAGCAGGTGAAGGACACCATCATCGAGTACACTCGTCAGTTGGGTCTTGCAATCGGTATCGTTGGTCTGTTCAACATCCAGTTCATCGTTGACGAGCAGGAGAAGGTATATGTAATCGAGGTCAACCCCCGTTCATCGCGTACCGTACCCTTCCTCTCGAAGTCAACAGGCGTGCCTATGGCAAAGATTGCCACTATGGTAATCCTCGGCCACTCGCTCAAAGAGCAGGGTATCACCGAGATTTACGGCAATGAGAGCACACGCTGGTTCGTTAAGTCTCCCGCCTTCTCATTTGCTAAGATTCGCGGTGTTGACTCATACCTCTCTCCCGAAATGAAGTCAACAGGTGAGGCTATCGGTTACGATGTAAGCCTTAATCGCGCCCTCTATAAGTCATTGCAGTCGTCGGGTGTTGCTGTGGCAAACTATGGTACTATCTTCGTAACCATCGCCGATGCCGACAAGGAGCGCGCACTACCCTTCATCCGTCGTTTCTACGACCTCGGCTTCAACATCGAGGCTACGGGCGGTACTTGCGAGTTCTTGCGTAACAACGGCATCCGCACTCGCCACCTGCTGAAGATCAGCGAGGGCTCAACCGAGATTTACGACGAGTTGCGTAAGGGTCACGTTACCTATGTAATCAATACTATCGATGTAAACCAGCACAGCACTCGTCGCGACGGTTATGAGATTCGTCGTGCTGCGGCAGAGAACAATGTAACACTCTTCACATCGTTGGAGACTGTAAGCGTGCTCCTGAATGTATTGGAGGAGATTACATTGGGTGTTTCAACCATCGACGGCAAGTAAGATGTACAAGAAAGGAATATACACTATCAAGAGTAACCATCCGCTCACAGCCGATGTGTGGCGGATGGTTCTCGAGGGTGATACGCAGTGGATCACACGCCCTGGTCAGTTTGTGAATATCGAGCTCGAGGGTCTGTATCTGCGTCGCCCCATCTCTATAAACGATTGGGATGAGAATACCATCACCATTATCTACAAGGTAGTAGGTCGAGGCACCGAGCAGATGAGTGCGATGCAGGCTGGCGAGCAGTTGGATGTGCTAACAGGTCTTGGCAACGGATTCGACGCCGATGTAGAGTGCCAGAAGCCTCTGTTGGTTGGTGGTGGCGTGGGTGTTCCCCCTCTATATCGCTTGGCTAAGGAACTTATCGCACGCGGCCGCAAGGTGAGCGTAGTGTTGGGCTTCAACACCGAGAAGGAGGTATTCTATGCCGAAGAGTTCCGCGCTTTGGGTATTGATGTATATGTATCAACAGCCGACGGCTCGCAGGGCACAAAAGGTTTTGTAACCGACGCTATTCGTGAGAATGCAATCGAGTTCGACTACTTCTACTCGTGCGGACCTCTGCCTATGCTTAAGGCTCTGTGCGGTTGCACCGAGGTTAGTGGCGAGCTCTCGTTTGAGGAGCGTATGGGTTGTGGCTTTGGAGCTTGTATGGGTTGCAGTTGCAAGACCCTGACGGGCAACAAGCGCATCTGCAAGGAGGGCCCTGTAATGAAACGCGAAGAGATAATTTGGTAATGGAGAAGAGTATGGATAAGAAATATGATCTCTCGGTAGAGTTGTGTGGCGTCAAGCTAGATAACCCCATCATTCCCGCCAGCGGTACATTTGGTTTTGGCCGCGAGCACAACGAGTTTTACGATATTAACATCCTCGGCTCAATCTCTATAAAGGGTACTACACGCGAGGCTCGTTTCGGCAATCCCACACCTCGTATTGCGGAGTGCCGTTCGGGACTGATCAACTCGGTAGGGTTGCAAAATCCTGGCGTTGATGCCGTGATTGCCAAGGAGTTGCCAGCTCTGCGCGAGATTTTTCACAAGCCTATCGTGGCCAACATCAGCGGTTTCTCGATTGACGAATATCAGGAGTGCTGCGCCAAGGTGGACAAGCAGGAGCAGGTGGCAATCATCGAGGTGAATGTATCGTGCCCCAATGTTCACAACGGCGGTATGAGTTTTGGCACACAGCCCGAGATGGCTGCAGAGGTAACTCGTGCCGTGAAGGCCGTAACTACGAAGCCCGTATTTATCAAGCTCAGCCCCAATGTAACAGACATCGTAGCTATCGCCAAGGCTTGCGAGGAGGCTGGTGCTGATGGTATTTGCTTGATTAATACACTGCTCGGTATGCGTATTGACACCAAGCGTCGTCGCCCTGTCATAGCCAATAAGATGGGCGGCTTCTCGGGCCCTGCCATCTTCCCCGTAGCGGTGCGTATGGTATATCAGGTGTCGCACGCCTGCTCAATTCCCGTGATGGGTTGCGGTGGCGTAGAATCGGCGTCGGATGTTATCGAGATGATGATGGCTGGTGCTACCGCCGTGCAGGTGGGCGCTGCCAACTTAAAGGATCCCTACGCTTGCAAGCGTATTATCGAGGATCTGCCAGCCGAGATGGAGCGTCTGGGCATCGAGCGCCTGAGTGATATTATCGGCATTGTGGAGTAAAACCCTTCAGTAGATACAACAAAAAAGCTGTCCCCGAGGACAGCTTTTTTTATCTCTCATTCATCTTTGCTCTTTGATCTTTCATCTTCCCCTATGCCTCTTCAGGCTCGTCGTCAGACTGCGCAGTGCCCGAAGGCAGAGCTGAAGCATTGTACTTATCAATCTTCTCGATAAGATTTTTGAAGTAACTCTTCGACACAGGAATAGGCTTAATGTCGTCGTTTGCAAGAACAATGTAGCGCGCCTTGCCGCCCTTACGAATATGGTTAATCTTCATAACATTTACCATATATGAGCGATGGCAACGCACCATACTTGTCTCAGCCAGATTCTCCTCGATGGTCTTGGTGCGACTACGCAACATATATGACAACAACTTGCCGTTATTCTCGTAGAAAATCTTCACATAGTTATCCTGCGACTCCATATAGTAGAGCGAATCGGAGTTAATCGTGAGTTTCAATGCACCGTTATAGTCGTAGAGGTTAATCAGCGAGGGATATACCACCGACGACTCCGAGCTAAGCGACATCTCATACTGCAACATCTGTAACTCCTCGGTCTTAGTTTTATAGGCCGCATAGAGTGTTATGATAGTATAGGGTATGACGATAATGAGCAATATACAGCCAAATGCCTTGAAGACAATATCGAGTATATCCTGCTCAATAGGAGGCACAAATACATAGGTGAAGTGGGTGTAGAAAATCGAAATAATCACCACCTCGGCCATAACCCACAAGATATATTTCCAAAGTGTGAAGTATATCTTCGATTGCGAGTTATACATTATCAGTTTGCTAATAGCCAGAATCGCCAATGCCACAATATAGAACGCCACAGTAGCTCCCACGCTCTCGATATTACGCAGGCTGATCCACGTAGTATCGGAAAACGGAGTGTAGATTGCCAAGAAGAGAACCGAGAAAGTAAGGATAAACACTACCGATGCTATTAGGTAGCGTTTGTCCAACAAAAACTTCGGCAATTCCTTATCTTTATATAATTTTGTCATTAAGTTTCGATAAATAGTCAGTGCAAATATCGTAATTTTACTGCAAAAAACATCGACTTTACCCCTAAAAAAGTGTTTTTCGTCACAAAAAGGTACTTTCGACCGCACATATAGTGTATTACGGATGGTTTTCGATATTTTTGCAGCCGATGTTCAAAAAGTATCAATTTTGATTGATGCCAAAGAAGAACTTAATATTTACGAAAACCAAATTACTTTAATGAAGATTATCGGAACGGGCAGGGCTCATCCTGCCAAAGTAGTAACAAATGCGATGCTCGAAGGATTCCTCGACACTAGCGACGAGTGGATACGCACACGCACAGGAATAGCAGAGCGACGCGTGATTAGCACGGAGCGTCTGGAGGATTTGGCCACCCAGGCCTCACTCAAAGCTATCGAGGATGCTGGATTGACACCCACCGACATCGACTATATAATATGTTCGAATGTTGTTAGCGAATATATCACCCCTGGACTGAGTTGCATAGTGCAAGGTGCCATCGGTGCAAAGTGCGCCTGCGTGGATATAAATGTTGCTTGCTCAGGATTTATCTACGCTCTCGATATGGCCGACGACCGCATACGCAGTGGCAAGGCTCGCAATATACTTGTAGTGGCGGCCGAGGAGCCCTCACGAATGGTAGATTGGGAGGACCGCTCGCTGTGTGTACTATTTGGCGACGGTGCTGGTGCGGTAGTTGTAAGTGGTGGAGATGGTATGATATGCTCACGCCTGACCACAACATCAAAGACCGACTGCTTGTACTATGTTCGCAAGCTGGAGCCTACACCCTACATCACTAAAGAGGAGTACTCGGCTCCGATGTATATGAATGGCAAGGAGGTTTTCAAAACAGCCGTGCTATCGTCATCGCGCGACATTAAGACTTTGCTTGACAAGGCTGGTCTGCGCCCCGCCGACATTAAGTATTATGTGTTGCATCAGGCCAATATGCGAATCATCGAGGCTATTGCCAACTGGCTAAAGCTCGATATGGAACACTTCCCCACCAATGTGGAGCGTTGCGGCAACACCTCATCGGCCAGCATACCTTTGTTGCTCGACGAGCTTTCACGCAATGGCAAGTTGCAGCGTGGCGACAAAATTTTGATGAGTGCTTTTGGTGCAGGATTCACCACCGGAGCTTGTATTATTGAATGGACAAAGTAAAAAAGAAAATATCATAATGGAACAACGAGTAGTTATCACCGGTGTAGGCGTTATCTCACCGATTGGAAATAATATCCCCACTTTCTGGCAGAGCCTCGAAGAGGGCAAGTGCGGAATCGACTTCATAAAAGGTTTGGAGGATTACGAATTGCCCGTGAGCGTAGCTGGCCAGGTAAAGGAGTTTGCACCCGAGGAGAATGGTTTGGAGCGCAACGATGTGCGTCGCAACGACCTCTACTGCCAATATGCTCTTGCTGCGGCATACCAAGCTATGCAGGATAGCGGTCTTAAGAGTGGTGAGAATATTGCACCTGAACGCTTGGGAACATACATCGGTTCAGGCATTGGCGGTATGAATACATTTGTTAATGAGACTGATAAACTTCTCAACGAGGGCATACACCGCATCTCTCCCCTCTTCATTCCGATGATGATTGGAAATATTGCGGCTGGCAATGTGGCTATCAAGCACAACGCACAAGGCGTATGTCTGCCCGTAGTAACTGCTTGTGCTACTGGCACTCACGCCGCAGGCGAGGCCTATCGAGCTATCAAGCACGGCTACGCTGATGCTATCATTACAGGCGGATCGGAGGCTACTATCCACCCGCTTGCAATCGGTGGTTTTGCCAACAGCAAGGCCCTTTCGCGCTCGACCGATCCGAAGAATGCCTCTATCCCCTTCAGCGCCAACCGTAACGGATTTGTTATGGGCGAGGGTGCTGGCATATTGATTTTGGAGTCGCTGGAGAACGCTCAGAAGCGTGGCGCAAAGATCTACGCCGAGGTTGTAGGCTATGGTAATAGCTGTGATGCACACCACGTTACAGCCCCCTCTCCCGATGGTATTCCCGCTTCGCGCGCCATCAAACAGTCGCTCACCGAGGCCGCGTTCGACGCAGACAAGGATTTGCTCTACATCAATGCTCACGGCACATCAACTCCACTGAACGATAAGTCGGAGACAGCGGCTATCAAACTTGCTTTGGGTGAGGATACAGCACGCAAGGCTATGATTAGCTCGACAAAGTCGATGACAGGCCATATGTTGGGTGCTACGGGAGCTGTGGAGCTAATCGCCTGCACGCTTGCACTGAAGAATGGCGTTGTACCCCCCACCATCGGTCTTAACGAGCCCGACCCCGAGTGCGACTTGGACTATGTACCCAACTCCGCACGCAAGGCCGACATTACGGTGGCCATATCGAACTCGCTTGGTTTTGGCGGCCACAATAGCTGTGTTGCCTTACGCAAGTGGAACGGTTAGGATTTTTTTTCGTATATTTGCGCTCGGAAATATAAAGCCCAAACAATATGAAACTTTTGGAAGGTAAGGTAGCTCTCGTTACGGGTGCTGCCAGAGGTATCGGCAAGGCAATCGCTTTGCGCTTTGCTGAGCAGGGTGCAGATGTGGCGATTGTGGTGCGTGCCATCAATGAGAATACTGATCAGATTATAACCAAGATGTCCGCATTCGGCGTAAAGGCAAAGGCCTATGTTACAGACGCTGCCTCTTTCGATGGCGCACACGAGGTTGTAAAGCAGATTGTAGAGGAGTTCGGTCGTCTGGATATTTTGATAAACAATGCAGGCATTACGAAGGATGGTCTTATGATGCGTATGTCGGAAGAGCAGTGGGACGATGTGATTAACACGAATCTAAAGTCGGCCTTTAACTTTATACACGCCGTAACGCCTGTAATGGCTCGCCAGCGAGGTGGCTCTATTATAAATATATCGTCTGTTGTAGGCATCTCGGGTAATGCTGGCCAGTGCAACTATGCGGCCTCGAAGGCGGGTATGATCGGACTTGCCAAATCGATTGCCAAGGAGATGGGACCTCGCGGTATTCGCGCTAATGCTATCGCTCCTGGATTTATCGACACCGATATGACAAACAGCCTCCCGCAGGAGGTGCGCGAGGCGTGGAATCAGCAGATTCCCCTGCGTCGCAGTGGCTCGCCCGAGGATGTTGCCAATGTGGCGGTGTTCCTTGCCAGCGACCTATCGGCGTATGTAAGTGGTCAGGTTATCAACTGTTGCGGCGCAATGAATTGCTAATTGATAAAATCATAATTAAAAGCCTATCGATTTTTCGATAGGCTTTGTTTTTAGTTACCGCTTTCCATTGGTGGAATATCAAAAGAGTTTGTCATATCATTGAAATAGTAATATTTGCCTTTTTCAAAGGGAATATTTCTTAGTGGAATTGAACTTGTTTTTTCATCAGGTCTTGTCGCTACTATGCGATAATAATATTTGGATGAGTCGCCTCCTCCATATTTATAACTACTTAATACATCCTGCATAAAAATCCAATATATATTATTATTTTTAATTAAATGTTGCTCCGGTGAACCGTTACTCATTATATCTGTACTCAATAATATGTCTTTAGAATTTCCTGCATCAAACATCAATAAAAACGAATCATAGTTTGCATTTAGTGTTAATTTTGTGTCATCTCTTTTAAGTGTTACCTTTTCATTAAAAGATAAAAATACACTGTCTGAATATTCATATCTAACAATAGGTTTTGACGTGCCTGTTACTTCATATTCGCCTTCTATTAAACGAATACCATCTTGGTTATTCCAATGACCACTTATGGTTGCCGTTGCTCCTGTTTCGATATTCTTGAATGTTAGAGCGTAACAAGATGGGGTTAATACCTTGTTTTTGATGTAACTATTATAAAAGTTAGTATAAGCATCTGCTCCTGCTCGGGTCATACTACCGCTTTCTGCAAAAGTGTAATCCAACTTTACCTCAACCTCTTTGGGTGTTGTATCCACCTCCTCTTTTGAACAACTGCACAATACGAGCGCAAGTAGTCCGATGTAAAACATCTTTTTCATAGTTTTGATTTTTTAGTTAAACAATAAGTGTCAAGCCAGCAGATGGCAACCGTTTAACCTAAAAAAAGAGAAACGCGGGTTACGCTTACACCCTGAAGGGACGACCAAGTACCCATACACACATAAGCACAACCCACGCAAAACAGCGCGGGCATTTATCGTGCCTATTGCTTATGTGTAAGTTTTGGTCGTTTTACAGGGTTAGCAATAGCAGCCTAAATGCCATCTAAAAAGACTGCGTATTTCGCAATCCATTAACAAAGATAGCGTAAAGTTTGCAATATGCAAAATAGAAAATGTAATATATTTCATAATGAGCATATTATTGTCGCATCGTTTTTTGTTTATATCGTGTTGAAAGTAAAATACGCTCACTCTATTGTTATTCTCGCAGGAATTTCGTAAATTAGCACATTGAAAAGTAACTATAATCAAAAAATCAGACAACCCAATGAGCAATAGAGATGTAATCATTGCGTGTGATTTCGACAGTACCGAGACCACGCTCGCTTTTCTGGATAAATTCACCGATTGCAAGCCTTTCGTAAAGATTGGTATGGAACTTTATTACGCCGCAGGCCCCTCGATAGTTAAGGAGATCAAGGCTCGTGGCCACAAGATTTTCCTCGATCTTAAGTTGCACGATATTCCCAACACGGTAAAGAAGTCGATGGCTGTACTCTCGAGAATGGATGTCGATATGTGTAACCTGCACGCCGCTGGTACTATCGAGATGATGAAGGCCGCACTCGAGGGTCTTACTCGCGAGGATGGTACTCGACCTCTGCTTATCGCCGTAACACAGCTTACATCGACAAGCGAGGAGCGTATGCAGAAAGATCTTTTGATTAACGCATCAATCAACGATACAATTGTTCACTACGCAAAGAATGCGCAGGTGGCAGGTCTCGACGGCGTAGTATGCTCTCCGTTGGAGGCTGGTATGGTTAAGGAGGCTTGCGGTGCTGGCTTCGTTACTGTAACCCCAGGCGTTCGCTTTGCCGATGGCGAGATTGGTGATCAGGTACGCGTAACAACACCCGCACGCGCCAAGGAGATTGGCACCGACTACATCGTAGTAGGCCGCCCCATCACAAGCGCCGCTGATCCCGTTGCGGCTTACAAGCGTTGTATGGCCGAGTTTGCTGAGTAAAAAATTAAAAAACTACGATATATTATGGAAAAGAGTATTGCCAAAGACCTGCTCTCTATCGGCGCTGTATTTTTGCGTCCCGAGCAGCCGTTCACTTGGGCCAGCGGTATCAAGAGCCCTATCTATTGCGACAACCGTCTCACACTTACTGCACCCGCCGTACGCGACAATGTGGAGAAGGGTTTGGCCGAACTCGTTAAGACTCACTACCCCGAGTGCGAAGTGTTGATGGGTACCAGCACAGCAGGTATTGCCCACGCCGCTATCGTTGCAACGATTATGAACTTGCCGATGGGTTATGTTCGCAGTGGTGCTAAGGATCACGGCCGCACAAACCAGATCGAGGGTAAGTTGGAGAAGGGCCAGAAGGTCGTTGTAGTTGAGGATCTTATCTCAACAGGCGGTAGCTGTATCGAGGTTGTGAAGGTTCTTCGCGAGGCTGGCGCCGATGTATTAGGCGTTGTGAGCATCTTCACCTATGGTATGAAGAAGGGCTTGGATCGTATGGCCGAGGCTGATGTTAAGAACTACTCGCTTTCAAACCTCGACGCACTGGTTGAGGCTGCAGCCGAGGAGGGTTACATCAAGCAGGAGGATTGCGCACGCATCATCGCCTTCCGCAACAACCCCTCTGACGAGAGTTGGATTAACAAATAAACCACACCGCTTATGCGACACTTAATCGATACGACTGATATTTCGGTTGCCGAGGTTGATCAAATCATCACAACGGCACTCGACATTATCGACAACCGCGAGAAATATAGTCAGGTATGCAAGGGCAAGAAGCTCGCGACGCTCTTCTATGAGCCCAGCACGCGCACACGCCTGAGCTTCACATCAGCAATGATGGAGTTGGGTGGCAATGTGCTCGGCTTTTCGGATGCCGCCTCATCGTCGGTATCGAAGGGTGAGACCGTAGCCGACACGGTGCGTGTTATCGGTTGCTTTGCCGATATCATCGCTATGCGCCACAGCAAGGAGGGTGCTCCGCTGGTGGCTTCGCACTATGCCGATGTACCCATCATCAATGCTGGCGATGGTAGCCACGCCCACCCCACACAGACTCTGACCGACCTTTTGACCATCCGTCGCGAGAAGGGTCGTTTGGATAACCTCACAATTGGTTTCTGTGGCGATTTGAAGTTTGGCCGCACGGTACACTCTCTCATTAAGGCTATGTCGCGCTACGAGAATATCAATGTAGTGCTCATCGCCCCCGAGGAGTTGCGTCTGCCTTCGTATATCCGCCGCGAGGTGTGCGACAAGAACAATGTGCCCACACGCGAGGTATCGACTATGGAGGAGGTATTGCCAGAGTTGGACATTCTCTATATGACACGCGTGCAGAAGGAGCGCTTCTTGGACGAGGAGGAGTTCGAGCGTCTAAAGGATAGTTTCATCCTCAACCCCGAGCGTATGAAGCTTGCCAAGGATGATATGATTGTTCTGCACCCGCTGCCCCGCGTAAACGAGATTACTCGCGATGTGGACAACGACCCCAGAGCGGCTTATTTCCGTCAGGTGGAGAATGGCAAATTCGTGCGTATGGCACTCATCTACACTCTATTGCAGTGGGCTAACGAGCGTCCTGCCAATAAGCTGACACCACGCCTGGGCAACGAACTCGTGCGTAACGACTGGCGATGCAGTAATCGTCAGTGTGTATCGGCTACGGAGGATGTCGATCATCTATTCCACCAGACCGAGGATGGCTATCGTTGCGCATACTGCGAGGCTCGAGTAAAAAATTAAAAAATACTAATACAACTTATGGTAAAAATAGGAACACCGATGACCACCGTTGGCAAGAAGGCTATCTTGTGTGGTTCGGGTGAGTTAGGCAAGGAGGTTGCGATCGAGTTGCAACGCTTTGGCGTCGAGGTTATTGCCCTCGACAAGTATGAAAATGCTCCCGCAATGCAGGTAGCACATCGCTCGTATGTGTTGTCAATGTTGGACGGCGAGCGTCTGCGCGAGATTATCGAGAAGGAGAAACCCGATTATATTATTCCCGAGGTGGAGGCTATCGCTACACCTACACTCGTTGAGTTGGAGAAGGAGGGCTACAATGTTATCCCCACAGCTAATGCTACCCTGCTTACAATGAACCGCAAGGGTATTCGCAAGTTGGCAGCCGAGGAGTTGGGTATCAAGACCTCACCCTACCGCTTTGCCGCTACACGCGAGGAGTTTGACGCCGCTATTGCAGAGATTGGTACGCCGTGCGTTGTGAAGCCCATTATGTCATCGTCGGGCCACGGTCAGAGCGTATGCAAGACAGCAGAGGGAGCCGACAACTCTTGGAAGATTGCTCAGGAGGGTGGTCGTGCCGGAGGTGGTGAGGTTATCGTCGAGGGTTTTGTTAAGTTCGACTACGAGATTACCCTGCTCACCGTGCGTCACGCTGGAGGTACACTCTTCCTCAACCCCATTGGACACCATCAGGTCGATGGCGACTACCGCGAATCGTGGCAGCCTCAGCCAATGAGCGAGAGCGCTATCGCTCAGGCCCAGGATATTGCTAAGAAGGTAACCGATGCTCTTGGTGGCTACGGTATCTTTGGTGTTGAGTTGTTCGTATGTGGGGATGAAGTACTCTTCAGCGAGGTATCACCCCGTCCGCACGACACTGGTATGGTTACAATGATTTCGCAGGATTTGTCGGAATTTGCCTTGCACGCACGCGCAGTGTTAGGCTTGCCTATCCCCTCGATTAACTTCTACGGTCCGAGCGCATCGAAGGCTGTCGTAGTTGAGGGCGACACCGACAAGGTTGTATTCGGCAATCTGGATAAGGTACTCGCCGAGCCAAATGTTCAGGTGCGTATCTTCGGCAAACCTGAGGTTAAGGGACACCGTCGTATGGGGGTGATCTTGGCTCGTGGCGAGAGTGTGGAGGATGCACTTGCTAAGGCCGAGAAGGCATACGAGACTTTGGAGGTAGAGGCTTTGCCAAGATAATTCTGCCAAGAATGAAAATAGAAAAGGTGTTCAATAAAAGTTGAACACCTTTCTGTTTTTGATACAGATTCAAGTCCGAGGCTGATGCCTCGAGTGCCTTATTAGCTAATTTTCTACTCTTCAAATTGCTTGAGGGCAACGATACGCTGCTTGATCTCTGCAATGCGTTCCTTCTCTCGCAAATAGCGCCAGCCACAGAGTATAGCCGAGCCGATGATCGTAAGAATCATCCACATCCACCACTCTACCGATGGTGCCGAGTGTCGAATAATTGCCACAATAATTACATAAGCAAAGACCAAGGCGAGGAAGCAAGCCGAAAAGATACTATTGCGAATAAATAGTTTCTCAAATCGTAAAATCATCTGCTCCTGCTCGATAATACTCCTATCAAACTTAGCCAACAGTTTGATTATCTTCCACATCGGGCTAAAGAACATTATATCCAAAAGGATAACTACACCGATAACTATCCATCCAAATGGGTCGTTCTGAATCCCCTGCGCATAGAGGATACCGACACAGCATACCAACACCAACCAGCCCAGATATTGATTCATTCTGATTTTGCCCCAATATGATTTTACTTTGTTTTCGGTAATCAATCTTAGTTCCTGCTTGCGGAGTATCTCCTCGCGATCAAGTCGCTCCGACAGCTTATCCCACGACGGTTTTAACTCTTCGAGATTCATAATTTTAATAGTTTTAAGCGTTAAACATCTCCTTCATTTTATTCTTTGCGCGCATAAGTTTCACTGCCACATTCGACTCGGTGAGGCCCGTTACCTCGGCCATCTCCTCGTATGAGTAACCATCGAGCCACAACATTATCAGCGCCCTGTCGATATGTCCCAGACGATTTATCACCGAGTGTAGCTCCTCAACTCGCTCCTTTAGCGCTGGATCCTCGTCCGCCGAGAGATCTACTGAGAGCGATATGGTCGAAGGCCCCTTGCGGCGGATAAACGAGATGCAGGTGTATAGTGCCACTCGATATACCCATGTCGAGCGCTTGCTTCGCCCCTCAAACCCATCGAAGCTCTGCCATAGGTTGATAAGTACCTCTTGGTAGTAATCCTCGATCATTCCCTGCGGGGCATAGATATAACAGACCTTGTAGATAATACTACGATGGGCATATACCATCTCAGTAAACCTCTCTTCTCGTGTTTGCTCTTTCATTCTCTTTCTCATTTGCCCTATTAGTCGCAACAAATGGTAAAAAACTTACACTTGACACAACTTTTTTTGCAATTGCTGCTTTTAATAACAAAAAAAATGCTGCCAGCCACAAGCCGACAGCATTAAACGGGTTAACGCTCAAAAAAAAGCCTACTCCTCGGCCTGCTCCTCCTCGGCTGGCAAGGTGAACTCAGTCATACCTGCACCTACCAAGATATTGAACCAAGAGAGTGCCTTCTTAATATCAGAAACGTGTACACGCTCACGATCATACTCGGGCAGCACCTCAGCGAAGTAAGCCTTCAACTTATCGGCTGACTCCTTGTGAGAAAGACCCTGCTGACCACCAGTGTGGTTATACATACGAGTAAATACCTCGGCAAGAGCAATGTCCTCACCCTCGGTGAACATCGAGATCTCGGCAAGAGCGCTCACGCGAGCTGTAGCCGAAGCATTGCTACGACGACCATCCTCCAACGATTCAACGATGATGCCGCGAGTAGATTGTGCAACATACTTGTAAAGACCGGGCATACCCGAAATAGCCAAAATATCCTTAAATTCCATAATATAAAATATAATTTATTGTTATTTGCTTTCCTGTGTAAGATGTACATCCAACTGCGGGAATGGGAAGTTGGCACCGTGCTGAGGCAACTCCTTGTAGAAGGCCTCGGTGATGGTATCATAGAAATCCCAATAGTTGGCATTGCTAACCCACGCACGCGCCTCGATAACTACGGCGCTATCGGCCAAAGCGTCGATACGCACATAAGGCTCTGGAGTCTGCAACGCACGACCGTCGCGCTTGATGATGGCATACATAGCATCGCGAATTCTATCGTAATCGTCGCCATAGGCAACCGAGATTTTCCAACTGCAACGACGCGTATCGGCAGTAGATGAGTTGTTGATAATCGAGGTAGAAATGGCGTTATTAGGAATATATATTGTCTTTTTATCGGTAGTGTGAATCACCGTATTAAACAGATTGATGCGTGCAACCGTACCACTCACTCCCTGCGCCTCGATGAAATCGCCAATACGATAGGGACGGAGAACGAGCAACATCACACCACCTGCGAAGTTCTGCAACGTACCGCTCATAGCCATACCGATAGCCAAACCCATTGATGCCAACACCGCGATGAACGACGATGAGTTGAAACCCAACACCGACACGATGATAAGCACGAGCAGGATATATCCCAGAGTCTTCGTTGCAGTGAGTATAAAAGAATGAAGCGATAGCTCCACCTCACGGCGAGTCATAACGGCATCGATTAGGCTAATTAACTTACCAATCAACCAACGCCCAACATAATATATTGCAAGCGAGATAAGGAACTTGATACCAGTCCATATCAACCAATTCAACATCTCACCACCTACCTCTTTCACAAAATCCGCATCGGCCAAACGGTGTACAGCCTCCGTCAGGCGAGCCTTCTGCACGCTATCGGGAACGATAAGATTCTCTACCGCCGCAGCATCTCCCTGTAAAAATACATTTAACATCTCTCTCAATAAATTTATCAAGGTCGCACCACCGTGGCACAAACCGCAGGCAAAAATACTGATTTTTCCGCAAAATTCATTATCTTTACGCTATATAAACAACTCAAACGCTCCATTATCTCCCGATAACCCACTCAAAAATGCACGACACATCCCATATCAACCATCTTTGGCGGTGGATTATACTCGGCATAAGCGTTGCTTTGGTCGCGTGCAAGCATTTTGACGAGCCCGAGCAGGAGGTGAAGATCCCCGTAGCCCCCAACATAGCTATTGCCGACCTGCGCGAGATGGTTGGTCAGCGTCAAGTAACCATCAACGATCCGATTGTCATCGGGGGATATGTTACAACGAGCGACGAGGAGGCGAACTTCTACCGTTCGTTCTGCATCGAGGATGCCTCGGGTGGCCTGGAGCTAATGGCAGGGTTGTACGATCTACACAACATTTACCCCGAAGGGTTGTACATCACCATCTATCTTGAAGGGTGCGCCGTGGGTCAACACAATGGGGTGTTACAGATAGGCACCGAAGCAGCATCATATAGCCAATACCCTACTGACTACTTCTCTTCACGAGTTTTGCTCGATAGGCATATTATGAGTTACGACATAATCTCGCCCGTTGCGCCCAAACCCATAACTTTTAACGAACTGATGCCGTCGTTGTGCGGATGTCTGGTCAATATGCACGATATGCAGTTTATCCACAACGCCGCAGAGACTCCCACCAACGAGTGGAGCGGTTACAATATATTTGCCGATAGCAATGGCAATACCATCGCAGTATATACCTCATCGGCAGCAAACTATGCACATAAGAGTATTCCCACCGAGCGAGTGAATATAACGGGCATATTGCAATACGCTAAGGTCGAGGGTCAGGATATGTACATTATCAAGATGCGTTATGAGAAGGATTGCTTGCCTACTAACTAACATACTCCTATTATTCGTCTTAAGCGGTTGCTCTGATGCCACCTCGGGTGAATACAACGATCGACCCCACGGCACCGTGTCTATTGCGCACCTGAAATCGATGGCAACGAGCGAATCGGTTGTAATTACTGACGATATTTCGATCGAGGGGTATGTCGTGGCTAACGACCTCTTTGGCGAGTACTACAAGTCAATTATCGTAAGCGACAAATCGGGCGGCATAGAGGTTGGCGTCGATCTCAGGCGCACGGCCACCGAGTTTCCCTTATCGGCTCGCGTAGTGATACACTGCTCGGGGCTTGCACTTGGCTCGTACGCAGGGCAACTGATGTTGGGAGCTCAGCCCGAGAATGAGTTCACCGTAGATAGAATTGCGGCCGAAGATGTATCGCGCTACATAACCATCGATGAGGAGAAGCCGATGGCTATCGAGCCAACACCCATTTCAATCGCAGAATTGACACCCGCCCACATAAGCAACTATGTATTAATCAAGGGGATTAATTTTGGCAATCAGGCGGGCAAAGCGTGGTGCGAGTTTGATACTCTGACGGGCAAATATCTCACCACCCAACGCACGGCATACGATGCACAAGGGTACGAGATTGCCATTCGTACCATATCTACTTGCGACTACTGCAGTGAGATTATACCCCAAGGTGAATGCGATCTATATGGCATAGTGGAGTATTTTAATGGCAAGTACTCACTGCGTATCATAAACCACGGTATAGTGGTAGCAGAATAAAAAAAGGCTCTCCGACTTAATAAGTCAGAGAGCCTATGTTTTACCAAAAGAGTCTTGTTAGTCTATCACTTCTGAAGTGCGTCCCAGAGCATATCCTTTAACTTGGTGATATTCATATTGGCAACCGAAGAGATAAATACCGACGGAATACCCTCAGGCAGAGTGGGTCGCATCTCCTCGATGAGTTCATCATCCAACATATCGCACTTGGTAACAGCCAGCAGACGCTGTTTATCGAGCAGCTCGGGGTTATACTGCGTAAGCTCACCAAGCAAAATTTCATAATCCTTAGCAATGTCGTCGCTATCCGCAGGCACCATAAACAAGAGCACCGAGTTACGCTCGATATGGCGCAGGAATCGAGTGCCGAGACCCTTACCCTCGTGTGCACCTTCGATAATTCCAGGGATGTCGGCCATCACGAATGACTTATGATCGCGCACCTCGACAATACCCAAATTAGGCTCGAGTGTTGTAAATGCATAGTTTGCGATCTTTGGCTTCGCAGCCGACACAACCGAGAGCAGAGTACTCTTACCAGCATTGGGAAAGCCTACCAGACCCACATCGGCCAACACCTTAAGCTCGAGGATAAATGCACCCTCGTCGCCATCCTCTCCCGGCTGTGCATAACGCGGAGCCTGATTTGTAGCGCTCTTGAAGTGCCAGTTACCCAAACCACCACGACCGCCCTTCAACAAGGTCAATCGATCGCCGTGCTCAGTAACCTCACCCACATACTCGATTGTAGTAGTGCCATCCTCCTGCTCCACCACGCGACGGGCTACCGTACCCAGGGGCACAGGGATAACAATATCAGCGGCATCCTTACCCGATGAGCGAGCTCCGTGGCCACCCTCACCATCCTCAGCAAACTGGTGACGCTGATACTTAAGATGAATCAGAGTCCAATATTGGCGGTCGCCCTGCAGAATGATACTACCACCCTTACCACCATCACCGCCATCGGGACCTCCGAAGGCAACGAACTTCTCGCGACGGAAGTGGCACGAGCCAGCTCCACCGTGACCCGAACGGGCAAAAATTTTCACATAGTCCACAAAGTTTGAACCTGCCATAAGAATCTGATTTAGCGTTTAACGAGTGCAAAGATAGCCTTTTCCTACGAAACGACCAAATTCTACATCTTCCACGACACCACTACATAGTAAGTTCGAGGATAGGCGTAGGTGAGCATATTATCCTGTGGGATGTAGATTCGCTGTGCACCACTGCGATAATTGCGTATGCGCGAGGATTCGTAGCCACTATAAACAATATCGTCTGCACCCAACAGATTACGCACCGACAATGTCAGAGCCAAACGCGAACGCCCCAAATTAAACCAACGCGAGAGCGACGCATCAACGGTAAAGGCATCGTCTAAGCGTTGCTGATGCATAAAACTGCGAAATATCTCTTCCGACGATGAACCTTGTATAGCCACACGCTCCGTGCGACGCACCACAGAGGGCTCTACATAGCGTGCAGCAGCCAACTGCACACCGAGCGAGGCAGACCAACCTTTGTAGTCGATGTAGGTTAGCTCGGCCGTAGCACTCAACTGCGGTGCACCACCAATGTAGCAAACACCCATATAACTCTCCGAGCTACTGCTTATCACCTGATTATCGGTATCGGCATAGTGCGTAACCATCGGATTTTCCGCATACATATAGCGGCCTGCAGCGGCTGTTAGGGAGGCACGCAGAAATGAGGTAAAACGCACCTCGGCAGCCATCTCCACACCGTAGCGCACACTGCCCAGACTCGATATATCGACATCGCTGTAGGCTCGCGACAGGTCATCATAGAGACGCAAGGTCTCTCGCTGACCTCGGGCCGAGGCGGCATATGCGGTCAAGACAAAGTCGGCTGCCGTTCCAGAATATTTATACTCCAACTCCGCCGCACGATGATTCTCAGCTGAGGGGTTATCCACTGTGCGATTATTATAGAGCGGATTAAGGAACATATTCTGCGCTTCGGGCACTCGCTCTGCTGCCATAGCGCTCAAGCGAAGATGATGGCGCGGATTAAAGACATAACCGACCGACACCTTCATTAGATATGGATTAAACTTTAAGCGTTCGGAACGACCCAGCGAAGCTGACGCTGGAAATAACTCCTTCTCGAAATAACCTACACGCTGTATAGAGGCTCGTCCCACTTGCAAATCGGCACTTAAGTGCCAACGCGCCACCGAGTAATCGACAGCAAGTGTAGCCATCAGCGAGCGACGGCGCAAATCATAATCGTAGGAGAACCTATCTCCCTGCCCAACGGCCAACTCCTCACGAAGCATATTATTGCGTAGGCGAGCCGAGTAGGTATCATCATCGAGCAGATAGTAATCCACATCGTCGAGATGTGTTGCACCCATCAGATCAGCCATCTGCTTATAGTTACGCGATGAGATATAATCGCCTCGCAGGCCATAGCGCAGGGTAAGATTTGATCCTACATCGGTCTGAAAATCAACAACCATCTGGCCACGCGCAATACGCTCAACACGATAATCTACGGCATAGACAGCACCGCTTGATGAAATTCGATTTTGACCAAACAAATCATCCCAACGCACCTGCGTATAATCGGGATTCTCGGCTCTCCACTCATCGGCTACAGCCGCAGCCACACTCTCGTTGGCATAGAAGCTCGGCATATAACGATAGTTGTCGGGGCGAGGAGTCATTGCATCGTACCACCCCAACGAAGAGTATCTACGATGGCCGTAGTCGCCACCCACCGAGATTTGCATACGCGTCGAGGAGCCTATAGGTTGAGTATATGTAGTAGCCACAAAGGGCACTGCATCACGCCTTGTGCGAGAGTTTCGCTCACGCCCTGCCTGATAGCCCCACGCTGGGTTATAGAGCCTATCGCCAGTGAGAGTAAATGCCTCCTCGGTCGATGCCGAGCGTAGGCCTCGCTCGCCAATGGTTGATAGAGCCACAACCGCAAACTGTGCACCCGAATCGAACGACTTTACCAAACGCAAGCCAACATCCACCGAGTTGTTATATACACCCTTGACATAGAGATCATCGCCTCCGCGTGCTGAGGCATAGAGCGTAATACTCCACCCCTTACGCATCAGGGCACTTAGCGATGCTCGCACTCCGCCAAGATAGCCCTTGCCCGAGAAGAAAGTGCCGATATTGACGGCATCGAGGGGCACACCTCCGGTTGTAGTAAACTCATACACTCCATTCATTGTTCCTGCGTGCGACACGCCGTGCGAAAGACCTGCATACCCTCGCTCGGTAAGACCCAAACGGCGCAATAGAGAGTGGTTCGATGGCCTTAGTTCGATGCCATCGAGCACAATACCACGCGAGGTGTAGTCAGCTCCACGACGAGCGAAATCGACATACGAAAAGCGGTAGGCCGTAATCTCATCGTACAAATCGCAGCTAAGGTGCGAGGAGCGATAAAAGAGTAGCGTGTCGGTCTCGATGATACGATCTTGTATCTGCTCGGCGTCGATTTTATACCTGCGGTAATCGTCATCAATCTCCTGCGCCACAGCCACTACACTACCCAACAGAGTAAATATGAGTATAAGCATTTTGCGCATAGCACCACAAATTTAGGAAAAAAGAGCGCTCGTTATTGTAAAAACTGCCCATATTTTGTACTTTTGTTAAAATTTGATTCGCACATTATGCTTATACGAGATTTACACCCCAAAGCGGTGTGGGAGCAATTCGACGCTATCACCCGCATCCCTCGCCCCTCGAAGAAGGAGGAGCGCATTATCGACTTCTTGATTAATTTCGCTCAGATAAACTCTCTTGAGTGGCAACGCGACGAGATAGGAAATGTAGTTATTCGCAAGCCTGCAACGGCGGGCTACGAGGATCGTCCCACCATCATTCTGCAGTCGCATATGGATATGGTATGCGAGAAGAACAACGACATCGATTTCGACTTCGACAACGATCCCATACGCACCATAGTGGATGGCGACTGGGTACGCGCCGAGGGCACTACGCTGGGTGCCGACTGCGGTATAGGTATGGCCGCTGCGATGGCTCTGCTCCTGGACGAAGAGGCCGAGCACGGCCCTCTGGAGGCTCTATTCACCGTTGACGAGGAGACTGGCCTCACGGGCGCATTTAACTTGGGCGAGGGTATGCTCACGGGCAAATACCTGCTCAACCTCGACTCTGAGGACGAGGGCGAGATATTTATCGGCTGCGCGGGTGGTATCGACACTTTAGCCACCTACTCGGTAGCTTACGAGAGTGCTCCGAAAAACTACACATTCTACCGTGTAGATGTATCCGACCTGAAGGGTGGCCACTCGGGCGACGATATTAATAAAGGTCGTGCCAACTCTAACAAGATTGTCGCACGCCTGCTACTCATCGCACAGGATGAGTTCGAGGGTCGTATGAGCTACTTCGACGGCGGCAACCTGCGTAACGCCATCCCCCGCGAGGCATACGCCATCGTGGGTGTGCCCTCGCGCCTGAAGGATGCGTTCGAAGCTCGCGCCACACGCTTCATTGCCGAGGTTAAGGATGAATTCAGCATCACCGAGCCCGATATGCGCATTGCGCTGAGCGATATGCCTCAGGTGGAGGATGTGCTCGATATGGCGTCGCAGTGCAACCTGCTCGGAGCGCTGGTGGGCGTGCCTAATGGTGTGATTGCAATGTCGGCCGCTATCGAGGGTTTGGTAGAGACCTCGACAAACTTGGCCTCTGTAAAATTTGCCTCACGCGAGAGCGTCGTGGTAACCACCTCACAGCGTTCATCGGTGGAGAGTGCTAAGCTCTACGCCAAGCAGGCCGTGGAGTCGGTATTCCTGCTCTCGGGTGCCGATGTTGTTCACTCGGATGGTTACCCAGGCTGGGCACCCGACCCCAACTCGCATCTGCTCAAGTGCACCGTCGAGTGCTATGAGCGTCTGTTTAGCAAAGAGCCCAAGGTGAAGGCTGTGCACGCAGGATTGGAGTGCGGTCTGTTCCTCGAGAAGTATCCCCACCTTCAGATGGTATCGTTTGGTCCCACCCTGCGTGGTGTACACTCGCCCGACGAACGACTGGAGATTGCAACAGTAGATAAATTCTGGCGCCACTTAAAAGAAATTGTTAAGAGCTTATAACATTTTATTAACCATTTAATACTCAAATATTATGAGAAAAATTACCCCCCCCAATTAATTTCAACTCTAAAAATCAGCGAGTTATGAAATCTTTAGCAAGAATCATCCTTGCGCTTATGCTCTTTGTCGGCTGCGCGCCGTCGCAACAATCGGGCACGCTGTTCCTTTGGGGTAGTGACATTAACCTAAAATTTACGCGCTATGTGGCCGAGCTTACAGGTAAGGAGAACCCTCATATTCTCTACCTACCCACGGCGAGTGGCGATCATCAGGACAACATCCAAGTTTGGGAGTCGCTATGCAGAATTGTGGGCATCGAGCCGCACATTATGCGAGTATGGATTGATTCGTCAGCCGAGCAGACATTTGAAGAACAGATAGCCGAGGCTGATGCTATTGTAGTTGGAGGAGGTAATACTCTCAATATGTTGGGTATATGGCAGGCGCAGGGCATTGACCGTATGCTCATTGAGGCGATGCAGCGAGGTGCAATTATCGCTGGCGGAAGTGCAGGTTCTATCGCGTGGTTTGATTGTGGTGTGAGCGACTCGCGCCCATCGGGCCTTAGCATTGTCGAGGGTTTAGGCATACTACCACATAGCAATTGTCCGCACTATGGAGACGAGACTAAACGCACGCTCTACCATCAAATGTTAGAGCAAGGCACAATCGAGGGCGGTTATGCTATGGACGATAAGGCGGGTATCTTGTTCCGCGACGGAGAGGTTGTCGAGGCCGTGACGCTAAGCCCCGAACATCAGGCATACTATGTCGATGTTGTGCAGGGCAAAGCTACGGCTACACCTATCGGAACTCGTCTGTTGCTTGAGGATGGAGCGATTGATGCCAATGCCTACACCGCAGAGCCTATCGGCAAGAGTGTCAAAGATTTAGCCGAGGTTAATGGCGCAGTAGGAGTATTCGCAACTCAGGCAGGCGCTGAGGGCTCAACACGCGTTGAAACACTGCTGACTTTCGGCAAGTTGGCGGCCGTCGTTCACGATCAATATATGGATTTGTTTGGTAGTTATGCCATCCGATTCCTATATAATCACAACGGCACTTGGCTTTTGCAGGGTGAGGATTTGGGTGCAACCATTGCCGAGAGCGAGGTTACATTCCGCGAGAAGGCTGCCACATTGCTACGCCAAGCCGAAGAGAAATATAAAGAATAATATATGATGAGAAGAAACCTTTTAACCGCTATCGCCTTGCTATGGGGAGTGTGCTCAATGGCACAACGCCCTATGGCGGAGGTGAGCCTTAGCGATATAACCTTCGTAAGGCAGTCGTTCGTGCGTAACTTCTACACCTCGCACAAGGTGATGAGTCAAATCAATATGGAGGGTACCGACCTGTTCCTTCCCAACTCGGCAAACCTCATTATCGAAAATAAAAATGGCGAGCCCACGCTGAAACAACAAGGACGAGAGCTCGAGATCGCAAGCGAGCAAGGCTCCGAATCGGTTATAAGGGTTGGAGCATTTCATCCCTACCTATGCTACGAGGCTGTAATTGGAGATCTCGATGCAAACGACACAGCTGGCATCGCATTCTATCCCAACAACGGCGAGGGGCGTGCTGTATGCATCATCTACCAAGATGGACGCATTGCAGCTGTCGCTGACGGCTCGACATTGGCCGAAAAGGAGATAGGCAAGCAGGCGGAGCTATCACTCAGAGTGCAATATACGGGCGTTAGGTTTCACGTCTTTAACCTCAAGCCAACGGGCGAGGCCGATTTGTTATTCAGCGTAGAGAACGATATGCGACAGATAGAGAGCCCCGTAACCCACTCGTTCGGCATCTACACCGCGCTGGCACCCAACTCAAAGGTAACGCTCAAGAAGGCGCAAAGCCTCCTAACAAGTGGTACGGGTCAGGCCGACCCGCAGGTCATACAGACCACCGACGGCAAGCCACTGATTCGCGACGGGCGATTGTATATCTGCTTCACCACGCGCGGCTTTGAGCGTATCTTCGACTCCTATCAGGGCATCTACTCGCTCGACTTAGACTCGTTCGAACTGCGTTTAGAGGGTGCTATGTTCTTCGGTAAGGGCGACGGCATAATGTACGGTTTCCACGCCACAAAGGTGGTCTACGATCCTGAAGCGGAGGAGTATCTGGTGATGACTACCACGCACGAAGACACCCATACCCTGGCGTGGGCAACAACTAAGGCTGACCTCCTGCACGGAATGCACTACTTGGAGTGCACCGAGTTGGACTTTCCACACAGCTACACGCGTGGCGCTGGCTTTAACACCGAGGACCCCGACTTCTTCTACGACAGCGAGGCGAAAAAGTGGCGCTTGGCATATTGCGCTCTCAAGGATAAATCTTATGTAACCTACCTCTGCGAGAGCGATCAGTGGAACGGCACCTACCGACAAATAGCCGAGTCGAAGCAGAACAACAACACAGGCATACGCATCACCGAGGTGGGTGGCCATCGTTATGTGCTCAGCGGGGGCTCAGAGACTACATTCTACATCTACGACTACCCCACGCTCGAATACAAGGGCACCTTCCAGCAGTTGTACGCCAATGGTGGTTTTCGTGGCTGGCCCACTATCGTACCCATACCCTACGGCAACTACGAGCGTTACCTATGGATCACATTCGACCGCGGAGCACAGACGGGTCGCTACTCCTACGGCACGCTATACTTCTATTTAGGTGATAAAATGTGGAAAAAAGAGTAACGGTTATGGCAGAGAATTTATTAATTGCCGAGGGTGGCAAGAGGGAGAAATATGCACTGCTCTACAAGCAGGTGGCTGCACTGGTTGAGGGCGAAAAGGACGAGATAGCCAATATGGCCAACATTGCAGCAATGATACATACGACATTTGGATTCTGGTGGACAGGATTCTATCGTGTAGCGGGAGAAGAGCTGGTACTTGGTCCATTTCAAGGCCCTCTGGCGTGCAGTCGCATAAAATTTGGCCGTGGAGTATGTGGCACAGCGTGGAAAGAGCAGGCGACACAGGTCGTCCCCGATGTAGAACTCTTCCCTGGACATATAGCCTGCAGTTCATTGTCGCGAAGCGAGATCGTGGTGCCCGTATGGCGCGACGGCGCTGTCGTGGGTGTTCTTGATATTGATAGCGAACACCTCGCCACCTTTGACGAGGTGGACAAAGAGTGGCTGGAAAAAATAGTTGAGTTGCTATAGAACAAAAAATCCCAAGTCTGCGATATGCGGTTTGGGATTTTTTATTAACTTTGTATTGCGACGATGCGTTGTCGCATAACATATTATTAATTAGCGTTTGCTATTTGTTCTCGAAACAGTGAAACGTAGGAAATTTCATTATGGAAATCGAGACAGATTATGCGAATGCCCTCTTTGTGTGGGCATCCTTGTCTGTTTCCATCGGTTTTCCTACGACCGCACTGTTGGACAAGTTTGTTCACACTTTGCGTTCGTAGCGAGACGGAGCAGTCGCATAAATCTACACCTAAATGAAACGCATCTTTAACCTTCTTGCAGCGTTGGCACTCGTTGTGTCGATGCAAGGCTGTGGCAGTGGTCCCGCCACCGAGCCCGAAAATCCCGATTCTCCCACACAATCGGCTGTACAATTGCGCCTAAAGGGCGATATTGCCGCCATCAAACCTTCGACCCACATCGATGCCGACGGTTTTGAGGCTAACGACAAGGTGGGTGTTTATGTTTCAGCAACGGGATCGCTCGCTGAATCGGGCAATATGCTCGACAACGAGGCCTTCACCTACTCATCGGGCAACCTTACTGCGCCCGAGGGCAAGGAGGTGTATTGGGGCACGCCCGATGTTCGTTTGAGTGTGTGGGCATACTACCCCTACGCCGAGAGCGTTTCAAACAACGCGGCTTATCCGTTCGCCGTGGCCGAAGACCAATCTGAGCCCGAGGGCTTCTATAATAGCGACTTTATTTTAGCAAAGGCTACTAATCTTGAGCCGCAGACTGAGGCCGTAAATCTTACCTTCAACCACTCGCTGAGCAAGATTTCCATCACTTTGGAGGCTGGCACGGGCATTACCGACGAGGAGTTGGCCGAGGCCGAGAAGAGTTTTTCAATCAACGGCTTGGTAACTGATGGCACCATCGACCTTGCTACGGGCACAGCCACCGCTGGCACAACTACTGCAGTGGTTACTCCGCTGGCGAGCAATGGCGTGAACTATGCGGCTATTGTATATCCTCAGCAGGGCGCGGTAACATTCCGTATGGAGATGGATGATGATATTTACACCTACACAACCGATGTAGATTTTGAGGCGGCGTTGCAATACGACTACACGCTCACTATCGATGCGTATAATCCTCAGCAAATGACCCTCAAAACCACCACAATTACTCCGTGGGGCGCAGGAGATATTATTTCTTTCTCCGACCCTAAATTTGAGGAGTATTTATTGCAGGAAAAAATTTGGGAGTCTCCTTATTGGTCGCCTACAGACGAACTAATTGACGCAAACAATGATGGAAAGATAAGTATTACAGAGGCTGAAAGAGTAGAATATATTTACGCTCCCCTGTTAGGAATTAGTGATATGAGCGAGTTGCATTACTTCCCTAATCTTAAGCATCTGTATTGTTATGGCAATCAATTAACTACCCTCGATGTATCAAATAATACGGCATTGAGTTATTTGTATTGCGATAGCAATCAATTAACCTCTTTGGATGTATCAAATAATACGGCATTGAGTTATTTGTATTGCGAGAGCAATCAATTAACCTCTTTGGATGTATCAAACAATACGGCATTGGTGTATTTGCATTGCGAGAGCAATCAATTAACCTCTTTGGATGTATCAAAGAATACGGCATTGGTGTATTTGCATTGCGAGAGCAATCAATTAACCTCATTGGATGTATCAGATAATACGGCATTGGAGGAGTTGGATTGCGATAACAATCAATTAACCTCTTTGGATGTATCAAACAATACGGCATTGAAAGAGTTGTCCTGCAGATACAATCAACTAACCTCTTTGGATGTATCAAAGAATACGGCATTGAAAGAGTTGTCCTGCAGATACAATCAACTAACCTCTTTGGATGTATCAAAGAATACGGCATTGGTGTATTTGTATTGCGATAGCAATCAATTAACCTCTTTGGATGTATCAAACAATACGGCATTGGTGTATTTGCATTGCGAGAGCAATCAATTAACCGCTCTGGATGTATCAAAGAATACGGCATTGGAGTGGTTGGCATGCCGTTGGAATCAATTAACCTCTTTGGATGTATCAAACAATACGGCATTGAAGTGGTTGGAATGCCATAGCAATCAATTAACCGCTCTGGATGTATCAAACAATACGGCATTGGAGAGGTTGGATTGCAGTGGCAATCAATTAACATCTTTGGATGTATCAGATAATACGGCATTGAAGGAGTTGGATTGCGGTGACAATCAATTAACCTCTTTGGATGTATCAAAGAATACGACATTGAAGTATTTGTATTGTTATGACAATCAATTAACCGCTCTGGATGTATCAAACAATACGGCATTGGTGTGGTTGGCTTGCTATAACAATCAATTAACATCTTTGGATGTGTCAAAGAATACGGCATTGGATTATTTGTCCTGCGGTAGCAATCAATTAACCGCTCTGGATGTATCAAATAATACGGCATTGAGTTATTTGTATTGCGATAGCAATCAATTAACCTCTTTGGATGTGTCAAAGAATACGGCATTGGAGAGGTTGGGTTGCAGTGGCAATCAATTAACATCTTTGGATGTATCAGATAATACGGCATTGGAGTGGTTGGATTGCGATCCTATGGATGACGAAAATGGCAACAACCTTCTCACAACACTCTATATGGCAGAGGGGCAAACAATTGAATACTTCTACAAACCTTACCAGACAACAATCGAATACAAACAAAACTAAACACAAAGGAGCGACTCCGAGGGATCGCTCCTTTATTTTATCGTTTGCCCTTCAGGATTTTGTATCCGAACGAGATACCGCCCTTGAGGGGCATCACCTCCGCCGAGCCATTGAAAGGATCGGGCTTGAGGTAGTGCTCGTGGCCTTGAGGATTCATAATTATATCGCCATCGGCCTCGTAGCGGTTATACCACGACCAGGTCTTATCCACCGATAGGAATATATCCACCAGCCATCGCTCACCCAGGTGTCGAGACCAGCCTATACCACCACCCACGGCTGCGCCAAAACCCTTTCCATACTGACCTTGACGGCTGACAATCTTACCGTCTGTAAATAGCTGAAAACGATGAATATCGAAGACCAACATACCTGTATTAGCGCTTAGATACCAACCCGAGGTAGCCTCCTTAAAGTAGTAGCGATACTCGCCCAAGAAGATTCCAAACTGCGAGTGTTTGCCATTCCAGCTACGCCACGGCGAAAAGGTAATATCCATAACCACCGACGAGTGCGGCGACACGACAGTCTCAACCGAGGGGTTAATAACACCCACGGTTGCATATAGGGCATTCATCTTCACATAGGTCTGCGCCGAAGCGACAGAGGGCAACGAGAAGAGAACGGCTACGATAATAAACTTTGCAATATTTTTCATACTACAAATGTAGTAAAAAAAAGTAAATGCATACAATAAAAAGACTACAGCTACAAAAAAAGAGGTTATCAACCGACGGTCGATAACCTCTTCTTTTATGATAGTGGAACTACTATGCCTCCAAAGCGAAACGCTTGTAAGCAACAACAGTAGCCTCCTTATCAGCCTGCTGCAAGAACTCGCGGATAGAGATCTTCTCGCCAACGAGAGCCTGGTTCAAGAGAGTGTTCTCCTCGAAGAACTTACGCATCTTACCCTCAGCGATCTTAGCCAAGATCTCCTCAGGCTTGTTAGCGTTCTTGGGATCCTGCTTCATCATCTCCAAAGCAATAGCCTTCTCCTTCTCAACTACCTCAGCGGGGCAGTCGTTCTCGTCGATAGAGATAGGAGCCATTGCAGTTGCCTGCATAGCGATGGTGTGTGCAACCTCCTCAGAAACCTCCTTGTTGAAGCCGAGGATAGTACCGAGCTTCTTGTTGAAGTGAACATAAGCGTTGCAGTAGGGAGCCTCGATGCGGCCGTAGTAAGCCAACTCAACCTTCTCGCCAGTCTGACCTGACTTCTCGGTTACCATCTCCTCTACAGTGATGCCCTCAGCGTTCTTGATAGCCTTCAAAACCTCAACATCGGCTGCATCGTTAGCAACGGCGATATCCAAAATCTGGTTTGCAGAAGCCGAGAACTCAGAGTTCTGAGCAACGAAGTCTGTCTCGCAAGCGAGGCACAACAAGTATGCCTTCTGGCCAACAACCTTAGTTACAACAACACCCTCAGAAGCGCTACGGTCAGCACGCTTGCTAACAACGAGCTTACCCTTCTCGCGGATGATGTCCTTAGCGCGCTCGAAATCGCCCTCAGCCTCCTGAAGAGCCTTCTTGCAATCCATCATACCAGCGCCAGTCATCTTGCGGAGCTTCATTACATCTGCTGCTTTGATTTCCATAATTGTCTTTTTATTAAAGTGTTAATAATTTCTTTTGCTTATGAGTTATTAAGCCTCCTCGGTTGCAGCAACAACCTCGGCAACAGTAGCCTCCTGAGCATCTACGGCAGCCTTAACAGCCTTCTTGATGCGGGGCTTAGCCTGCTTTGCGGGAGCAGCAGCCTCAGACTCCTGAGCCTCCTTCTCCTTCTCGAGCTTACGCTCCTCAGTACCCTCTGCAATAGCTGTGCAAACTACATCAAGGATAGTAGCGATTGATTTTGCTGCATCGTCATTTGCTGGAATTACGTAATCGATGTCTGTAGGATCACAACAAGTATCTACCATAGCAAATACGGGGATGCTCAAACGCTTTGCCTCCTTAACTGCGTTAGCCTCCTTCTGAACGTCAACAACGAACAGAGCAGCGGGAAGGCGAGTAAGGTCAGCGATAGAACCGAGGTTCTTCTCCAACTTAGCACGCTGACGCTCGATCTGGAGCTTCTCACGCTTTGAGAAATTATCAAATGTGCCGTCGCCCAACATCTTGTCGATGGTGGCCATCTTCTTAACGGCTTTACGTATTGTGGGGAAGTTTGTAAGCATACCGCCAGCCCAACGCTCAGTTACATAGGGCATTCCAACGGGTGCTACCTTTTCGGCAACAATCTCCTTTGCTTGCTTCTTGGTTGCAACGAACAACACGCGACGACCGCTCTTTGCGATCTGCTTGAGTGCTGCTGCAGCCTCATCCAACTTTACAACAGTCTTGTGCAAGTCGATGATATGGATGCCGTTCTTCTCCATAAAGATGTAGGGAGCCATTTTGGGGTTCCACTTACGCTTCAAGTGGCCGAAGTGAACGCCAGCATCCAACAATGTATTAAAATCTGTACGTGACATTTTAACTTTTCTGTTTTAATTTTAATTTCTCTTTTCTTCAATCTCATCGGTAGTGGCCTTGCCAATCCGAGAGATTTTCCGCGACGGGGCAATCCGCCAGTAATACCAATATATATAAAGCAGTCTTTCGGATTTCCAACCCGCGTCGTGCTTGCCGAAAATTCGGTCGTGTAAGGATTAACGCTTACTGAACTGGAACTTACGACGTGCTCCGGGCTGACCAGGCTTCTTACGCTCAACCTCGCGTGAATCACGTGTGAGGAAACCGTTCTTCTTCAAGATTGAACGGTGCTCAGCGTCGATCTGGCACAATGCGCGTGCGATACCCATACGAGCGGCCTCAGCCTGACCCTTGATACCACCACCAACGAGGTTGATGGTTACATCATAGTTCTCCAAAGTGTTAGTAACCAACAAAGGCTGCTTAACCTCGTACTGGAGAATGTTCAAGGGGAAATAAACGTCGAGTGCGCGCTGGTTGATTGTAATCTGACCATTACCCGGCTTCACGAATACGCGAGCCACAGCAGCCTTACGGCGACCTACGGTGTTTACAACTTCCATACTTCTTACTTAATCTCGTTTAACTTAATTTCCTTAGGGTTCTGTGCAGCGT
>JAZONC010000008.1:0-2146 GCA_045654285.1 Alistipes sp. | reverse complement strand
TGTCGCTATCGCTCGGACTTTTGGTCTCGACCATCGCCACCACACAGATGGCGGCACTGCTAATCTCGGCTATGGTAATGATGATGCCTATTCTGATGCTGTCGGGTATGCTGTTCCCGATTGAGAATCTGCCCAAATTCTTCCAGGTAATATCGAATATCGTCCCTGCAAGGTGGTATATCGACGCTGTGCGAAAGATGATGATTCAGGGCCTGCCGCTTGTGGCTGTATGGAAGAATTGCGTGATTCTGCTCGGTATGACGGTAGCTATTCTCGGCGTATCACTCAAAAAGTTTAACGATAAATTGGAGTAACTATGAGAGTATTTATCGTACTTGTTCAGAAGGAATTTTTGCAGATACGTCGCAACTCGTTTCTGCCGCGACTAATCATCGCCTTCCCGATACTTGTGATGCTGCTTATGCCGCTCATTATGACTATGGATGTCCGCAATGTCAATGTTGCGGTTGTCGACCTCGACCGCTCGACAACCTCGCGCCGTATCGCCTCACATATCGAAGCTTCGGAGTATCTCACACTCGCGCAGACTTCGGCCGAATACCCACTTGCTATGGAGGGTTTAGAGCAGGGTGCGGTGGATGTTATTGTGCAGATACCCGACAACTTTGAGCGCGATATGACTGTTGCCACACCAGAGCGCATCAGCATAACCGCCAATGCAGTAAATGCTACAAAGGGAGGTATGGGAATGCAGTATGTCGTGCAGACCATAGCCCGCACCTTGGCCGAGCTACGTGGCGAGAAGAGCCCTGCGAAGTTGTCGGAGTTGGTAACTATTGAGAATCGTTATAACCCCACGCTCAACTACCGCCACTATATGATTCCTGCGCTGATGATTATTCTCTTTATCTTGATTTGCGGTTTCCTGCCAGCATTGAGTATCGTGGGCGAGAAGGAGAGCGGTACTATTGAGCAGATAAATGTAACGCCTATCTCTCGTTTTATGTTTATCCTCTCGAAACTTGTGCCGTATTGGATTATAGGGTTGTTTGTCGTGACGGTGGCAATGCTTGTGGCTCGATTGGTCTATGGCCTTGCACCCGTAGGCTCTATCGGAGCAATATATTTCGGAGCGTTGCTCTTTATCCTTACGATTTCGGGCTTCAGCCTGACCATCGCCAATTTCTCGGAGACGATGCAACAGACAATGTTTGTTATGTTCTTCTTTATTATGACCTTTATGTTGATGAGTGGACTGCTTACGCCTATTGATTCAATGCCAGAGTGGGCGCAACGCTTCACGCTCATACTGCCTCCACGCTACTTCGTTGAGATTCTGCGCTCGGTCTATCTGAAGGGCACGACCGTGGCCGAACTGTGGACAAACTACGCAGCCCTCGGCATCTTCGCCATCATTTTCAACACCCTCGCTGCCCTCACCTACAAGAAACAGGCGTAATGAACAACGGCAACTACTCTTAAAATGAATAGTTGCCGTTACTATTCAATCCTACCCTTAATCAGTTCAGCAAACTCCATAGCCGAAAGACCTATTTGCTTGGCAAGGCGTTCCAATCTTAGGAGGTGGGCAAAATCGGGATACCAACGATGAGCAGTATTGATTATTGAATTAAGGATGTTGGTCTCCTACTTATGCTCGTTATCCTTATCCATCATTGCCCGACTATGCTCTGTCTGCATTTGCTTGATGTTGGATTGCAGTTGCTCGATAGTTTTCGTCTAGGATTGCTATTCTCTGAAATACAACAATTTACAATCTCCTTGCAAATAGAAAAATTGCTGATTTTTACACGTAAAAATACATCTTAAAATTTCGTGTATCAATGCGTTACAAGTATTATTTGCCGATCATACAAGTTCGTCTTAGTTTGGCTTCCTCTTTTACCCTTTGGTTTATCTCAGAGTCTGGAGGTATAATCTCATGGTCGAATGCTTTCTCAAACGCTTGTCTACCGGCTTCAGTCATCAAGCCTCTGTCTTCAAGATCCACGCATCTGTCCATATTCAGTTGAGTCCAGTGGCTTTTTGGTCGTCGAGGGGAGAGGCGCTGGGCCAACCTGCCATCGGGAAGACGCTTTAATGTAGAGTCTATCCATCCGAAACAAAGAGCCTCTTCCACCACATCTATGTATGGAATAGCCGGCCATTCAGGTGGACACTTGCC
>JAZONC010000007.1:0-121957 GCA_045654285.1 Alistipes sp. | reverse complement strand
GAAAATAAAAAATCCCGATTTTCGTTGAAAATCAGGATTTTACGTTGTTTTGCTTTTCTTTGCTGTGGTGCCACCAGGAATCGAACCGGGGACACAAGGATTTTCAGTCCTTTGCTCTACCAACTGAGCTATGGCACCATCATCTATATGCTTCGTGTCTTAAAGCGAGTGCAAATATAGACATTTTTTTTTATCTGTGCAAACATTTTTCGAAAAAAAATTATAAATTTACATTTAGTTTTAACCGAAAATCATCTAAGATGCTAACAATCATCACAAATGCCCAAATACTCACTCCCGACGGTTGGATCGCCAATGGAGCTATTTCTTTCGATAATCACCAAATTATATCGATAGGCACCCACAACACCCACAACTCATCGGCCAATGTTATCGACGCTCAAGGTGCTTTTGTCGTACCAGGATTTATCGATATGCACATTCACGGCGGCGGTGGACACGACTTCCTGGAGGGTAGCCCCGAGGCTTTTCGTGCAATTACGCGCACGCACCTCCAGCACGGCACCACTGCTATCTACCCCACTTTGGCGGTTGCTCCATTCGAGGCCTTTCAACGAGCGATAGAGACCACCGAGAGTATGATGAACGAGCCTCATAGCACCATTATGGGCTTGCATCTCGAAGGGCCATACCTCAATCCTATAATGGCTGGCGGGCAGGAGCCTCAACACATCTGCCAACCCGATGCAGAGACCTACTGCCGTTTGCTTGAAAATACTGCTTGCATAAAGCGTTGGGATGCTGCTCCCGAGGTTGAGGGTGCACTGGAGTTTGGTCGCTACACCTCCTCGCGCGGAACAGTAGTGTCGATTGCCCACACTACGGCCGACTACAACATCCTGAAGGAGGCCTATGAGGCGGGATATACCCACGCAACGCACTTTTACAATGCAATGACGAGCGTACACAAGAAACGCGAATTTAAGCACGAGGGGACAATCGAGGGCGTATATCTGATCGATGGTATGAGTGTCGAGCTGGTAGCCGATGGAATACACATTCCTGCGGCTATACTGCAACTTGTCCATAAGATTAAAGGCGTAGAGCGCACAGCCCTGGTAACCGATGCTATGGCCTATGCGGCCACCGATAGTAATTGCCTCGATAATTCGCGTATTATAATCGAAGATGGTGTCTGCAAACTTGCCGACCGCTCAGCTTTGGCTGGTAGCATTGCCACGATGGATCACCTCGTTCGCACAATGGTAAATAAGGCCTCTATTCCGCTCGGCGACGCTGTGCGTATGGCCTCGGAGACACCTGCCCGCATAATGGGTATATACAACCGCAAGGGATCGCTCGAAGTGGGCAAAGATGCCGATATGGTGATGTTGGATAGGGATTTGAATGTCGTAGGCGTATGGAGTATGGGGCACCGAGCCAAGTAGTGCTAACGCATCATCTTGGTCTTACCCGTAAGATTCTCCACCTCGATAGCCACCACAGCCGTTCTATGCGCCGAACGCTCGATAGCCTGCAGTCCCTGTTCAAGATGTTCTGGAGAATACTTTTCCACTATCAGACGCAATGCTTGGTGGCGCTCCTCGTCGCTCTCAACTACACGCGCCACACCCGATGCGATGATCGACTCATACTCGGTGGTAAACTCCTCTGCCACGATGCGCTTGTGTCCTACAACACAGAACGACACTCGTGGGTTAGCCACCATAGCTCGCACCTTGCGTCCCTCGGGGGCACAATGCATATAGATAGTATCACCGCTCACAGCATAATTTACAGGCACGCCATAGCCACCCTCGTCGGTAACCATCGACAAAAAGCCATACTCGCCCTCGCGGAGGATCTCCACGGCGCGCACCTCGTCCAGCAGACGATCCTGACGGCGGACTCTATCGTTGCAATATCTCATTACAGAAGTTTTTTCTTTGACGGAATAACTACGAAATCCTTCAGGTAGAAGGGCTCGAAATAGGCGATATCCTCGACCTGGCCTGCGCTGAGTTTCTGCTCGGCCTTACGAGCCAGACCGCGTGCCGAGGGAGCAACATCGACATAGGTAGCATTACTCATCACCTCGCAACACTTACGCGCTCCATTACCGAAGATTACCAGCTGTTTATCGCGACGAATGTCGGCAAATGTATTCTCATCAACCACCTCGGCCGACACCTCACTCAAGGCATTGCCCGAGGCATCGAAGAGCTGGGTATATACCTCCATACGGCGAGCATCCACCATCGGGCAGAGCACCGCGTCGTCCCAGTTCTCAACATCGAGAATGCCGGCCTCGTTATCCTCGATAGCCACCTCGGCCAAAGCCTCCAACGAACCCACTGCAATCAATGGAATCTGCTGTCCGTAGCACAAACCCTTAGCAAACGACACACCTATTCTAAGGCCTGTATAAGAGCCTGGTCCCATCCCCACCGCCACGGCGTCTAACTCATCGGGCGCAATATTCGTCTCGCGCAACAGCTCATCAACAAACAGACCCACATACTTGGCGTGATCACGACCCTCAGCGCTCTCGCGTAGCGATACCAACTCGCCATCGCGTGCTATGCCTACCGAACAGATGTCGGTACCTGTCTCAATACATAAAATAAGCGACATACTCTACTATATCAAATCAAAATACTCTAACGCTCGGCTCACGCCATCCTCATCCACCGACGAGGTTATATAATCGGCCTCAGCCTTCAACTCATCGCAGGCATTACCCATTGCAACACCCACGGCCACATCTCTGACCAGCGGCAGATCGTTTCCTCCATCGCCAAAGGCCATTGCCTCCTGCATCGTAAGGCCGTAATACTCCATCACCTTGCGTGCGCCTACCGACTTATCGATACCCTTGAGATTAATATCCATAAACAAATCTATCCATCTACTCTGCACGCACTCGGGTAACTGCGCCATAATCTCAGGCTCGAGTTCGGGGCTGATGTAAGGACACATCTGCAACACCGACTGTGTGTCAATAATATGATTCAAATCGGCCACCTCGGGGTAGATGTTAATCATATCGGCAATGGTCTTCACACGCGATGTGATACGGTCGATATACATATTCTTCTGCGTCATAACGGCCAGCTGAAAGTCATAACGCGACTTCAGCTCAAATACCTTATCGAGCACATCACGCGGGAACGAACGCTCGTAGATAATCTCACCCGACGCCGTTAGACAACAACCACCATTTACCGTAATGTAGCCATCGACCTCCAGATCGCCCACAGCATCGGTGTGGCACAGCAGGCGTCCCGTAGCGATAAACACCTTCACGCCACGCTCACGCAGACGGCCAATTGCCTCACGTGCCGAGTCGGGCACGGCGTGGGTGGCGAAGCTCACCAATGTGCCATCGATATCGAAAAATACGGCTTTAATCTTATTGTTCATACGGCTACTTATATCTCTTCATTGCCTTATCCATCTCGCGCTTGGCATCATTCTCCTTCAGATACTCACGCTTATCGTAGGCCTTGCGACCACGAGCCAGACCGATTACCACCTTAGCATAGCCCTTCTCGCTCAAGAAGAGTCTAAGGCCAACAACAGTCAAACCTCTATCCTGCAACGCACGCTGCAGTTTATTAAGCTCCTTGCGGTTAAGCAGAAGTTTGCGATCGCGCTTGGGAGCGTGGTTATTGCACGTACCCCAACCATACTCGGCCACATTCACACCACGAATCCACAACTCACCACTCTCGAAGTAGCAATAACAATCCGTAAGCGATGCCTTTCCCAGGCGTATCGACTTAATCTCGGTTCCAACCAATACAATGCCCGCAATGTACTCCTCCAGAATCTCATAATCGAAGGTAGCACGCTTATTGCGGATATTTATGTTTCTATAATCGGCCATAACTTTTCTTTCAAGAAATCATCACTAATCTTCATCCTACGGGCTCTTTCGTGGCACTGTTTTTGCCTTTTTCATCGACGGGTAGAGCCGGATAAAGGTAACTAATTCTTTTATCTTTATGTTTTACACATCTTTCTGTTTATTTTCTGTTTGCACACGGTATGCGCTGCGAGGCGCGTACGCCTCCGGCCCTACCCCTTTTATGTGCGCTACAGAATCAACCGCTGACTCATCTCTGCGATGGTCTGTTTCATCTTATTGAGCTGATCAACCTGGCGCATACACTCCATAGACTCATCCTCGCTCAACTCGCCACTACGCAGACGCGCCACATAGGCATCAATCATTCGAGAGACAATCTTCGAGCGGTAGAGCATAATAGCTTTGGGTACTCCCACGGCCAACATCTCCTCCTCGCTCTCGATATGCACATCCTTCTGTTTCCATATCACGCTGGCCACATAGTTGTCGTCCGATGTGAGTATATCGACAGCCATATTGCACACCTCGGGGTCAGGGTGATTGACAAAATATTGCGCTGGCACCTCTACACCTATACCCAACTGCTGCCACTGCTCGTGATAGGTTGTGAGTATTTTATTCAGCACAGGGTTTATGAATGTTATCTGATCGGCCACCACACTCTGCAGAATCTCAGCCGCCACATTTATTCGCACCACCTTTCGGGCCTCCAGCATCTCATAGCACTTGTGTCCCGACTTGAGCAGATATTTAACAAGCTCATACTCCAACGCCTCGACACTGCTACCCGCCGTAGCCGAACCTACGAGATTGACATCCTGACCAGCCACACATGCCATTCGCTCCTCGCGACGCATCTGTGCCTGCTGGTTGCGCACAAACTCCTCGGTCTCCCTGTCGCCCGCCTGCACGGCACGCTTGCGAGCCACCTCGGCAATGAGCACATTCTCGTCAATATCCATCGTGCGAGCACACTCCTTGATGTACACCGAGCGCTGTATCGGGTCGGGAATCTGCACTATCGAGCGCACCATATCGCCAATAACCTCCGAGCGCTTGATGGGATCCTTGCCCGCCTCGCGCATCAGCATCTTGGCCTTGAACGAGAGGAAGTCCTCCTCCGTAGTCTGTATATATTCACGCACCTGGTCGGCCGTGTGTGCTCGGGCAAATGAGTCGGGGTCGTGCTCTGCGGGCAGCGACACGATGCGGACATTCATTCCCTCCTTGAGAATCATATCGATTCCACGCATCGTAGCCTTCACACCAGCCGAGTCGCCATCGTAGATGACCGTTATGTTGCGAGTAAATCGACTCAACAGACGTATCTGGTCGATAGTGAGCGACGTACCCGACGAGGCCACCACATTCTCCACGCCAGCCTGATGCATCGAGATCACGTCGGTGTAACCCTCCACCATAATGGCAAAGCCCTGCTGCTGGATAGCCTTCTTGGCAAAGTAGAGGCCATACAGCTCGCGAGTCTTGCTGTAAATCTCACTCTCGGGCGAGTTCTGATACTTGGCGACCTTACCATCGGTACGAAGTGTACGACCACCAAAGGCCACCACGCGTCCCGAGATATTATGCACAGGGAACATCACTCGATCGCGGAAACGGTCGTACAATCGACCATCGCTCTCACGCTTGAGCGTAAGACCCGTCGAGAGCAAGAACTCCTCCTTGTATCCTGCCGCCAACGCTGCTTGCGACATAGCATCACCCGTCGCCGAGCAGAATCCCAAACCAAACTTGCGAATTGTGGCATCGGTAAAGCCTCGCTTCTGCGCAAAGTACGAGAGGCCTATGCTCTTTCCCTCGGCATTATTGAGCATATATTTAGAGAAATACTCGGCCGCCCAACCATTGAGGGCAAACATACTCTCGCGGTTGTTGTTGCGACGCACATCCTCTTCGGTCTGCTCGCGCTCCTCGACCTCGATGCCATAACGCTTGGCTACAATCTTCAGAGCTTCGGGATAACTTATGCTCTCGTGCTCCATCACAAAGGTAACGGCATTGCCACCCTTACCACAACCGAAGCACTTATACACTCCCTTCGATGGCGATACCACGAACGAGGGAGTCTTCTCGTTGTGAAACGGACAGCACGCCTGATAGTTCACGCCCTTCTTTTTGAGCGTGACATATTCGCTGATAATATCTACGATATTAGCAGCTGCATAAATCCTATCTACCGTTGCGCGATCAATCATAAGAGTACAAAGGTAATAATAAAATTATAATACTCATTTTTTAAGGGCTAAAATTCGCACTCGCGACTCTAAGGCGTGAGATTTGCCACTGCTTTTTTCATTATTGAGTAATTATTCCTACCTTTGTCGTATGGATTTCAAACTCGTATCGGACTACGCCCCCAAGGGCGACCAGCCCCAAGCCATAGCGCAGCTCATCGACTCAATCGAGGGCGGTGCCCGACACAACACTCTGCTCGGAGTAACTGGATCGGGTAAGACCTTCACTATGGCAAATGTGGTGGCGGCTCTCAACCGTCCGACCATCGTTTTGAGCCACAACAAAACCCTTGCGGCACAGCTCTATGGCGAGTTCAAGAACTTCTTCCCCGAAAATGCCGTAGAGTACTTCGTATCTTACTACGACTACTATCAGCCTGAGGCTTACCTACCCACGACTGACACCTACATCGAAAAAGATCTCTCGATAAACGACGAGATCGAGAAGATGCGTCTTAGTACCACCTCGGCACTGCTCTCGGGCCGCCGTGATGTGATTGTGGTGTCGAGCGTATCGTGCCTCTATGGTATTGGTAATCCCGACGATTTTCACGCCACCTCGATCCACGTAAAAGTTGGCGCTCGCATTGGCTACAAGCAACTACTCTACTCTTTGGTAGAGGCTCTATATACCCGCACCGAGCAGGCTCTAACCCCCGCAACATTCCGTACCAAAGGCGACACGATTGATGTGATGGCCGCCTTTGGCGATAATTGCTACCGCATAACGATGTTCGATAGCGAGGTCGAGGCCATACAACTCATCGACCCTGCGTCGGGTCAGCGTATAAGCGAACTGGAGTCGGTTACCATCTATCCGGCCAATATGTTCGTTACCACCAAGGAGCGTATCAACACCGCCGTGCAACAGATATATCTCGATTTGGGTCAGCGCATTGCCTACTTCGAAAAGGAGGATCGTCCGCTCGAGGCGCAACGCATCAAGCAACGCGTAGAGTACGATCTGGAGATGATTAAAGAGTTGGGCTACTGTCCTGGTATTGAGAACTATTCGCGCTACTTCGACGGTCGTGCCGAGGGTACTCGTCCCTTCTGTCTGCTGGACTATTTTCCCGACGATTATTTAATGATTATCGACGAGAGCCACGTTACCCTACCGCAGGTACACGCTATGTTCGGTGGCGACCGTGCGCGTAAGGAGAATCTGGTAAACTACGGATTCCGCCTCCCCGCCGCAAAGGATAACCGTCCGCTGACATTCAGCGAGTTCGAGGGCTTGGTTGGCACAGCAATATATGTGAGTGCTACGCCTGCCGACTACGAGCTACGCCAGAGCGAGGGCGTCGTAGTAGAGCAGTTAATACGCCCCACAGGATTGGTCGATCCTCCAATGGAGGTACGCCCTTCGAAGAATCAGATAGACGACATTTTGGAGGAGATTGAGAAGCGAGTAAAACGCAACGAGAAGATTATCATCACGGCCCTAACAAAGCGTATGGCCGAGGAGATGTCGCGCTTCTTGGATCGTGCTGGTGTGCGTAACCGTTATATCCACTCCGATGTAGATACGCTCGAGCGAGTGCAGATCATAGAGGACCTGCACGCCGATCTGTTCGATGTATTGGTGGGTGTAAACCTGCTGCGAGAGGGTCTGGATATGCCCGAGGTGAGCCTTGTTGTTATACTCGATGCCGACAAGGAGGGATTCCTGCGTAATGTTCGCTCCATCACACAGATAGCGGGTCGTGCTGCACGACACAGCAGTGGTAAGGCCTTGCTCTATGCCGACAATGTAACGGGCTCGATGCGTAACGCCATCGAGCAGAGTAACCGCCGCCGCGAGAAGCAGATCGAGTACAACATAGCCAACGCAATGCTACCTCGCAAAGCTCGCAAGAGTGGCACGGGGCAGAGCACACTGCTAACGCCCAAGCCCGAAGATATGAATGTATATCCCATCGTCGAGGAGCACTACAGCATAGCATCCGACCAGCAGGGCACATACAACATAGGCCAGCATATTCCCGAAGATATTGACGCACAGATAGCCAAGGCACGCGAGGATATGGAGCGTGCGGCCAAGTCGTTGGACTTCCTTGCCGCAGCACGCTACCGCGACAGGATGTATGAACTACAGAAACTCAAGGAGTTGATTTAGCGGAAATCAATTATCTCGTAATCACGATACTTCGAGGCGCTGTACTTATCAACCTCGGTCTTACGACGCACAAGCGAGGTAATGGTAACCTCGATACGGTCATCATAGAGCACATATACAATCTTGCGAGGACGCGATGTGGCCTTATCTACGGTAAGGTATATATCGCCCTCGAGTGTAGTGTCGTTAGATCGCATCAGCAGTGTCAGGTCGCTACCAATCTCAGTGTAAACCATCGAGGCATACTCATCTCCCACAAAGTCGAAACAACGGGTAGGATTATCCAATATATTACGGCTGGCCATATCCATCTCGTCGATATTCACCTCCTCCAACTCGTGATCAACCTCATATCGCACCTTACCGTCGGCATACACCTCGGCCTGATCTACCACGATGTGATAGTTATCGCCCGCAACGCTATATTGTCCCAGGGTATGATAGTCGCCCGCCACCACCGTAAATGTGGCATCATAACTTCCCAATGCACGCACATACTCTGCCACGCCTCGCAAGACGGCTTGCGAACGCTCGTCGGCCGAGGCCGTTGCTATCGAGAGCAGGGATAATATAATCACAAAAAAACTACGCATACTCATCATATAAACGATTTTTCGTACACATTTATTACTCCAATTAAAAGATACCCAAATCCTGTAACTTGGCCTCCAACGAGGGCAGGTCATAGAACTTTATCTCGCGAGGCTTAGCACCCACCTGCGGGCCCACGATACCAGCACGCTCCAACTGCATCATTATTCGGCCTGCTCGGTTGAAGCCCACCTCATAGTTACGCTGGATCGACGATGTAGATATAACTCCCGTAGTTACCGCGGCACGGGCCACCTCGCCAAACAGAGAGTCATACTTCACGGGGGCTCCACTCTCACCATCGGAGAGACCTCCTGCCGACTCACTACCAGCCTCGGGAGTATAGTCGGGCAGAGCATAAGCCTCGGTATATCCCTGCTGCTTAGCCACATAATCCACCAATCGCTCCACCTCCTTAGTCTCAACCAGGGCACACTGTACGCGCGTCAGCTCGCCATCTTTCGAGAAGAGCATATCGCCTCGGCCTATGAGCTGGTTTGCACCCGGTTGGTCAATAATCGTACGCGAGTCAATCATCTGAATCACGCGGAATGCAATACGCGAGGGGAAGTTCGCCTTGATACCACCCGTGATGACACGCACATCGGGACGTTGCGTAGCGATGATAAGGTGAATACCTACGGCTCGCGCCTTCTGCGCCAATCGCATAACAGGCACCTCTACCTCTTTGGCGGTCATAATAAGGTCGGCAAACTCGTCAACAATAACCACGATATATGGCAGGAATCTGTGTCCCTTATTGGGGTTAAGGCGACGAGCCGTGAACTTTTCATTATACTCCACGATGTTACGCGCCGTAGCCATCTTACATAGTTCCAGTCGGCGACCCATCTCCTCGACAAGCGAGTTGAGCACATAAACAGCCTTCTTCGGATCTGTTACGATAGCCTCATCCTCCGACTCCATTTTAGCCAAGAAGTGGCGTTCCAGCTTATTATATACCGAGAACTCGACCATCTTGGGATCAATCATCACAAACTTCAGCTCAGCGGGGTGCTTGCGATAGAGCAACGATGTAATGATAGCGTTCAAGCCCACCGACTTACCCTGACCCGTAGCGCCTGCTACCAGCAGGTGGGGCATCTTTGCAAGGTCGAAAGTAAAGTTAGTATTCTGAATCGTGCGACCAATCACCACTGGAAGTTCCATCTTGGCGTGCTGGAACTCCTCAGAGCAGATAGCCGAATACATTGACACAATCTGCTTATCGCGGTTAGGCACCTCGATACCGATTGTACCACGGCCAGGAATGGGGGCGATGATACGAATACCCTGCGCACGAAGGCTCTGGGCAATATCCTTCTCCAGACCCTGCACCTTCGAGATCTTCACACCCTGCGCCTGCACGATCTCGTAGAGTGTAACCGTAGGACCTACCGTAGCCTGAATATCCACAATGGGGATACCGAAGTACTTGAGTGTCTCCTGAATACGGCACTTGTTGTCGTAGATCTCGGCATCGCTCACTTTGTGTGGCGACTTATAATCCTCAAGGAGTGATACATAAGGCTTCTTATAACTCTCCAGATCGCGCAACGGATCGTATAGCTTGGTATCAATCTCCGACTCAGACACACGCTTTACTGCATTCTCGCGCACCGTAACAACTATATCGTCCGTCTCGGCCACTCCGCGCTCAAAGCGTGAGGCACGCGGCATTAAGCTCAATCGCGGCTCAGGCACTGCCACGGGCTTGGCATACGATCGTGTATCATCCTCAAAAACAATGGTCTCCGACTCATCATCTGAGTCCGTTCCCAACATCTGCTCCGTCTGACGATCGACAACAGCAAAGCCCTGCTCATCCATCTCGCGAGCCTGACGAGCCTGCTCCTCGCGTGCCAACAAAAGATTGACATCAATCTGCTCAGGTACAGCACCACCGTTGGGCTCCACCACAAAACCATCGTCATCGTACGACGACATATCTACAGCCTTTACCTCAGGCAAAATCTCCTCAATCTTCTGCTCGCCCTCGATATAAAATTCATCCTCCTCGACCACACGACCAAAATCACGACTCGTCCTCTCCTTCTCAAGGCGCGCGCCCAAATACTCATTCATACGGACAACGGGCTCCCCTCCCTGCTGAGGCTCAGCCACAAACTGCTCCTGCGGCTCTGCGGCGGCTACGGGCGGCACGACATTCACTATAGGCTCGGGCTGTGGTTCAGGCTGATAAGTGGAGTGATATACTCTCTGCGGCTCGGGCATAGGGCCACTCTGCGGAGCTGTGTTTTCTGCAGCCTCCATAGAGTCTCCATTATCGGCCGTAGCATCGTCCATCTCCTCCTCACCCGACTGCTTTGCTCGGGCTGTGATGACATCCTCCACAACACGCTTCATTCTATCGCCCTGCTTCTCGACGCCATCGCCAATGCCATCGACTATACGGCGGAAGTTACGATTGATGAATACTCCCGTAAGTACCCATCCTGTAATAAGAGCCAAAACGGTACCAAAGACACCTATCGCACCCGTCAGGTCGGCAGCACACGCCTGACCTATCTCGCCACCAATATCGTAAGGCAGACTCAACTGCTTAGCAATAAGGCCGAGAGTCAACGATCCCATAATCAACAGCAGTGCCGCGCTCAGCGCAAAGTGGTTGATATGCAATGACTTCTTTCTAAATACTCGCCAACCCAAAACCGTCAGCACCACGGGGATAAGGATACCAAAAATACCAAACGAGCAATCGACCATCCAATAGGCAACCATAGCGCCCATCTTGCTACATATATTCTCAAATGGAATAACCTCGCCCGATAGTTCGGGATTATTTCTGAGAGCTGACAAATCCGACGACCAATGAATAAAGTGCGACAGCACCGATACGGCCGAAAAGAGTCCAACGATGAGCAACACAAAACCCGTCATCCACAACATATTGTCGTTAGATGGCGGTACTGCCATTGCACTCTTCTTTGAATTTATATTTTTACTTCCTCGTTGTGCCATAATCAACAAAAGATATGGGACTACGCCCAATTAGTCATTCTTCAATATCTATTTCCGCAAACTCTCTCTCGCTTTATTACGCAGACGCTCGCAGTAGGCTTCATCGGCATAACTTACAAACTCCACCCTCGCCTCATTATCCGCCGTGGCTCGCAAATCATACTCATCGAGCAGGCTCTCCACTCGCTTCTCCACAGCCGCACCCGAATCGATTACCGCCACCTCACGCTCGCCAATAACATCACAAACGACATCCTTTAGGAATGGATAATGTGTACATCCCAGCACAATCACATCGGCTCCACGCTCGATGATAGGCTCCACCACAGCACGCACCATCTCGCGGCATTGCTCGGTATGCTCCTCGTTTTGTTCCACAATCTCGACCCAGCCGCGACCTACGGCCTTAATAACCTCAACACCCTGGCCATAACGCTCCAATGTTGAGAGGAACTTCTCACCCTGCAGGCTACGCTCCGTTGCGATAACACCCACCACACGGCTCTTTGTCATCGCACAGGCGGGCTTCACCGCAGGCTCAAGGCCCACGATGGGCGTAGATGGGAAGGTGGCCCTCAGGTGCGAAATTGCTGCCGCCGTAGCGGTATTACACGCCACGACAACCATCTTACATCCACGCTCAATCAAATCGCGCACGGCCGCCTCGGCAAGAGAGCGTATGCGCTCGGCGGGCAGTGAGCCGTAGGGGCAATTCTTACCGTCTCCAAGGTATATCAACGACTCAGCAGGCAGGGCACGGCGTAGCTCACGCCACACCGAAAGACCGCCAAAGCCAGAGTCATATACACCTATCGGAGAGTTATTCATTCTTCTTAACAATGTTAAGTATCACATCTATAATCGCTTCGTCGCTCAGTTCTGCGCAATCTACGCAGTGTGCCGCACGCGAATAAAATGGTTCACGCTCGGCCATATTCTCGGTCATAAAGGCTACTAGCTCCTCGTCGTTAAGACCACGCAGTTTGGGTCGCTTGTAACGACCGTGAGGACTAAGGCGAGATGCTATCTGCTTAGCCGTGCGGCGCAGGTAGATGGCCTGACCAAGGCTATTCATACGCTCCATATTATCACCCCACGCGGGCGCTCCTCCGCCTGTCGAGATAATCATATCACCCGACATTGCCCCAAGTTCCTCGATAAGAGCTCGCTCCTTCTCGCGGAAGTATTGCTCACCAGCAAAGTGAAATATATCGCTAATGGCAGCACCCTCTCTCTGCTCAATTATCGCATCCATATCGTAGAACGGTGCGTCGCACGCCTTGGCCAACTTTCTACCCAACGAGCTCTTACCGCAACCCATATATCCTACCAAAAATATTTTCATCGCCACCCTCTAAAAAAGATTCAACTGCTCGGGGTCAATCGTTAGGATATGCTCCTGCACGGGCTCCGCCTCCTGACTTGGCATAGTCTGCTCGGCACTATCTGCGGGGATAACTACCTCGCCTACACGCTCCAAATCAACCTCTATTGCGGCATCGTCAACCTCCTCGGCCTCCTCCGTGGGCTCGGGTAGCTCAGGCTCGATAAACGAGAGCGAAGCCACATCGTAGGTAGTAATTCGCTTACCCTTAGCGCGGTGGCTCTTAACGCCCACAAACGAATCGACATCCACCTCGTCGGCCGGACGGGCGGCGTGAGCGCCCTTATATGTTACCACCAGCGTAGCGCCCTCCGCGCCCGTGATGCAAACGAAGTCGGCCATAGCCTCCTCCTCGAGGAATGACTGCATCTTCTCGCTTGCCTCCAACTGGAAGCGCTTCATATAGTAGTACGACTGCTCACGATCGAAGTAGCAGAGGCTGTAGATACGACCCGAAATGAACTTCTCCACACGAATGGTCTCGTCGGGGAAGTGCTGATCAACATTGAAACCCGTGATGTAGTATTGGTTCTTCGAAGTCCACACGGCAATCTTATCGTCGCCCTTGAACTCTCCGAGCAACATACCACGACCATCGGTATTCAGGCGGCGCACATCCTCATCATACCAGATATTCTGGCCACCCAGAGTCGATGTGCCCTTCTCCTTGAGCACAATCTTGTGAATTCCGTAGCGTGAGAAGAGGTTACCTGCAGCCGCACGGCCCTTGATAGCTACCGTCGAGAAGTCCAGATCAGCAATCACCTTCTTCAGGCGCGGGCGGGGACGGAAGTAGATCTTCAGCACCTCGGCCTCGCCGTTGGGGTTAACCGTCATATAGATAATCTCACTCTTGGGCGTTCCCTTCGTCAGATCGTAAACCTTGTCGCGCGTGATGCTCTTGATGGCACATCGCTTCATCATTATAGCTCCGCCACGGCCATCACGATAGAGCACATTGTATATCGTACGCTCGTCGTTGCGCTTAAAGACGCCGATGTAGTAGATGTTCTTATCGAAGAAATCCTTATCGGCCACCTTCTTAATCACATAGCGACCATCCTTCAGGATAACAATCACATCGTCAATATCGCTACAATCGCACACAAACTCGGCATCCTTCATACTCTTGCCTATACCGAAGAATCCCTCAGCCCTATCGACATAGAGTTTGGCGTTAGTAACAGCCACCTTAGTAGCCTCGATTGCATCGAACTCGCGAATCTCGGTCTTACGCTCACGACCCTTGCCATACTTCTCGCGTATGCGCTCGTAGTAGGCAATGGCGTAGTCGGTCAGGTGATCCAACTCGTATTGTGTGGTCTTTATATCCTCCTCAATCTTCTTAATCTCGTTATCGGCCTTCTCGGTATCGTAGCGCGAGATGCGGATGAACTTCAGCTCCGTCAGATGCTGCACATCCTCCATCGTAACCTCACGACGCAGGCGCTTCTTGAAGGGCTCCAGACCCTTATCCACCGCCTCGTAGGCCGCCTCGCGTGTGCGACAACCCTCGATTAGCTGATAGAGTTTGTTCTCGATAAATATGCGTTCGAGCGACGCCTCGTGCCACGCCTCGTTGAGCTCATCCAAACGAATCTCCAGCTCGCGGCCGAGCAGATAGCGTGTATGGTCGGCCGAGTGGCGCAAAATATCCTTCACACCCATAAAGCAGGGTTTCTCGTCCATAATAACGCAGGCGTTGGGCGAGATCGACACCTCGCACGAGGTGAAGGCGTAGAGCGCATCGATGGTCTTATCGCTCGACTCGTCGTTGGCAACGTGGATGATAATCTCCACCTTGTCGGCCGTCAAGTCATCGACCTTCTTAATCTTTATCTTGCCGTTCTCGTTAGCCTTCAGGATTGACTCCTTGATTGACTCCGAGGTGGTTGAGAACGGAATCTCTGTAATGGCCAGCGTACGCTTGTCGATCTTCGATATGCGGGCACGCACCTTCACGGCACCACCACGCAGACCGTCGTTATAGCGGCTGGCATCCATCAAACCTCCCGTGGGGAAGTCGGGCAGAAGCTGGAACTCCTCGCCCTTGAGGTGGGCGATACAGGCCGAGATAAGCTCGTTGAAGTTGTGCGGCAAGATCTTCGACGCCAGACCTACGGCAATACCCTCGGTACCCTGCGCAAGCAGCAGAGGGAACTTTACGGGTAGCGTAACGGGCTCATCATAACGACCATCGTACGAGCGCATCCACTCAGTAGTCTTATTGTTAAAGACTACATCTAAGGCGAACTTTGACAGACGCGCCTCGATATATCGACCTGCGGCGGCATCGTCGCCCGTGAGTATATTACCCCAGTTACCCTGCGTGTCAATCAACAATCCCTTCTGACCGAGCTGCACCAACGCATCCTTGATTGAGGCATCGCCGTGGGGGTGGTACTTCATCACATCACCCACGATGCTCTGCACCTTGGTACGGGCACCCTCGATACAGTGCTTCTTCATCGTATGCATAATACGACGCTGTACAGGTTTCAAACCGTCGTCGATATGCGGCACGGCACGCTCAAGGATTACATACGAGGCGTAGTCCAAGAACCAATTCTTGTACATACCCGTAAGTTTTCGCACGCTCTCCTCGCCCATCAGGCGGTCGTACTTACTCTCCGCACGCTGGGGCGTAGCCACCGTCTGAACAGCCTGCTCCTCGGCTTCGGGGGTTAAATCAACGCTCTTAATATCTGTATTCTCTGCCATTTACGCTTTTGTTATGCTATTTGCTCCTCAATATCCTCCTCAATGCGGAGATTGTTCACGATAAAGTTCTGACGCTCGAAGGTGTTCTTACCCATATAGAACTCCAACATATCCGAGATGGGATCGTCTTTGGTAAGGCGCACCTTGTCCAATCGCATATTCTCGCCAATGAGGTCCTTGAACTCCTCGGGCGAGATCTCACCCAAACCCTTAAATCGGGTAATCTCGGCACTTGCGCCACACTTCTTGATTGCTCGCTGGCGCTCCTCCTCGGTGTAGCAGTAGAAGTTCTCCTTCTTATTCTGCACACGGAATAGCGGCGTCTGCAAGATGTAGAGGTGTCCTGCACGAATCAATTCGGGGAAGAACTGAACGAAGAACGAGGTCATCAACAGACGGATATGCATACCATCCACATCGGCATCGGTTGCGATAATCACCTTGTTGAATCGCAGGTTCTCCAAGCCATCCTCGATATTGAGTGCCGCCTGCAAGAGATTGAACTCCTCATTCTCATACACAACCTTCTTCGTAAGGCCGTAGCAGTTCAAGGGCTTACCACGCAAGCAGAAGACAGCCTGCGTCATAGCGTCGCGCGTCTGCGTGATGGGACCCATAGCCGAAAGACCCTCCGTGATGAATATCATAGTCTTCTCCGCCAAAGGATTCTTGCTATCAGTGAGGTGTACCTTGCAGTCGCGCAACTTGCGGTTATTTACGGCCACCTTCTTTGCTGTCTCACGAGCCTTCTTCTGAATACCCGAGATAGCCTTGCGGGCCTTCTCGTTCTCGGCAATCTTCTTCTGCATCACCTGCGCCGTTTCAGGGTGCTTATGCAGATAGTTGTCGAGGTTCGTTGCTAAGAAATCACCCACAAACTGCTGCATCGATAGACCCGGTGCCTGCTCCTTCGAGCCGAGGCGAATCTTGGTCTGCGATTCAAACACGGGATCGTTCATTCTAACAGACACGGCGGCGATGATCGACGTACGCACGTCCGAGGGGTCGTAGTCCTTCTTGAAGAACTCCTTCACGACCTTTGCCATCGAAGCGCGGAATGCCGCCTGATGTGTACCGCCCTGCGGGGTGTACTGACCATTGACAAACGAGTAGTAGCTCTCACCATAGCCCGTGCCGTGGGTGATCACCACGTCAATATCCTCGCCCGAGAGATAGATGGGCGGATAGAGGGGCTCCTCCGAGAGGTTATCGTTAACCAAATCCAAAAGTCCATTCTTCGAGACATACTCCTGACCGTTGAGGATAATCTTCAGGCCGAGATTAAGGTAGGTGTAGTTGCGCACCAACTGCTCGACATAGTCCATATTGTAGGAGTACTCGCCAAAGATCTCCTCATCGACACGGAAGCTGATGAAGGTACCATTCTTCTCCTCCACGCCACTCTCCCAGCGGTCGCTCAGTTCGAGACCCTGCGCAAAGGTTACCGTGTGAGCCTCGCCATCACGCACCGAGCGTGCGGTGAACTCGCTCGAGAGCATATTCACGGCCTTCACACCCACACCGTTCAAACCGACGGTCTTCTTAAAGGCGTCGCCCTCGTACTTACCTCCCGTGTTCATCTTACTCACGGCCGCCGACAACGACTTGAGCGGAATACCGCGACCATAGTCTCGTACCGACACGACATTATCCTCGATCGTGATCTCGATCCTATTGCCCGCACCCATAATAAACTCGTCGATCGAGTTATCGACCGTCTCCTTTATCAGCACATAGATACCGTCGTCGGGCTGCGATCCGTCGCCCAACTTACCGATGTACATACCCGGGCGCAGACGCAAATGCTCGCGTGGCGATAGGGTTTTTATGGCGTCATCGTCGTACGCCACTGTTTGATTTATATTTTTTTCGTTTGCCATATTCTTTTAGCACTCCAATGTCGCAAAGTAACAACTTCTCGTTGCCAATTTTTGACACACCAGCAAAATTTTACTTTTTCTTCTCAGCTGTTACCTCTGCACGCAAATCGGCCAGGGCCTCCACCATACGGTCGTGAGTCTGCTGAGCTAACTCCTTAGCCTCAAGCTCCGCAACCTTATCAACAGATACGGGCTCCAAGACACGGATAGCTACGCGGTTGCCCCAGTTAACCAACTTATTCTTCTTAACAGAGGTGTTTGTACCAGTCATCACCACGGGCAGAATCTCCACACCAGCCTCCTTAGCCAAATTGAAGGCGCCGAGCTTGAAGTTGTGAATCTCGCCATCCTTCGAGCGTGTACCCTCGGGGAAGATTGCCACCGTAGCACCACGGCTGAGCCACAACTTACCCAGACGCGACACCTTGGTCATAGCCTTCTTGGGGTTACCGCGCTCGATGGGTATATCGCCGTGAATCGAGAGCAGCGGGCCCATAAAAGGCACCCAGAAGACCTCGCGCTTCGACACCCAGCGGAAGTTAAGCGGAATCTTATAAGCCGTAAAAATATCGCAAGCCGAGTTGTGATTGAGAACCATCACATAAGGCTTTTTTTTGTCAACATACTCCACGCCCTGGATTGTTCTGCGACCAAATGGGAATATATCATAGAGCATAAAGCATATGCATCGTGAACACTCGTGCACCCAACGACGACTCTTATCGAAAGGATAAGTTACTACCAATACGATGATCGACACAACGAACCAAAAAGACACCTGCAACAGTGTGAAAATGTAGAACAAAAAAGAAAACATAATGCAAAAAAGTTAATATACATTCTATCTGGCAAATTTACTTATTTTTGACCTACCACCCAAAAATTTCAACCCAATTTTATCAACAAAATGACGCCTTGGCCAACCTCAGCCTCTGCAAAGCAGAATAAGAGGAGTAAACTATTGAAAATCTCAATTCTAATACTTATCTTTGTTTAATTTCGGTCGCCTGATTGCGCGGCCGCACCAACAACCAATGTTAAAACCTAAAAATTATGTCAATATTCTCAATTTTCAAGGGTAAGCCTGCGCCCACATACCCTACCGACATCGTTCAGGACAAGGAGGGCAACGACATCCAGTTCACATTCTTCAAGCACGCCTCGTTTGCCATCAAGATTGGCCAACGCCATATCTACAACGACCCTGTCGTGCAGTATGCCGAGTATGTTCGCCTACCCAAGGCCGATTTGGTGCTTGTAACGCACTCGCATTACGACCACCTCGACCGTGCCGCTATCGACGATATAACCACCCATCAGAGCACGATCCTCTGCGACAAGACCTCGGCTGAAGTATTTGATGGCGAGGCTGTTGTAATGACCCCTGGCCTTAAGGCTCAACCCTGGGAGGGGCTCACCGTCGAGGCCGTTGCGGCATACAACACCACCGAGGGACACACCGACTTTCACCCTCAAGCACGCGAGGATTGCGGCTACATTTTGGAGCTTGCTACGGGTCTTCGCATCTACATTGCGGGCGATACCGAGCTTACTCCCGAGATGAAAGCACTAAAGGATATTGATGTAGCTTTCCTGCCCGTAAATCAGCCCTACACGATGACCGTCGATCAGGCCATCGAGGCCGTGAAGGCTATCCGCCCGAAGATCTTCTACCCCTACCACTACGGCGAGGTTGATGAGGTTACCGACATCGAGCGCCTGAAGCGCGAGTTGAGCGATGTAACCGATGTAAGAGTCTTTCCGATGGAGTAACCCCCTACACATAAAACAAAAAAAAGGATGCCCCTGTTTGGGACATCCTTTTTTTATTACAATTCATACCAGGAATTGTATAACAAGAGCCTTATTATACAATCTCCTTACTACTTGATAATCTTATCCAATTTATCCACCGCACGACGAATATCCTCCTCGGGTAACTCGTGGTCAACCAGATTGTTGGCAAAATACTGCTCGAAGGCGTAGAGGTCAATCATACCGTGACCCGAGAGGTTGAACAAGATGGTCTTCTCCTTGCCCTCCTCCTTAGCCTTCTGCGCCTCGCGGATAGCTACAGCAATGGCGTGGCACGACTCGGGAGCGGGGATAATACCCTCGCTATTGGCGAAGAGCATACCAGCCGAGAAGGTCTCGAGCTGCTGCACCGACTGCGCCTCCATCAAGCCATCCTTATAGAGCTGGCTCACGATAGGACCCGCACCGTGGTAACGCAGACCGCCAGCGTGGATGTTCGAGGGCTGGAATGTGTGGCCGAGGGTGTACATAGGCATCATAGGTGTCATACCAGCCGTATCACCATAGTCGTACTGGAACTCGCCTCGAGTAAGCTTAGGACACGACGCAGGCTCAACAGCCACAACTCGGGTCTTCTTGCCCTCGGTAAGGTTGCGACGAATAAACGGGAAGCCGATACCGGCGAAGTTAGAGCCACCGCCGAAGCAACCGATAACCACATCGGGCTCGTCGCCCGCCATCTCCATCTGCTTGATGCACTCCTCACCGATGATGGTCTGGTGCATAAGAACGTGATTCATCACACTACCCAAGCAGTAGCGTGTGGTGTCGCCGTGCTCCAGAGCACTCTCCACAGCCTCCGAGATAGCCATACCGAGGTTACCCGAGCAAGCGGGATCGTTAGCCAACACCTCGCGGCCGAACTTTGTGGTGTTGCTCGGCGAGGGGATAACATTCGCACCCCAGGCATTCATCAGCAGACGGCGATAGGGCTTCTGCTCGCAACTAACCTTAACCATATATACACGCAGGTCGATATTGAAGTACTGACACGCCAGCGACATAGCACTACCCCACTGACCGCCACCAGTCTCAGTAGCCAAGTACTTGATGCCCTGCTTAGCGTTATAATATGCCTGCGGGATAGCCGTATTGGGCTTGTGCGAGCCTGCGGGCGAAGTACCCTCGTTCTTGAAGTAGATCTTGGCGGGGGTGTCGAGCATACGCTCCAGGTTGTAGGCACGCACCACGGGCGTAGGACGCCATATCTTATAGAGGTTCTGCACCTCCTCGGGAATCTCAATAAAACGCTCGGTCGAGAGCTCCTGACGCACCAGCTCCTCGCCGAAGATGCGGCTCATTGACTCAAATGTTACGGGTTTCTTGGTCTGCGGATCGAGACACGGCATAGGCTTCGTGGGCATATCGGCCACGATGTTATACCACGCGGTAGGCATCTCGCTCTCGGGCAAAATAAACTTCTTTGTCTTCATAACTTTATATTTTTATTTTTCTATTATTATCATTGTCGCAGTCTAAAGTACGCAACATAAAAAACCATCGTTCAACTGCGAACAATGGTTTTTCATAAATTTTATATCACATACATATACATACCCCTCTAACGCCATTGTTCTATCTGTCCAACGAGCGCCACCACCAAGAGTTATGTACCTGCTGCATCATATCCAATTCTTTGTTTGTAATGCAAATATAAGCATAAATTCCTAATGTTGTTGCATTTTGGCGCATTTTTTTGCACCGTTTATGTGAATTTATGCTCTATTTTCAGCCACCCAATTTGTGAGTTCAACGAAATCGGCCACCGACAACTGCTCAGCACGCTGCGTAAAGAAACGATGCTCGGCTCCGCCAAAGTCACCAAAGACCGAGCGCAACGAGTTACGAATCATCTTACGACGCTGGCCAAACGAGGCCTTAACAACCTTTACAAACAGCGCCTCATCGCAACCGAGCTGCACGGTCGAGTTACGCTTTAGGCGAATAACGGCCGACTTAACCTTTGGGGGTGGATTGAAGACCTTCTCGCCAACGGTAAAGAGATACTCTATATCGTACCACGCCTGTAACAGCACGCTCAAGATTCCATACTCGCGTGAACCAGGAGGCTCGGCAATACGCACCGCCACCTCGCGCTGAATCATACCCACGCACTCAGGCACGATGTCGCGATTCTCGATCACCTTGAAGAATATCTGCGACGAGATATTATACGGGAAATTGCCTATTACGCGCACCTCCTCGCCGAAACGCTCTCTGAGATCCATCTTAAGGAAGTCGCCCTCGATGAGTCGGGGTGCAAAATCAGGGTAGTGCTCGTGCAGATACTCCACGCTCTCCGAGTCGATCTCGGCGCCATAGGTTACCACATCGTCGCGCTGCAAAAGAAACTGTGTGAGCACACCCATACCGCACCCTACCTCCAATACCTGAGCAGGTGCTTCGGCGCTACCACCCGACAGCGAGTAGCATATCTTGCGTGCTATATTCAAGTCGGTCAGGAAGTGCTGACCGAGTGCCTTTTTTGCTCTAACTTGTGTCATACTGCGACAAAGTTACTCATTTTCCTTGTATGAAGCCGTTTTTTAGCTGAAAAATTGATACCTTTACCCTCAATATAAATCATTTCACTATGCGAATTATCGAGGTTTGTTGTTCATCGTTGAGCGAAGCACGCGAGGCTGCCGCAGGCGGAGCCCGCCGTATTGAGTTGTGCGCTGCCATCACTTGCGGTGGCGTAACACCCAGCTATGGCGTTATCAAAGCTATTGCCGAGGCGGAGCTCGACATCGACATTAATGTGCTTATTCGTCCACGCGAGGGCGGTTTCTGCTACTCCGACGACGAGGTCGCAACGATGTGCCGCGACATCGAATTCTGCCGCCAAGTGGGTGTGCACGGAGTAGTTATCGGAGCACTCACCCCCGAGGGCGACATCGACCTTGAGGCGTGCCGCCGTATGATGAATGCCGCAGGTAATCTATCGGTTACCTTCCATCGTGCCTACGATGTGTGCCGCAACCCCAAAGAGGCTTTGGAGCAGATTATATCGCTTGGTTGTGAGCGTCTGCTAACCTCGGGCCAACAGCCTTCGGCCGAGGCGGGGGCAGAGTTTATATCTGGACTTGTAGAGCAGGCCGCAGGTCGCATTATCATTATGCCTGGTGCGGGAGTCAATCCCCAAAACATAGCCTACATAGAGCAAAAAACAGCAGCCACGGAGTTCCACTCCACAGCCGCCATCAATCAATCCGACTCCGCCTTTCGCGGAACCAATGTATCGTTTGCTGCCTACCCCGACCGCGAGGGCATAATTCGCCACTCCTCGCGTGAGGTGGTCTTACAACTTGTGAATAACACTCTTTAACTGCTCCGCTACCGAGGTGTTATAACCCTGCGAGAAGTAAACCACGCGACCAAAGCTATCGCACAGAGCCACAACAGGCAGAGTCTTTGACTCAGAGTTGCAACCCGCGCAGAGCATTGCACGCACCTTGTCATCAACATCTACACCGAAGTGCGCCTTAACATCACCCAGCATCTCTCGATTATACTTTGCAGCATCCTCGGCCGAAGCGTTCAGAATCACAACTGCACTACCCCACTCACTCAGCACATCGGCAATCGATGCCAAGCCGCGCGAGGCGTGGTTGGTAGGCTCGTCGCTCGTACCCATCACCGCCACAAGGAAGTAACCTCGTCCCGTTGTCGAAAGCAACGACGCCTGAGCCGTAGCGCCCTCGGGCAGATACAACTGCTCGGGATCCATCGAACCGATTACACCAATATCATCATTTGCAGGACGCAACACAAGGTCGATATCCTGAGTCTGACCATCCTTCACAACGAACGATACGGTGCGAGCCAACACCTTGCCGCTGGCCATACGGTTACCCGTCGTAAGGATGTAGTAACCCTCATCGAGCTGCATCTTCTGCGCAAGCAGGTTGGGATCGGCCGTAGCACCCAAGTCATTCGATGTGTCGGCATCGAAGCGGATAGTACGGCATCGGCCATTCTCGATGCGGCTGATTGAGCAGTGGCTATAATATTCGGGGTTGGGAATAGATGGCACAATCGACGCATCGTAAATGGTACGAATCCAACCCTTGGCAGGGGTCTGCTCACTCACTGCGCCATCCAGCACCACATCAACCCATCGGCCGTCGGCCTTATACTGCGGATAACCGCTCATACCATCCATACGCGCTGCAATACCGAACGAACGACACGCCGCCACAAAGAAGCGATTACGCGAAGCCTTGTCGGCACGACGAATACGCAATACACCCTTGGGTGTAGCCTCGATGGCAATTGGGTTATACTCATCGACGGCCAAGATGTTGCTCTTCACCCACGCCACAATATCCGAAGCCGAGGGCGACTGACCAATCTCTGCACCCAACGCCTCACGGATAGCCGTACGATAGGGCTGCAGGAACTCGAACTCGATACGAGGATTGAGGACATAATTCACATAATCAGAAGTAAGCTCAGCAGATGGCGTAGAAAAGAGTGCATCCTCCAATACCGCAAGCTCAGTATCGTGCAAATCCTTCACTGCCAGAGCCTCCAGCATAGCCAATGCACGCTCACGCTCCGAGCCCGACTTCGAATCGATAAAGGCCTTAACATCGCGCCAGTTACCCATTGCATTGATGAGCAGTGCTCGCTCACGAGGCGCATACTCCTTACACTTATCCTCGGTCATAAATGTAGCACGATAACCCAAGCGGATGGCATCCTCAGCCGCCAAGCGTGCCTTATTCTCCGCCACCTGCTCCTCGCTTAAGTTTACAGGTATATCGCCTGGCACGGGAGGAGTCATATCCTCTTCGAAGGTGAATATATCACCCTCCTTCTTATCAAGCTTAATGGTAAGGCTCTCGCCCGCGAGTTTAGCATAGCCAAAACGCTCGTTCTTCGATGCCCAGATGAGCATATCGCCCAAACCCATATGCAACGACACCTCGCCCTTTACATCGGTGGGAAGCGTAACTACGGTAGTATATTCGCCATAGTTAAATATCTGGAACTCAACGGTAGCTCCCTCTACGGCGACACCCTTTTCGTCAACTACCTTTACCGTTGAGTGGCGCACGGGGGCGTAGTTATCAATCACATTGATTTCGGTATAGCACTTCGAACGCTGAATAACATCCTCGGGGCCATAGTAGTCGCCCGCAACGCGGGTATGCATCAGCAGGGCACGCGTAGCAGGCTGATTAAACCACGCCACATTGAGCTCAGGCTCGGGCTCGCAAGCTCCCATAAAGTACCACTGACCATCGATCCACACCTCGACCCAAGCGTGGTTGCTGTCGGTGTGTGCCCAGCGCGGAGTATATACCTGACGGGCGGGGATACCGATGGCTCGCATTGCCGACACAGTGAAGGTTGACTCCTCGCCACAGCGGCCCTCGCTCGTTAGGATTGTAGCCATAGGCGACGAGGTACGGCGATCGGTAGGCACATAGGTAGCTCTCTCGTGGCACCAATGATTAACCTCCAACGCAGCCTCACGCAGCGACAGACCCTCGACACGCATACGCAGTGAATCGTAATACACCATACGAAACTCATCCAATCGCTCGTTATTCACCCTGACAGGCAGGACAAAGTGGCGGAACAGATCCTCGGGCACACTCTTACCCCAGGGCATCTGCTCGCGGGCGCGCAACGACATACGCACATTATCGAGAAAATACTCAGCCTCGTAGTCGCCCATATCGGCCGACGACATCGACGAGTAGAGGAACTCCATAGCCTCGCGCTCCTCGAGACTCATCTCGCCCTCGAAAAGATCGAACACGCCGCCCTCGGTAAATATAGCACGACGCTCCTCGAAAGCCTTGTGAACACTCGAACGCACGGTTCCATCGCTAATAAAATGGTGCTTGCAGCCACACAACGCCAGCGCCACCGCAATCATCATAAAAATAGGTAGTAGGTGTTTTTTCATTGACAGATATTTTTTGTAAAGATACTCATTTTTTGTCATACTGGCTCATACACAACAAAAAAACCGCCCGAAAACTCGGACGGTTACCCTATTAATATGTTGATTGAGGCATTAGAAATTAAAATTAGCGCCTACCATCAACACCACCGGATTCGAACGCTCGTCGATCATCGCCTGCCATTTGAGTGCCGCAGTGAGCTCCACCACATTAGCAACATCAAAATCGACACCTCCACCGAGGTTAAAACCAGCTGCCCAGTTACCAATATCGTTCACTGTAATACCTGCTGCAGGATAGAGACGAACAACACCCATATCGAATACATAGTGCGCATCGCAACTAATATCCAACGAGCAATACTTATGAAGCAGAGCTGTAATCGATGGCTCCAAACGCAAATTGCTATCGAAACGATAACGAGCAACAGCGCCTACTCCCATAACTGTGTCAGTATTAGTATAAATACCCAAACGAGGACCTAAGGTCCAACCCCCAGGCTCCTGAGCCGATGCCGTTACAGCGAACAGAGCCGCAACAGCCAATAGTAGCAATCTTTTCATCTTTTACTTGGTTTATGAACATAAGCCACAAGGCCTATATTCGCATTATACACTCTTTATTGTCAAATATACTGATTCTTCACCAAATCGCAAAACCAAGCTGATAAAAAATCAACTAAATGACTATTTTTATCTGCAAAATACCATACCACTATCCACTCGGACAAAGATGCGGAGCAACTATTACCTTAAATTATATATATAAGCTCATCAAAAACAAAATGAGGGCAGCCCATAGGACCACCCTCAATCTTATCTAAATGGATAATGTTTAGTACTCCAACTTAGCCATACGCTGGTAGCTGTTGTAACGCCACTTAGCGTTCTCCTCAGCTGCCTGGAACAACTCCTCAGCCTCAGCAGGGAATGCCTTCTGGAGTGAAGTATAACGAACCTCCTTCATCAAGAAGTCGCGGAACTTCGACCAATCGGGCTCCTTAGAATCCATCACGAAAGGATTCTTACCCTCAGCCTCGAGCTGGGGATTGTAGTGCCACAAGTGCCAGTAACCACACTCAACAGCCTGCTTACCTACGGTCTGAGTGCGAGTCATTCCGCCCTTAATACCGTGGTTGATACAGGGAGCGTAAGCGATAACGAGTGAAGGACCGGGATAAGCCTCAGCCTCCTTCAATACATTGAACAACTGAGCCTGTGATGCACCGATTGAAACCTGAGCAACATATACATAGCCGTATGTCATAGCGATAGCACCCAAATCCTTCTTACGGATACGCTTACCGCTTGATGCGAACTTAGCAACAGCACCTACGGGAGTTGACTTTGATGACTGGCCACCAGTGTTAGAGTAAACCTCAGTATCAACAACCAAGATGTTTACATCCATACCCGATGCCAAAACGTGGTCAACACCGCCGAAGCCGATGTCGTAACCCCAACCGTCACCACCGAAGATCCACTGCGACTTCTTAACGAGCCAATCCTTCATCTCGAGGATCTTCTGGCAAGTCTCGCAACCGCAAGCCTCCATCATAGGAACGAGGCGAGCCGATACCTCAGCCGACTTAGCCGACGATGAGCGGTTCTCGATCCACTCCTTCATTACGCCCTTCAACTCGTCAGAGCACTTAGGACACTCGGCGATAGCCTTCTCCATATATGCCTGAACGCGGTCGCGCAACTTCTCAACACCTACGTGCATACCCAAACCAAACTCGGCATTATCCTCGAAGAGTGAGTTAGCCCAAGCGGGACCCTGACCCTTCTCGTTAGTGCAGTAGGGAGTCGAGGGAGCCGAACCAGAGTAGATTGATGTACAACCTGTTGCGTTGGCAACCATCATATTCTCACCAAAGAGCTGTGTAATAGTCTTGATATAGGGTGTCTCACCACAACCAGCACAAGCACCTGAGAACTCGAAGAAAGGCTGTGCGAACTGTGAGTTCTTCACGGTCTTAGTCTTATCTACTACCTGCTTGTAGCCTACATTCTTGATAACTGCATTCCAGTTCTCAGCCTCGGCCATCTGCGACTCGAGAGGCTTCATTGTAAGAGCCTTGGTCTTTGAAGGACAAACATCAACACAGTTACCGCAACCTGTACAATCCAGAGGCGATACCTGGATACGGAACTTGTAAGCCTTAGTCTCACCCAAGCCCTGCTTCCAAGCCAAGCCCGATGCAGCAGCCTCCTCCTCAGTAGCGAGGAAAGGACGGATTGCAGCGTGAGGACAAACATAAGAACACTGGTTACACTGGATACAGTTATCAACATTCCACTCGGGAACATTCACTGCGATACCACGCTTCTCGTAAGCGGCAGTACCATTATCCCAAGTACCATCCTCGCGGCCATTGAATGCCGATACAGGAAGATCATCACCCTTCAAAGCATTGATGGGATCACATACATTGCGAACAAACTCGGGACGCGACATATCAACCGCAGCCTCAGCAGCCTTAACCTCAATTGAAGCCCACTCGGCGGGTACCTCAACCTTCTCAACTGCGTTACCACCAGCGTCAACAGCCGCATAGTTCATATTAACGATATCCTCACCCTTCTTGCCGTAAGACTTCAAGATAGCCTTCTTCATCTCCTCAACTGCCTTCTCGAAAGGAATAACCTCAGCGATCTTGAAGAATGCCGACTGCATAATGGTGTTGGTACGGTTACCCAGACCGAGCTCCGATGCAATCTTAGTTGCATTGATGATATAGAAGTTGATATTGTTCTTTGCCAAATAAACCTTCATATGGTCGGGCAATGTAGCGCAAGTAGTAGCTGCGTCGTGAACAGAGTTCAAGAGGAACGAGCCACCCTTCTTCAAGCCCTTCAATACATCATACTTATCTACATACGAGGGAACATGGCAAGCCACAAAGTCAGGAGTAGTTACGAGGTAAGGTGAGCGGATGGGGCTATCACCAAAACGCAAGTGTGAAGAGGTGTAACCACCTGACTTCTTTGAGTCGTATGAGAAGTAAGCCTGGCAGTACTTATCGGTTGTACCACCGATAATCTTGATCGAGTTCTTGTTAGCACCTACGGTACCATCAGCACCCAAACCGAAGAACAACGCCTCGAATGTACCCTCCTTTGCAAGAGCGATCTCCTCGCCTACGGGCAATGAGAGGTTTGTAACATCGTCGTTGATACCAACTGTGAAGTGATTCTTAGGCTCTGCTGCAAACAAGTTCTCAACGACAGCCATAATCTGAGCAGGAGTAGTATCCTTCGATGAAAGACCGAAGCGACCACCGATAACCATAGGCTGGTTTTCCTTGCCGTAGAACATATCCTTAACATCGAGGAACAAAGGCTCAGCGTTTGAACCAGGCTCCTTAGTGCGATCCAAAACGCATACTCGCTTAACCGAAGCGGGAACTACATTGAAGAAGTACTTCTCTGAGAAGGGACGGTAGAGGTGTACGGTGATAAGACCCACCTTCTTGCCCTGAGTTGCCAAGTAATCGATAGTCTCCTTGATGGTCTCAGTAATTGAGCCCATAGCCACGATTACGTGCTCAGCATCCTCGGCGCCATAATATGTGAAGGGCTTGTAGCAACGACCAGTGATCTGAGAAATCTTCTCCATAGTCTCAGCCACCATATCGGGAACTGCGTTGTAGAACTTGTTCGATGCCTCACGAGTCTGGAAGTAAATATCGGGGTTCTGAGCTGTACCACGAGTTACGGGGTGGTTGGGGTTCAATGCTGCTGCACGGAAAGCCTTCAACGCATCACGATCGAGCATTGCGGTGAGCGATGCATCGTCGATAACCTCGATCTTCTGAATCTCGTGTGAGGTACGGAAGCCATCGAAGAAGTGCAAGAAAGGAATGCGAGCCTTGAGTGCTACGATGTGAGCTACACCAGCAAGATCCATAACCTCCTGAACTGACGATGTTGCCAACATAGCGAAACCAGTCTGGCGAGTAGCCATTACATCCTGATGATCACCAAAGATTGAGAGCGACGACGCTGCCAAAGCACGAGCCGACACATGGAATACACCGGGGAGCAACTCACCGGCAATCTTATACATATTGGGGATCATAAGCAACAGACCCTGCGAAGCAGTGAAGGTAGTGGTAAGAGCACCGCTCTGCAATGAGCCGTGAACTGCACCAGCAGCACCAGCCTCAGACTGCATCTCGACAACCTTAACGGTCTCACCAAACATATTCTTCTGGCCCTGAGCGGCCCACTCATCCACCAACTCTGCCATAGTTGATGAAGGTGTGATGGGGTAAATAGCAGCTACCTCCGAAAATTTGTAGGCAATGTGCGCTGCTGCGTAGTTACCGTCACAAGTGATAAATTTCTTCTCTGACATAACTTTTTTGTTTATTTTATGTAACAATTTTTTCTCTCTTTTATCATTGCGATACCCGACGCAGATAGTCGGACGATTTGTTCACGAGCACAAATCACGGCAAAGTTATAAATTTTCGTAGAAAAATCATAGTTTTTTTGTGGTTAAAATTCCAACTTTATGTAATAAATTTCTACAAAAACCGCCCCACAGGTCAAGAATATTGGCCTTAACGCACTACAATTCGAAAAAAAGCGTACTTTTGCACAAACCAAACAAATCAAAATAGAAATGAAACGCATCCTTCTATGTATGTTGCTCGCGCTCGCCGTAGGCGTAGCCTGCACAAGCAAACCTTCACCCGAAGAGTTTATCACCGATTGCGAGAAATCAAATTTTGTAAAGACACCCCACTTCGAGCAGACGATGGAGTTCTTCCAAAAGTTGGCCGACTATTCGCCTATGGTTAACATCGAATCATTCGGCACCAGTCCTCAGGGACGCGACCTTGCGCTTGTTATTGCCGACAAGGATGGACTCACCTCGCCCGACCAGATTCGCAAGCGTGGCCGTGCCATTATTTTGGTTGAGTCGTGCATCCACGCAGGTGAGCCCGACGGCAAGGACGCATCGATGATTATGCTCCGCGATATGGTTGTGTATCAAAAAGATATAGAGCTGCTCGATAATGTAAGTTTCATTTTTATTCCCGTATTCAATGTCGATGGCCACGAGGATTTCCGCGCCACCAACCGCATCAACCAAAATGGACCCGAGGAGTTGGGTACTCGCAACACTGCACAGCAACTCAATCTCAACCGCGACTTTCTCAAAGCCGACGCACCCGAGATGCGTGCTTGGCTCAAGCTCTACAACCGCTGGATGCCTGAGCTCTTTATCGATGTACATGTAACCAACGGCGCCGACTTCCAATATGTAACCACCTATGCTATCGAGAATCACGGCACAATGATGGAGCAGGGCCTGCGTGAGTGGACTACCAATGTGTTCGAGAAGCAGCTCAACGAGCAGATGACCGAGGTAGGCTTCCCGATGTTCCTCTACGCCTCGTTCCGCAACTCTAATGCACCCGAGCAGGGCATCTTCATCAACCTCTACGATCCCCGCTACTCGGAGTCGTATGCTGCCGCCCGCAACCGCATCGGTTTGCTATTGGAAAATCATATTTACAAGCCTTATAAGCAGCGTGTTATGTGCACCATTGAGGCTATCAAGGCAAGCGCCCGTATCATTGGCGCCAACAAGGATGAGTTGAGCGAGGTGGTCCGCCGCGCCGACATCGCCGTAAGCTCTGCCGAGTACCGCCGAACACCTATGGATTTGACCTACCGTGCCGTAAATCGCGACAGCGTATGGGTAGACTACCTGGCCTGGGAGCGTGAGACCGTAAAGAGTGATTTGTCAGGTGCCGACTGGACTCGCCACAACTACGACAAGCCCATTACTGTAAAGGCGCCCCTTATTACATCTTACGAATCAACATCGTCGATTCAACTCCCCGAGGCCTATATTTTTATGCCGCAGTGGAGCGATGTAATCGAACTCTTCGACCTACACGACATTAAGTACACCCGCCTTACCGAGCCCAAGAAGGTAGAGGTTGAGACCTACCGCTACAGCGGTGCCACCTTCTCTACTCGCCAGAGCGAGGGTCGCATCCCCGTAATCAAGACCGACTATACGACACAGACCGAGACTTTAGAGTACCCTGCGGGTAGCATCCTTATAGATATGAACCAACCATCGGCACGCATTGCCGCTTGGCTGTTGGAGCCCTCAGCACCTGGTTCATTGGTATATTGGGGCTTCTTCAATCAGGTGTTGCAGCCTACCAACGAGTTCTGGATTCGCCTTGGATATATGGAGGAGAAGGGTCGCGAGTTACTGGCTAAAGATCCTGCACTGAAGGCCGAGTTCGAGGAGCGAATGAAAGACAAAGCATTCGCCAGCGACTCAAACGCTATACTTAATTTCTTCTACGAGCGCGTGCGCAAGGCCGCCCATCAGGACAACGAGGTGCATCCAGCCTGGAGGGTTATGGATCGCAGTCAGTTGAAAAACTTATAGTTATCACACGAAGAGGTTGTTTCATTGGGGCAACCTCTTTGTTTTTCTCTTAATTATTGTGTAAGTTTGCACACAGATATGATTACTTACGACAAACACACACTACAAAACGGGCTTACCGTTATAGCCAACCACGACCGCGCCTCGCGTATGGCCGCCGTGAATCTACTCTATAAGGTGGGAGCCCGCAACGAACGCCCCGAGCGCACAGGCTTGGCACATCTGTTCGAGCATCTTATGTTCCGTGGCACGGTCGATATCCCCGACTTCGACACCCCCGTGCAGATGGCGTGCGGCGACAATAACGCCTTTACGAACAACGACTACACCGACTTCTACATCACCCTACCCGTAGCCAATATCGAGACCGCCCTTTGGCTCGAGAGCGACCGTATGACAGGGCTCAATCTCTCGGCCGAGGCTATCGAGATCGAGAAGCGTGTAGTTATCGAGGAGTTCCGCCAGCGCTATCTCAACCAGCCATATGGTGATTTGAATATGCTCCTTCGCGATATGGTCTATACCTCACACCCCTACCGCTGGGCAACCATTGGTCTTACGCCTGACCACATCGAGCAGGCTTCGGCCGAGGAGATTCGCGACTTCTACCGCCGATTTTACCACCCCTCGAATGCCATTCTATCGGTGTCGGCCGACATCGAGTCAGAGCGAGTATTCGAACTTTCAGAGAAGTGGTTTGGAGGCATCGAGGATACCCGCTACACGATTCCCGCCATTGAGCCCGAGCCCGAGCAGAGCGCAGCACGACGCCTTGAGGTTGAGCGCGATGTGCCCGCCACAACCATAACCATAGCCTTTCAGATGGGCAACCGTCTTTCGCGCGACTTCTTCCTCGGCGATATGACCTCTGACCTGTTGGCTGGCGGCGATTCGGCACGCCTCTACGAGCGATTGATCAAACAAAAGCGCCTCTTTGCCAGCACCAATGCCTACATTTCTGGAGATGTAGATCGTGGTATGTTTGTCTTCACAGGACAGTTGCTCCCATCTACTTCGGAGGCTGAGGCCGAGGCGGCTATATGGGAGGAGATAGCCGACCTGCAGCGTGGTAACATCACCGCCTACGAACTGGAAAAGGTTAAGAATAAGTTTGAGGCCAACACTCTGTTTGGCGAGTTGAATGTAATGAACAAAGCTATGAATTTGGGCTACTACGAGATGATTGGCGACCTGCCTCTTATTAACCGTGAGGTGGAGATTTACCGCTCACTCTCGGTCGATGATGTAGCCTCATTCTCGGCTCGCACATTCCGCCCAGAGAACTCATCTACACTAATTTACAGAGCAAAACGATGAAACAGCCACCCCTAACAATACCCGCCACCATAGAGGTTCCCGAAGCAACCAAGCACACTGCCTCGAACGGCACACCCATTTATGCTATAAATTGTCCCGAGTATGAGGTGGTGCGTGTTTCGTTCGTATTTCACGCAGGCACCACCACTCAGTGTCATCCCTTCACCGCATCGGCTACGGCCAATATGCTGGCCGAGGGCAGTCGTAATATGACCTCACAGCAAATAGCCGAGAAGCTCGACTACTACGGCTCTTACTTCGACATAAACATCGATCGCGACTACTCCTACATAACCTTCTGCGCTCTCTCGAAGTTCTTCCCACAGACGGCCGAGGTTATCGAGGAGGTTATACTCCACCCCACCTTTCCCGACACGGAGGTTGCCACCTATCGCGACAAGCGACGCCAGCAGCTCGCTATCGAGCGCCGCAAGATGGAGACCATCGCACGCGAGAACTTTGCCCACGCCATCTTTGGCGACAAGCACCCCTACGGAGTGTCATACCCCGAGAGTGCTTACGACTCTCTCTGTCGCGAGCATATCGAGGAGCACTACCTCACTCGTTACTCGGCCGAGAACTGCATCGTGGTGTGCAGTGGTGCCATCAGCGACGATGTTCTGCATCGCATAACCAGCATTGCCAGCCAAATACCAGCATCTAACGCCATCACTACGGTAGAGTTTCCGCCCTACAACACCCGCCACAATGTTCGCGTGCAGCACGATGGCGCTATGCAATCCTCAATCCGAATGGGACGCCTGCTCTTCCCTCGTTCGCACGATGAGTTTGTGCCTATGCAGGTGCTCTCGACCCTGCTCGGTGGTTACTTCGGCTCACGCCTTATGCAGAACCTGCGCGAGCAGAATGGCTACACCTATGGAGTATATTCAGCTATGGTGAACTTCCAGCAGACGGGCTACCTCGCCATCGCCACACAGGTGGGTACCGAGGTTACAGAAGATGCCCTGCAACAGATTGCCGCCGAGATTGACCGCCTGCGTACGGAGCGTGTATCGGAGCAGGAGCTATCGCTGGTAAAGAATATTATGGCGGGCGAGATGATGCGCATCCTCGACGGCCCGTTCGGCATTGCCGATGTTACGACGGAGAATATACTCTGCGGCTTTGACAACCGCCAAATCGAAGAGAACCTACGCCGCATACGCAACACCACGCCCGACGAGATTCTCTCGCTGGCTCAGCGCTACCTCGCGCCCGAAGATATTGTTACGGTCGTAGCTGGCGACTTTGAGTAAATATCGACATCTTTTATTGTTCTACCATACATTACCTTTTACAATTGTAAGAGGTAATTTTTTATATCCTATATAAACAATACCCCTTCGAGTGTTGTTTTCGGAAAAAATTTTCTTAATTTTGTTGTGCTATTGGATAAATAGCAGACATATTGAAAGTGTTTTTCGCAATCCTTGTTGAAAATGTGGAAGTTTTCTAGACCAAAGGACGAACGAACAACACTCATTCTTGTATAGCTATGTGGCTATGCACATTCTTTGTGCATCTACCTCATACTATCAAGTGTGGGGTATTGTAGCGTTTATTTTGGTCAGGTCTTTCCACAACCTTCAACAGGTAAACGAAAATCAGCTCCGCACTTTCTTTTTTCATTAACCAACCACATTAGGAGTTGATGTGAATAAAAAATTAAATCACAATGAAAAAAATTTTCTATTTTTTCATCGTAGCTCTTATTATGGGTTCATGTAGCAAACTCGAACCCCAAAGAGCAGAAACTCCATTCCTTAAAAGTTTTGTTTTTCGTAACAGCATCGATGAAAAGTGGCAAGAGTCTCTTCGAGAGGATTTTATCGGCGAAGTCTATTTAGGTAATATCAAAATCGAGGGATTCGACATTCCTTTAATCGACGCTGACCAACCCCGTTCGATTGATGAGGCTGTGCTAATCATCTTTGAGGACTTCACACTAAACATCACTGGAAACGAAAAGGAATGTAAGGCTGAGTATATAGCGGAGTTTGAAGATTGGATGGAACCTGATAACGACACCGAGTGGTCTTGGTTTTCCGAAAATCCTGCCACATTAAGAGCGTCAGAAGTAATGTGCGAAAAAGATATTAAACATAGTAAGGCTTCTTTTGCAAAACTTATCAATAGATTTTTTGAATACATAACATCAGAGGCAGAAAAAGAGGTGAAGATGATAAGTTGGGAATACGACTTTATAAACACCGGCGATAGCTACAACGCTTTTGACATAACCTATGAGGTTGGCACGGGTTATAGTCTTGTCAACCTTATCGAGTTCACCGAAGGAGGAAGATATGAATTCAAAATTTTAAATACCTCTAATTCTCTTACCGAAATAAACGATTACATTTAAAAAACCCAAAAACTATGCAATCAAATATTGTTATTAAGCTACAAAAGGCTATCGAGACCTTAAGAGCGTCGCACATTCCTCATAGCAAATCAGTATTTTATGCTGATTCGATAGACTCTAAAATGCGTACTGCAATAGCCCGATGGTATGCACCCATCCCTTCGGATGAGAATATCCTATTATTTACGAATAAAATCCAAGAGAATTTCTTAGGTTTCTTTCGTACAGGAATTTGCATCACAGACAAAGCCGTATATTGCCGTCTGCAGGCTGACACATATCTATCTACCTTGACTTTTAATAGAAGTAAAAAGATTATTCCGCTTACCGAAATTAAGAGTATGAGCATAGGAAAGACAGACCATTGCCTCGGCACAAACTACGAAGGCCATCAATTACTAATCAATAATAAAGTTGTAGGCCTGATTAGAATGGGAGGTGGTATGGGAGCCGATGATGATATGATAAGCGAACTAACCCAAATCTTCAAAACATTCGACAATGAGTAAATCATTTCGTCATCGCTACGATGCATATATGAAAGCAAGGAAAAGAGCTAACATATTAGCAAACATCCTATCGGTTATCGTATTGGCCGCATGTTTTTGTCCATCGGTGTGGTATTGGTTGGATAGAGATTGTAATTCTATCATACACCACATTTGGTATTTTATAAAACTCATTTTCCTAACGATACTATCATTAGGAGTTGCAGGTGTTATTCACGCTCTAATTTATAATTGTTTCTTACGCTACTTTTACGCAAAAACAATTCGATAGCGATGGATTTTCGCAAATAAAAAAGGTTGTTTCTTCGTCGAAACAACCTTTTTATTTTTATGCGTTATCGAATAAACAGCAACTCACGATACTTGGGCAGTGGCCACAACTGATCGTCGATAACCTCCTCCATAAGGTCGATATGATCGCGTATCTGGCCAAGGTACACAGCCACCTTGTCGTGGTACTCGATAGCCTTCTCGCGCTGATCCTCAATGCGGTTGGCCACCTTGCGAGCCTCGATCATCTCGCCCACCAGACGCTGTATGGCTGACATATGACCCTGAATATCGCGAATAAGCTCCATATCCGAGTCGTAGTTCAAACCCAACTCCTTCATCTTATACGCCTTATCCAAGAGCACCGACTCATACTTCGACGCCACGGGAATGATGTGATTCATCGCTATATCGCCCAACACGCGTGCTTCGATCTGAATCTTCTTGGTGTAGGTCTCCCACTTAACCTCGGTACGCGCCTCCACCTCGACACTGTTATATACTCCCATATCGCCAAACATCTTAATGCTGGCAGGATCAAGATAGCGGTCGAACAAGAGAGGTGCCGATGTCTCGCAATCCAAGCCACGACGCTCGGCCTCACGACGCCACTCCTCAGAGTAACCATTGCCATCGAAATGAATCACCTTGCACTGCTTGATTAGTCGCTTCAGAGTCTCATAGATTGCACGCTCCTTCTTCACACCCTTCTCGATCTTGGCATCCACCTCACGCTTGAACTCGGTGAGCTGCTCGGCCGCCGCCGTGCAGAGCGTAATCATCGCCTCGGCGCAGTTATCCGACGAGCCGACAGCACGGAACTCGAAGCGGTTACCCGTAAAGGCAAAGGGCGAGGTACGGTTGCGGTCGGTGTTATCCAACAAAATTGAGGGAATCTGCGACACTCCGCTCATCTTCAGCACACTCTTGGCATCGAAGCGGATAGCATCGTCGCTCTCGCTACGCTCCAGTTTCTCCAACACCGACGAAATCTGCGAGCCGAGGAAGGCCGACACAATAGCAGGAGGTGCCTCGGCAGCTCCCAGACGGTGAACATTCGATGCACTCATAATCGAGGCCTTCAACAATCCGTTATGCTTATGTACGGCCGCAATGACATTCACCAGGAAGGTGATAAACTGCAGATTCTCCGACGGAGTCTTACCCGGGCCAAAGAGATTCACGCCCGTATCTGTACCCAGCGACCAGTTATTATGCTTACCCGAGCCATTGATACCCTTAAAGGGCTTCTCGTGCAACAACACACGGAAGTGGTGGCGGCGGGCAATCTTATCCATAATGGTCATCAAGAGCTGGTTGTGGTCGTTTGCAAGATTAGCCTCCTCATACACGGGAGCCAACTCAAACTGACCTGGCGCAGCCTCGTTGTGGCGTGTCTTAACGGGAATACCGAGCTTCAGACTCTCATACTCCAACTCCTTCATAAAGTTAATCACACGCGCAGGGATAGCACCGAAATAATGATCCTCCAACTGCTGATTCTTAGCCGCCTCGTGGCCCATCAGCGTACGACCCGTAAGCACAAGGTCGGGGCGAGCAGCCCACAGGCTCTCGTCAACGAGGAAGTACTCCTGCTCCCAACCCAGATAGGTATATACTCGGTTTACATTCTTATCGAAATAGCGACACACCTCCGTAGCAGCCTTATCAACGGCCGATATCGAACGCAACAGGGGCACCTTATAATCCAGAGCCTCACCCGTATAGGCGATAAAGACCGTAGGAATACAGAGTGTTGTATCAACGATAAAGGCGGGCGATGTGGGATCCCACGCCGAGTAGCCGCGAGCCTCGAAGGTATTGCGGATACCGCCATTAGGGAACGACGAAGCGTCGGGCTCCTGCTGTGCCAGCACCTTGCCCGAGAATGACTCTATAACGAGGCCCTTGCCGTCGGGGTCGGAAAACGAGTCGTGCTTCTCGGCCGTACCGCCCGTCAGTGGCTGAAACCAGTGAGTATAGTGGTCGGCACCATTATCCAGCGCCCACTGACGCATACCTGCCGCAACGCTATCGGCCAGCTCCAACGAGAGCGGAGTGCCATTATCCATCGTGCTGAGCAGAGCCTCGTAGGTAGGCTTGTCGAGATACTTACGCATCACGGCACGACCAAAGACCTTGCTACCAAAATAATCAGAGGGGCGAGCGCTCGGAGCCTCAACCTCAATAGCGCTATGATTAAGCGCCGCCTCAACCATCTTAAATCTTAACATATATCTAATTCTGTTTATTCACACATTTTCTACGACAAAACATTTTCGGAAAATATCATTTTTTTATTTTCTTCCAAAAGTTTGCTATGCCACAAAAATAGATATTTTTCACAAAATCACATATTTTTGCACGCATTTTTCACAAAACAACCCTAAAATTTACGCAACACCATCGATTTTTACATCACTTTTTCGAATCTATACCCTATTTTTCAGCCATAAATGCTAAAATCACGAACACCGACAAATTACATTATTTATATCTTTTTAGAATAGTTTTACTCTATTTATCGCATATAAACATTAAACAACCACACACTATCCGTCATTACCCAATGACAAAAAAGGGGCTCGCAATATCAAATTATCGTTAATTTATCAGTGTAAGATTCCTTTTTTAATATAAAATATATTACCTTTGCGTGATTCTATTTAGGAATTGTAATTTGTAGCAAATAAACATACAAAACACATAACATACACTAAAATCTAAATTTTCGAACAATTATGGCTAATACCGAAAGAGAAAAGTTGTTCGCTGAGTTCCCTGCGGTCTCGACCGAGCAGTGGGAAGCAGTCATTACAACAGACCTTAAAGGTGCTGACTACGAGCGTAAACTCGTATGGAAAACTGCCGAGGGATTTAATGTGCGCCCCTACTATCGCGCCGAGAATCTCGAGGGCATCGAATTTTTGGGCTCGCAGGCCGGTGAGTTCCCCTATGTACGCGGTACTCACAACGGCAACGACTGGGCTATTCACCAGACTATCGCAGTAAAGTGCCCCAAGGCTGCCAACGAGGAGGCTTTGACTCTGTTGAACTCAGGCGTAAACTCACTTGGTTTCTGCCTCTGCGCAATGGAGAGTGTAACTGCTGAGGACATCGACACCCTTTTGGAGGGTATCTGCATCCCCGCAGTTGAGCTCACTTTCTGCGGTAAGAACTTCGTTCCTACTGCCGATTTGATCTTGGCAAAGGTTGAGGCATTGGGTCTTAACAAGGATGAGGTTAAGATGAACTTCGTATTCGACCCCATCGTTAAGGATCTCTCACAGAAGGGCATCTACTGCTGTGGCGACGCCGAGGGTACTGCTTGCTATGAGGCTGTTGCTGCATTTATCCGCAAGACTGCTGACTACAAGCGCATCCGCGTTGTGAATGTATCAGGTTCAATCTTCAGCAACGCTGGTTCTACTATCGTTGAGGAGTTGGCATTCTCACTCGCAGCTGGTCACGACTACTTGGTGAAGCTCACCGAGATGGGTCTTCCCGTTGATTTGGTAGCTCGCAAGATTCGTTTCGAGTTTGCTGTTACTTCAAACTACTTTATGGAGATCGCTAAGTTCCGTGCAGCTCGTATGTTGTGGGCTAACATCGTTAAGGGCTACAACCCCGAGAAGGAGTGCTCTTCAAAGATGTTCGCACACGCTGTTACATCGACTTGGAACCAGACTGTATATGATCCTTATGTAAATATGTTGCGTGGTACAACCGAGGCTATGTCTGCAACTCTTGCAGGTGTACACTCTTTGGAGGTTGTTCCTTTCAACGCATCTTACGAGACTCCCACCGAGTTCTCAAAGCGTATCGCTCGCAATGTAGAGCTCTTGCTCAAGCACGAGTCTCACTTCGATCAGGTTGTTGACCCCGCTGGTGGTTCATACTACATCGAGACTCTTACAAAGAACATCGCCGAGCAGGCTTGGAAGCTCTTCCTCGAGGTTGAGGATAAGGGTGGCTATGTAGCTGCATTCAAGGCTGGCTTCGTAGTTGAGAAGGTTAAGGCATCGGCTGCTTCTAAGGATAAGAATATCACTACTCGCCGTCAGATTTTGCTCGGTGCAAACCAGTATCCTAACTTTACTGAGGTTGCCGATTCAGCTATCTGCGAGTGCGTAGTAACACGCAAGGATGGTGAGAATGTACTCACTCCCTACCGTGGCGCTATGGCTTTCGAGGCTATGCGTATGCACATTGACCGCAGCGGCAAGGAGCCTAAGGCATTTATGCTCACTTGCGGTAGCCTTTCAATGGCTCGCGCTCGTGCACAGTTCTCTTGCAACTTCTTCGCTTGCGCTGGTATCCGCGTTCAGGACAACACATTCTTCCACTCAGTTGAGGAGGGTGTAGCAGCTGCTTTGGAGGCTAAGGCTGACATCGTAGTTGTTTGCGCATCGGATGACGATTACGCAGAGGTGGCTCCCAAGGTTAAGGAGTTGCTTGGCGACAAGGCTATCTTGGTTGTTGCTGGCGCTCCCGCTTGCACTCCCGAGTTGGAGGCACAGGGCATCACCAATTTCATCAATGTAAAGAGCAATGTACTCGATACTCTGAAGTATTACCTTAAGGAGTTGGGTATCTAAAAAGCAAAGCAATGAGAGCAAAATTCGAAAATTTATCATACGAAGGCGGTCAGGCACAGTGCTGCGCCGCTAATGCCGAGGCTCAGCCTTGGCTCACAGCCGAGCAGATACCCGTTAAGGCTAACTACACGGCTGAGGATTTGGAGAATCTGGAGCACCTGAACTATGCAGCAGGTATCGCTCCTAACTTGCGTGGTCCCTACTCGACTATGTACGTTATGCGTCCCTGGACTATCCGTCAGTACGCAGGTTTCTCAACCGCAGAGGAGTCTAACGCATTCTACCGTCGTAACCTTGCTGCAGGTCAGAAGGGTTTGTCAGTAGCGTTCGACCTTGCAACACACCGTGGCTACGACGCTGACCACCCCCGTGTAGTTGGTGATGTAGGTAAGGCTGGTGTATCAATCTGCTCAGTAGAGGATATGAAGGTTTTGTTCAACGGTATTCCTTTGGACAAGATGTCAGTATCAATGACTATGAACGGTGCCGTATTGCCCGTATTGGCATTCTACATCGTTACAGGTTTGGAGCAGGGTTGTACTTTGGATCAGTTGGCTGGTACTATTCAGAACGATATCTTGAAGGAGTTTATGGTGCGTAACACCTATATTTATCCTCCCAAGTTCTCGATGAAGATTATCGCTGACATCTTCGAGTACACATCGAAGAATATGCCTAAGTTCAACTCAATCTCTATCTCAGGTTACCATATGCAGGAGGCTGGTGCTACTGCCGACATCGAGTTGGCTTACACCTTGGCTGACGGTTTGGAGTACTTGCGTGCTGGTATCAACGCTGGTATGTCAGTTGACGCGTTCGCTCCCCGTTTGTCATTCTTCTGGGCTATCGGTATGAACCACTTTATGGAGATTGCGAAGATGCGTGCAGCTCGTATGTTGTGGGCTAAGATCGTTAAGCAGTTCGAGCCTAAGAATCCTAAGTCACTCGCATTGCGTACTCACAGCCAGACCTCTGGTTGGTCGCTCACCGAGCAGGATCCCTTCAACAATGTAGCTCGTACAGCTATCGAGGCTATGGGTGCTGCTTTGGGTCATACTCAGTCATTGCACACCAACGCACTCGACGAGGCTATCGCACTTCCTACCGACTTCTCGGCTCGTATCGCTCGTAACACTCAGATCTACATCCAGGAGGAGACTAATGTTTGCCGCAATGTGGATCCCTGGGCTGGTTCATACTATGTAGAGGCTTTGACCAACGAGATCGCTCACAAGGCTTGGGCTCACATCGAGGAGGTTGAGAAGCTCGGCGGTATGGCTAAGGCTATCGAGACAGGTATTCCCAAGATGCGTATCGAGGAGGCTGCTGCTCGTACACAGGCTCGTATCGACTCAGGTGAGCAGAAGATCATCGGTTTGAACGAGTACCGTTTGGAGAAGGAGGATCCCATCGATATCTTGGCTGTTGATAACACAGCAGTACGCGAGAGCCAGGTTAAGCGCCTTCAGGAGTTGCGTGCTAACCGCGATCAGGCTGCCGTTGATAAGGCTTTGGCCGCTATCACCGAGTGTGTTAAGACAGGCGAGGGCAACTTGCTCGAGCTCGCTGTTGAAGCTGCAAAGGTTCGCGCTACTTTGGGTGAGATCTCTGACGCTTGCGAGGTTGTAGTAGGTCGCTACAAGGCAGTTATTCGTTCAATCTCTGGAGTATATTCATCAGGTATGAAGCAGGATGCAGATTTCGAGCAGGCAAAGGCTATGTGCGCTGAGTTTGCTAAGAAGGAGGGTCGTCAGCCCCGTATTATGATTGCTAAGCTTGGTCAGGACGGTCACGACCGTGGTGCTAAGGTTGTAGCAACTGGTTATGCCGACGTTGGTTTCGACGTGGATATGGGTCCCTTGTTCCAGACTCCCGAGGAGGCTGCTAAGCAGGCTGTTGAGAACGATGTACACATCGTAGGTGTATCATCACTCGCTGCTGGTCACCTCACATTGGTTCCCCAGATCATCGCCGAGTTGAAGAAGTTGGGTCGTGAGGATATCATCGTTGTTGTAGGTGGTGTTATCCCCGCACAGGATTACGAGGAGTTGTATCAGGATGGCGCTGCAGCTATCTTCGGCCCCGGTACTCCTATTGCCAAGTCTTCAATCAAGATGTTGGAGTTGTTGATGGAGGAGTAATCCCCCACCACAATATAAAGCGAAAGCCGTCGGAAACCCCGACGGCTTTTTTGTTACAATGAATTTTACTTACTCGCTAATATCTATTTACTCTTTCTCCCAACCATAATCATTACCATAGGCAGGTCCGTTAAATATCACTGCATCACCTGCATTAAGCGTCTTTCCTTCAAAGGTTTTTGTATACAACGCATTACGGCCATTAGTGAGTGTGAAAGTATAATCATTGGAGACTCCGAGTTCTGAATTGGGTATTAACCCATAAAAGGCCACTCCGTCTTGATTCCTATATCCCATAAGAGAACCCATATCATATACTACAAAATTTAACTCCAACTCATCTTCATTATTAATTTGCAAAACAAAATCTTTACATACTTGTACTGGCCTACCATCAACATCCAAAGTCCAATTATCAGTTTCTGCTGATATATTACGAATCGTAAACTGCACAAAACTATATTTATCCGATTTAGGAACTAATGTAGCATTGATTTCAATAATGCCATTCACACTATCAACCTCAAAAGAACCATCCTTACAAAACATAACGAGCATTCCATTCTCGCTCGACTCCCAACGACCGACATATTCCGTACCCGTACCATCTGATTTAGTATTAGCCAAGTCGACGTTGCCCGGTATTGAGCAATAGACAGCGGCAAGTGATTTGTCATCCTTATTGGCAAGTTCATTAACATATCCATTAAACCAACCCACATCCTTCGGACTCCATTTTCCATTTTGATAGGTTAAAACGAGCCACTTACTCTGCAAAAAATCTCTACCAAAAAATAGAGTCACCTCGTCGCCATCCTCCCACGAGTTACGAGAAGCTCGTGTATCGTCGCCAAACGAGGGCTTATTTATATTCACAACCAAATCGTATTTGGTCTCAGGTGTATCAATATCATTTTTTGAGCAACCCACAGCAAAAACAACAAGGGCACTCAATACAAATAAAATCTTTTTCATAAGTCTAAATAGTTTTAATTGTTCAACATCATTGATTAACCCCAATTCTGCTCATCTCCAAAAGGTGTGAAATTAGGTGCTCCTTGTGGGACACCACTCTGAGCAAAACCTTGCTCCACCGAAACCTCAAATACCTCGATTTCAGGCGCTGAATAAGTCATCTTCTCCATTTCATTAATAATTTATTGATTATTTTTTAAGGTATAGACACAACAAATCCCCCGCACAAAGAATGCACGAGGCGTAGTGATGATATTGTAATTTACTGATTTACAATAGTTTATATACCAATAGGGGGGGCGAAATTCTCGAAACCAACACTTTCCACAGCATTGGCAACCATCGCTCTGATATGATTAGAAATTCCCACTATTGACTAATTTATAGCAAATATACCGAAAATAAATTAACTTTTAGCACATAAAGCTAAAAAAGTATACACCCTCTTGAATCAGCAACTACTAAATATTCGATTCCTCACCTACCCTACTTTGATGTCAATTTTGTCAATATAAATCCTGTTAAGAAAATTGCCATCGTACCAAATACAATGGTAAGATAAGTATGCAGAGGCGCCCAGAAACTCATCCACGCTATGACGGCCAGACCAACAGCCACTGCCACCACTCCATTCGCGCGTTTTACTTTATGGCAGACAAGACCCAGCAGGAACAGACCAAGCATACCGCCACTAAATATCGACGCCAGCTTCCACCACGCATCGAGTACACCGTCGATTTTCATCATCAGCATACCCACGACAATGCCAATAATACCCACTGCGGCCGATGCCAGATACAACACCGTCATCTGCTGGCGAGGCGAACTCTCACCCTTGTGCAGTCGCTTGTAGAAGTCCGTGAGGATGATCGTTGCCGAGGAGTTGATGCTTGTCGATATGGTACTCATACCCGCCGCAAAGAGCGAGGCAATAACAAGACCTGTTACGCCCGTAGGCAGGCCGTGAACGATGAAATAGGGAAAGACCTTATCGCCCACCACACCCTCGGGCAGAAGCCCTGCGTGCGCCTTATAATAGGAGAATAGAGCCGTACCTATATATACAAATACCAGCGACACGGGAATATAGAGCAGGCCACCAAACAGCGTCGATTTCACCGCCTCGCGGGTCGATTTGGCAGTCATATAGCGTTGTACATAGTTCTGGTCGATGCCGTAGTTCTGCATATTTGTGAGCAGGCCATAAACAAACACCACCCAGAATGTAGGCTCGGTGAGCACAAATGAGAAACTGCCCAGCGAGAACTTATCGTGCTCGGCGGCAATCTCGAACAACTGTTTAGGTCCCTCAGGCATACCGAATGTGAGCAGCAGGGCACAGGTAATAGCTCCTAAAATGAGGATTATGCCTTGTATGGCATCGGTCCACATCACGGCCGATATACCTCCCAGGAGCGAATAGACAAGTGTCAGAAGGCCCGTAGCAATGATTATGGTGCTTATATCCCACCCGAACATAGTGTTTATTGGGATTGCCAGCAGTAGAAGAATCGACCCCACGCGCGCGAGCTGAGTAAGCAGATAACACACCGCCACATAGGCGCGTGCCCAATAGCCGAATTTGAGTTCTATGTAGTGATATGCCGATACGCTGTCGAGGTTACGGTAGAGCGGAATAAATACCTTGGCCGCCACCCACATAGCCAGCGGGATGGAGAGGCTGAAGACCAACTGATTCCAATTACCCGCATACGATCCTCCGGGCAGGCCGAGGAACGAGATACTGCTGACAAATGTAGCGAAGATTGACATTCCCACCACCCACGAAGGCAACGACCCCTCGGCGGCAGTAAAGGCGGCTACGCCACGGCGACTCTTGAAGAAGAAGCTACAGCCGAACAGAGCCACACCTCCCACAAAGAGGAAGAAAACGATATAATCTAAAAGCGTCAGTTCCATAATCTACATTTTTAGCTATCCACCTACTCCATCGTCTCGACATAAAAACTCACGGGGCGAAACCCATCGTTGCACGAGAGCATAGCCGAATGGGGATTCTGCATCCAGCCATCGAAGAAGTTACCGCCACCTTCGGATAGTTCACTCACAAAGGGCAACAGCGTCTCCCACGCACTATCGCACATACCCTCGGGCTTCTCGCAATTATCCACCACGAAGGTCTGCCCAAGATGCATATCGCAGGCGTTCTGGATGGGATTTTCGTACTCAGCCATCAAATCCTCGTAGCACGCTATGCGCTTGACGGTAATCTTTACTCGCTTCATCGTTGCAAATGGTTTGTATTACAAATATAGGAAATTTATTCCTTTTATTCCAATTCATCCACCCACAACTCCCAAAACCACAGCCTTTGCCTCGTATAACTTATAAAAAGTTTAGCTTTTTGGCTATTTGTTGAAGGATAATTCCTAACTTTGAGGGAGTATATCGCCCAATGGCTGAGAATTTGGACTAAAAAATATAAAGAATCATTATGCGTAAGAATTTTGGATCGAAGAGTTGGCTCTATCCTATGCCCGTGCTTATCATTGCAGCATACGATGAGGCAGGCATACCCAACGCTATGAATGCTGCGTGGGGCGGAATGTTTACCGACGAGCATATAGGCATCTGCATCTCGCAGGGGCACAAGACCACAAAAAATATCCTCGCAACCAAGGCTTTCACAGTCAGTATGGCTACTGCCAAAGAGGTTGTAGCGTGCGACTATGTGGGTATCGTATCAGGCAATCGCGAGCGCGACAAGGTGGCAAAGGCTGGCTTTACGGTAGAGTGTTCGGAGGTGGTCAATGCCCCTATCATCAAGGAGCTGCCGATGACCTTGGAGTGCGAGATGGTATCGTACGACGAAGAGAGCTGTCATCTGGTGGGTCGCATCGTAAATGTGAGTGCCGACGAGTCAATCCTCACCGATGGCAAGGTTGACTACGCCAAGCTGCGCCCCATAACCTACGATCCCGTAAATCACCATTATGTTGAGCTGGGCGCAAAGGTAGGCAACGCCTTCTCTGACGGCAAGAAACTCAAATAACAAAGCATATAACTAAAAACACAATACTATGAAACGACTATTAGGAAATGTTACCATCATCACAGGTGGTGGTAAGGGTATCGGATTTGGTCTTGCTGAGGCCTTTGCTGAGGAGGGTTCAAACCTTGTAATCACGGGACGCACCGAGTCGCGCCTCGTAGCAGCGAAAGAGAAGTTGGAGCAGATGTACGGCATCGAGGTATTGCCTATCGTGGCCGATGGAGCCGACGAGGAGGCTATCAAGAATGTAGTAGCCAAGACTGTCGAGAAGTTCGGTAAGATTAATACGCTGGTAAACAACGCTCAGGTGTCCAAGTCAGGCACACCGCTGGTTGAGCATACGAAGGAGGATTTCGATTTGGCTATCTACTCGGGCCTATACGCTGCATTCTTCTATATGCGCGAGTGCTTCCCCTATCTTAAGGAGAGTAAAGGCTCGGTGATTAACTTCGCATCGGGTGCTGGCTTGTTCGGCAAGTTGGGTCAGTCGTCGTACGCTGCTGCTAAGGAGGGTATTCGTGGTATGTCGCGCGTAGCGGCAGCCGAGTGGGGTCCCGATGGCGTTAGAGTAAATGTTATCTGCCCGCTTGCAATGACAGAGAGCCTTGCCCAGTGGCGTGATAATTACCCCGAGCTCTTCCAGAAGACTATTCAGGGTATTCCCCTCGGACACTTTGCCGATCCCAAGCAGGATATTGGCCGTGTGTGCGTATTCCTGGCTTCGGACGATGCAGCCTATGTAACAGGCGAGACAATCACCCTGCAGGGTGGTAGTGGTTTGCGTCCATAAAGAATTAATCCCACACAAATAGAATAATGAGACTCCGAAAACTGCTATTTATAGCCGTGGCGCTCGGCCTTTCCGCCTGCTCTACGACGCCACAGCTTACCTCATTCGTCGATCCCAAGATTGGCACGGGCGATCACGGACACGTCTTCGTGGGTGCTAATGTTCCCTTTGGTATGGTACAGGTGGGTCCCACAAGCATCCCGCAGGAGTGGGACTGGTGCTCGGGATACCACGCCAGCGACTCAACGCTGATTGGCTTCTCGCACACGCACCTCTCGGGTACGGGTATTGGCGATCTGTTCGATGTTACGATTATGCCTGTTGTGGGTGATGTTACCTATGCTCGTGGCGATGGCTCCGACCCCGCCTCGGGTATGTGGTCCTATGCCGACCGCTCGAAGGAGGTGGCTCGACCTGGCTACTACTCGGTGCCCGTGGTGCGCTACGGCGTGCTGGCCGAGATGAGTGCCACATCGCGTGTGGGATACCACCGCTACACCTTCCCCGCGAGCAACGAGGCTGCACTTGTTATCGACCTGCAAAACGGTGGTTGCTGGGATAGTGTTACCGAGAGTCGCTTCGATGTTGTGGGTAGCAACCGCATCGAGGGCTACCGCTACTCGTCGGGTTGGGCAAATGACCAGAAGGTATATTTTGTGGCCGAGTTCTCGAAGCCCTTTGAGAGCGTCGATATCAAGCACACTCACTACGGGCGTGTAAACTTTACAACCGAGGATGGCGAGCAGATTATGCTCAAGGTAGCTATCTCGCCCGTGAGTGTCGAGGGTGCTCGTGCCAATATGGCCGCTGAGATGCCCTCGTGGCCCCGCATCGAAAAGGTTGCAGCTGAGGCCGAGAAGGCTTGGGAGGCAGAGCTTGGAAAGATGCAGATCGAGAGCAACGACGAAAGCGTAAATCGTATATTCTACACCGCACTCTACCACACTATGGTAGCTCCCTCTCTGTTCTGCGATGTGGATGGCTCGTATCGTGGTGCCGATGGCCAGATACATCCCAACCCTGGCCACACGACCTACACTACCTACTCGCTGTGGGACACCTATCGTGCGGCAATGCCTCTATACTCGATTATGCACCCCGAGAAGATGAACGGCATAATAAACTCAATGCTCAACATCTTCGACGAGCAGGGCCGTCTGCCCGTATGGCATTTATGGGGCAACGAAACCGACTGTATGGTTGGTAATCCTGGTGTTATATCGGTTGCCGACGCTGTAGTGAAGGGCGACACGGGAATAGATGCTGAGCGTGCCTACAAAGCTATCTACGCAACCTCGATGAACGAGGGGCGTGGCAATGGTCTGCGTATGGAGTATGGCTACATTCCATTCGACAAGACCGAGAATAAGTCTGTAGCTTTCGATATGGAGTATGCCATAGCCGATGCGGCGGCAGCGGCAGCAGCACGCGCCGTAGGTAAGGCCGAAGATGCCCGCTACTTCGAGGAGCGTAGCCACTCATATCGCCACTACTTCGACTCTTCGACTGGCTTCATCCGTCCCCGCAACAGCAAGGGCGAGTGGCGCACGCCGTTCGACCCCTACTTCTCGGATCACACCTTCGACGATTACTGCGAGGGTAATGCTTGGCAGTACACTTGGCTTGTGCCCCACGATGTGGAGGGACTGGCTGCGTGCTACGGCGGTAGTGAGGCTATGATCGTAAAGTTAGATTCGCTCTTTACAGTTAGTTCACATATCACAGGCGAGAATGCCTCATCGGATATATCGGGTCTGATTGGCCAGTATGCCCACGGCAACGAGCCCAGCCACCACACACTCTACATCTACTCGATGTTGGGTCAGCCTTGGAAGTGTGCTGACAAGGTACGCGAGGTGCTCTCGACGCTCTACTTCGACGGCGAGGCAGGTCTCTCGGGCAATGAGGATGTAGGTCAGATGTCGGCTTGGTACATAATGTCGGCTTTGGGATTCTATCAGGCAGAGCCTGCTGGGGCACGATACTGGTTTGGCTCCCCCATCGTTGATGAGGCTACACTCGAGGTTGCCGGTGGCAAGATGCATATCATAGCGGAGAATAACTCCGAGCAGAACAAATACATTCAGCGCGTATGGCTCAATGGCGAGGAGTATCGCCAGCCGTGGATCTCGCACGCCGACCTTACGGCTGGTGGCGAGTTGCGCTTCGAGATGGGCGACAAACCAACGCTATGGTACTAAATACGACAAATGAAAAAAGCTCCGCGACAAAATCGCGGAGTTTTTCTTTGTATATCATATATTTTTTCAACCGCCGCACCAATAAAAATATATTTTTCGTAAATTTGTAAAAACGAAAAACTATCCACAATGAAAAGAAGCGACTTTTTACGACTTTGCGGCGGAATCTTCATCGCATCACAACTCCCCGACAAACTATACGCACAACTATCAGAGCCCGACACAGGGTCCACTTCACTCAAGGAGGTTCGCAAACTGACCATCAATGTGGGAGCCACATCTCCCATAAGGGTACTGCACCTGAGCGACACACACCTCACGCGCGTCGATGCACGCGACAATGAGCGTAAGCACACCCTTTCGGCTAAGCGCAAGAGTGCCTTCCCCGATGCCGAGCGTTACTTCGATGCGGCCATACGCTACGCTCGTGAGCGCAACCTCACGATTATGCATACGGGCGATATGCAGGACTTTGTGAGCGAGGCCAACCTCGACTACATATCTACGACGCTTGCCGTTGGCAACTGGTTTACGGCGGCGGGCAACCACGAGTTCTCGCAATATGTAGGCGAAGCCAAGGAGGATGCCGCATATAAGGCGCAGAGCTACGACAAGGTACAGAAGGTCTTCCCCAACGATCTGACCGTCGCATCACGCATTATCAACGGTGTGAACTTTGTCTCTATCGACAATGTATATTACTATGTTACCGCCGAGCAGCATAAGGCCGTCGAGCGTGAATTCGCAAAGGGACTGCCCGTGGTGCTACTGTGCCATATTCCATTCTTCACGCCCAAGCACTGCCTTGAAACGCTCATCCGTCAGAAGGGTCGTACAAGCTATATGGTCTGCACACCTCCTAAAATCATCGAGGATTTCCGTCGTGATCCCAATAGCGCTGCGGTCGAGCCCTACCGCAGCCGTCCCGTATCGCACGATGTTGACCAGCCGTCGCTGGCGTTCTACAATTGGCTCAAGGAGCAATCCCAGCTAAAGGCTATCCTGTGTGGTCATATGCACGAATTCTTCGAGGAGCAGTTCTCTCCCACTGCTAAACAATATACCGTAGGAGCCAACTACTTCGGCTATGCACAAGAGATTGAATTTATTTAATATTATTAGCAAATGAGAAACATCCTACATTTAACAATATTCCTTGCCGCTATGTTTATGGTGGCGTGCTCCGAGCCCATCGTAAACGGCCAGATTGAGCAAGAGGCCTCTTCACCCCGCATCAAAGAGATCGACCGCAAGGCCGATAGAATGCGCCGCAAGATACTAAACTCGAAGAGCGAACTCAAGCCTACGGGTACGATATATTATGTCTCTGCCGAGGGCGACGACCAAAACGATGGACTCTCTCCTCGCACCCCTATCCGCACGCTCGACAAGATGAACTCGCTGGAGTTGCAGCCCGAGGATGGCGTAATGTTTCGTCGTGGCGATGTGTGGCGTGGCCGCATATATACCAAGGCGGGCGTAACCTACTCGGCATACGGGCGTGGCGAGAAACCACGCATCTATGGTTCCCCCTACGATGCCGCCACTGAGGGCGAGTGGGTGGCAACATCTACTGAAAATGTATATGTATATAGCCGTCCTCTCACCGATGATGTGGGCACACTGGTCTTTAATTCGGGCGAGCAGGTGGCACGCAAGATTACGCAACGCATACACCCCGATGGCTCGACCACAAACCTTCTAACAGGTGAGCCATTCAATAGCGGTCTGGACCTTAACACTGATTTAGACTTTTTCCACAACTATCAGGACGATGGCCGTCTCTACCTATGCTCTACCAAGGGCAACCCTAAGGAGCGCTTCTCCTCTATCGAGCTTCTCACCCACGGCACCGTAGTGCAGACAACGGACAATGTGCACATAGACAACCTATGTGTGATGTATGGAGGCTCACACGGCATTGGCGGCAGCACCACCGAGGGATTGACCGTTACCAACTGCGTCATCGGCTGGGTAGGAGGCTCTATCCTCTCGCCCGCACCCAAGACAGGTGGTCGTCCGTCGCGCTATGGCAATGGAGTGGAGATATATGGCGGATGCGGTAAGTTTGTAGTAGATAATTGCTACATCTACCAGATCTACGATGCCGGCATCACCAACCAGAATCAGGAGAATATAAGCGACGCCTCGCGTTCGATGCACAATGTAGCCTTCACCAATAACCTTATCGAACACTGCGAGATGTCGATCGAGTACTACCTCGGCGCACAGTATAAGCCCACCGAGGGGTATATGCGAAATGTGCTCTACGAGGGCAACATAATGCGCTTTGCGGGTATGGGTTGGGGTAGTCAGCGAGGCTCGAGCTGGGGTGCACATCTTAAGTCGTGGTGGATGCACTACAACCAGGCCTACAACTTCGTCATCCGCAACAACATCTTCGACCGTAGTCGTGCCAACCTCATTAATGTAGTGGCCGACAAGGCCGAGTGGTTGCCCACAATGGAGGGCAACACCTATGTCCACTACCTCGATGCCGAGGGCGGTCGCATAGGCCAACCGTGGGGCGACTACCCCTTCGACAAGGAGTTCCCCGCCGCCGTCGAGAAGGCCCTTGGAGAAAAGGACATTCAGATCACCTACATTAGCAAGTAGAAGAAAATACATAATAGACGAATAGCCCTGCCGTAAGTGCTGGGCTATTCTCTTTTTAGAGCGGTAAGCGGGACTCGAACGCCGAGCGCAACAAAGTGAAACAGGACTCGACCGCCGAGCAGTAGGCGGAACTCCACAAGGGACTCGAACGGCGAGCGAGAGCGAGGTGAAGCGGAGATACCTTTGAAAAATAGATAACTTCTTATCTCCGCAACCCTAATCCTATGAGAGAGCCACAGGCAAGAGCTGAGCCAAAGGCTTTTTGGATGGAGTGTTGTGTGGAGAGTTTACTCTCTAACACAAAAACGACAAACAAAAAAAAGCGGCATAAATGCCGCTGCTCTTGCCTAAAACGAGCGGTAAGCGGGACTCGAACCCGTGACCCTCGGCTTGGGAAGCCGATGCTCTACCAACTGAGCTACTACCGCATTTATGGTAGGACAAAATTACAAAAAATATGGTAATCCCAATCCTACGAAAAGAAATTTAGATAAAATTCTCGGTGCGTTAAATCCTTTTTCGGCGTTTTGCGTCTTATATTTGAAAACGCGTTTTCGGTCAGATAAGCATAAACCAACTCTAGACAATGAGGAACTAACAAATCTATGAACTTAACAAAACCTTCAGTAGATAACTCTTTCACGCAGGTCGAAGCGGTGTTTACAGCGGAGCTACAATCGCTGTATCGCTATGCCTGCTACCGTTTGGGGGAACGAGAGGCGGCTCAGGATATAATTCAGGAGTTATATCTTAAACTCCACAAGCAAGGATTGAGCCGAGTGAAAAATGTGCGTTGCTATCTCTACCGAGCCCTATCGAATAGCTGTACGCAACTGTTGCGCGAGCGTCGTCGCATAGAGTATGTGGATGTAACATCGCTCCGAGACTTAAAAGCCGAGGATATTACACCGTCCAACTTTGACGAGGAGCAGGCTCTGATAGCACGCCTATTGGCCACGCTACCCGATGAGCAGAGCGAGGTTATTCGTCTGCATCTGCACGGCGATTGCACCTTTACGGAGATAGCCGAGATATTGGACATACCTCTTCCTACTGCCAAATCACGCTACCGTTACGGCATTGAGCATTTACGCAAAGAGTTACAAAAACAAAATCTTATTTAACCACAAAAACGCTACTACAATGAGAACAAATGAGCAAAATAACAATTTTCAGGAGCTGGACCATCGCGTCGAGCAGTTGCTAACGCCCCGTTTTTCGCCCTCGGCCGAGGAGTTGAGACTCCCTACCCCACACCATCGCAAGTCGCCCGTATGGCTTAATATGCTACGCATCGGAGGCGTAGCGGCAGCCATCATAGTGGGATTATTCATCGTCATAGAGCCTGCAAGCGAAGCTACAGCAAAGACAAGTGAGGTCATCGCCGATGCCTTGGATGTATTGCAGAATTCTGATGCATTTAGCGTTGATTTCCGAATGAAGGCCACGATAAACAATAATGGAGATGAAACTGAATACTACAAGTGTGATCCCAATGGAGAGGATATTGATGGCACTTTAACACTACTTAAATCTGAAGACAAGGAGTATATGCGCATTGAGTGGAGCAGTGGCATAGTACAACTCTTTGACGGAGGAGATATGCGTTACCGAATGTGGCAGAATGGGGAACTTAAATACGATATGGAACATAGTTCATTCGTTTTCAAACTCCTCAAACTCGCATCCTTGGGTGGAGCGAAGGCTATAATTCAAACAGCGGATGTGTCAATGAATATAGAGGAGTCTGGCGACAACATATTAGCTAAAGTCGTTAATGAAGATAGTTCCGTGGAACTTGGAGGAGTATTTTCTCGTACGAATGGAGAGTTATTGGAGTGTGGTGCAAGAATGCGCCTCGGAGATGGCGAATGGGTAAAAGTATTGTCGGCAAAGATAAAATACAATCAACCTATTACTGTTGAGCAAATAACCGCTACTCCTTCGAAATAAAAACAGAAGAGGTTGCCTAACACTACATCGGGCAACCTCTTCTTATATATAAGTGCGCTACTTACTTCGCAATCTTTGCGATAGACTCCAGGTTTCTGGGGTTGTCAATTCGCTTACCCTCGGGGGTATAGACATACTCGATGCGGTCGGCGAAGTGCTCCTCAACCTTACCACGAACAACCTTCATCGTACTATTAACCAATCCGTTCTGCTCGGTAAAGGCCTCGCCCACGATAGCCAGTGCACCAGGCAACCAGCGGTCGGGGAACTCGTCGGCATACTCTCCACCTGTGCGGTACTTATCAACCTCGGCACCGATAGCCTTAGCTGCTGCACGCAATGACTCCTCGTCGCTCTTGCCCGCCAGCAACTGACGCATAGCATCACGCGAGGGAACAACGATAGCCGATGTGTAGGGGCTCTGGTTATTGTAGATGATAATCTGGTCAATCAGCGGCGACTTATCGACAATAGCCTCCTCCATACCCTCGGGGCTGTACTTCTCACCATCGGCAGAAATCAATAGGCTCTTGAAGCGACCCAAAACATAGAGGAAACCATCCTCGCCCATATATCCCATATCGCCCGTATAGAGCCAGCCATCCTTCACGGTGTCGGCCGTAGCTGTGGGGTTCTTCCAGTAACCTGCCATAACATTCTCGCCCTTGATAACGATCTCACCCTTAACGCCTACGGGCATCTCGCGACCCTCGTCGTCGAGGATCTTGAGCTCCAGAGGCTGGATAACCTTACCCGAAGAGCCGAAGCGATGACGGCCTGCGCCCAGCGAGTTAGCCGAGATGATGGGAGTAGCCTCCGAGAGACCGTAGCCCTGCAACATAGGCATACCTACGGCGTAGAAGAAGCGCTGCAGCTCCGAATCCAGAAGTGCACCACCGCCCACGAAGAACTTGATGTTGCCACCAAATCCCTGGCGTACCTTCTCGAAGAGAATCTTATCGAACAGCGCAACCAGCGGCTTCAACACAAAGCGCCAGCCCTTGCCCTTATTAAGACCATCCTGATTATACTCGTAGGCAACCTTCAGAGCAAACTTAAAGAGCTTCTCCACCTTGGGGCCCTGCTTCTTGATCGAAGTCTCGATAGACTTGCGGAAGTTCTTGGCCAGAGCGGGTACCGACAATAATACGTGGGGCTTCACCTCCTTGATATTTACGGGCACATTCTTCAATGTCTCCATCGGAGTGCGACCCACCTGCGTAGTGGCTACCGAAGCACCACAAGCCACCATAATGTAGAAGCCCGCTACGTGAGCAAAGCAGTGATCAAGGGGCAGGATGATGAACATTGTATAATCCTCGGGGATAGAGATACGCGTAAGGGCCTGCTCAACATTAGCCGTATAGTTACGGTGAGTGAGGATTACACCCTTGGGGTCGGCCGTTGTACCCGATGTGTAGGTAATTGTAGCGTAGTCGTCATTCTGCACGGCCTGACCAATGGCCAAGAACTCCTCCTTGTGCTCCTTCAAATACTCCTCACCCTTAGCCGAAAGCTCCGAGAGGAAGATCTCGCCATCCTGCAACTCGGCATCGCAATCGTAAACAATGACGTGCTCGATAAGGGGCAACTGCTCGCGAATCTTGCGGAACTTAGGCAACTGATTGCGCGATACGAAGATGGCGCACACGTCGGCGTGGCGCAAGCGGAACAAGAGGTCGTTAGCCTCCTCCAACTTAATCGAGAGGGGCACACTGATGGCGCCAGCATACAAGAGTCCGAGCTCCGAGAGGATCCAGCTGTTGCAACCCTCCGCAAGGATTGATACCGTCTGCTTGGGCTTGATGCCGATAGCGGCCAAACCAGCACCAATCTTCAACGCCTCCTCCTTACACTCGCTATAGGTTGTGGGCTGGAACTCGCCGTCGTGCTTCTCCAATAGGAACGTACGGCTACCAAACTTCTCAACCGACTGCTCAAAAAGGTCGATAATAGTCTTTTTCATATTATTTTGTTCTAAGGTTTTCTTCACTTATTTCCTCTCGCCTAATCCATCTTAAGCACTGCGAGGAATGCCGACTGGGGCACCTGCACCTGACCTACCTGACGCATACGCTTCTTACCAGCCTTCTGCTTCTCCAGCAGCTTACGCTTACGCGAAATATCACCTCCGTAACACTTCGCCGTAACATCCTTACGCACGGCCTTCACGGTCTCGCGGGCGATAATCTTAGCACCGATAGCCGCCTGGATGGCGATGTCGAACTGCTGACGGGGAATGAGTTCCTTGAGTTTCTCACACATCTTGCGACCGAAGTCGTATGAGTGGTCGGCATAGATAAGCGACGACAAGGCATCCACAGGCTCGCCGTTAAGCAAGATATCGAGCTTAGCGAGCTTCGAGGGCTTGTAACCCGTACGGTGGTAGTCGAACGAGGCGTAACCCTTTGAGATGCTCTTGAGCTTATCGTAGAAGTCGAACACGATCTCCGACAGCGGCATATCGAAGTTCACCTCCACACGGTCGGTAGTGATAAAGTTCTGATTCTTCATCACACCACGCTTGTCGATGCAGAGCTTGATAACCGAGCCGAGGAAATCGGCCTTGGTGATGATCTGAGCGTTGATATATGGCTCCTCGATGGTCGAGATCTTCGTAACCTCCGGCAAACCCGACGGGTTGTGGACCTCCAACTCCTCGCCCGAGGTGGTGGTAATACGGTATGACACATTGGGTACGGTGGTGATTACATCCATATCGAACTCACGATACAGACGCTCCTGAATAATCTCCATATGTAGCAGACCCAAGAATCCGCAACGGAATCCAAAGCCCAAAGCAAGCGACGACTCAGGCTCGAAGGTGAGCGATGCGTCGTTAAGCTGCAGTTTCTCCAATGATGCACGCAAATCCTCATACTGGTCGGCCTCGACGGGATAGACACCCGCAAAGACCATAGGCTTAACATCCTCGAAACCTGCGATAGACTCCTGGCAGGGGGCTGCCATATGGGTGATGGTATCTCCCACCTTCACATCCTTGGCATTCTTGATTCCCGAGCAGATGTAGCCTACATCTCCCGAACGAATCTCGTCGCGGGGGCACATCTTCAGGCGCAACACACCCACCTCGTCGGCGTCGTAGTCGTTGCCTGTATTGAAGAACTTAACGTGGTCGCCCTTGCGGATGGTGCCGTTGAAGACACGGAAGTAGGCAATAATACCACGGAAGGGGTTAAACACCGAGTCGAAGATCAAGGCCTGCAACGGGGCATCGTCGTCGCCCTTGGGGGCGGGGATACGCTCGACGATAGCCTCCAGCACATCGTCAACGCCCTGACCCGTCTTACCCGACGCCAAGAGAATATCCTCCTCCTTGCAACCAATAAGGTCGATTACCTGATCCTTCACCTCGTCAACCATAGCCGACTCAACATCGATCTTGTTCAGCACGGGGATAATCTCCAGATCGTTACCGATGGCAAGGTAGAGGTTCGAGATGGTCTGCGCCTGAATACCCTGCGTAGCATCCACAACGAGCAGTGCACCCTCGCACGAAGCGATGGCACGCGACACCTCATAGGAGAAATCGACGTGTCCCGGGGTGTCGATAAGGTTCAGAACATAGGTCTCGCCATTGCGAGCCTTATACTCCATCTGGATGGCGTGGCTCTTGATGGTGATACCCTTCTCGCGCTCGAGGTCCATATCGTCCAACACCTGCGACTGCATCTCGCGCTGACCAAGCGTATTGGTGAACTCCAACAGACGGTCGGCCAAGGTCGATTTACCGTGATCGATATGGGCTATGATACAAAAATTGCGAATCTTTTTCATATATATTGTGTAATCCTCCCCACGGGAGGGTGTATAGTTACGAGCGTACCTGTGCGCCTGCCTTTGCCTCCAACTGACGCTGCAGGTTAGCCATAGTCTTCTCGATAGTCTTTTCGTTAAGTGTCTGGTTCTTATCCTCAAGGGTGAAGCCAAGGGCGTATGACTTCTTGCCCTCGGGCAACTTATCGCCCTCATATACATCGAACAGCGTTACTCGCTTCAAGAGTTTCTTCTCGGTAGCGAAGGCGATGTTACGCAACTCAGAGAACGATACGCTCTTATCAACCAAAAGAGCCAAGTCGCGCTTAACCTCGGGGAAGCGAGAGAGCTCCTCAACGGCGATGCGCTGTTTCTTAGCCGAACGCACGATCAGATCGAAGTCGATCTCGGCGAAGTAAACTGCCTGCTTAATGTCAAACTTTGCCAATACGGCGGGCGACACGATACCCATCTCCACAACGGTCTTGGGACCCTGAGTGTAGGCAATAGCGTCAGAGTAGAGATCGCTCTGCGATGACTCCGAGCGCAGGGTGTAGATGTCGATACCGAAGCGACGCAAAAGTTTCTCAACAGTTGAGCGCAGGGTGTAGAACGAAGACTTTGCCGCCTTTACATTCCACGAGGGGGTAGCATCCTGACCCGTAACGGCAATGGCGATGCGATATGACTCGCTATAACGAGCCAAGGGGTTCTCTGTAGCCTCTACCTCGGGGTGGAAGCGGTAGCAGTTACCCATCTCAAAGAGGCGCAAGTCGAGTGTGCGGTGGTTGATGTTAAGAGCCACAGCCTCCAGCGCATTGAACAGCAGAGTCTGGCGCATAACATTAAGATCGGCACTCAAGGGGTTCATAATCTTCACGCACTCCTCGGCCTTGTATGACGAGAGACCATCGTAGTAAGCAGCCTTTGTGAGCGAGTTCGACATAATCTCGGTGTAGCCCGTAGCTGCGAGGTGGTCGGCTGCTATGTTGATGAGCTTGTTCTTATCGGGACGTGGAGCATACGACAGAGTAGAGTGTACTGCCTGAGGAATCTCCACATTGTTGTAGCCATAGATACGCAGGATATCCTCCACCAAATCGGCCTCACGCTGTACATCTACACGGTAAGGGGGCACAGCTACTGTAAGTACACGACCCTCCTCCTTAGTAATCTTCACCTCAAGAGCATCGAGGATAGTACGAACGGTAGCCTCGGGAATCTCCTTGCCGATGAGTGAATTCACGCGATCCAACGAGAGCTCGAATACAAAGTCCTCGGCAGGTGTGGGGTTAAGGTCTGTGATCTCGCTCGAGATCTTACCACCAGCCAACTCGCGCATCAGCAGTGCGGCACGCTTAAGGGCATAGACCTGAATATTGGGGTCGATACCGCGCTCGAAGCGGAACGAGGCGTCGGTCGAGAGGCCGTGGCGCTTAGCCGAACGGCGGATAGAGACGGGGTTGAAATAGGCACTCTCAAGGAACACATTTGTCGTAGTGTCGCTGATACCAGAGTCCAGACCACCGAACACACCACCGATACACATCGGGCGCTCGGCCGAGCAGATCATCAAATCCTCCTTCGAGAGCTTGCGCTCAACGCCATCCAAAGTAACGAAGGGAGTACCCTCGGCGCAGTTCTTAACAACGACCTTTCCGCCCTCAATCTTGTCGGCATCGAAGGCGTGCAGGGGCTGACCCAGCTCGAAGAGCACATAGTTGGTAATATCAACGAGGTTATTCTTGGGGTTGATGCCTGCGGCACGCAACTCCTTCTGCATCCACTCGGGTGAGGGGGCAATCTTGCAACCAGTAACGGTAAGGCCAGCATAGCGGGGTGCGGCGTCGTGGTTCTCCACAACAACCTCAATCTCCAAATCGTGGTTATCAACCGAGAAGTCATCCACCGAGGGGAGTGTAACCTTCACATCCTTACCCTGCGAGCGCAAATAGGCTGCCAAGTCGCGCGCAACGCCAATGTGCGAAGCGGCATCGACGCGGTTGGGTGTAAGGCCAATGCCAATGAGGTAGTCGTCGGTAATACCCAAGTAGTCGCGTGCGGCGGTACCTACTACGGCCTCTTCGGGGAGTTCCATAATACCCGCGTGTGAAGCACCGATACCGAGCTCATCCTCGGCGCACAACATACCCAGCGACTCCACGCCACGAATCTTGCTACGCTTAATTTTGAACTCCTCGTCGCCACCATTGGGGTAGAGCACCGAGCCTACCGTAGCGCACAACACCTTCAAGCCCTGACGGCAGTTAGGTGCGCCACACACGATCTGCAAGGGCTCCTCAGCGCCTACATCTACCTTCGTTACGTGCAGATGGTCAGAGTCGGGATGATCCCAGCACTCAACGACCTTACCAACAACAACCCCCTGCAGGCCACCGCGAATGCTCTCCACCTTCTCCAGAGCCTCCACCTCGAGACCTATGTCGGTGAGGATTGTAGCAACCTCCTGAGCCGAGAGCTCAATGTCGATATACTTCTTTAACCAATTTAGTGAGATTTCCATAGCTTTATATTTTTATATTTTTTGATTCTATTCCTGCTTAACTTACGCTCGGTGAGCCTCCTACGCGCTCACACGCGCGAAAGCAACCCGCTTACAAACTACAAAGGTAAGAATTTATTCTTAAAAGAGCAAAGATCAAAGATGAAAGATCAAAGAGAGGCTGACGCGCGGGAATGAGGAAGTGTTTTCACGCACAAATAAGAAAATCTCTTTGATCTTTGATCTTTCATCTTTCATCTTTCATCTTTCATCTTTATTAAGTATCTTTGTCGCAGAAAAAATCTTTACGATGAATACTATTCAGAAATATGCTCGGCTGGTGAAGTTCTCGCACACCATCTTCGCTATGCCCTTTGCTATGCTTGCGTTCACCTATGCTCTGTGGAGTGCTCCCACCGCGAGCGAGCGTGGCTGGTGGATACGACTACTTGTGCAGGTGGTGCTGTGTATGGTCTTTGCCCGCAATGTGGCTATGGGCTTCAACCGCTGGGCCGACCGCGACATCGACGCCCGCAACCCCCGCACGGCCGACCGCGAGATACCCGCAGGCGTTGTAAAACCCCGCGCGGCAATGACCTTTGTGGTAATCAACGCCCTGCTCTTTATCGTTGTAGCGGCTACGATCAACCCCTTAACTGCGTGGCTCTCGCCCGTGGCGCTGGCCGTAGTGATGGCCTACAGCCTCTGCAAACGCTTCACATCGCTGGCACACCTGGTGCTCGGTCTGGCGCTGGGCATCGCCCCCGTGGGCGCATACATAGCCGTTAGAGGAGCATTCTCGTTGGAGGCTTGCATACTCTCGATGGTGGTGCTTACTTGGACTGGCGGATTTGACATCATCTACGCCCTGCAGGATGCCGACTTCGACCGCCAGGAGGGTCTGCACTCAATCCCCGCACGCTTCTCTGTACGCACCTCATTAGGCATTAGCATAGCCCTACACACGGTGAGCGTTGCGGCTCTTGTGTGGTTTGCAACATTCTTACCCTCAAGCGTTTGGACTTGGGCTGGAGTGAGCATCTTTGCCGCCATCCTAACACTCGAGCACCTGCTCGTAACCCCCACCCGCACACGCCATATAGGCATCGCCTTTGGCACGCTCAATGGCTTGGCCTCGCTCACGCTGGCCGTGTTGCTGATCATCGGATTATTGCTTGCTTAAAAGGGTATGTGGCTCGGATTAGCATTCCTCTCTGCCCTCTTTTTGGGACTCTACGATGTGGCCAAGAAACAGGCCGTGCGCGACAATGCCGTTGCCGTGGTGCTACTACTCACCACTACCCTCTCGGCACTCTTGTTTGCGCCCGTGATTGTAGCCTCGCTCACCGATGCCGCGTGGGTAGAGGGTACGATGTTCGACTACGGGCGTCAGGGAGTGGATATGCACCTGAAGGTGATGCTCAAGGCGGCCATAACGCTCTCATCGTGGATGTTTGGCTATGTGGGTATCAAGCACTTGCCACTCACGATCGTGGGCCCTATCAATGCCACACGCCCCGTGATCGTACTGCTCGGCGCACTCATCATCTTTGGCGAGCGTCTGAACGCCCTGCAGTGGGTGGGAGTGGTGCTGGCCTTTATCTCAATCGTTCTGCTGAGCCGTGCTGGCAAGCGTGAGGGAATCGACTTTGTACGCAACCGATATATACTCTATGTTGCTCTGGCCGCCGTGCTGGGTGCTACGAGCGGGCTCTACGACCGCTACCTATTACGCGAGGTGGATGCTATGTTTGTGCAGAGTTGGTTCTCGCTCTATCAGGCCGCGATGATGGCCATCGTTGTAGGTGTGATGTGGGCACGCAGAGTGTTACCACGCTTTCATTGGTCGTGGGCTATACCGCTGGTAACCATACTGCTAACGATTGCCGATATGGCCTACTTTGTGGCTCTCGCGCACGAGGAGTCGATGGTTGCCGTGGTGTCGATGATACGCCGCTCGTCGGTTGTTGTATCGTTTGCCTGCGGTGCAATGCTCTTTGGCGAGAAGAACCTGCGTGCCAAGGCTCTCGACCTTGTCTTTATCCTTATCGGTATGATATTCCTGTGGCTGGGTAGCCGCTAATCACAATACGGGATATACTCTGGGGGCCTGCACCGTAACGAAGTTGGCTCCGTTGCCACTCTCACTACATACTATTCGCACCGCCTTGATGGCTCGGCGTGGGTTGTCGATCACGCCACCGCCATTGCGAAGTTCGCATACACGCTCGAACTTTACGCCGTCGTAGCTAACCTCCATATAACCAGCGTTGAATATATATCGTGGCAACTGCAGATTGCCCGTCGAGATCTCCATTCGGCGACACTTCACAGCCTCCTCGAAGGTGTATAGAATCCAGTCGCCCTTGACGCCCACTCTCGCCGTGCGGGCTATGCGGCCATAACGCTCGGCACCCGCAAAGGTGTAACGCTCGCTCTCGCCAATAGACGAGGTAATCTTAAACTTAGGTTGCAACATACGCCAATGCCCATCCACAGCCGCCTCGGGACTATGTGCCCCTGCACGACGCACACGGAAGGCATAACGCTGTGGCACATCGGTCGTGATGGGTGTGGTGTAGAGTTTCTCGCCCTCGCTACCCACCTCGGTGTAGTAGATGTGGAAGTTACCCTCAGACTTGGCGCTCAGAACTCCATCACTATACTCCACCGCTGGGGGCATCATACGGTAGTCGATACCCATAGCCTCCATACGGCTATAGTGCGCCCCTAACAGTCGGGCATTGAACTCCTCCCACTGGGCACCCTCGCCTCGCCACGCCACCTCGCTCAGGGCGCAGATGCGGGGGTAGGTCTGGTAGTAGAGGAAATCGTAGTCATACTCACGACGCGATATGTAGGCCTCACTAAAGAACGACGCCTGCACACCCGCCACACGCTCCATCTGCTCAGGGGTGAAATCCTCGAAGCCGAAGCCTATGGTCTTCCTAACATCGAAGATAGCCGCCCAGTCGTGGCCCTCCTCTCGCTTTGACTGACGCATATCGAAGTAGAAGTACTCGCCCGGCATAACCACCGTGCGGTAACCCTTATCCAGCACCTCACGACACGCCTTAGTGCTCTCCCAGCCATAGACGAGCGAGCCCTTGTCGATACTACCCGACCTGGCCGCCTCGTTCCACACTCCCGTGCGCTTGCCATACTTGGCCACGATGCGCTCCATACGGGCAGTGAAGTAGTCCTGCAACTCGCCCACTTCCTTCATTCCCTCACGCTCCATCAGGGCCTTGCAATCGGGACAACGGCTCCACTGCGAGGTGCTCACCTCGTCGCCACCAATGTGTATATATGGCGAGGGGAATAGCTCAGCCAACTCGCGCACAATATCCTCTAACAGAGCGTAATTCTCCTCACGCGCAACACACAGCACGCTACGCATATCATATCCGTCAGAAGCACTCACATCGGGCGTATAACGGCACAACACCTCGGGCTTTACACGCGCAAGGTTGTGGCTATGACCAGGCAGGTCAATCTCGGGAATAATCTCGATGTTGCGCAGCGAGGCAAACTCCACCAACTCTCTGACATCCTGCTGCGTAAGGTAGCCGCCATAGTGCTCATCCCAACGGCCATAGCGTGCCGCCACAGGCGAATCGACACCACGATAAGCACCAATCTTAGTCAATTCAGGATGCGAGAGGATCTCCACACGCCAACCCTCATCGTCCGAGAGGTGCAGATGCAGTTTGTTTATCTTGTGGTGCGCCAGACGCTCGATAAATAGTTTTATCTCATCCATCTCCATCCACGTGCGCGAGAGGTCGAGCATAAAGCCTCGATACTCAAATCGCGGAGTATCCTCCACACGGCACGCCCCCACCATCGTGGGCAGGGCCACTCCACCGCCATAGACCGACGAAGGAAGCAGTTGCAAGAGTGTCTCCACGCCATAGAGCACACCTGCCTGCGAGCCACCCTCGATGGTAATACCCTCTTTAGTGATCTCGAGAGTGTAGGCCTCGGTGGCTAAATTTTTATTCTCTCTGAGCACAATATCCCCCACCGCGGGTGCGTTATACTCGCGAATCTCAAGCGGTAGATACTCGGCAAGATATTGAGCAAGGGGACGGAGAGAGGGATAGTGTGTAATCTTAGTTGTTGTTAGTATGGTAAACTCTCCGCTCCTCAGCTCAACACTCTGCGGACGCGGGATAATACTCCCCTCGTTACCACCCATTGCACAGTGCGCTATCATCGCGAGCGCAAGCAGAAAAAATATCTTCAAACGATGCATAATCAGTAAAAATTATTACACACAAAGTTAATATTTTCAAACGAAAATCCTAACTTTGTAGTACGATAATTTCAACGACAATGAACTACGACAAAAAACTTAAATCCACCGAGCGACTGCTCGAAGTGATGGATACCCTGCGCGAGAAGTGCCCGTGGGATCGCGAGCAGACCTTCGAGTCGCTACGCAACAACACCATAGAGGAGACATACGAATTGGCCGACGCCATTGCCGATGGCAATATGGAGGGCATAAAGGAGGAGCTTGGCGACCTGCTGCTGCATGTAGTGTTCTACTCGAAATTAGGCGAGGAGCAGGGTAAGTTCGACATTGGCGATGTGGCCGATGCCGAGTGCGACAAACTAATCTACCGCCACCCCCACGTCTATAGCGACATACACGCCGACACCCCCACCGAGGTGATGAAGAATTGGGAGGAATTGAAACTACGCAAGAAGAAGCGTCAGGGTGGAATCCTGGGCGGCGTACCCCGCTCTCTACCCGCTATGGTGAAGGCGTTCCGTGTGGGCGAAAAGGCGGCCTCGTCGGGCTTCGACTGGGAGCAGAAGGAGGATGTATGGGCAAAGGTAAAGGAGGAGATTGCCGAGATTGAGGTGGAGATGGTTCGTGGCGACAAGGATCGCACCGAGTCGGAGATAGGCGATCTGTTCTTTGCGCTGATTAATATGTGCCGTCTGTATGGCATCGACCCCGAGATGGCTCTGGAGCGCACAAACAAGAAGTTTATCCGCCGCTTCCAGCATATGGAGGCCGAGGCTGGCGATCGTCTTTTCTCACAGATGACAGCCGAGGAACTTGACGAGCTGTGGAAAAACGCAAAGAAGGAGGAGTAAAAACAATTTTGAATTACAAATAGTATGGCTATTATTAAAGAAGTAAGAGGACACAAGCCCTCGATTGGAGAGAACACATTTTTGGCAGATACAGCCGTGATTATCGGCGACACCACCATCGGTAAGGATTGCTCAATTTGGTTTGGAGCAGTGTTGCGTGGCGATGTGAACAAGATCACCATCGGCGACCGCACCAACATTCAGGATGGTGCCGTAATCCACACCCTCTACGACAAGTCGCCCAAGCCCTCGCAGACTCACATCGGCAACGATGTGTCGGTGGGCCACAACGCAACAATCCACGGCGCCACTATCGGCGACAGCGTGCTTATCGGTATGGGTGCAACGGTATTGGACAATGCCGTAGTACCCGAGGGTTGCATCATCGCAGCCAACGCCCTGGTACTCTCTAACGCTCAGCTTGAGCCCAACTCGGTATATGCTGGTGTGCCTGCCAAGAAGGTGAAGGAGATTACACCCGAGCAGCGTGAGACCATCGTTAAGCGTACGGCGCGCGACTACCAGCTCTACGCATCGTGGTACACCGAGCAAGAGGAGAAGGAGTAATCCCCTCTCCCCCGACCCCGACAAACTCCCAAAGCAACCCTGCCCCAACCCCAAAACCATAGGCCGTTATGCTAAACCTTAATACACGACGCTCGACATACATAGCCAACACGCTGGCCGCCATCGTGCTGACACTGATCGTGAACTTCTCGTACCTCATTTCGATGATAGTGGATGAGCGTGAACGAGATCGCGAGATGTATCGACAGGAGCGACAGGAGGAGCGTGAGCGCTACCGTCCCCAATTTGAGGGTACACTGCACATATCACGCGACGGATATGGCTATCTGATTGCCGAGAATGGCGATGGCTTCATTATGCCCCCGGGGTGGGAGAAACGCGAGCACGAACATCACCACCCCGACACAGCGACACAATCTGACAAGGCTGGCAGCAACGACCAACAGGAACTGCGCTGGTATCGCACAGACAGTGTTTTTGTGAATCAGGCTGCAATATTCATCTACAACCTGCAGGATGGCGATCAGATTCTCGGTACGCTCAACCGTCCGCGTGGCGAGGCAAACCCATCGCTCGACCGACCCCTACAGCGCAATGGCGAGGCTATCGCCCCCGTAATGTATGATCGTCCGAGCCGCGATAATGAGTTTGTGGTGCAGCTCTTCTTCTACTTCTGTCTGTCGCTCATTGCGCTGACGGTGATGACCTTCCGTTTCGACGCCAACAACTTCACGGTGCGCCGCTACTCGTTGCGCTGTGCGATTACGCTACTGGGCATTGCCTGCTTTTATTGGTTTACCCCTGTGGTGGATTGGGGACCGCGCTCAAGCGAGATTACAATGATTATGCGCCTCAATAGGGACAACCTGCTCGACTTGATGGTGATATCGAAATACTTAATTGTACTTGTCGTAGCCTTCCTCTATGGCCGTATTTACGGTATGTTACTCAAACAGCAACAGATACAAATTGAGAACGAACACCTGCGCACGGAGAACCTGCAGACACGCTACAATATGTTGCTCGGACAGATTAGCCCCCACTTCTTCTTCAATTCGCTCAACTCACTCTCGATGCTTGTGCGCGAGCAGAACGAAGAGAAGGCGCTGGCCTACATCGACCAGCTATCGTACACCTTCCGCTACATCATCCAGAACGGACAGAACACCCTCTCCACGCTCGAGGAGGAGATGGCCTTTGCACGCGCCTATGGTGAGCTGTTCAAGGTGCGCTATGCCGACAAACTATTCTTCGACATCGACATCGACCCCTCGCTCGGTGAGTGGGCACTACCTGCATTGACATTACAGCCACTGATTGGCAATGCCGTGAAGCATAACACCATCACGCGCAAACTGCCTCTGCACATATCAATTCGCACCGAGGGCACTACGCTGGTAGTATCAAACCGCAAGGCGCCCAAAATTGAGGCGGAACCCTCGACGGGTATCGGCTTGGAGAACCTGCGTAACCGCTGGTTGCTCATCACAGGTAAATCGTTCGATATAATCGACACCGACACCGAGTTCACCGTACTTCTGCCCCTGCAGAAGCCCACAACCTCAAAATCTAACTAACTTTAGACAATGAGCAAGCGAGTACTCATCATCGAGGACGAGACTGCCGCGGCGGTCAACCTAAAGGCCATTCTACGCCGTGTGGCTCCGTCGTATAGTGTGCTGACAGTGCTGGAGAGCGTGGAGGAGAGCGTAGAGTATTTCAGCGACGAGCAGTCGCCACTACCCGATCTTGTCTTTATGGATATTCATCTGGCCGATGGCGAGTCGTTCCGCATATTCGACAGCGTGGAGATAAAGATCCCCATCATCTTCACCACAGCCTACGACGAATATGCCCTGCGCGCCTTTAAGGTAAATAGCATCGACTATATACTCAAACCCATCAAGGAGGATGATATGCGCCACGCCATCGAGAAATTCGAACTGCTGAGCGGTGGCGAGCGACAGGAGTACACCCAACGCATCGAGCAGATGATTAACTCGTCGCAACAAGAGTCCACGCCAGCCGAGAACCGCGAAACACCGCGCGAGAACCAGCGAGTATATCTGGTGCATCAGAAGGATAAGATCATACCGCTTTCGATTGACGATGTTGCATTCTTCTACACCTCAAACGAGAAGGTATCGGCCGTAACCTACGACCAGACATACTACACCATCGACCGCACGCTGGAGAGCCTGCAAGCCTCGCTTCCCGAGATGGAGTTCTTCCGCGCCAACCGACAATTCATCATCGCACGCAAGGCCGTAAAGGATATTACCATCTGGTTTGGCAGTCGCCTATCGTTGAATCTGAGTGTGAAGTTGCCCGAAAAGATAATTATCTCGAAAGCGCGAGTGCCCGACTTCAAACAATGGCTTATGATTAAGGGAGTATAAATCACAAGAAATAGTCCCAAAAACTCAAAAACAGCCATAATTAGGTATTTTTTTGAGTTTTTTCCACTTATTTCACTCATTTTTTCGGTGGAAATTAGGATTTTCCAATTTTTATACATAAATTTGTAACAGATTGGAGAAAAGGGTTTGCCAGAGGATAATTCCGACAAATCCGACCAAAACAAAAAGTTTGACAATCATTTTAATAATATATAAAATGATAACGACATCCATTCAAGGGCAGTAATGGAAATTAGGTTGTTTTTCGGAGGAGTATCGGTCTTATGACCGGTACTCCGATTTTTTTCGCTTGCATAGGGGAATACCTCGTAACAAACCTACACCATCCAAATATATCTCCACACAGGAGATGACCAACTCTTTGCAAGAATGCATAGAGACAAAAAAGTTGGAGAAAATGATAAAAAAATAGCATTTAGCGAAAAAAATATCGATTTTTCTTTGCAGAATAAAAATTATATTCTACTTTTGCAGTGTCGAAAACGACAACATAAAATTGGGCTATGGTGTAATGGTAACACTACAGATTCTGGTCCTGTCATTCTAGGTTCGAATCCTGGTAGCCCAACAAGGAAGCCTCTCAGTTTTGAGAGGCTTTTGTTTTGTATCTCGCTCCTCCTACCCCACAATGTACACCGATAGTTGCTACGGGCTTGAGAGGCTTTTGTTTTATATATGCCTTACCACTCGGCAGGGATTGCCTACGGCTATAGTGTCGGCAGGAATATCGTGTGTAACCACAGAGCCTGCACCAATAACAGCACGGTCACCAATAGTCACACCCGGCAGAACAGTCACATTAGCTCCGAGCCACACATTCTCGCCAATGGTGATTGGCTTATCGTTAAATTCCCCTTTAAGGCGTTCTACGGGATCAATAGCGTGGTTCGTGCATATCAGGCTACACCCAGGGCCAATGAGCGCACAATGGCCAATAGTAATGATATTACTGTCAAGAAATGTGCAGTTAAGATTAACAAAAGCCATCCCCTTAAAGTGGATATTCTTGCCCATAATGCATTGAAAGCCCGACTCTACGAATACATATTGGTTATATCCCGTCACAAGCTCCTTGAGAATCTCCCCTCGGCGAGGCGATGAGGGAATAGTTGTATTGAACTCAAAGCAGAGGTCCTTAACCCTATTCTGAAACGCAACAACCTCCCCATCGCGGCGGCTGAACTGCTCTCCCGAGAGAGCCTTTTCTAATTCTGTCATACGAATACTATTAACTGATTGAACGCACAAAATTACTCTATCCGCAGTGCAATAAATGGGCTGAATTTCCAATACTTTGTCATCATCCACCAAAACACACAACAAAAAAATAGGTCATCCTCGAAAGGATAACCTATTTTCTATCGCTAAGATATTTATTTAAGTGAGGTGATTTCAAGGCTTGCGAAACCCGAGAAACCGCAGTTTACTTGGCGTAAATGAGGATTTCGAAGGCAAGCATAACGCCGAAATCAGCCAATTAAATAAATAGATTAAGCTACTGCGTTAGAGATAAGGAATGTAGCAGCAACGGTCAAGATAGCGTACAACTCGGGGAACGCAGCGAGGATAAGAGTCTTACCCATAACGTCGTTACCGTTACCGATAGCAGCGATACCGTTAGCACAAACCTTTGCCTGATAGTAAGCAGCCATAAGGTTAACCAAACCTACGAGCAAACCAGCGCCAAATACAGCCGCAGCCTGGAACATAGTAATGTCAGCGGTCAAGAGACCCTGTACCATAAAGAAACATACGAAACCGTAAAGACCCTGAGAACCGGGAAGCGCCGAGAGAATCATATAGCTACCGAACGCGCCGCTGTTCTTCTTCATTGCGCCTACTGCAGTCTGACCGCAGATTGAAGTACCGATTGCAGATGCGATACCTGCCAAGCCTACCATAAATACTACGCCAATGTAGGCCAAAATCAATGCTGTTGAATTCATAATTGTTTAGTTTTATTAAATTTTACTTTTGTTATTTATTTCTTATCATTTGTAAGAGGCTCGAAAGAGCGTGTAGTCATCTCGAAGCCTGCATTTTTATAAAACTCCACGAAGGTCAAACGCATAGGATGAACGAACGAAGAGATAGCCGACATAAAGAGGTTGATGCCGTGGCCGATGAGCAAGATAGCCGATGCACCGATGATCTGGAAGATTGTTCCCACACCGAACGACTCGATACCTGCATCAAGACCCGTAAGACCCATAGCCAGCGAATTGAACACCTGTGCCAATACACCGCCCGAAAGACCGATGGCGAACAGTCGAATATACGACAGCACATCGCTCAAAAGGCCAGTAATATTGTTGTAAGCTTCCCACAAACCCGAACCGAAGTTGATTAACGGGTTACGCTTGATGTCGTTGAGAAGAAGCATCAACACTGCTCCCACGCCCATCGCTGCATAGAAAGCAGGCGACGACGACGAGAACCACGAGATTGCCAAATTCTCATTAAGCATAGGCAGACCCACGGCCAGACAGCCCGACAAGAGGATGATGAACCATCCTAAAAGGCCAAACGTCGAGGTAAAGCCAAAGAGCTTAGTCTTAAGACAGATGTTAAGCAACATACCAAAGAGAATCTGCACAACACCCAACGCCAACGCCAGCGAGAAGAACTGGTTCTGGAAGTCGAGGAAGGGCGACTGAGCAATGCTCTCATAACCCAACATATCGGGGATACTCATACCGAACAAAGAGCCTGTGTACAAGCCAAACAGCGTGGTAGCACCACCGCAGAAGATGGTAAGCCACGAAGCCTGCTTAAGCGAAGCACCGCCCTTCTTCAGAAGCATAGCACCCGCCAGCAGAAGGATTGCACCATAACCTGCATCGTTCAAGCAAATCGCAAAGAAGAGCATATAGAACGGTGCGAAGAACGGCGTAAGGTCCATCGTGCCATACTTAGGCAGAGCATACATAGCGCCGATAAGCTCGAACAGACGCGCAAAACGGTTGTTCTTAAGCTTCACGGGGGTGTCATCCTCGGGAGTAGGATTGCGCTTGAGATAGACAACGCCAGAGTACTCCTCCAAGAGTTTATCCACCTGCTGCGACTTATCCTCCTCGGCCCAGCCCTCCAGCACTACCAACTTGCCGTCGGCAGCCTCGGTAGCCGTACCGTGAATCTTGACATTCTGCAACTGCTGGGTGAGTGAGTCGAGCTCCTGCTCGATGGCACCAACGCTTGCGGCGCACGCAGAGAGCTTAACATTGAGAGCCTGCAACTCCTCGCGACACTTATCAGCCTCGGCCAATGCCGCACGGCTATCCATCGTGGGAGCCTTGATCTCCTGAGCATCGATGATAACCTCAGCACCGGGCGAAGTAACAACAACAAAATATACCGATGAGGCATCGCGGCCAATCTCCACAATGGTAAGATCGGCACCCCACTCTGCGGCGTGAGCATCGTAGGTAGATGACTGAGCCACATAGTAGCGGAGCACAACGCCCTGCTGTGCTAGAGCCTCACGCGCATTACCGTCGAACTCACCCCAGGGCTTGAGCTCCTCGGCAAGTTTCTCCAGACGAGCAATCTCACCCTGAATGGCACTCTTTTGCTGGCGCAAATCGGTATAGGCCTCATACGCCTCACGACCAGAGCTATACTGCGCCTCGGCGGCGGTATAATCCTCCGAAGTGGCGAAGGCCTTAAGAGATTCAACAGCCTTGCGATAGTGGTCGATGTCGGTAACCAACTGACGATCCTGCTCCTGAGGCTCCCAGCCGGTAGTAGTAATATCCACCAGACCCAACTCGCGAAGACGGGCGATAAAATCATCACTCTGCGTTGCCAGCAACACAAAGTCGTAACGAGACATTCTTACTATCATAACTTAGACCCCTCCGCAGCCTGCTGTTGACGAGTTTTAACAATCTTCTGTGCCGACTTCGAGAGGTTTTCCTCATCCTCCATAAAGCGCTTAATCTTTCTGATAGCGTCCTCATAGCCAGGAATCTGCACCTTCTCGTAGAGATTCACCTTCTGCGTAGTCTTACGACGGGCATAGTCCAGAAGTTCCATCTTGCGATGGTAAACCTCGCACTCGATACCCAACTTAGCCAAACGCTTCAGCAAATCAACTCCATCGGCATACCACACCGGCGATGAGAATAGGTCGTACTGCTTCTCGTCGAATACTACCGACTCGAGTACGGGGATTCTCACGCCTGCGATCTTCTGCTCGGAGAGAGCCACATCGGCCACTCTTACGAGCGACTGATCGAACTCACCCCACAGCGCCGCCATATAGTCGTACTCCGATGCCAGAGCCTCCATACGAGTGCGGTAGTCGCGTGCGGTATCCTTCGCTCGCTTCACCTCGGAACGCAGAGCCGACTCCTTACTCTTGATTGTAGGGAGCGCAGCACGGCGTATCTTGAGCTGTTTGCCGAGTTCGCCAAGCGAAGTCTTATTATATTGAAATTTAATTGCCATAGTGTTTTACTATATCCTTTCAGCGTTACGCTTTCCAGTACTTTTCGATAAGTTCTGCCTTGATGGCCACCTCGTCCTGCGAGAAATACTTGCCAAACAGAGTCCAAGCAGTGTCAAGCATCTGCTCAATCTCGATATTAACATCGATAGCAAGCAACTTCTCCGAGTAGTCGTGGGCAAACTTCAAAGCACGCTCGTCGTAGTCCGAAAGATCGAAACCGTTCTCGAGCTTGGTCTTTGCATTGGCTGCATCGGCATACAAACGCACGCAGGCATTCATCACCTGAGGATGATCCTCGCGAGTCTTCTTACCAATTACGAGCTGCTTCAGACGCGACAACGAACGGAAGGGATCGACGATAACTTTACCTGTGTCAGAGTCGTTACGAAGGAACAACTGACCCTCGGTAATATAACCTGTGTTATCGGGAATAGCGTGAGTAATATCACCACCCGACAGTGTTGTTACAGCGATGATGGTGATTGAACCACCGTTAGGCAACTGCACGGCCTTCTCGTAAATCTTTGCCAAGTCTGAATACAGAGAACCAGGCATAGAGTCCTTCGAAGGAATCTGATCCATACGGTTTGACACGATAGCGAGTGCATCGGCATAAAGGGTCATATCGGTCAAAAGCACCAACACCTTCTCGCCCTTATCAACGGCGAAGTACTCCGCAGCAGTCAAAGCCATATCGGGCACCAACAGACGCTCAACGGGAGGATTCTCCGTAGTGTTTACGAACGATACGATACGGTCCAACGCACCTGCGTTCTCGAATACCTGCTTAAAGTATAGGAAGTCGTCGTTGGTAAGACCCATACCACCCAAGATAATCTTGTCGGCCTTAGCACGCAGTGCCACATTAGCCATTACAGCGTTGTAAGGCTGGTCGGGATCGGCGAAGAAGGGAATCTTCTGACCTGACACGATGGTGTTGTTAAGGTCGATACCTGCGATACCTGTAGCGATCAACTCCGAAGGCTGCAGACGGCGGAACGGATTCACCGTAGGGCCACCGATCTCACGCGCCTCACCCTCGATGGGCTCACCGCCCTCCAAAGGCTCACCGTAGGCGTTGAAGAAGCGACCTGCCAGATTGTCCGACACGCGCAACTTGGGAGCCTCACCGTGGAACACTACCTCAGAGTTTGTGGCAAGACCCTCGGTGCCGGCAAATACCTGCAACGTAACATTCTCGCCCATAATCTTTACCACCTGCGCCAGCTTACCGCCAACGGTTGCCAACTCATCGTTACCTACGCCTGTGGCGCGCAAGGTAATGGTTGCCTTGGTGATATTGTCAATCTTTGTATATACTTTTTGAAATGCTCGTGTTGTCATTGCTGCACCTATTTTGAGAGTTGATTATTAACTGTCTCCTCGATCTGACGCTTATAGTCGAAGAACTTATCGCTCTGCCACTCCGAGTAGTTCATCTGGCGGAAGAGGTTGATAAGACCCTTGAAATAGCGTGAGCAAGCCTCGAAATCAGAGAATGAGAACGACTTGTGGCATACATCAAGCACCATCTCGTACATCATCTTCTGACGCTCGATGGGGCAGTTGGCATCGATGCTATCGAATGCATCCTGCTGCAGAATGACGAAGTCGAGCAACTCGCTCTTCCAGAAACGCTCGTGGTACTCAACGGGTACACCGTCATCACCGAGGATGTTGATCTGGTCGTTAGCCTCCTTACCACGCTGTACGATGGTCTTACCCTCGTACACCTTGCTAACCCAATCCTTACCGATATGCTCGTCAAGATATGCGGCTACCTCGGGATACTCCAGATACTTTGAATATGAATCCAGCGGATCGATTGCCGGGTAACGCTTCGAGTCGGCACGACCCTGCGAGAGGGCGTAGAAACAACGAGCAGCCTTCTTTGTTGACTCGGTAACGGGCTCCTTAAGGTTACCACCCGCAGGTGATACAGTACCGAGGAATGTTACAGAACCAGTCTGACCGTTATTGAGCTTAACCAAGCCTGTACGCGCGTAGAAACCTGCGATGATAGCTGAAAGGTCCATAGGGAACGCATCCTGACCAGGAAGCTCCTCCAAACGGTTCGACATCTCACGAAGAGCCTGTGCCCAACGCGATGTAGAGTCAGCCATAACCAACACCTTAAGACCCATAGCACGGTAGTACTCGCCAATTGTCATACCGGTATAAACCGATGCCTCACGAGCCGCAACGGGCATATTCGATGTGTTACAGATGATGATGGTACGCTCCATAAGCTTGTGGCCTGTACGAGAGTCTATCAACTCGGGGAACTCGGCGAAGATCTCCACAACCTCGTTAGCACGCTCACCGCACGCTACGATGATGATAACATCAGCCTCAGCCTGCTTTGAGATGGCGTGCTGAAGCACGGTCTTACCAGCACCGAAGGGACCAGGGATAAAGCCTGTACCACCCTCAGCGATGGGGTTAAAAGTATCGATAGCGCGAACGCCAGTCTCCATAACGCGAGAGGGACGGGGCTTCTCGACATAGCAACGGATAGGCTGCTTAACGGGCCACTTCTGCACCATTGTTACGGGGTACTCGTTGCCATCCTTATCAGCCAAAACTGCTACCGTGTCGGTTACCTTATACTCACCTGCAGCTGTTACGCTCTTAACGGTGTAAGAACCCTGCATAATGAAGGGTACCATAATCTTGTGGTCAACCCACTGCTCCTTAACCTGACCAAGCCAATCGCCAGCGGTTACCTTATCGCCAACATTTGCCAGCGGAGTGAACTCCCACTTACGCTCAAAGTCGATGGGCTCGGTGATCGATCCGCGAGCGATGAACAGACCGTCCATCTTCTCCAAATCATTCTGCAGACCATCGTAGTTACGCGACAACAGACCAGGAGCCAATGTAGCCTCAAGCATATGGCCCATAAACTCCACCTTGTCGCCGATCTTCAAGCCTCGGGTACTATCGTACACCTGCACATAGGCGTCGTCGCCTATGACCTTGATGACCTCGGCCATCATTCGTGTATCACCGCAGTAAACATAGCAAATCTCGTTCTGACCCACAGCGCCGTCGGCCTTAACGATTACGATGTTCGAGATGATACCGTTTACTCGTCCTAAAGTTTTCATTTATGTTTTATGTAGTTTTATTGTTTATTTACCAGTTCCTTGCCGTCCAACTCAGCCATAATGCGGTCGAGCATCTCGCGACCACGCTTAGGATCGAGCAGAGCCCAGCGTGCAACGATGTTCACGCGCACTAGGTACGACAAAATAGCGTTAATATCGAAGTAATCGCGTGCAGCCAAGTCAACAGCCTGCTCCCAGCGTACGAGGTCGATCTTATGCTCTTTCTCCACCAGGTTCTGCTCGTCGTTCACCGCAGCGATAACCGAATCGATATATTGCAACTCGCCACGCAGACCAAAATCGGCTGCCGACGAACGCTGCAACTGCTCCACAATCTCACCCTTGCCGACCGTTACGCTCGACGCTGCGCGACCCGTAGCACGGGCTACGGCAACAGCCGAGATATTACGCAATGTACGGTCGAATGAAGCCCACTCGCGAAGGAAGCGGCTGCTCGAATGAGCACACTCCTCATAATAGGCCTCAAAGAGCGAACGTTCGAACGACTGCTCGAGGTTTACACCCTTTGCCCACTGCTCGTCGTCGGGATCACCCTCCTGCTGCTCGGCGATGGCATAGGCCTTGATGACGCGGGCCATACGCTCGGGCAACGCCTTAGGCTCAGTGAGCTCAGCCTCCAACTGCTCGCGAGTAAGGTTACCCAGCGGGTTGTAGGCCTCGCGCGAAGCACGCAAAGCGATGATATTCTCACAGTCGTAATAGCCGTAGAGCAGACGCACAACACGAGCATCGGCACCTGTGAGCTCCTCCAAAATCTCGTCGATAATCTCGCGAGCGTTGAAGCCCTTGGTGTCGGCGTCGAGCGTGTACTCACGCAATCCGGCTACCAAACAGTAATAATTCTTATTTCCAAACATAGGAACTATGCCTTAAAGATGAGTTGTGCCACTTTCTCGCGCAGGTAGCCACCCAGAAGTGCCTCTACGCTCTCGTCAGAGAATGAGATGTAGTAACCGCCATTCTTCTCACCTACCTTGAAGCCACTCTTAACATCGGCCGAGTAACCAACCTCGATACCCTCCGACAAGAGAGCCTTGGTAGCTGCCTCCATAGCCTCGCCCAGCTCAGCCTTCTTAGCCTCGGGCAGAAGTGCAGAGAGCTCAGCCTTGGCGCCGTTGTTCCAGCCATTAGCCACTGCGAGCAACATCTCCTTGATGAATGCGGGGTCGAGATTTGCACTCTTAACGCCCTCGCCAGCACACTTAGCTACGATGAGGTTCTCGATCTCTGCCTTGATCTTAGCTACGGCCTGCTTGCCTGCGAGTGAGATCTCGGTCATTGCGTTCTTCTCAATATCCACTGCCTTGGTCTCAGCGGCGGCTACAATCTCCGCAGCACGAGCCTCAGCCTCGGCTACAATCTTTGCGGCATTACTCTTTGCTTCGGCAACCATATTTTCGGCCTCGGCGCGACCCTTCTCCAGACCCTCCTGAAAAAGTTTGTCAGTCAATTCTTGAAGTTTTGAATTTCCCATTGAAGTGATATAGTTTTAGTTTAGTTCTTTCTGTTTTGGTCGGTTGTGTACTCGTGGCGGTTGGTACAGTTGGGCACATATACGCTTAGCCCAAAGTACAAAGTACTTGACAAAAATAAATGAATTACACCTAACTTCCAAATTTTTTACTCGCTTTTTGCCACGCAAAGACCAATTTAAGACCTCATTTGTAGCGCAAAAGGACAATGGCCGCAATATGCATTCAGAAACATATTTATGCGCCACATCACCGTGCAACCGAAAAATTGTTCTGACAGGTCCAAATAGTATCAAAAAAAGCAGGTCGCCATCAAAATTCGACAGCGACCCAGACTATATATTATTAAGGTATAACCCTCATCTTAGCACCAGCAACTACATCGGCTGATGTTCAGGGCGAAGCAAATCTTGCACTACCTTAACGGGCGAGAAAGTGGTGATTGGCACCTCAACGAGTACCGTATTCCACTTGGCCATTGCGCCATTCCACAGACCTGGCAACTCCTGCGCACGCAGATCGCGGCCACCACTCGACTTCGACGAGATGAAGCCCGTCGAGGGGTCGGTGTATTGGGTCAAATCGAACTTATTTGAGCGCGAATCCTTAACACCACAAACCAAATCAACGGGGTTGAAGTGGGTAGCTGACTGCATCAGATGCATATCGGCGGGAGCAATCTGGCTCGACTCGGCAATCTGCAACGATTCGGTTCCGTCGCCACCATCCACCCAGAAGGGGCCTCCGCCTGGCTCGCCCTGATTGCGCACCACGCCACACACGCGGATAGGACGGTTGAGCACCGCCTTGAGCAGGGCAGTATTATAATCCTCAGGGAGTTTGACACACAGACGCTCCTCAACAAACTGAGCAATGGGGGTAAGGTCGGCACCGCCAACCTCCAACACCTTCAAATACTCGAAGGCCTGCTCCTGCAATTCGAGCAGAAGACCTGCCAGCGCCTTCTTATACTTAACGGTATCGCCGCGACGCTCATCGGTAGTTACATTGTCGATATTCTTTACGAAGATTATGTCGGCGTCGATGTCGTTCAAATTCTCGATCAAAGCACCGTGTCCAGCAGGGCGGAACAAGAGCTTACCCTCGTCGGTACGGAAAGGAGTGTTGTCGGGATTAACCGCGATAGTGTCGGTCGAGGGCTTCTGCACCGAGAACGAGATGTTATACTTCACGCCAAAACGCTCCTCGAAGATAGGCTGCGAAGCACCCAATACCTCCAGGAATCCATCCTTATGCTCAGCCGAAACGGTGAAGTGGATATAGACCTCATCACCCGAACGAGCATACAAAGCACCCTCCACCAAATGCTCTTCAACAGCCTTGCGCGCGCCATCGGGATATGAGTGGAATGTAACCAAGCCTTTGGGCTTTGAGCCATAGTTAAGGCCTCCCTTGATGATAAGCTCCACAATCTCCTCATCGGGCGAGTCGGGCATAATGTGCTCCGAAAGCTCGGGCCAGAAGGCGAAGTGCTCGATATTCTCCAGCAGACGGTCGATACCAGCCGTACGCTTGTCGTCGTTCACATACTCAAAGAGTTCCTTAAACATACGCGTAGCGGCACCCGAGGCAGGTACAAACTTAACCACCTTGAGCGATGCGGCGGCCTCATCGTAGCGAGCAACAGCCGCGTCGAGAGCCTGCTCGTCGAGAGAGAGCACACCATCGCCAACCGATGCGGCACGCACAACCGGCAAGAAGGGGAAGCCCTGACGGAAATTATTGATTTGTTGTTCGACCTGAGCCTGCGAAAGGCCGTGCTGGGTAATCTGTTGCAAATCTTCGTGTGTAAACATAATCGTTTAATTTATTCTATTTTTACAATCTATTTCTCTCGCAAAGCAGGCCTCTAACCTGCGATAGGGGATAAAAGTTATTCAAATTTACGAAATATTTTCTAACTTTGTCGCATATAGAGGTTTTTTATTACCATAAATATTAGATTATCACTGAAAAAACTTACTAATATGAGAAAAATTACTCTTCTTTTTGCAATGCTCACCGTAGCATTCTCAGCAGCAGCCGCACCCCTATGGATGCGCTACCCTGCTATCTCGCCCGATGGTGAGAAGATTGCTTTTACCTACAAAGGTAGCATCTACATAGTACCATCAAAGGGTGGCGAGGCCGTACGCCTCACATCATCGGAGATGCACAGCACGATGCCCGTATGGTCGCCCGACTCACGCACCATCGCTTTTGCGGCTGACCGCTATGGCAACTTCGATCTCTTCACCGTGCCCGCCGAGGGTGGTAGCCCCACACGCATCACAACCCACTCGTCGAAGGAGGAGCCCTATGCCTTCTCGAACGATGGTAAGAAGATATACTTCGGTGCGTCGATCTCCGACCCCGCGTCGAGTGCACTGTTCCCCAAGAGCTCGATGGGTGAGCTTTATGCCGTGAGCGTTAATGGTGGTCGCACCGAGCGAGTATTGGCTACACCAGCACAGTTCATCGACTTCAGCCGCGACGGCAAGCAGTTCCTCTATCAGGACCGCAAGGGTGGCGAGGATGACTTCCGTAAGCACCACACATCGTCAATTACGCGCGACTTGTGGCTCTACAACTCCACCACAGGCAAGCACACTCAGCTCACCGACTGGGCTGGCGAGGACCGTAACCCGATCTATGCCGATGGCGACAAGACCATCTACTTCCTTAGCGAGCGTGGTGGCACCTACAATGTATGGTCGATGCCCACCGCCGACACCAAGCAGGCTAAGCAGATAACAAAGTTCGACACCCATCCCGTGCGCTCACTCTCGATGGCCGACAATGGCACATTGTGCTTTGGCTACAACGGCGAGGTATATACTATGGCCGCAGGTGGTTCGGCAAAGAAGCTCGCCGTAGAGATCACATCGGACGAGCCTACAAACAAGACCGAGCGTTTGAATGTAACGGGCGGTAGCAACACTACCCTCTCGCCCGACGGCAAGCAGATTGCATTCGTTTCGCGTGGCGAGATTTTCGTTACTTCGGTAGATTATACAACCACAAAGCAGATCACCACAACAGCCGAGTCGGAGTCTTCACCCTCGTTCGGTGCCGACAGCCGCACCATCGCCTACGCTTCGGAGCGCAACGGCTACTGGAATATCTACACTGCAAAGATCGTTCGCGACGAGGAGCCTAACTTTGCCAATGCAACCATAATCGAGGAAAAGCCTCTGTTCAAGGATTCGAAGATCGACCGCACAACACCCAAATTCTCTCCCGACGGCAAGGAGCTGGCATTCGTTGAGAACCGCGACCGCCTAATGGTTATGGATATGGCTACAGGCAAGGTGCGTCAGGTAACCGATGGCTCGAAGCACTACTCTACGGCTGGCGGTATCGACTTCCACTGGTCGCCCGACGGCAAGTGGTTCGCCTTGGCCTACACTGGCAATGGCCACGATCCCTATTCTGACATCGGTCTTGTAAGCGCACAGGGTGGCGAGATTTACAATATCACCAACACAGGTTACTTCGACGAGAGTCCCAAGTGGGTACTCGGCGGCAATGCACTGCTCTTCTCGACCGACCGTTACGGTATGCGTAGCCACGCATCGTGGGGCTCGGAGTACGATGTGATGATCGTATATCTTAACCGCGAGACAATGGAGGTTGCACGAATGAGCAAGGAGGATTACGAGTATTACAAGGAGGCTGAGAAGAAGGCCAAAGAGGCAGAAAAGAAAGATAGCGAGAAGAAGGACGACAAGAAGGATGAGGTTAAGCCCATCAACATTGAGTTCGACAACATCGACGAGCGTATTTTCCGCCTCACACCCACCTCGGGCGATCTGAGCGGTTACACACTCAACAAGGATGGCGATAAGCTCTACTACATTATCTCTTACGAGGGTAAGTACGATATGTGGGAGATGAATCTGCGCGACCGCGAGAATAAAGCCGTACAGCGTGGCATAGGCGGTGGAGCATTGGTATGGGACAAGAAGTACGAGAATATGTATCTCTTGGGCTCTCAGATGAAGAAGTTCAAGGGCGGCACAGGCAACCCCACTTCGATTGGCGTGCGTGCCGATATGACACTCGACCGCGCAGCCGAGCGCGAGTATATGTTCGATCGCGTATATCGTCAGGAGAAGGCTCGTTTCTACCACGTAGATATGCACGGCGTGAAGTGGGAGGCTATGCGCGACAACTACGCTCGCTTCCTGCCCCACATCGACAACAACTACGACTTTGCTGAGATGCTCAGTGAGTGGCTCGGCGAGTTGAATGTATCGCACACTGGAGGCCGTTACACCCACCCCACAACTACGAGCGACGACCAGACTGCCGACCTCGGTCTGTTCTTCGACCACAACCGCGCAGGTAAGGGACTCCTCGTTCACGAGGTTATCGTGGGTGGTCCCTTCGACAAGGCTTCATCAAAGGTAAAGGCTGGCGATGTAGTGGAGAAGATCGACGGCGTAGAGATCACCGAGGGTATGGACTATTACCCCTTGCTCAATCGCAAGGCTGACAAGCGCACGCTCGTATCTATCTATCGTCCTGCCGACGGTAGCCGCTGGGACGAGGTTGTACGCCCCATCTCGCAGGGTACACTCTCAACACTGCTCTACAAGCGCTGGGTTAAGCAGCGTGCAGCCGATGTTGAGCGCCTTTCAGGTGGTCGTCTGGGTTATGTTCACATTGAGTCGATGGCCGACGGTAGTTTCCGTACAATATATGCCGACATCTTGGGTAAGTACAACCACTGCGATGGTATCGTTATCGACACCCGTTTCAATGGTGGTGGTCGTATGCACGAGGATATTGAGATTCTGTTCAGTGGCGAGAAGTACCTCACACAGGTTGTTCGCGGCAAGGAGGCTTGCGATATGCCCTCGCGCCGTTGGAACAAGGCTTCGATTATGATCACTGGCGAGGCTAACTATTCGAACGCTCACGGTACACCCTGGGTTTACAAGCACCGCGGTATCGGCAAGGTCGTTGGTATGCCCGTGCCAGGTACTATGACCAGCGTATCGTGGGAGCGTCTGCAGGATCCCTCGCTCGTATTCGGTATTCCCGTAGTGGGCTATCGCAAGGCCGATGGCACATACCTCGAGAACGATCAGTTGGAGCCCGATGTGAAGGTGGCTAACTCACCCGAATTGGTTGTAACAGGTCGCGATGAGCAGTTGGAGGTAGCAGTGAAGACACTGCTTGCCGAGATTGATGCACAGAAAAAATAGATATAATGATTAAAACATTTACAGAGCATCCGCTATGCGACCGCAACAGTTTTCACGTTGCGGAGCAGGCTGCTCGTATTATCGAATTCGATTGCAAGCAGGACCTCGACGAGATTTTTGCCGAAGGGGGCGCGCCCGAGAATTGGTATGCGATGGGTGGAGGTAACAACATACTCTTCACCCAACGCTTCGATGGTACGCTCATATGCCCCACGGGTCGCAAGATAACCCTCCTAAGCGAGGAGCCAGAGAGCGTTATTCTCGAGGCCGAGGCTGGTGTCGATTGGGACGAGTTTGTATGCTGGTGTGTGGAGCACGGCCTATGGGGAGCGGAGAATCTTTCGCTCATACCGGGCACCGTTGGTGCCGCACCCGTGCAGAACATAGGCGCATATGGAGCCGAGGTAAAGGATATAATCTCGGCCGTACACTACTTCGACACTCAACTACGCGAGCATCGAACATTACCACGCGAGGAGTGTCGTTTCGCCTACCGCGACAGCATCTTCAAGGGCGAGTTTAAGGGACGAGCCATCATCACATCGGTAGAGTTCTGCCTCAGCAAAAGGCCGTGCGCGCGTCTGCTGTATGGCGACCTGAAGCGGGAGGTGGAGGCTCGTGGCGAGGCCACGCTGGAGAACATACGCGAGGTGGTGTGTGCAATACGCCGCAGCAAACTGCCCGACACAAATGAGTTGGGTAATGCTGGTAGTTTCTTCAAAAACCCCATCGTTCCTTCGGAGGTGGCCGAGGCTCTAAGCGCAAAATATGAGAATATGCCCATCTACCCCGCCGCCGACCCTAAGATGAGCAAGCTGGCCGCAGGGTGGCTTATCGACAAGGCTGGCCTTAAGGGCTACCGCACGGGCAATGTGGGTGTACACGAGAAGCAGGCTCTGGTATTGGTAAATCACGGTGGTGCTACCGGCGCAGAGGTGGTGGCTCTGGCTAGATATGTGCAAGAGAGGGTGGCACAGTGTTTCGGAGTAGAGATCCAGACCGAAGTAAACATTTTGTAAGGATGCTGATAGATAAATTTCACGATTACATCACTCGCGAAAAGTTATTCACGCGACAAGATAAGATTCTGCTCACCGTGTCGGGTGGTGTGGATTCGATGGTACTGATGTCGCTGTGCGTAAATAGTGGCTACAATGTAGGCGTTGCACACTGCAACTTTGGCCTGCGTGGAGCCGAGAGCGACGAGGATGAGATATTGGTTCAGGAGACTGCCCGCCGCTATGGCATTGAGTGCCACAACCGCCGCTTCAACACTGAGGCCGAGATGGAGCTCACGGGCGAGTCGATGGAGATGGCGGCACGCCGCCTGCGCTACACCTGGTTCGCCGAGCTCTGCGAGGAGTTTGGCTATACCACTATCGCCGTAGCGCACCACATCGACGACTCGATTGAGACCTTCTTCATAAACCTACTGCGTGGCACAGGCTTAAGAGGTCTTACTGGCATACACCAGCAGGTGGGACGCATCGTGCGCCCGCTGATGTTTGCTACGCGCAAGGAGATACTCGACTATGCTCTGCACAAACATATCCCCTACCGTGAAGATTCGTCAAACAAGAGCACAAAATATCTGCGCAACAAGATACGCTTGGGTCTTACGCCGCGCATCAAGGAGATAAATCCCCGCTTCCCATTCATTATGAGCCGTAACCTCGAGCGACTGATGGCCGCCCAGCAGTTTATCGACGGCGCAATCGGCCACATCTATAATGAGTCGGTGAGCGAGCAAGATGGCATATATACTATTCACTTAGACCGCATCGCGGACTCTCAATCGCTTGAGTTTGTGATTTATGAGATTCTAAGTTCGCGCTTTGGATTCAAGGGTGATGTGGTCGATGGCCTCTGTCGTGCGGCTCAGATGCAGAGTTCGGGACGACGATTCTACTCGCGAAGTTTTGTAGCATACATCGACCGTGGCAATATTATCGTTGCCCGCATTGAGGAGGGAGACGACTGCTCGACACTCGTCAAGCAGGGACAGCCCAGAGCCTACTGCGGCAATGCTGTGCTATACTTTGAGCTATGCGATGTGGATAGCCTGCCGACATACAATGTGGCCAACAATGTGGCTCTGCTCGATGCTGATCGTCTGGAGTACCCGCTCACGCTACGCCGCTGGAGCGAGGGCGACACATTCACGCCCTTTGGTATGACGGGTCGCAAGAAGGTGAGCGATTTTCTTATCGACAGCAAGGTGTCGATGGCCGAGAAGGGGCGCCAGTTCGTACTGCTCTCGAACAACGAAATAGCGTGGCTCGTGGGGCGACGCATAGCCGATCCGTTCCGCATAACCGATCAAACGGAGCGTGTATTGCGCATAACAAAAGAGATAATTTAGGATGGCGAAGAGTGCATATAAGTTCAAGGATAGTGTAGCTGCATTTGAGAGTCTGAGCTCGGAGATTGCAGCACGGCGCTTTGCGCCCATATATTTACTTATGGGCGAGGAGAGTTACTTCATCGACAAACTCTGCACACAGCTCAGCGAGACCATTCTCTCACCCGCCGAGCAGGCCTTCAACCAGATAACCGTATATGGAAAGGACTGCGACGCAGGACAGGTGGTGAATCTATGCCGACAAATGCCAATGATGGGTAGTTACGAGGTGGTCATCGTCAAGGAGGCGCAACAATTGCGACAGATCGAGAAACTATCACATTACACATCGAAGCCTCAAGCATCTACCATTTTGATTATCTGCCATAAGGAGAAGAGTGTAGATAAACGCTCATCGTTCTACAAACAGTGCCAAAAGGAGGGTGTAGTGTTCGAGTCGGTGCGTCCGCGCGACTACGAAATAGGGCCGTGGCTGACACAATTCATCCAGAGCAAGGGGCTCAGCATAGCCCCCAAGGCGGCTCAGATGCTATCGGATCATCTGGGTTGCGATATTGCAAAGATTTCGAACGAGATTGATAAGTTGGTGGTTACACTCCCCGTAGGCACCAAGAGTATTACAGACCTACATATAGAGCAAAATGTGGGCATATCGAAAGATTTTAACAACTTTGAGTTGTGCGATGCCGTAGCCGTGCAGGATATGCCGCGAGCTTTGGCCATAGCCGACCACTTTGCCCACAACCCAAAGGCTAATCCGTTGTTGCTTACAGTGATGGCTCTGTATGGGTTGTTCCGCGATATGTTCATCATAAATTACCTGCGTTGGCTCACGAAGCATAAGAGCATACCATTTCCCAACGATATGGAGCTTATGCGCACGCTCAAAAAGAGTAATATGTACGCCGTAGAAAAGCTCAAAACGCAGTCGCAACGATGGCCCAACCGCAAGGTGTTTGGCATTTTGGGACTATTGCGCGAGTATGATGGCAAGAGCAAAGGTCTAAATACGGGAGGTATGAACGATGGCGAGCTATTACGCGAGCTACTGCTCAAGATTTTTATGTTGTAATGCAAGACCAACTACGATATATGATTCTCGATGGGGAGTTGCAAGAGTGGCAACACCTCGCGGGGGCGTATATCTACCAGAACATACATACGCTGGATTACCAGCCCCGCCACATCGAGCACCACGCTGAGATACTCTCCACGCTCGCAGAGGAGCTCTTCGGCGTTGAATTTTCGGCTACAACAGAGTCTCTTACGCTGCAGATTAGACAATTATTAGAGCATCTGCGTCCATCACGCCAACGCTCGATTCGCGTAGTAGTAAAGCTGTTCGCATCTGGCAGTTACACTATCGAGTGCGACACGCCATCGCTCTACCGAGGCTATGCGGTGCGTAGCCTTCGACCCGATGCAGTTACTATGCGAATGGATATGCCACTGGACATATACCCCACCTCGGCAACCGTAGCGGCACGCGATGTGGCCGACAGCATAGCACGCAGTCGAGAGTTCCATACCGCCTTGATGATGAATAGTCAGGGTGAGATATACTCCGAGGCATCAGAGCCCGTGGCGGTGGTTCACGCCTCGACTCTTATTATAGGCTCGTCGCCCTACTCGGTGGAGAGCCGGTTGGTGCAACAAGCGGCACGCAAGGCTGATATTGAGGTTGAGTTGCGCCGCCTACATCACGACGATATTGCGAAGGCCGACGAGGTGTTACGCATTGGCTGGCAGGGCATAACGGCTATGCAGAAGGTCGATGGTAAATTGTATATGGCAATCGTCGCCGACCACTTAGCACGCGAAATGGAGAAAATAAAAAGATTATGAGAACAGCTATATTTCCAGGGTCATTCGACCCATTCACAAAGGGCCACGAGGCCATAGTTGAGCAGGCTCTGCGCCTATTCGACAGAGTTATTATCGCCATTGGCGAGAATATCGGCAAACGCTCGCTCCTATCGCTTGAGGCGCGCAAACAACTCATAGCCGACCTCTACGCTGGCAACGAGCGTGTGGAGTGCATATCATACTCGACCCTAACGGGCGATGTGGCACGCGAGGTTGGCGCCTCAGCCTTAGTGCGTGGAGTACGCAACAGCATCGACTTTGAGTATGAGCGCACCCTGGCACAGACCAATGGTCGCCTATTTCCTGAGATTGAGACCGTTTTGCTACTTACGCCGCCAACGCTATCGGATGTGTCGTCATCAACCGTGAGGGAGCTTCTCGCTTTTGGGCGCGATGTTGAGTGGCTGCTACCCGAGGGGGTTAATCTAAAAGAATATATGCCAAAGGAACAATAAAATCGACCGCAGAGAGTAGTTTTCTGCGGTTTTTTTGTCGATTTAGGGTCGTGGCGTTGCACAAAAGTGTAATTGTTGTTATATTTGCGGGTTAGCAAAATTATAGAAACCTAATTAAACAAAAAAGCTACTATAAAATGGAATTTTCAGCAGAAATGATTGCCGGCCTTTTGGGCGGTAGCATCGTAGGCGACAAGAACGCCACCGTTCATACCGTATCCTCTATCGAAGGCGGCAAAAAAGGTTCGCTCACATATCTCTCAAACCTCAAGTATGAGCAGCACATCTACTCTACCGAGGCATCTATCGTTCTCGTTAGTGAGGAGTTTGAGCCTAAGCAGGAGGTAGCCGCAACGCTCATCAAATTGCCCGATGTAGGTGCCGCAGTACTGAAGCTCCTTGAGATGTACAACGCTATGAAGCCCCAGAAGAAGGGCATCAGCAAGATGGCATCTATCTCGGAGAAGGCTACCGTTGCCGAGGATTGCTATGTTGGCGACTTTGCTGTAATCGAGGCTGGTGCTGTAATCGAGGCTGGTGCAAAGATTTATCCGCAGGTATATGTAGGCGACGGAGTTAAAATTGGTGCTGGCACCGTACTCCACCCTGGAGTAAAGATTTACGAGGGCTGCCGTGTAGGTGCAAACTGTATTATCCACGCTGGTGCGGTGATTGGAGCCGATGGTTTCGGCTTCCTGCCCAAGCCCGATGGCACTTTCGACAAGATTCCCCAGCTGGGTAATGTGGTTATAGAGGATAATGTGGAGATTGGCGCAAACACCTGTATCGACCGTGCGAAGACAGACTCAACAATTATCCGCAAGGGTGTGAAGCTCGACAATCTGATTCAGATTGGCCACAATGTGGAGGTTGGCGAGAACACCGTATCGTCGGCACAGACAGGTATCGCAGGAACAACCAAGATCGGCCACAACTGTTTCATTGGCGGTCAGGTAGGCTTTGCCGACCACCTCACCATAGGTAACTATGTGAAGATTGGCTCGCAGTCGGGTCTGGACAAGGATGTGCCCGATGGTGAGATTCGTTTCGGCTCGCCCGCTCTCTCAGGCATTAACTTCCACCGTTCGTGGGCAGTATTTAAGGAGTTGCCCGAGTTGCGTCGCCGCGTGGTAGCTCTGGAGAAGGAGTTGAAGAAATAAGTTATAAATCTATAAACAAACTAAGACAATGAGAAAGATTTTTGGTTTTGCATTGGCTGCAGCAATGATGGTAGGCTGCGGTAGCAACACAAAGTACACCATTTCGGGTGAGTCAGAGAAGTTCGCAGGTAAGTATGCTTACTTGCAGATTGAGCAGGGCAACGAGTTGCAGACCATCGACTCTGTAGCTGTTGTAGGCAACGCCTTCACTTTGAAGGGTGAGGTAGAGGCTCCCTATGCTGCTTATGTAGTGGTTAAGGATGCCGGCTCAGAGCGTCCCGAGATGTATGCTCAGTGCTTCGTAGAGGCTGCTGAGATTTCTATCGAGGAGGTAGCTGGTGAGCGTCCCTCGTTCAAGGCTGTAGGTGGCGAGTTGAACAACTTGATGAATCAGGTTAACGACAAGTTGATGGGTATCAACGAGCGCATCAATGCCGCAGCTAAGGCTGGCGACAGCACTGCTGAGGCGGCAGGCGAGAAGGAGTTGGGTGAGGCTATCTACACTTCAATCGTTAGCGCTAACGGCAACCTCGTAGGTCAGGATTTGTTGCGTGCCAACTACTATATGTTGGATCCCCAGCAGGTTATCGACGCTATCGACGCTATGCCCACTGATGTACAGCCCAGCTTCGAGAAGATGAAGTCTAACGCACAGCAGGCTTTGAAGGTTCAGCCCGGTAACACCTACATCGATATCGTTGAGAAGGATACAAAGGGTAACGAGATTACCTTGAAGAGCGTAGTTGAGAACAAGGCTAACAAGTATGTCTTGATTGACTTCTGGGCTTCTTGGTGTCCTCCCTGTATGCGCGAGGCTCCCTACTTGACTGCAACTTACGAGAAGTACCACAAGAAGGGCTTCGAGATCTTCGGCGTATCGTTCGACCGCGCTCGTGAGCCTTGGTTGAAGGCTATCGAGGATAAGAATTTCAACTGGGTACATGTTAGCGCAGTGAACTACTGGGACAACCAGGCTCGCTACGACTACGCAGTGAACTCGATCCCTGCAAACTTCCTTATCGACTGCTCGACAGGTAAGATTATCGCTACTGCACTTCGTGGCGATAACCTCGAGGCTAAGATAGCTGAGTTGCTCGACTAATCACATCGCATAAGTAAGATAAATCCCCACATCCACAATGGAGTGTGGGGATTTTTTCATATATTTGTCGTATGGCAGAGCAGAAAGCAACATACCGCATAATGGGCATCGACCCCGGCACGAACTATATGGGCTACGGCATACTCGAGGTCCAGGGGCGTGAGCTTCGTTCGGTAGTGATGGGCGACATCGACCTGCATACGATGAGCGATCCCTACCGTAAGCTACGCTACATATTCGAGCGCGTGGGCAAGCTCATCGACGACTATGACCCGCAAGAGGTAGCCTTAGAGTCGCCATTCTTTGGCACCAATGTGCAGAGTATGCTCAAGTTAGGCCGTGCACAAGGTGTAGCTATGGCGGCGGCACTGAGTCGCGATAGAGAGGTGTTTGAGTACGCCCCCTCGCGCATCAAGCTCGCCATCACGGGCAGTGGCTCGGCTTCGAAGGAGCAGGTGGCATCAATAGTAAAACGAATGCTCAAGCTGGAGTATGTACCCCGCCGATTGGACGCAACCGATGGAATGGCCGTTGCTATGTGCCACTATTATACGGCACGCACACCTATATCGCAGGCTATGGGAGAGAGCAGAGTTAAAGGCTTGGGAGGAGGCAAGAAGGCCGCCAAAGGATCGTCGTCGTGGGAAGCGTTTCTGAAAAAAAATCCCGAACGCGAGATAAAATAACTATCGGCCAAAGCGAGCCTTGAGTCGTCTGACGCCCTCGACACCCAATATCATCAGGCCACCATATTGAGCAGTCTTGGCACAGCCGAAAAATGTTGCCCACAATATGCCACGCAGAGCGGCACTCACGGGTAGAGCTAACGAGGCGAACGAGAGCAGGTAAAAGACTACGCACGAGAGGAGCACGATAACTCCCGTGCGAAATGATAGTCCTGCAAGATAACGCTTCAAGCGCTGTATGATATGTTCTACATACTTCATTAGATAATTTTCACCTTCGTAAAACTTGCGTTCAAAGGTATAATTATTTCCACAAACCGACAACTCAACAGAAGAAAAACGCCTTCGAGCGATACTATTTTAGCTATTTTTTTGTATCTTTGAGAGATTTATAATCACATATGTAATATATCGTATATGAGCAATAGCAAATACACCTTGCAGGAGGTAACCAGCAAAGCTCTTGAGAGAGAGTTTATAGAGTTACCAAAGCGCCTTTACAAGGGTAACCGCAATTGGGTATGCCCGCTGGATGACGACATTGCCAATGTGTTCAACCCCGAAAAGAACAAGCTCTTTGCCGATGGCGAGGCCATTCGTTGGGTAGCATATAACACCGATGGCGAGGTGGTAGGTCGTATTGCCGCCTTTTACGACAACGAGCACGCCTATGCCTACGAGCAGCCTACGGGTGGTTGCGGTTTCTTCGAGGCCATCAACGACCAAGAGTTGGCCAATATGCTCTTCGATGCAGCGCGCCTATGGCTCGTAAGCCGAGGTATGGAGGCTATGGATGGCCCCATTAACTTTGGTCCCCGCGACTCGTGGTGGGGTCTGTTGGTCGATGGTTTTGAGTTCCAGCCCCTATACTCTAATCCATACAACCCGCCCTACTACAAGGAGTTATTCGAGAACTACGGTTTCCAGAACTATTTTAACCAAAACACCTACCTGTGGCGAGTGATGGACGATGAGATCAACAAGTCGATTAACGACCGTGCCCAGCGCCTGCACTCTACTCCAGGATATAGTTTTTCAAATATCATTGGTCGTAATCTGGAGGAGGTTGCCGAGGATTTCCGCATAATCTACAACAAGGCTTGGTCGCTCTTCAACGGCGTGAAGCCTATGCCCAAGGAGGAGGCTCAGCAGATTATGCAAATGCTACGCCCCATTGTCGACCCCAACATCATCTTCTTTACATACTTCAACAACGAGCCCATCGGATTCTTCATTATGGTGCCCGACCTCAACCGCATCATCGGCAAGTACAACGGCAAGCTCAACCTGTGGAACAAGTTGCGCCTGATGTGGGAGCTCAAGGTAAAGAAGTCGTGCGACCGCATATTCGCTATGATTTTTGCGGTAACACCCGAGTTTCAGGGCAAGGGCGTGGAGTCGGGAATGATTCAATATGTGTACGAAAGTTACATCCGCTCAAGCCGCAACAGCTACAAGACTGTGGAGCTGGCGTGGATTGGCGACTTCAACCCCGTGATGAATCGTATGATACAAACCTATGTATGTGCTACGCGCCACAAGATGCACACCACATACCGCTACCTGTTCGACCGCGAGAAGCCATTTACTCGCTGTCCTCGATTAGGCCTTAAACGAAACGAAAAATAATCAAAAAATAGAAGCAAATGAAGACTACAGCATTTACCAACTACCACATCGCCGCAGGTGCCAAGATGGCCGAGTTTGCGGGATACAATATGCCCATCGAGTTCTCGGGCATCAACGACGAGCATATGACCGTACGCGAGAAGTGCGGCGTATTCGATGTAAGCCATATGGGCGAGATTTGGGTTAAGGGCGAGAAGGCTCTCGACCTGTTGCAGCACATCGCATCGAACGATGTATCGAAGCTCTTCGACGGCAAGGTGCAGTATGCCACTATGCCCAACGGCAAGGGCGGTATCGTGGACGATATCCTGATCTACAAGTTTAGCGACACGAAGTATATGCTCTGCGTGAATGCAGCCAACACCGATAAGGATTGGGCACACATCTGCGCCGAGGGCGAGAAGTTTGGTATGAAGCCAGGCGTAGAGTTGGAGAACGCATCGGACAACATCGCACAGCTCGCCATTCAGGGTCCTCTGGCTATGAAGCTCGTACAGAAGATGTGCGATGAGCCCGTAGAGGATATGACCTACTATACATTCAAGATGTGTAAGTTGGCAGGTTGCGACGTTATTCTCTCGGCTACAGGCTACACCGGCTCGGGTGGTTGCGAGATCTATATGTACAACGCCGACGCCGCTACCATTTGGGAGGCTATGTGGAAGGCTGGCGAGGAGTTCGGTTTGAAGAACATCGGCTTGGGTGCACGCGACACATTGCGTTTGGAGAAGGGCTTTGCTCTGTATGGCAACGATATTGACGACACTACATCTCCGCTGGAGGCTGGTCTTGGCTGGGTAACAAAGTTTGCCGAGGGTAAGGATTTCATCGACCGCGAGTTCCTTGCAAAACAGAAGGCTGAGGGTGTTACACGCAAATTGGTTGGTTTGAAGATGATCGACCGTGGTATTCCTCGCCACGGCTACAAGCTGGCAAACCTCGAGGGCGAGGAGATCGGCGTGGTAACATCGGGCACAATGTCGCCTATGTTGAAGGTTGGTATCGCTCTGGGTTATGTTAAGAGCGAATATGCTGCTGTGGGCACAACCGTTGCTGTGATTATCCGCGACCGTCTTTTGAAGGCTGAGGTTGTGAAGTATCCTTTTGTATAACCTACGCAATAGCAATAAAAAAATCCCGAGGCCAACGTCGGGATTTTTTATTTATTTCTCAACTGAGCCGCCAGCCTCAACCCAGCCATTGTATCCTCCGCTGAGTTCTACAACCTTATAGCCATTGCCGGCAAGCACTCCAGCCACCTGCTTACTGCGGCCTCCGCCACGGCAATATACCGCGATACGCTTATCCTTGGGCAACGACTGATAATCATTGAAAAAGGTTGCGCTACGCACATCCAAGTTACGCTCCACATTGGGCAGGTGTCCTGCGGCATACTCCTCGGGAGTGCGCACATCAACCAGCATAACATTCTCGCGTTCGATGTAGCGAGCAAACTCCTTAGCATCGAGCGAACGGAACTTTACATTGCGCGACTTTGCCATTGCGCCCGTAGTAAGGCAAAGAGCAAAAACTAAAAGAATGATTTTCGATTTCATAGTTGCAAAATATTTTCAGCAAGATAGCTCTTTTTTCGCAGATTTGCAATTATGAACGCTGTGCGTTCGCAATTCATTTGTAGCCCATTTTGATGTTTGTAGCCAGTGGGCTACAAATACGGACACAAAAAAAGGGTTATCATCGTTATGATAACCCTGATTTTCAGTACTTTACGTTGTTCTTTGGGTGGAAGATGGGGCTCGAACCCACGACCTTAGGAACCACAATCCTCTACTCTAACCAACTGAGCTACATCCACCATATCGACTTGATCTCTCAAATCGGTGGCAAATATAGAGGGTTTCGCGCTCTTTTCCAAATAAAATAGGAAAAATTTTTACAAAAAGTACTACTACCCCTTTGCCTATATAGCTAAACTGAGCGTGCCCGAACAAGGCAACACTCAGCATATCACCGCACTACCCTACTATCGACGCCAAAAGAGCAATCGCGACCAGTCGAAACTCTTAGTATTGTCGGCCGACATAGTAACCTCTACACTCTGTTCGCTACCCGCTCCCGCAGTGAGTACGAAGCCTACACGATGAGTGCCCTGTTCATCGGGCCATATCTTCGCTACGGTTTGCGCACGACTACGCACCTTGAGGTATAGAGTCTGGCCCATATGCGTAAGTTTAATCGTATTTGTTGCAACAACCTCAGCCTCGGCCGCTGTGGTAATCGACCACTCGATAGATACGGGCTGTGAGCCACACGACACATTATCGGTAACGATTAGTCTATCACCCTTATCCAATGCCACCGTACGAACAACACTTGTAGCCTGAGCCGAATAGAGCGACGATAGATCAATCACCGCACCATAGCGACGCGACGCCTCGATGACCTCGCGCACGCGAGCCTCGCCGTGATCATCGCTACTAACGCCATCGATAACCAAACGCCCATCAACATCTCCCGTGAGTGATGTCCAACGCACACCACGACTCTCAAAGACATACTCGCCAGCCGATGACGCATCGCCACCCTTAACGGCAAGGTAGGTATCATCGGCATCCCAGCCACTGCGATAGATCACCGACTCGTTATTGCCTCGATAGAACTTATCATTGGGTAAGTGTATCTTCAACAAGTTCTGGTTTGACGAATACAAAACATACAAGGGGAGCGTGAAATCCTCAACAAAATGGCCTTGAGTGGCTAAGCGCTCATCGATCGCAACGAGCGACGGGTCATCACACTCCGATGCTACCCAATACTTTGCAGCAATGCAATTTGCCTCGGCCGATGAACCTCCGTAGTTATAGTAAAGAAGCGATGGCGCAACCATATAGCTAAGCGATTGTGCAGTATGCGAAAGCGACTCCACCATCGTGGCAGAGGGTGATACGCCCAAAGCGGACTTCAGCGTAGCGCTACACATAGACTGTAAAGCCACCTCTCGACTCCAATCGTCGATGCGAATAACCTGCAAATCGCTCTTCGAAAGCATCTGCTCGTTGGCCTCAACATACTTTGCGATCAACATTCGGCAATACTCGGGCGAGCGGTCGGCCGTAGCCAGCGCACCGAACAAGATACCAATATTGCCAATACTATCGCTCATTGTCATCTCATCGGCTACACGCAGACCCTTCTCATAGATGGTCGTACCGATAATACTACGCGAGTGTACGGGCAGAGCGCGATATAACCAGTCGTAACCAATGGCAAGAGCCATAGTCAATGTAGCCACATCATTGGGCGACGAGGGATTCCAATCGGGCAGCTTACACACGGCCAGCATCTCCTGCTCGGCTCGGCGTGCATAACGCATATCGTCGGTTGTAAGGTAGCAATACGAGAGATAGAAAATATCCTCGAGAATATCTTGTGTCGAAATATTGAGCGGATGGGTTACCACCTCACGCGCTATTATCTGCTCGGCAGCGGCAACGATACGCTCGTGAGCCAGTCGAGCCGACTGAGAGGTAGCACGCACAGCACGCATAGCGGTAATGTCGCCACTACGCAACATAAGACGCGGATGTGGAGCCAACTGAGCAAAGTCGAGCTGCTGAGCTGAGGCGGTAGAAAATATCAAAGAGGCTGCAAAAATGCAGAGTGTCAAAAGTTTTTTCATAATAATTCACAAAAATCGTATAAAATTAGAAATAATTTTGCAAACTTCACGCTCTGAATGGCAGAAACCTTCACAAAAGGCAGACTTTGCCATAGCAGTATGACAAAATGGCACCCCACAGCTGAGCAAATGACACAAATATATGACAAATGAGGTTTGGCACATCAGTTGTTCATATTGTAGGCGAGCGGATGCTCATTATAAACAGAAAACAAATTACAAACTAAAACATAAAGAGAACTATGACAATTAAACCGCTTTCAGACCGTGTATTGGTATTGCCCAATCCGGCAGAGGAGAAGACCGTAGGTGGTCTGTTCATTCCCGATTCAGCAAAGGAGAAGCCCCTGATGGGTAAGGTAGTGGCTGTGGGCCCTGGCACTGCAGATGTTAAGATGGAGGTGAAGGAGGGCGACACCGTGCTTTACGGTAAGTATGCTGGCACCGAGATCAATGTTGACGGCACCGATTATCTGATTATGAAGCAGAGCGACATTTTGGCTATCTGCTAATTTCCGAAGCGTATAACACAAAACACATAGAGAAAAAATGGCAAAAGATATTAAATATAATGTAGAGGCACGCGACCTTCTCAAGGAGGGTGTTGATGCTTTGGCAAATGCAGTGAAGGTAACACTCGGTCCTAAGGGTCGCAATGTGATTATCGACAAGAAGTTTGGCGCACCCCAGATCACTAAGGATGGTGTGAGCGTAGCTAAGGAGATTGAGCTGGAGGACAAGTTCGCCAATATGGGTGCACAGATGGTACGCGAGGTAGCATCGAAGACCAACGACGATGCTGGTGATGGCACCACTACTGCAACTGTTTTGGCTCAGGCACTTATCAGCGTAGGTCTTAAGAATGTAACCGCTGGTGCTAATCCTATGGATCTCAAGCGCGGTATGGATAAGGCTGTAGCTGTAGTTGTTGACGAGCTTCGCAAGATTTCACAGCAGGTAGGTAACGACATCTCGAAGATTGAGCAGGTTGCTACTATCTCTGCTAACAACGATAAGGCTATCGGCTCACTCATCGCCGAGGCTATGGCAAAGGTAAACAACGAGGGTGTTATCACCGTTGAGGAGGCTAAGGGTACCGAGACTCACGTTGATGTGGTTGAGGGTATGCAGTTCGATCGCGGTTACATCTCGGCTTACTTTATGACTGACACCGAGAAGATGGCTGCCGAGTTGGAGAAGCCCTTGATCCTTATCACCGACAAGAAGATCTCTACAATGAAGGAGATTATGGGCATCTTGGAGCCCGTAGCACAGAACGGTCGTTCACTTTTGATCATCGCCGAGGATGTTGACGGCGACGCTCTGTCGGCAATGGTTATGAACAAGTTGCGTGGTGCGTTGAAGATCACCGCTTGTAAGGCTCCCGGCTTTGGCGACCGCCGCAAGGATATGTTGGAGGATATTGCCATCCTGACAGGTGGTACCGTTATCTCTGCCGACAAGGGTATGCGTTTGGAGGAGGCTACACTCGAGATGTTGGGTTCGGCCGAGAAGGTTACAATGAACAAGGAGACAACTACCATCGTCGATGGTAACGGCGCAAGTGAGGCTATCTCAGCTCGTATAGCACAGATTCGCGCTGCATTGGAGGTTGCTAAGTCAGACTACGACCGCGAGAAGTTGCAGGAGCGTTTGGCTAAGCTCTCAGGTGGTGTTGCAGTGTTGTTCGTAGGTGCTGCTACCGAGGTTGAGATGAAGGAGAAGAAGGATCGCGTTGATGACGCTTTGGCCGCAACTCGTGCTGCAGTTGAGGAGGGCTTCGTACCTGGTGGTGGCGTAGCTTACATCCGCGCCGTGGCTGCATTGGAGGAGCTCAAGGGCGACAACGAGGATCAGACAACAGGTATCCAGATCGTTAAGCGCGCTATCGAGGAGCCTTTGCGTCAGATCGTAGCCAACGCTGGTGGCGAGGGTTCTGTTGTAGTGAACAAGATCAAGGAGAGCGAGGGTGCGTTTGGTTACAACGCTCGCGACGACCGCTACGAGGATATGTTCGCGGCTGGTATCATCGATCCTACAAAGGTATCACGCGTAGCTTTGGAGAACGCGGCTTCTATCGCATCGATGTTCCTTACTACTGAGTGCGTCTTGGCAGAGATTCCTAAGGAGATGCCTATGCCCGCAATGCCTCAGGGCGGAATGGGTGGTATGATGTAATCTCTCACTCACGATATTGAGATAGGGCGCTAAATTTAGCGCCCTATTTTTTGTTCATAGGTAATAAAAAGGTTAAATTTGTAAAAACCTTTTGCTATGAAACGACTATTCTCACTACTGCTCTTAATTACCGTGGCCATTTCGTCGGCCCGCTCACATCAGCCCATCAAGGCTCTGATTATCTCAGGACAGAACAACCATAATTGGCAAGTGAGTCATCAAGTACTGCAAACAATACTCAATAACTCTACACTCTTCGAGGTTGACATCGCAATTACACCCGAAGCTGGAGGCGATATGAACACATTTAACCCCGACTTTTCGGCATACGATGTGGTTGTGCTCGACTACAATGGCGACCGCTGGTCTGAGCAGACCGATGCTGCATTTTTGGAGTATGTTCAGGCGGGCGGCGGAGTGGTTATCTATCACGCAGCCGACAACGCCTTTGCCCAGTGGGAGGAGTTTAATAAGATTATAGCCCTCGGAGGATGGGAGGGTCGCGACGAGAAGGCAGGCCCCTACTACTATCTGGTCGATGGCAAGCCTACGCTCGACTACAGCGCAGGTGTAGGTGGCTCACACGGATCGGAGCGCGAGTATCCTATGCACTGCCGCACTGCTGACCACCCTATTACGCGTGGTCTGCCCGATAATTGGCTTCACGGTCGTGATGAGATGTATGACCGTATGCGAGGCCCTGCCAATATTAAGGATCTGCTCTACTCGGGTTATGCCATAGCCGAAAAGGGAGGCTCAGGACGCGAGGAGCCGTTGGTCTTCACAGTCGATTACGGCAAGGCTCGTATCTTACACCTTATGCTCGGCCACGCTGGTGCAAACGAAAAGAAGAACCCCGCTATGCAGTGCGCAGGATTCCAGACTTTGCTACTGCGCGGTGCCGAATGGGCCGCAACGGGTAAAGTTACACAGCCCGTGCCCGAGGATTTCCCCACAGCTGAGAAAACATCATTCAGACTCGATTACAACGCCCCTACGAAATAATTGCTCTTTGAAGATAATTTATCACGGCATACTCACAAATAAGACTTGCACCTCAGAGCAGGAGAAATATCTACACAAGTATAGTGTATGATAGGCTCCGTCAATGTTTAATCTTCTGTTTTAATAGCATCTTCGAACTGTGTTTCATATCCTCCATCAGCCGCATTCTAATACCTCGTAGTTGAAAGGCCTCCTCACGCTCGTTAAGTATCTGAGCATATCTCCCGAGGATATAGAAGTAGGCCATAGGGTTGCAATTCAATTTTCGCAAATTTCTTAATCGCTCATTATGTGATAGATTGCGTCGAAACGAGAGGCGGTTTATATCAATTAATTGAAAGAGGTAATACTCCTTATCAATTTTGCGATATAGTATATTGGAGGCGTTCAAATCGTCGTGTAGCACGCCACAATCGTGCACCTTGAGAAGATAATCCGTCAGCGCATCAAGCAGGGGTTCAAGCGGCTGCTTTGGATAGTGATTCAACACATCCAACGATTCATACTCCGAATACAACGAGACAAAAAAACTATGTCTCAACACTCCTCCCTTACGCACATCAATAGCTGCCACCGGCACGGGAGTATCAATTCCCATTGCAAGCAGACGCTGGGCATAGCGATATGCTCTCACGGCCTTACTCGGCCGCAAGAGGCCATACGCTATTCGATTAATCCTCGAAATACGAGCAAAACTCTTTACCACAAGCTTAACACCTGCTACCGTATAAAGGCGCACCTCATTCCGCCCCGAATGTAGTACCTCATCACACTCCAAATGCTCGAAGTGCGCAGGTAGCGAGAGAAGAAAATCACGCAAATACAGATATTCAGGATTGATTATAGAGTGCATCGTTACTCCTCGATCGACTTTTTAATCTCCTCAACGGGCTCGTTTACGGCATCCTTGAAGTCGCGTATGCCACGACCCAAGCCTCGCATCAACTCAGGGAGTTTCTTGCCACCAAAAAGCAACAAAAGAACAAAAACAATAAGTAGAATTTCGCTGGTACCAATGCCGCCGATAAATAGTAGTTTCATATCTTAACAATAGTTAAATTATACTTAGCGCATAAGCAAATTTAGCTATTTTAAAGCACTATTATTTACCCTGTTGTACATATAGGACACTACCCCACACCCAAAGCACAGCAATCCACCCAATCACAAACTTTAGGCTACAAAATGTCCAATTGATGATCCACAAAAAAAAGGAGCCCGCACTCAGTGTCAGACTCCTTTAATATTAGCTACTTACCCTCTCTATAACGCCAGATAGCGCATTGCCGCCTCGATAAAGTAATAGTCGCCATAGGTCAGTGGCACATCCACCTCGGTGCCAGCAGGGAAGTGGCCAGTGCCGTGCTTAAGGATAAAGTTTCCATTCTCGCCCACCTTGGCAAGATACTCCTCCGAAGAGAGCGAGTGCAACTGACGCTCTGCCACTGCGAGATACTCCTTGTTATTGGTAAAGCCATAGAGTTCAATCAAGGCCGATGCCATAATCGAACCAGCCGACGAGTCCTTCATCTGCTCCTGGGCATCGAAATCCCAATTAGGAATCGCATCCTCAGGCAAGCGAGGAATCACATAGTCGGCAATCTTTACGGCCTGCTCCAAATAACGCTCCTCGCCCGTAGTGCGGTACATCATCGTGTAGCCATACAATCCCCACGCCTGACCTCGTGCCCACGCCGACTCATCAGCACGACCCTGAGCCGTGCGCTTCTCGACAACCTCGCCTGTGAGTTCGTTATAGGCAACTACATGATAGGTGCTATAATCGTCGCGGAAGTGGTTTGCAATTGTGGTATCGGCGTGCTTGCGGGCAATATCCGAATAGCCGCTCCACTCCAACATCTCGAGATTCATCATATTGTCGATAATTACCATATAATCCAACTCGGAATTCTCCTTGCGACCCGTATTCCACGAACGGATGCAACCCACCGTAGGATTAAAGCGCGAAGCAAGCGACGCCGAAGCTTGATTAATCACATCCTTATACTCCTCGTTGCCCGTCAGGCGATAGCCATTACCATACGAGCAGAAGACCATAAAGCCCAAGTCGTGCGTGCCCTTGTAATCCTTCAACGGCTCCAAACGCGAAGTGAAGTGCTCGGCATACTCACGAAGCACCTCGTCGCCCGTATACTCATACAACAGCCACAGCGAACCAGGGAAGAAACCACTTGTCCACCATCGGATATTAGCTGTAACCAACTTCCCCTTCTCGAAGGTTTTAGGCATCTCATCAACTCGCTCCATAAGTACCTCGGCCTGCGCCTTTTCGTGCGCAACGGCCACATCGAGAGCCTTACGAAGTGAAGATTTGAGTACCTGACGCTCCGAACAGCCACAGCAGAGCGTAACAATGGCCATTAGGGCCACAATCAAAGTCCTTTTCATAGTTGGAGGTATTTAGAGTTAGTTAAAAAAGCGTTGTCTTTGGCTCCACGCCAAGCAAAATACGCGCCTGCGACAGGGCGGCAGCAGTGATCTCGCTACCCGAGAGCATCTTGGCAATCTCGGTAATGCGGTCATCCTCGCCAAGGCGTGTAATATTGGTTGCACTCTGCTCCTTGTAGACAACAAAGTGCGACTCGCCCTTCGATGCCACCTGCGGAAGGTGAGTGATGGCTACCACCTGCATATTATCGCCCAACGCACTGATGATCTCGCCCATAGCATCGGCTATGCGACCCGACACACCAGTGTCGATCTCATCGAAGATGATGGTAGGGAGTTTCGACTTCTCAGCCAAAAGAGCCTTCAACGAGAGCATAACGCGCGAGATCTCACCACCCGAAGCAATCTTCTCAACGGGCTGCGGCTCCATACGGGCATTTGCCGAGAACATAAAACGGATATGGTCGCGACCAGAGGGCATCAGTTCTCCAGCATCGACTACCCCAACATCGAAACGCGCCTCAGGCATACCCAACTGCGAGAGGCTCTGCACAATACTCTTCGACATTACCGAAGCGGCCTTCTCGCGCAGAGAGTGAATCTTCGCGGCTTGCTTCTCAGCCTTCTCTCGAAGGAGAGTAATGCGTGCACGCTGGCCCTCGATAGCCTCGTCGCTATGAGTAATGGTGCTGAGCTGTGCGGCAAAGCGCTCGCCAACGGCCATCAACTCCTCCAGGGTCTGCACGCGGTGCTTCTGACACAGAGAATAAATAAGATTTACACGGTCGGTAAGTTTCTGCAGGCGTTCGGGATTAGACTCCAGACGCTCGCTATCGTCGGCCACGGTCTGTCCCAAATCCTTAAGTTCGGCTACGACCGAACGAAGACGCGAAGCGATATCCTCGCCTGATGGATAGTTGCGGCTCACACCACGAACTGCATTCTCGGCCTGCGCCAACTGCTCCAATACACCTATCTGCTCGGCATCCAATATATTGCGTACCGTAACCAACGCCTCGCCTATCTGGTCGGCATTCTCCAATATGGCAAGCTCACTCTCAGCCTCCTGCAGTTCGCCAGCACGCAACGCGGCGGCCTCGAACTCCTCGACCTGATAGCGCAACCACTCCTCGTCGCGACGCAGAGTCTCCGACTCGGCAATCATTCGTTCCAGCTCGCGCTCTGCCTCGCGCATAAGCGCATACGAGGCACGATACTCCTCGACCGAAGCAGTAGCGTCGGCCAACGTATCGAGGGCCGAGGTGCGGAACTTCTCGTCGGAGAGAATCATATTGCGATGCTGTGAGTGTATATCAATCAATCTAACGCCCAGATCGCGCAGAACGCTCAGCGACACAGGCATATCATTTACAAACGAACGGCTCTTGCCCGAGGGCGAGATAACTCGACGGATCAGCGTCTGCGGCTCGTAGTCGATGTCGTTCTCCTCGAACAGAGGCTCCAAGCCATAGCCATCGATCTCGAACACACCCTCGATGACACAATTGCGCGAATCGTCGCGAATAGTGCCACCCTCGTTCTTATTGCCGAGCAATAGGCCCAGCGCACCAAGCAAGATCGACTTTCCCGCACCCGTCTCACCAGTAATGATATTGAGGTGAGCATCGAGTTCGAGATCGAGCCTTTCGATCAAGGCGTAGTTCTCAACGGTAAGTCGTCGTAGCATAGTGTTATAATGTTTTTTCTATCTTATCGACAATGCGCTCGGCAACCTCGCGCTTGGTCATAAGAGGCAACTCCTCGGCGCCCTGACCATCGATGAGCGTAACCACATTGGTATCGCCCCTAAAGCCTGCACCAGCCTCGCGCAGAGAGTTAAGCACAATAAAATCAAAATTCTTTCGCTCGAGTTTCGAGGCGGCATTCTCCCTCTCGTTCTGCGTCTCCATAGCAAAGCCTACAAGCACACGACTACCCTTCCTTGCTCCCAACTCGGCAGCAATATCCTTCGTACGCTTGAGGGCTATTGATAGGTCGTTGTCGCTCTTCTTTAGCTTCTCATCGGCCACCACCGCAGGTGTATAGTCAGCCACAGCGGCACACATCACGGCGCCATCCACACCTTCAAAACGCTCCACACAAGCCTGATACATCTGCTCAGCAGAGAGTACATCTACCCTCTCAACGCCCTGGGGTATTGCAAGCGCCGTACGACCGCTAACAAGCGTTACCTCAGCACCGCATGCGGCTAAAGCCTCGGCCACAGCATAACCCATCTTTCCCGACGAGTGATTAGAAATAAAGCGTACGGGGTCGATAGCCTCGATAGTAGCACCCGCCGTAACCAAGAAGCGCTTACCCTCTAAGCTCTTTTTTTTTTCGCTAAGCAACTCCTCAACAGCCTTCAAGATATCCTGCGGCTCAGCCATACGGCCCTTGCCAACAAGGCCACTTGCCAGCTCTCCCGACTGTGGCTCGATGATATGAACGCCATCCTCCTTGAGTTGCGCCATATTGCGCTGAGTGGAGGTGTGAGCATACATATCGAGATCCATCGCGGGAGCAATAGCCACCGGACAACGAGCCGAGAGATATGTGGTAAGCAACAGATTATCGGCCACACCCGTAGCCATCTTGGCCATAGTGTTGGCCGTAGCTGGGGCGATCAGGTATAAGTCGGCCCACTCACCCAAGCTAACGTGTGAGTTCCACTCGCCATTCTCAGGGTTGAAGAAATCGACCAATATGGGGTGCTTCGAGAGTGTAGCCATCGTAAGAGGTGTAATGAACTGCTTGGCAAGCGGTGTCATAATAACCTTTACGTCGGCTCCAGCACCAACTAATAAACGGCAAAGCACAGCCGACTTATAAGCGGCTATGCTACCCGTAACTCCTAAAATAATATGTTTTCCCTTCAACATATATAAAAGGATTTTGAAGGTTTTATCCCTCCATATCACAATTTGCCAGCGACACGCCCGCGCCCTTCGGCGCAAATCGGAGCGGCCATCCGACAAGAATATTTACTACTTCTCGCCCTTGCGGTAGTACACCTCATCGTCGAGGAACTCCTCGGTAGCGATGATAACGGGCTTAGGCAAACGCTCGTAGTAGCGCGAAATCTCAATCTGCTCACGGTTCTCGAAGGTCTCCTCCATTGTGTCGGTGGGCGACGAGAAGTCGGCCAACTTGCGATTAAGCTCGGCCTTGAGTTCGGTAGAAATCTGATTTGCACGACGAGCGATAATGTTGATACTCTCGTAGATATTACCCGTATCCTTATCCAAATCGACGAGCTTGCGGGTAATCGTGTTGTTGGGAATGTTCTTCTTGATCTCCATCTTTATGTGTAATTTTCGTTGTTACTCTTCCTTCTGGTTCTTTTCGATAAAGCGGCGTGATACCTCAGCTACACGCTCCATCTCCTGCTTATACTTCGAGTCGGGGTACTCCATCACAAATGTGTAGTAGGAGTCCAATGCGTTCATATAGCGATCCAACTGGCGAATCTCGATCGAGTTCTCGGCAAGCAGGAACGACGACTTCACGGTGTAGTACATAAGATCCTCGCGGCGATGCGAATCGGGATACTTCTTCAGCGCGTTACGAAAAGCTACGATAGCCGAGTTATAACGCTCAATCTTGAAGTATGTGTAGGCGTTGATAAATGCCTTCTCGTGCAGACGCCACGTCAAATCGTCGCTCATCTCCTGGAATATCTGAAGCTGCTCACTCTGAGGATAGTGGCTCATAAACTCCGATATGGCGATAATTGCCTGGCTGGTCGATGACTGGTCGCGCTCGGGAGGAGGGCACATATTGTAGAGGCTAATGGCATACATTGCCTCGGCATCCTCGATAAAGGCCGAACGACCGAAGCTACGACGGAACTCATCGAAGAGAGCCGACGAGGCTGTATAGTCGGAGTTCTTGAAATAACTGCGAGCTCTGAAGAATGCCACCGAGTCCTCCTTAATTGAGCCTCGGAAAGCTGGCTCACAAGCCTCGAACAGAGTGATTGACTTAGCCCACTTCTCGGCCTCGTAGTACATCAAACCGTGCTCATACATCAACTCGGCATCACCCGTTTTGATTACCTGCTGGAGGCTCGAACAACTGCAAAATGCTACTACAACGGCAGCGAAGGCCACTATGTAAGATAATTTTTGTCTCATAAAAAGATTCTCTACTACTGCATTGCAGGGTAATAATCGTGCAAAATTACACATTTTTTTTCATCTAACGACACATAATCGAAATTATTACATTTTTTCTGAGATAAAAATCTTTTTTTGACCCAAACCACACCCCTAAGCCACAAAAAAAACGAGATTGCCAGCGCATCCAGCCAGCAACCTCGCTTACTATTTCAAGAACCGTATCTACGACCCTACTTTACATCGTTCCAGTCGTCGGTGCGGAACGGGATAACAGGGATACCAAACATATTCTTAAGATTACCCGGCGCAAAATTGCGGAACGAGTAACGCACGGCTACGGGCTGCTTGACCTCGTCGCTCCAAACAGTTACCTCTTTTTGCGCCGAGATAGTAGCTTGTGCCTTATGGAAAACCTTGTCGGCACCAGCAATCTCAAAACCTACAACCGCCTCGCCATACCAAGGACTAAGCCCATTCTCGCTATTCGATATTGTGATTACAGCCTTGCCATCCTTAATACTATATGCAGCCATTTGCGGAGCATCGGCTTCGAAGCCCAACTGACCATATGTCTTAGCCAAAGCCAAAGCGGCCAGACGCTGGCCAACCTCAAACTTCTTAGCAGGATGGATACAAGTCTCCTCGCCAAGATCTGTTGTGGCTGCCATACCCGAGTTAGGTATCTTCTCAAGAGCACGCGCCTGATTCTCCACAAAGAGAGGATATGAGATAGCATTTGAATCGCCATAACTATAGGGTGTAATCATCACATAGTAGAAAGGCATCTCATTCTTGCTATCGCCCCAATCCTTGCGCCACTGCTGAACCATACGAGCCATCATAGTGTCGTAGTGGTCGTTATCATCAAGATTTGAGCAACCCTGATACCAAAGGAAACCCTTAGCTGTAAAGTCGCGAATCGGGGCAATCATAGCGCAGTAGAGCTCCGTAGGCTTAACAGAAGATGCCTCCTTCTTCTTGGCAATCTGCTCGGGGGTTAGAATATCTTCCAAAGCCGCCTGAGGCATCCACGATTCGATGCGTGTACCACCCCAGTTAGCCGTTACAATACCGATTGGTATATCGATAGCGTTTACCAGATTCAGCGCGAAGAAGTACGAAGTTGCCGACATATTAGCAACGCTCTCCGATGAGGCTCTACTCCACTCGCCCTCACAATCACTCTTCTCCTCAAAGGAGCGGTCGCGCTTAACAGTGAACATACGAATGCGGTTAGCCTCCTTACCACCAGCAAGGATGTAATTCAATGAATTCTCCACAGGCTGACGGCCGAAACCTTTCACAAGCATCTCCATATTGCTCTGGCCAGAGGTAATCCACACATCGCCGATAAGAATGTCAGTAAGCGTAAGGGTCTCGCCATCGCTAATTTTAATGGTCTGCGGATCGAATGTAGCCGCAGGGGTGTCGATCTTTGTAGCCCAATTACCATCCTTGTCGGCAGTGGTCTGCACACGACGCAGGGGTGCCCACGACACGGTGATATTAACCTTAGCGTTGGGCGTAGCCTTACCCCAAAGGTTAACCATAGCATTCTGCTGTAACACCATATGGCTACCGAGGATGTGGGGCAGTTCAATCTTTGCCGAGGCACTCAGCGCGAAGCCAACGGCGATAATAGCCAATAAAAGTCGTTTCATAGCAATGATTTTTTAGATCTCCAACTTGCGCGCGCCATCTGAGATGACTACATCGTAAACCTTAGGTTCGTGGCCATAGGCTGTGGCAAACTTCGCCTTCGCTGTTGCTATGAAGTTGTCGTAAAGCTCAGCCTTAACCAGGTTGATGGTGCAACCACCGAAGCCACCACCCATAATGCGTGAACCTGCAACGCCACACTCCTTGGCAATGGTAGCCAACAGGTCGAGTTCCTCGCAGCTAACCTCATAATCCTTCGACATACCCCAGTGAGTCTCATACATACGCTCACCCACGGTCTCCAGATCGCCAGCCTCCAAAGCTGCACATACATCAAGTACGCGCTTCTCCTCGCCGATAACATAACGGGCACGCATATAATCCTCCTCTGAAATCTGCTCCTTAACAGCGTCCAACTGCTCCATTGTAGCGCCACGCAGGGTCTGCTGACCAAGAACAGCAGCTACACGCTCGCACGACTCACGACGCTTGTTATAGGGCGAGCCTACCAATTCGTGCTTAACAACTGAGTCGAGCAACACCAGACGATAACCAAACTTCTCGGGATCGAAGGGGAAGTACTCAAACTCCGATGAGAGGCAGTCCAAACGCATCAGGTTGCCCTTCTTGCCGTGAACTGACGCAAACTGATCCATAATACCACACTTAACGCCGCAGTAATTGTGCTCGGTTGACTGACCGATACGAGCAAGTTCAAACTTCTCGATCTTATCCTCGTTGTAGATATGGTTCAGCGCGAAGGCGAATGTTGACTCCAACGCTGCCGAAGATGACATACCTGCACCCAGAGGCACATCGCCAGCAAATGCTGTGTCGAAGCCCTCAACCTTGAAGCCGCGCTTGAGAATCTCGCGTGCAACGCCAAAGATGTAGCAAGCCCACGATGCTGCGGGTTTATCCTCCTCGTTAAGTCCAAACTCAGCATAGTCCTGCAAATCCACTGAATAGGCACGAATCTTATCTGTTCCGTTGGGCTTGATCTCGGCTACCATAGCCTTGTCGATAGCGCCAGGGAATACGAAGCCACCATTGTAGTCGGTGTGCTCACCAATAAGATTGATACGACCGGGAGAGGTGTAGAGTTCGCCAGCGGCACCAAAGTGCTCGGCAAACTTATCGCGAATAAGTTTAATATCCATAGTTTTATTCTGTTTTAAGGTTTTCTGTTAGATTTTACTTTGTGTAGAACTTATACACGCAAGTATGAGTATATACCTCATCGGGGTTGAGCACGATTGAGGGGAAGCCCTCGTGGTTGATGGCATCGGGGTGCTTCTGTGTCTCGAGAGCAACCGACTCGCGGTAGTTAATCGGCTTGCCATACTTGCCCGGATATGTGCCATTGAAGAAGTTTCCACTATAGAACTGAATGGCAACCTGATCCGTAGCCACATCCATAGCTCGACCCGACTGAGGCTCATACAGTGTAGCCACGGTCTCCACCTTGCCGTTGTCCTCGCGAGCGAGTACCCAGTTCATATCGTAGCCACCGCCATTCTTAAGCTGCACATCGTCAGCACCAATTCTCTCGCCAATAGCGTGGGGCTCACGGAAATCGAAGGCTGTGCCCTCAACTGAGAGCAACTCACCCGTAGGAATCAAGCCTGCATCGGTGGGGGTGATGTGATCGGCCTTGATGGTGAGGATATGATCCTCGATAGTACCATTACCCTCGCCCTTGAGGTTGAAGAACGAGTGGTGCGAAAGGTTTACAATGGTTTTCTTATCGCTCTTAGCGTGGTAAGTAACCTCAAACTCATTCTCGTCTGTAAGTGTATAGGTCATCGTAATGTCGAGATTGCCGGGGAAGCCATCCTCGCCATCCTTCGAGTGAAGCACGAGCGTAATAGCATTGTCGGCAACATACTCCACATCCCACACTACCATATCAATACCCTTCTCACCGCCGTGCAACGAGTGGCCGTTGCTATTCTGCGGCACCTGATACTTTACGCCATCGAGTTCAAATGCACCCTTGTTGATGCGGTTTGCCACACGACCTACGGGAGCTCCGAGAAAGCGCTCGCCTGTGTTGTTCACATAGCGGTCGAGTTTGTCGTAACCGAGCACAATATCCTCCATATTGCCGTCGCGGTCGGGAGTCCACAACGACACCACGCGACCGCCGAAGTTGGTTACCTGCATAGTGATAGTGCCATTGCTCAAGGTATAAAGTCCCACCTGCTTGCCATCGATGGTAGCGGTGAAATCCTCGGCCTTCATCAAATTAAGGGCACTCTCGTCTGCCTTTTGGGCACTGCCGCCGCAACCCATCAGAAGGATTGCAGCGGCTAATGTTGAAAGTATTTTTTTCATATTGAATACTATTTGTTAGGAAGTTCCATCTGGAAAATCTTACGCACACGCTCCATATCATACTTCACGCCACGGTCGTAGTAGTAGACGCCGTTCTGCTCCTGCTCAACATCGGTGAGCTGAGTGTAGCAGTAGCCCCACATCTTGTCGCTCATCTCGATGAGTACACGCACCTGAGCCTCCAAACGCTTGTAGAAGTCCTCCTTGGTCTGTGCAGCATCGCCATAACCCCAAGCATCGCCCTCGGCAGGGTTAGCCTCCATACACTTGATACCACCGAACTCGTCGAGGATGTAAGGAATATCGCCCTCATATACGGGGAATGTAAAGGGATCGTTCAGCACGCCACGGTTGTAACCAATGTTACCGCGAGGACGAGCCTGAACCTGAGGAGCACGAGTAAACATCTTGCCATCGTTGAAGACAATCTGACGCAACTTCTCGGGATTCTGCTCATAGTGGTGCTCGGTCCAGATGTCGGTTATGGTCTGCACACCACCGCTGACAGTGTTGATAGGACGCGAAGGATCGATCTGCTTGGTGATAGTGTAAATATCAGCCTGGAAGCGAGGATACTCTGTCTCATCGGGCCAGAACTGCTCGTTGAAGGGAGTCCAAGTAACAATCGAGGGGTGGTTCATATCGCGAACAACAACATTACGCCACTCGGCGATGTAGTTACGAGCCGACTCCACATTGTTGGCGTCGAAGCCCCAGCTGGGAGCCTCACCCCAAGTAAGATAGCCCAACTTATCGGCCCAATAGTGGAAACGCTGCTCAAATACCTTCTGGTGCAGACGCGCACCGTTGAAGCCAGCTGCCATCGAGAGCTCGATATCCTTCTTCAACGCTGCATCCGAGGGAGCAGTCCAGATACCATCGGGATAGAAGCCCTGGTCGAGAACCAAGCGCTGGTAGTAGGGCTCGTTGTTCAAGTAAATCTTATTGCCAACGGTGTGAATCTTACGCATACCGAAGTATGAGGTAACCTTATCGATGGTCTGACCAGCGGCATTCTTCAAGATAAACTCCACATCGTAGAGGAAGGGTGAGCCGGGAGCCCACAACTTAGCCTTCTTAATGGGGAGGGTAACGATTGAGCCCGATGCTACGGGAGCAGTGTCGGTAGCAACGATCTTAGCGCCATCCTTTACATTCACAGTAAGCACATCGCCCACTGCGTTACGACGCATTGTAAACTCCATTGTTACGGTGCTACGGTCGATATCGGTAGTATATTTCACACGCTTGATACCTGTGGGAGCAACTGCCTCCATCCATACGGTCTGCCAGATACCTGTTGTGCGGGTGTACATACACTCGAATGAGCCGTGACGCAACGACTGCTTACCAGCCGACTGACGACCCGAGCGCAAGTCGCTCGATGCCGACACAACCAACGAGTGGCTCTTGCCGGGAACAACAAACTTTGTAATATCGACAGAGAACGAGTCAGAACCACCGAAATGGCGATCAACGAACTGGCCATCGATATAGATCTCCGACTCATAATACACTGCGCCGAAGTTTAACACTACATCCTTGCCGCTCCACGCTGCAGGGATAGTAATCTCGCGCTGATACCAGATGCAGGGGATGAACTCCTTGTGCTCAACGCCAGAAAGTTTACTCTCGGGAGCAAAGGGCACGATAATCTTGCCATCGAAACCCTGGCTCTGCATAAGGTTACGCTCCCAACCTGTCTTGACAAGGTCGAGCGTGTAGGTCCACTCACCATTCAAATTCACCCAATCTGTACGCTCCATCTGCGGACGAGGATACTCTGCACGAGGCTGCTGAGCCATCGCACCAGCCCACACGAAGAGGGCCATAACTGCTAATAAAATCTTTTTCATTGTCTTATCTTATTTTTTGATTTACATTCTACTGCTCGTAACCCTCGGCCTTCATCTGGAAGATCTGGCGTACGCGCTCCATATCGTACTTCTTCTCGCGGTTGAAGTAGTAAACACCATTCTGCTCCTGCTCTACATCGGTAATCTGAGTGTAGCAGAAACCGCAAATCTTATCACTGTGCGAGGTGATAGCCTTCACCTGCGACTCAAGGCGCTTGTAGAAATCCTCCTTCGTTACGGCGGCATTACCATAACCCCAAGAGTTAGCCTCCGAAGGATTAGCCTCGGCACACTTGATACCACCAAACTCGTCGATAATGTAGGGCACCTTGCCATCGTAATAGAGGAAGTTCATTGCACGAGGTGCATCCTTAGCGGTGGGGCCCTGCGGCTGGTAGAACTTCTCACCATCAAAGAGCTGCAGGCGAAGCTTCTCGCCATCCTGCTGGTAGCTGTGAGTTGTGCAGAAATCAGATGGTGCATACAGACCACCACTCACCGTATTCACCGGGCGTGAGGGGTCAATCTGGCGTGTGATATTGTAAACATCGGTAAGGAAACGACCCATCTCGTTGTTGGGCACCTCCCACTCCTCGTTAAAAGGTGTCCAGATGATGAGTGCGGGGTGGTTGCGGTCGCGCATAACGATATTTACCCACTCGGGAATGAAATTACGCGCGGCAGCCACATTAGCCGATGTCTTACCCCACGATGCCATTTCGCCCCATACCAGATAACCGAGCTTGTCGGCCCAATAGTGGAAACGCTCCTCGAAGACCTTCTGGTGCAGACGAGCGCCATTGAAGCCAGCCTGCTTCGACAAAATAATATCCTGCTTCAAAGCCTCATCAGAGGGAGCTGTCCACACACCATCGGGATAGAAGCCCTGATCCAAAACCAGACGCTGATAGTAAGGCTTGTTATTCAAGTAAATCTTTGTGCCGTCGATATGAATCTTGCGCATACCTACATAGGCATCAATCTTATCGATAGTCTTGCCCTCGGCGCACTTCACCTCGTACTCCACATCATAGAGGAAGGGCGACTCGGGACTCCATAGCTTAGCCTTTTTGATGGGTACCACAACGGGCAGACCCTGCACAGCATTAACCTCAACCTTCGATACGACCTTTGCACCATCCTTAACCGTAATTACCAAACGGTTGCCATTGGCTACGCCATAGAAGGTGGGCGTTACGACAATCTGGCTCTGGTCTATGTCGGTGAGTACCTGCACGCGCTCCAAGCCGAATTTATCGACAGCCTCCATCCATACGGTCTGCCAGATACCTGTTGTACGGGTGTAGAAGCAACCGTAAGACTCTAGGCGTGATGACTGCTTACCTGCTGGCTGATTACCGCCACGCAAATCACTCTGGGCGTGAACAACAAGGTTGTGCTCCTTGCCATCGGCTACGAACTCGGTGATGTCGTAAGCAAACGAATCAGAACCACCATAGTGACGACCCACGAATTTGCCGTCGATATAGACCTCCGACTCGTAATACACAGCGCCGAAGTTAAGCTTAATCTGCTTACCGCTCCACGCCTCGGGCACCTGAATTGTGCGCTGATACCACACGGCGTTGATAAACTCCTTGTGGCCGATGCCAGAAAGGTCGCTCTCGGGAGCAAAAGGCACCAGGATCTTCTGATCGAATCCCTTGCTGTTATAGTAGTCGCGCTCGTGGCCCGTATCGGCCAAATCGAGCGTGAAGCTCCACTCACCATTAAGGTTTACCCAATCGGCTCGCTCAAACTGCGGACGAGGATACTCGGCACGCGGCTGCGCGAAAGACGCTACACAAAAGAGTAATGTAGCAATCGACAAAACGATAGATTTCATAATTTGACAAGTAATGCGTTAGGTTATAATATATTTTCACAAAATTAGTTTTTTTTCCTTAAAAAGCAAAACAAATTTGCGCCCTTTTACATTAAGAAAGGGGCCGAGACCATTTTTATCGTTTACACCACAAAACACTATTTTTATCGAAAAATAGCCACTATTTTGCGCCCGCCGCGAGTTTATAAATGTATCGAGATCGGCATCATCAACTCCACCGTAAATGAAAATATATACCGGCCCGACATCAGATAGCCGTGATTGCAGGCCGCCACATCGATCAGCCGTAGCGATTGATATGTATCAAAAAAATCAGTGAGGGTTCCCTGCAGAGAACCCTCACCTCACTCAACTATTACAATTATCTTTATCGCTAAAGATTCTTTTTTCTGATAGCCGCAAGCATATCGTCAGTCATCGACGAAAGATCCCACTGCGGCTTCCAACCCCACTCCTCGCGAGCGCAAGAGTCATCGAGGCTATTAGGCCAACTCTCGGCGATGTTCTGCTTAACGGGGTCGATACGGTAAGTCATCCTAAAATCGGGGATGCGCTTACGAATCTCATTATAAATAATATCGGGAGTAAAACTCATCGAAGCAATGTTAAAGCTGTTGCGGTGGCGCAACTTATTGGGGTCGGCCTCCATCAACTCGACCATTGCACGCAGTGCATCGGGCATATACATCATATCCATATACACATCGCGCACGGGGCAAACAAACTTCTCGCCCTTCACGGCTGCATAGTAGATCTCCACAGCGTAGTCGGTAGTACCGCCACCAGGCAGGGTTACATTCGAGATAATACCAGGGAAGCGCACCGAACGGGTATCTACGCCATAGCGGCTATAGTAGTAGTTCGACAATAACTCACCCGTAACCTTGCACACGCCATACATAGTATCGGGCTGCATAACCACATCCTGCGGAGTGTTGTTACGAGGGAAGTCGCCACCAAAAGCACCGATTGACGAGGGAGTAAACACCGCGCAGTTGTACTCGCGAGCAATCTCCAACGAGTTGTTCAACGCGCCCATATTGATGTTCCACGCCAACTGGGGGTTCTTCTCGCCTGTGGCCGAGAGCAGAGCAACGAGATTGTAGATTGTATCGATACCATTCTTATGCACGGCATAAGCGAAGCGGTCGCGATCCAACGCATCCATCTGAATAAACGGGCCATCGCCTGCCAACATATCGTTGGGACGCAAATCGGCCGCAAACACATTCGACCCACCATATATGCTACGCAAATAACCCGTAAGTTCTGAACCGATCTGGCCACCTGCGCCTACAATAAGGATTTTTTTCATCTCTATTACTACTATTTTGATGCAAATATAGCACTTTATTATTAATATTTGTTGCTTGGCATAGATTTTTTCATCATAAAAATGCATAAAAAAACCTTCGTCTCGTTATTTTTTCGTACCTTGCAGTGATTTTTCACTCCCACCCTCGAGCGTGGGACAACCATATTGTTAACTATATTAAACAATTAAAACTATGAAATACGCTATTATCTCTACCGAGAAGGGTGATATGAAGGCTGAGCTCTACACCGAGGAGACCCCCATCACCGCCGAAAACTTCATCAAGTTGGCCACAAACCGTTTCTACGATGGTCTTACCTTCCACCGTGTTATTCCCGATTTCGTTATCCAGGGTGGTTGCCCCATCGGTAATGGTGCTGGTGGCCCTGGCTATGAGATTCCCTGCGAGACATCGGCTCCGCGTCAGTACCACGATCGTGGCGTTATGTCGATGGCTCACCGTGGCAAGAACACAGGCGGCTCGCAGTTCTTCATCTGCCACAACCGTCAGAACACACAGCACCTCGATGGCGTTCACACCTGCTTTGGTAAGGTTGTAGAGGGTCTCGATGTAATCGACGACATCCGCCCGGGCGACTTGATTCTTTCGGTAACCATCACTGAGGAGTAGCCGATGAAGAAGATACTATCAATGTTGTTCCTCGCCATTGTGGCGGGGACAACTTTTGTATATGCTCAGGCCGACTCGCTCTCCATCGTCAATGCTCAGTGGCGGGTAACTACCACAGCCGACGGCCTTGTACACAAGCGTGCGCAGATAAAAGATCTCTATGGCAGCGTGCAGTCTATCAATCTTATCGAGATAGCACCCTCGACAAAACATAAGGTGGGTATTGCGGGTAACCAGGGTATGAAGAGGACCAGCCAGCAGGCCGAGGAGAATGGCGCCGTGGCAGCTATCAACGGCACCTACTATAATATGAAGGAGGGTAACTCGGTGTGCTTCTACAAGATAGGTGGCGAGGTTATCGACAACACAACGGATTCAGAGTTCAAAAACCGAGTAAATGGAGCTGTACGCGAGCACAAAGGACGCATTGAGATTATCGATTGGAGCAAATCCATTGAACAGACATACAAAGGTAAGCGCGGCACCGTCTTGGCATCGGGTCCCGTAATGCTCGACGAGGGTAAGCTAAGCGACTGGAGCGCTTGCAGCGAGAGTTTCATCGAGACACGCCACCCGCGAAGTGCCATCTATACCAAGGCCGACGGCACGGTGGTTCTGCTCACCGTGGATGGTCGCGCTGAGGGTAATGCCGATGGTATGAGCATACCCGAGCTGGCCTACCTGATTAAGATTTTGGGCGGATACGATGCTCTGAACCTCGACGGCGGAGGCTCTACAACACTCTGGCTGAAGGGAGCGCCCGAGAATGGTGTGCTGAACTACCCCTGCGACAACAAGCTATTTGACCACGCAGGCGAGCGCTCGGTGTCGAACATATTCTATATTACACGATAGGCATTTCTTAGCCCCACGGGCTAATTAGAAAAGGAGTCTTACGAGCGGTGGAAAAAGAGTTTTTACATAAAAAATCACAAAAAGAGGCCAGTTTTTTTGGTTGATTCAAATTTGTTTCCTACTTTTGCACCGCTCGAAAGGGTTAAAGGCTGTTGTAGCTCAGTGGTAGAGCACTTCCTTGGTAAGGAAGAGGTCACGAGTTCAAGCCTCGTCAACAGCTCAAAAAGGAGTAACCGAATGGTTGCTCCTTTTTTGTTTTATACGCTACCCCACCATCAGGGTCGGCTTATGCCATAACGCGCCTCGCTCCCCAGCTCCTCCTCGATACGCAACAACTGATTATATTTTGCCATACGATCCGAGCGCGACAAGGAGCCCGTCTTTATCTGACCTGATGATGTCGCAACCGCAATATCGGCAATGGTGGCATCCTCGGTCTCGCCCGATCGGTGCGATATTATGCAACTAAATCCAGCTCGCTCGGCCATAGCAATGGCATCAAGGGTCTCGGTGAGCGTACCAATCTGATTGACCTTAATAAGTATCGAGTTGGCGCAGTGCTCGCGTATGCCTCGTGCAAGATACTCAACATTGGTAACGAACAAATCGTCGCCCACCAACTGACACCTATCGCCTATGGTGGCGGTGAGTTTACGCCAACCATCCCAGTCGCCCTCGGCCATACCATCCTCGATGGAGTCGATGGGATATTTCGACACCAATCCCTCGAGGTAGGCCACCTGCTCGTCCGAGGTGCGGCACTTACCGCTGTGTCCTTCGAACTTCGAATAGTCGTACATACCATCAACATAGAACTCCGACGCGGCGCAGTCAAGCGCAATAGTCAAATCTTCGCCAGCTCTGTATCCCGCCACATCGATTGCCTTCAGAATTAACTCTATGGCCTGCTCGGCATCGTCGAGCATAGGGGCAAAGCCACCCTCGTCGCCTACGGCGGTGCTGAGCGAGTGTTTATGCAGTACGCTCTGCAGGGCGTGAAACACCTCGGCTCCCATACGCAGGGCACGAGCAAAAGAGCGAGCCCCCACGGGGCGAATCATAAACTCCTGGAAGGCTATCGGAGAGTCGCTGTGCGAGCCGCCGTTGATGACATTCATCATTGGCACTGGCATTACGCAGGTATTCACTCCACCTAAATAGCGATACAACGGAATACGCAGATAGGTGGCCGCTGCCTTTGCCACGGCAAGTGATACGCCAAGAATGGCATTTGCACCCAGATGCGACTTGTTCTTCGAGCCATCGAGCTCAATCATACGATGGTCCACGCGCCGTTGTTCGAGTGCCGAGTAGCCCTTCAGGGCGGGAGCTATCACCGTCATCACATTCTGTACAGCTTGCAGGGTACCCTTGCCCGAGTAGCGGCCACTATCGCCATCGCGTAGCTCCAGCGCCTCGTTCTGACCCGTAGATGCACCCGACGGCACCGACGCACGCCCTACAACACCCGACTCCAACATAACATCAACCTCTACGGTTGGATTTCCTCGCGAGTCCAATATCTCGCGGGCAACGATATTTTCAATTCTCATAGTATATATTTATGAGTGAGAAGTACAATTATCGCCACATTTGACGAAATCGAACATTTTTTTATGGTTAATTGATTTATATCGACTACTTTTGTGGTTGGAAAACAAAATATATATGCAGACTCAATCACGGGGAAAACTGGTGGCGCTGTTGCCACTCATCGTCTTTTTAGGTATCTATCTCATAGGCTCGCTCATCGCTGGCGACTTCTATAAAATACCCATCACCATTGCAGGTATGGTAGCATCGATTGTTGCCGTGGCTATGAGCCGTTCTCCGCTATCGGAGAGCATTGGCGACTACACGCGAGGGGCCACCGACCAGAACATTATGCTGATGATATGGATCTTTGTGCTGGCTGGAGCCTTTGCCGCCTCGACCAAGGCGATGGGTGCGGTGGATGCCACCGTAGCCCTCACGCTGAAGATAGTTCCCGCACGATTCCTACCAGCAGGCATATTCATCGCCGCCTGCTTCACATCAATCTCAGTGGGCACATCGGTAGGCACAATCGTTGCCCTCACGCCTATTGCCTCGGCTCTGGCTACGCAGACAGGAAGCCCCGTGGCGTGGATGGTAGCCATCGTAGTGGGTGGTGCGCTCTTTGGCGACAACCTATCGTTCATATCCGATACAACCATTGCCGCCACACGCACACAAGGTTGTTCGATGCGCGACAAGTTCCGAACCAATGTGAAGATTGTAACCCCTGCGGCCATCGTAACCCTTCTGTTCTACATTTTCACCCAGCAAGAGAACATCGGCCACGCCGTAGCGGAGACCACATCGCCGTGGTACACCATATTGCCCTACATTCTCGTTCTGGTAATGTCGGCCATTGGCACAAATGTATTGATAGTCCTTACATTAGGAATCATCTCATCGGGCGCTATTGGAATATTGTGCGGACAGATAACAACACTCGACTGGTTCTCGACGATGGGCGAAGGAATTGACTCGATGGGGCAGCTCATCATCATCACAATGATGGCAGGCGGTATGCTCGAGATGATACGCATAAACGGCGGTATTGACTACATCATTTCGCGCCTCACCTCGCGCGTAAACTCGCGCCGTGCGGCCGAGGGCTCGATTGCCGCACTGGTAATTTTTGCCGACATATGCACAGCCAACAACACCGTAGCCATCATATCGGTAGGCTCCATTGCTCGCCAAATAGCCGAGCGATTTGGCATTTCGGCACAACGCACAGCCAGCCTACTCGATACATTCTCGTGCTTTATTCAGGGACTATTGCCCTACGGCGCACAGCTACTGATGGCGGCTGGTTTAGCCTCAATCTCGCCCGTGGAGATAATACCCCACCTCTACTATCCGATTATTATGGGCGGTTTTGCGCTGATAGCTATTCTACTACAGTGGCCCATACACAATCAAAAAAAATAGCATCTATCTCATTTTTAATGTAAACTCTTTGAAATACAACAAAAAAAATATATATTTGCACACAAATTTGGCATTTAAGATCAAATGATTTACAAATAACTAAAATTTAAGCAATTATGAAGAAGATTTCATCACTTTTGATGGCTGCTGCTGCAATGTTTATGGTATCTTGCGGCGGTAACGCGCAGAAGCCTGCTGAGGCTGCTGCAGAGAAGTTGCCTATCGCAGTACAGTTGTACAGCGTACGTGGCGATATGGAGGCTGACTTCAAGGGCACTCTCCAGAAGGTTAAGGCTTTGGGTTATGACGGCGTTGAGTTCGCAGGTTTGTTCGGTAACGATCCCGCTCAGGTAAACGCTTGGTGCAAGGAGATCGGTTTGGTACCTATCTCAGCTCACGTACCCTTGGCTGATATGTTGGCTGACATCGACAAGGTGATCGCTGACTACAAGGCTGTAGGTTGCGAGTACATCGTTGTACCTTACGTAACTGAGGAGCGTCGTCCCGGTGGCGAGTTGTTCTTGCAGATGGTTGAGGAGATCCGCACTATCGGTCAGAAGTGCAAGGATGCTGGTTTGACACTCCTCTACCACAACCACGACTTCGAGTTCAAGAAGTTGGAGAGCGGTGAGTACGGTTTGGATTACCTCTACTCAAATGTTCCTGCTGACCTCTTGCAGACTGAGTTGGATGAGTGCTGGGTTAAGTACTCTGGTTTGAACCCCGCTGAGTACCTCTTGAAGTACACAGGTCGTTCACCCGTTGTTCACCTCAAGGACTACAACCTCGAGGGTGAGATGGAGGGTGATCCCTACGCACTTATCGGTTTGAACGAGGGTCAGGAGAAGAAGTCTTCTGCTTTCGAGTTCCGTCCCTTGGGTAAGGGTATGCAGGATGTTCCCTCAATCATCGAGGCTGCACACAAGGCTGGTAGCAAGTGGCTCGTAGTTGAGCAGGATGAGCCCAGCATGGGTCTCGCTCCTATGGAGTGCATCACTGTTAGTATGGAGTACTTGAAGTCAATCGGCGCAAAATAATCCGAAACTTTGAGCAAAGATAAAGGGCTGTCGCTTTTGCGACAGCCCTTATTTTGTATCCATATCGAATGATTTGTGGCACACTACCCTACTGACCCTACACGCTTTAGGAAATCGAGCGAGGCACGATTAAAGAAACTCTTATTATCGACATTGCAGACGTGGCCTGCATCAGGCACAATGATCAGCGAGGCATTGTCGCCACCCGAGCGCACAGCCTGCTCGACCTGCGGCAGGAACAAACCATCGTCCTCGCCCATCATATATAGCGTAGGTATGGCAATATACTCGTTAAAGAGATGCGCTATGCGGGCATTAAGATTATCACCCAAACGAATCCAACTAAGAAAACTATCGAACGACACCTTATGTGTCCCGCTAAATCGACCAAGGATACAAAAACTCTTGCAAAGAGCGGCATACATCTGACTGAATAGACCAATTTACACAGCATCCCGACAAAACGATTCCACTTGTCCCTCTGGGTCAAACCATAAAAACAAAAAAAACGCCCGCCCCTTACGGGACAGGCGTTCGTTATTGAATACCGTTTAAGATTACTCCAAAGTGTAAGGAGCACGGTAAGCATAGTGCAACTTAGAGTTAGCCTCCTCGTCATCCATGAACTTCTCGATAGCGGGATTCCACTTCAAAGGACGATTCAACTCGTAACCGATGTTACCGATGTTACACAAAGTACAAGAGCTGTGACCAACCTCAACGGGAGTGTTAGGATCACGACGGCTCTTAATACCATCGAACCAGCTCTGGTAGTGTGATACGTTAGTCTCGAAAGTACGACCTGCTACGCTGTTTGCACCTGCGTTAGCATCCTGCTGAGCTGCGGGCAAGAATGAAGGATCTGAAGCCTCGAACTTACCACGACGTACCTTAATCCAACCCTTCTCACCGAAGATCTGGAGGCTCTGACCCCAACCGTAGTTGATGTGTGCCAAATCAACACCATTGTCGTAACGGTAAGTCAAACCACCATAGGGGCTGAAATCGGGAGGAAGAACCTCAACGGGACCTGAACCATCCTTATCCAAGCACCACTGAGCGATATCGAACATATGAGCACCCCAGTCAGTAGTGTAACCACCACCAAGACCCTGGTACCAACGCCATGCACCCCAGCACTCGTCACGACCCTTATCGTTGATCAAGGGGTTCAAAGTATGGTTGTACTTGTTAAGCCACTCTGCGGGCAGAGGACCAACCCAACGCTCCCAATCCAAACCTGTAGGAGCTGCAGAAGTCTCCAAAGTGAAAGGCTTAGGACCATCACCAGCCCAAGCACGGATGAACTTAATCTTACCCAACATACCTGAACGGCAAACCTTAGCTGCGTGAGCAAATACAGACATTGAACGCTGCATAGAACCAGTCTGGAATACGATGTGGTTAGCGCGAACAGCCTCGATCAAACGCTGACCCTCATATACTGTGAAAGTAAGGGGCTTCTCCAAGTAAACATCCTTACCAGCCTTACAAGCAGCGATAGCGATTGCTGCGTGCCAGTGGTCGGGAGTAGCGATAACTACAGCGTCAACATTAGGATCTG
>JAZONC010000006.1:0-13924 GCA_045654285.1 Alistipes sp. | reverse complement strand
ATTTTGAGCGCTTTTTTTGTATTTGGTGATTAAACCATTTATCACCGTTTATCATCGTTACGCAATATTTCTTCGCCCTATTTCACCCTCAAACGAAATTCCGGAGCTGCAAGCCTTAATAAATTATTGCTGCATAATAGTTGCGAATTAAACTGTTATAACCCTATTTGTTCCATAATAGTTGTAAATAGAACTGTTATCGGAAATGTTTAGAGCATTCTGCAATCCAAGACAAATCGCTGCAATTCCGACTTTTCTTTTATAAAAAAAGAAGGCGACCCGTTTGACAGCCCTCTACAGGAAGTGTATAGTAAATATTCTCGTAATGCACAATCTTTCAATGCAATGCACTAATTGAAGGTGAAACGATTTTGCGTGCAAAACTGATAAATGTGTCGATTTGTGAAGAAATGGTGTATTTTACTCCAAATTAATGTGCCGTATAGCTCGTGAATACTTGCTTCGGGAAAACTATATTTGATAGGATGCCGCATAAACTTTGTGTAAAATTTGCGGGAAATGGAGGTTTTACCCAATTAAAATTTGCGGGAAATCGGGATTGGGTATCAATCAATATGCTCGCAATTGTGCGGAAAGTATGATTTTTTGATAGATTCCGCACAATTGAAGCACTTTATTATCATAGAGTGGCGTACCTCATACCAAAAGTTCCTCCACAAATATTTTTGGAAAAATGTAAAAATCGGGGGTATTTTGTTTTGGAAAATTGCAGAATACTCACAGCATTCGCTTTGGAAAAATGCAGCATGGTAGAGCAAATCGGGAATGTGGCTTAAACTTTATAGGCCACATTTTTTACATAAACAGAACAAATCGGTAAAATCCGTAAACCTTCCCATTAAAAGCCACCTACTCTAAATTAAAAACGATGAATCATGGAATATGTAGCAATTGAAAAGAGTGAGTACGAGCAGTTGCTCGGCTCCATCAAGAAGGCGGCAACGCAGATTCGTGCTATTGCAGAGGAGTGCAGCATCAATTCGGAGTGGGTGGAGAATAGCGAATTGGCAGAGATTCTTGGGCTCTCAAAACGCCAGTTGCAGGGTTATCGTGAGCGAGGGGTTCTGGGCTTTTCGACAATTGGGCGCAAGATTTACTACCGCCGTGCCGAGGTGGAAAAACTTATTAAAAACAACACAATAAAAAGCAAATAGTATGAACTTGGTATTTAACGAAAATTTAAGAGAGGTGCTTGGTGACCTTGCAACGGTTGATGCCGGCATCGAGCAAATTCGAGGACTCTGCCACCCCGTGCTGAATGGAGAATACTACCTATCAGGCGAGGAGGTATGCAAGGCTTTGCGAATTACTAAACGCACATTGCAACAGTATCGGGATGACGGGCTTGTGTCGTTTGTTGCACTGCCTGGCAAGATGCTCTACAAAGAGTCGGATATTTTGGCTCTCCTGCAACAAAATTATATTCCAGCTTTTATACACGAAAATCGAGAAAATTTACTACCTTTGTGAGTGAAGAAAGCAGCATATAAAGAGTAGTGAAAAATGGTGAATTATGGCCGTGTGCAATTCGTGAACATCGGATTAGGCTAAACATCAATAACACTAAAACACAATAGGTTACACGCTTGGTAATGTTTCCTGGTGGCACCACGAAATCCCTCTTACAATCTTTGTAGGAGGGTTTTTCTTTTAATTTGCTACTAATTTCTTTTTTAAGTGTATAACGAGTTAATATAACGCATTGCCAATTGTGATAGTAAGTCGTAAATTTAACTTTCCTTACTCGTGCATAAGAAATCGGGAGTATATAATTTATTACTGAGGGTTGGGAAAATAGCATCTTTTTGTTAACTTCGTGGCGATTTCGTCTCTTTTTTGCGCGAGAGGATTTGAGAAAGGTGTTATTGAAATTATCTCTTGGATTAACCCGTGTTTGTCTAAAGATAAAGCAGTAGATTCCCGCACCGTAGTATTTTATTTGCTCTCATTGGGGAATTGTGAGGGCACAGAGGAAAAATGAAAACATTTAGATTTATTGCGGTTGCGCTGTTCGCGGCGCTGTTGTGTTTGTCATCTTGTGGTGAGGAGGTTGTTAGTGTGCCTAATCCCACACCTGGCGGTACTACTACGGCATCGGCAATTAACATTGATGCAGGTATTATCTCCAACGGCTTGTCATTCAAGAGCGAGAAGGGAGAGCAGTCTATCTCTTTTACTACTACCGACGATTGGACTTTAAGCATCGCGGACACGCCCAATGGTGAGGCTTGGTGCTCTGCATCTATGACCAGTGGAACAAAGGGTAGTGCGACTGTTAGTTTTGCCGTTGCGGAGAATACATCGTATGATGATCGTAGCGTTTCGGTAACCATTAAAGCAGGCACAGCATCCAAGACATTTACCATTACACAGAAATGTGCTGATGCATTGCTCGTTACCACCAATAAATTTGAGGTGAGCCAAGAGGGTGGCACAATCGAGGTTGAAGTTAAGGCTAATATTGATTATACGATTGAGATCTCTGAGAGTGCAAAAGATTGGATCAAAGAGTCTTCAACTCGTGCGATGACCGCATATAAGCACATCTTTGAGGTGGAGCCGAGTGAGGATTTGGATAAGCGTATTGGCGAGATTTATTTCAAGAGTGGAGATAAGAAGGAGACTGTAAATGTCTATCAGGCAGGCGGTGCAATCATCTTGCTTTCTGAGGATGAATACACCGTAAGCGATGCTGGTGGTACTATCTCGGTGGATGTTAAGAGCAATATAGAGTATGGTGTTCAAATGCCTGATGTAGATTGGATTATTGACGAGACTGCAACGCGTGGAATGTCGAGCCATACCCTGAAGTATACTATTGCTAAGAATGAGGGTTACAATAGCCGTTCAGCGGAGATTGTCTTCTACGACAAGAATAGCGATGTGAAGAATACGCTGAAGATCGAGCAGTCGCAAAAGAATGCAATCGTGATTTCTAAAAAGGAGATCGAGGTGCCGACAGAGGGTGGAACGGTTGAGGTTAAGTTGTCGGCTAATGTAGAATTTGAGGTTACTATGCCCAAAGTGGACTGGATCGAGCAGGTAAATACTCGCGCTATGAAGGAGCATACACTCTATTTCAAGGTAGCTGAGAATCAGAAACTCTACGATCGTTCGGCAAGCATCGTGTTCTCGAACAAGGAGAGTATGCTGAGTGATACATTGACAATTAAGCAGCCTAATCATTATGGTACATATATGTGTTGGGGTGATTCGAGTGGACTTTTTGCAACTGTTGAAGCATATAAGGCTGGCGCTTTGAAGCATTTTGCTGAAGCATCATATTTGGATTACGAAAATCAGTATACAAAATTGACTATTATAGGTCCAATCAATGGTGATGATATAAAGGTCTTGAATAAGTTGAATAGTGTTAGCTCTAAATTTGAGATTGATCTGACTGATGCTACCATTGTGGAGGGAGGTGAAAGCTATTATAGCTACTATGACAAAATTTCGAGTCATACGACAGACTATTATACTAAAGCTAATGAGATTAGTAGCTATATGTTTGCTGAGGCCAAAGCTAAAAATATTATTTTGCCTAAGAGTGCTACTACAATAAGTAGCTATGCTTTTTATAAATCCTACATCCGCAATGTATACACAGGTAATGGCATAACATCGATAAGTGATTATGCATTCTCTGGAACTAGTCTTTTGAAGAGCATTTACATAGGTGAAGGTGTGACTAGATTAGATAATCGAGCTTTCGCTGACTGTTCTTCATTGTCGGTTCTTGATGTCAGTATTGGTGGCTCCTCGATAGCTGATTATGCTTTCAAAAGTATTCCTGTTACGAATGTTCATATTGGTAATAGCGTAACCTCTATTGGTAAGGAAGCTTTTGCTTATTGTCAAAAGCTGAAGACTGTGACTATAGGGGATGGTGTAACAACAATAGGTGCATATGCGTTTACTTCTTGTAATGTCTTGAATTCACTGACAATGGGCAATAGTATTACTTCGATAGGTCACGGGGCCTTTGATGATTGTACATTATTAACTTCTATTGATATTCCCTATGGTGTAACAAATATCGGAGATTTTGCATTTAGTCATACATCCTTGACTGATGTTTATATCCCAAGTAGTGTAACTAATATTGGAGATTACGCTTTTAGAGGAACAAACTTAATTAATGTTGTTATTCCAAGTAGTGTAACTAATATTGGAGAATTTACATTTAAAGATTGTCCTAAACTTACAAGCTTGTATTGCAATGCGACTGTGCCTCCTGTTGGATGGTGTATGTTGGACTCGGGTGTTCAGGTGTATGTGCCTTATCAATCGGTTGAGGCATACAAGGCAGATGGAAGTTGGGGAATATATGCTAGCAATATTGTAGGCTATGATTGCAATCAAGATGAGGTGGCTGTTGATCTCAGCAAATGTAAGGTTGGTGATTTTATCAACTACAAGGGTGTTGATTGCGTAGTCTTTTATGCAGAAACGGATGCTATCAAGTTAGTGTCAGCTTCAGTTACCGAGTGCGAGTGGGGCTTGTATGACCAAACGATAGGTGCATATGATACGAAAGATGGTGCAGCCAACGCTATAAAAGCAAAATCAAAAGGGTTATTTGAATCGTTGCCAGCGTTTGTGTGGTGCGAGAGTTTAGGCGAAGGATGGTACTTGCCTTCCAGTGGAGAGATGGCAGAACTTTATAGCAATCGAGACACTGTGGATAAAGCATTAGAAGATATGAATCGTAAATCTCTTCTGGGAAAACAATATTGGAGTTCTACGGAGACCGGTAGTAGTGGTAAGTATGCATATTCATATAATTTTAGCTATTATGGCGGTGAGGCCGTTGTATATAGTTCTAGTAAGAATAGTCGTAACGCGGTGCGTGCTGTTATGACAATTAAAAAGTAGTTGTTTTGCAATCTGAACATTGTGTTTAATAATAAAGCGGTATTTTGATTTAAGTCAAATGCCGCTTTGTTTTTTGTCCTTTGACTTGCTATTTTGAGATTTTATCACTTACTTTGTGTAATCATAAAACAAACTACTATGCAAAAATCGAAAGTATTCTTTACCGACTTCCGTACCAAAGCGCACGGAGACGGTCTCCCAACAAAGCTCAAGAAGTTGATTCTCAAGGCTGGCCTTGCTGATATTGATATGGATGGCAAGTTTGTGGCCATCAAGATGCACTTCGGCGAGTTGGGTAATATATCATATCTGCGCCCCAACTATGCGCGCGCTGTTGTCGATGCTGTTAAGCAGTTGGGTGGTAAGCCGTTCTTGACGGACTGTAACACGATGTATCCGGGTAGCCGTAAGAATGCTCTCGAGCACTTGTATTGCGCGTGGGAGAACGGTTTTACTCCGCTGACTGTGGGATGCCCTATCATCATTGGTGATGGTCTGAAGGGTACCGACGATATTGATGTTCCCGTTGTTGGTGGTGAGTATGTGAAGTATGCTAAGATTGGACGCGCTGTGATGGATGCCGATATTTTCATTAGCCTCAGCCACTTCAAGGGCCACGAGATGACAGGCTTTGGTGGTGCGATCAAGAATATAGGTATGGGTTGCGGCTCACGCGCAGGTAAGACCGACCAGCATAGTGGTGGTCAGCCCCACATCAGCGAGAAGCGTTGCCGTGGTTGTATGAAGTGTATGGCTCAGTGCGCTAATAACGGCTTGTATTTCGACGAGACAACTCGCAAGATGAAGGTTAATACCGACAACTGTGTTGGTTGCGGTCGTTGCTTGGGCGCTTGTAACTTCGATGCTATCTCGTTTGCTAACGAGCAGGCTCCCGAGTTGCTGAATCGTCGTATGGCCGAGTATGCAAAGGCAGTTGTCGATGGTCGTCCTCATTTCCACATCTCACTCGTGCTGGATATATCGCCCAACTGCGATTGCCACGCTGAGAACGATGCTCCCATCTTGCCCAATATCGGAATGTTTGCTTCAGCCGACCCGTTGGCTCTCGATCAGGCCTGCGTAGATGCTTGTTTGGCAGCAACTCCGATGCCTGGTAGCCAGTTGTATGATCATATGCACTCGCCTGATTTCCACGATCATCACGACCACTTTAAGAACTCGACACCCGAGTCGGAGTGGCGCTCTTGCCTCGAGCACGCCGAGAAGATTGGCTTGGGCAGCAGAGAGTATGAACTCGTAAAATAAGAAAATAACCGCCAGGCGATGTTTTTGCCGTAAGGGTTTTCTACATAAAGCCTCACTAAATCCCAAGAGGATAGTGGGGCTTTGATGTGTTTTGAGGTGAAATGGTATGAAGACAAAAATAACCCCGTTGATCTTCAACGGGGTTATTTTTTGTCAATGAGTGATGTTTACTTTGTGCCGTCGCTAACGCCACGCAGGTAGCCGATAGACTCTGCTACACCGGGGTGGGGGTTGTTGCCGTTCTTCTCGAACTCGAGCGATACTACGCCCTTGTACTTGATCTGACGCAATACCTTCACGATGGGGCGGAAGTCCATTACGCCACGACCCATCTCCCAGGTCTGACCCTCTTTCGATGCGGCGCTCTCGTCCTTGATGTGGATGTCGTAGATCCACGCCTTGTACTTCTTGATATCCTTCACGATGTCCTCGCCCATACGAACCGAGTGGCCAAGGTCCATACAGCAGCCGATGCCGAGCGAAGGATCCTTATACACTTCAACAACCTTCTGGATGTTGGGGAAGGGCTGGCCGTCGGGGCCGTGAGTGTGGATAGCCACCTTAATGCCTGTCTCCTTTACCTTCTTAATCATATAGTCGGTAAGTTCGTAAGTAGGCACGCCAATGAATACATCTGAGCCGTAACGCTCAGCATAGGCAAAGGCGCGGTCAACATCGGCCTCCGAACGCATATAGATAGGGCCGAGGATATAGGGATTTACACCCGCCTCGCGGCACTTAGCCTTGAAAGCATCCATCTGCTCCTTGGTCGAATCAAGCGGAAGCCACCAATCCTTTACCGAGAAGTATTTAACCTCCATACTCTTCAAAAATGCCAATGTCTGGTCGATGTCGTAAGAACGGTAGGTGTAGCCTGCAACGCCAATCTTGAAGTCGTCGTAGCCTCGAGGGCCGCTAACGAGTTGAGCTTTTACAGGAATCGATAGCGACAAGAGTGTCGCCAAAGTCAAAAGACGAAAAAGTTGTTTCATATTGTTCACTTTTAAGTTGGTTATTTACTCTTTTGCGCGGTAGTGCTTGGCAAGACCACCCTCGGCAGTCTCGCGGTAGAGGCTCGGCAGGTTGTGGCCCGTCTCCTTCATCACAGCTACTACGTGGTCGTAGGTTACGCGGTGCTTACCATCGGAGAGGATGGCAAATGTAGCCGAGTCGATGGCACGAGCTGCCGCCACGGCATTACGCTCGATGCAGGGAATCTGTACAAGTCCGCATACGGGGTCGCAAGTAAGTCCCAAGTGATGCTCCAAGGCCATCTCAGCAGCATACTCAATCTGTGCGGGCGTACCACCCATCAACTGACAAGCCGCCGCAGCCGCCATAGCGCACGCCACGCCAATCTCGCCCTGGCAACCTACCTCGGCACCCGAGATTGAGGCGTTGGTCTTGGCAATATTGCCAAACACACCAGCGGTAGCCAATGCTCGCACGATACGAATGGGGCGATAGTCATTCAGTTTGTTGAGGTGCTTTAATACTGCGGGCAATACTCCGCACGAACCGCAGGTGGGGGCTGTTACCACCTCGCCACCCGAAGCGTTCTCCTCAGCCGTTGCCAGAGCGTAGGCGTAGAGGCGCGAACGATTGCTCACCGATGGACCATACTCCTTGGCTTTCAGCCAATATGTACTCGCCTTGCGGGCTACCTTCAGGCCACCAGGCAGAACGCCGTCGTTGTTTAGTCCATTGTCGATGGTGCGACACATTGTCTCCCAAATCATCTCAAGGTAGGGCCATATTTCATCGCCCTCGCTATCCTGTACATACTCCCAAATGCTCTTACCCTCGCGGTCGCACCACGCCAAAATCTCCTCGGCAGTGGTGATAGGGTATACCTTCTCGCCTGCGAGTTGGGGCATATCGGGACTTGCGATGTTGCCTCCGCCAATGCTATATATTGTCCAGTCGTCAACCACGCTGTCGCCTTTCAGTGCCTCGAAGTACATTCCATTGGTGTGATACTCCTTGACAATGTCGGGACGCCAGATGATCTCGGTGGGGGCGGCTTTTTCAAGCACCTCGTGGATGGCGGCGTCGGTAAGGTGTCCCTTGCCCGTTGCGGCAAGCGAGCCGTAGAGCGTTACACGAAACGCCTCGGCATCGCTATTCTTTGCCAAAAATATCTCGGCAGCCTTACGAGGCCCCATAGTGTGGCTACTCGATGGGCCGTGTCCGACCTTGTATAAAACTCTTAATGACTCCATATTTTAAACGTGTCGTAAAATCTCTTCCAAGCTGTTGAAGTGGCTCTTGTAGTCCTCCAACGAGCGTCGTATAACCTCGTGAGCCTCCTCGCGTCCGTAGGTTGCTACAATCTCCACCTTGCGGGGCTTGTCGCCACGCTCCGACTGGGGCATATCCTTGTATGTGAGGAAGTAGTGCTTGAGACGATCAGCTACAACACTTGGCAACTCATTTATGTCGTTGTAGCCGTGATAGGTCGCATCGTTGTGCAGTACGGCGATAATCTTGTCGTCGGCCTCGTCGCCATCCAGCATACAGAAACCACCGATGGGCTTCACCGTAGCAAGAATGTCGCCGTGAGCAATCGTGCGCTCGGTAAGTACGCAGATATCAAGAGGGTCGCCATCTCCCTTTATGTTTTTGCGGTCGCAGCGATCCATACAATATTGTGCTACGGTTTCTCCACAATAACTCTGAGGAATGAAGCCGTAGAGGGCTGGCACAACTGTTGAGTACTTTTGCGGACGGTCGATGCGGATGTAGCCGCTCACCTTGTCCAGCTCATATTTTACGGTATCGGTTGGCACCATCTCGATGAATGCGGTTACCACTTCGGGGGCCAAATCGCCCACCTCAAGGCCGTGCCAGGGGTGTGATTTGTATCTCAAGCCCATCAATCGGGCAATAGGATCGTTAATTTTGTTTCCCATAACAGAATATTATAAGTTGTTTTTTGATATTTGTACAAAAGTATAAATTTTATTTCTCTTATCCTACTATATAGCGTGCTACGCGAGGTGCAAGACGATATATGGCTGCCGTACATCCCCAGCAGAGGGCAAAAACAATGGCAACGGTAAGTACCACACAAAGCGGTGTGGGCAGACCTAAGGGCAGGAGCAGGATGACTACCGGCCCGATAAATACATAGTGCATCAGGTAGGCACCGAAACTGCAATGTGTCGTGCTCTGTAGCACTTGTTGCCAACGCTCCGAGCGAATCTTTACGCGTTGTATAATTAGGAATAAGCCGATGGCCATCAGCACCACATTGGGCGAGCAGAACTGCCAAAACATCTCGATAAGGTCGGGCTCCTGCTCGTAGCTATACTGCGCTATAATAGCGCTGAAGCCTGTATAGGTGATTACATAACCAGCGAAGTATAACATCACACCCACTGCCACAATCTTACGCGAGGGTAGGGGAGTGCCTCGGCCGAGTAGATGCCCCAGCAACAGATAGCCCGTAAAACCAGCAAAGTAGTGGAATGTGCCAAATGGATTCCACGCACACTCGCCAAACAAATCGGGCGAGATGATTTGTGAGAGGTAGGGCAACAGAAGCGATGCCCCCCACAGAATAAGGTAGGTGTGCATCAGCGTGCGGTCGTTCTTCTCAATCCACGACGAGAAGAAGGGCATAAACAGATACAGACCGACGAGCATATATAAATACCACATATGCGATGTGTAGCCGTTGAACGAAAGCGGAATCATCGCTATATTATGCAATGCATCGCCCCAATCCTGCGAAGGCGAGAACTCAAAGGGGTAGAGTATCGACACAACACTCTGATCGAGTCCCAAAACACCCGTCATAGGAGGGATGATATAGTATATTACCGACCAAAAAATCATCGGGAAGACCACTCGCGGTATGCGGCGTCGGTAGAAATCGGTTGCTGACTCGCCGATGGGCAGGAGCAGGAGTCCCGTCATCATCGCAAACAGAGGCACACTGGGGCGCATAAGCGAGCCGATGAAGGCTCCCCAGAACCCATTCATTGGGTCTTCCTGCGGTGTGGCGTTGTATATGTCGACACTGTGGCCAGCGATTACCATCAGCATAGCCACGAGGCGCATTACATCGACCCACACGAGGCGAGATTTAGGTTGTGCAACCATAATTGAATCAGTTGTTAGACGGTTATACCTAACAAATATAGCAATAATATTGGCAAAAACCTCACCCAAAACGAAAAAACTCACTCATCGAGTCGCTTTGCGAGACCTTTTGATAATGCAGCTATACACAGCCAGGAGACGAAGCCCGCTAGGCGTAATAAATATAATGATATTATATTGTCAATATTTGAATCACCAATGGTAGGTAATGCCAGAAAAAATGATTAAGTTTGTGGTATACTTACCTAACTTAAGAGTATGACAAAGCAACTAAATAGCCAGCGAGTGCGTGCGCTCGCACCCGAGAACGACCCCCTGAAGATTGGTATGGGTTGGACAATCGAGGATTTGGCAAAGCCGCAGATTATGGTCGAGAGTACCTTTGGTGATTCGCATCCAGGCAGCGCCCATCTTTTGCAGTTTGTCGATGAGGTAATGCGAGGCATCAAGGATGAGGGTGGTCGCGGAGCACGATACTTCACCACCGACATCTGCGACGGCATTGCGCAGGGACACGACGGCATAAACTACTCGTTGCCGCACCGCGATATGATTGCAGGAATGATTGAGATTCACGGCCGCTCGACGGGTTTCGATGGCGGAGTATTTGTGGCCAGCTGCGATAAGTCGGTGCCTGCGTGTCTGATGGGCTTGTGTCGACTTGATATGCCTTCAATTGTGGTTACGGGAGGAGTGATGGATGCTGGCCCCAATCTCTTGACACTCGAGCAGATTGGCACCTATTCAGCTATGTATCAGCGTGGCGAGATCTCGGCCGAGCAGTTTGCTTACTACAAGCACAACGCCTGCCCCTCGTGTGGTGCCTGCTCGTTTATGGGTACGGCCAGCACGATGCAGATAATGGCCGAGGCGCTCGGCTTGATGCTCCCCGGTTCGGCTCTTATGCCCGCCACGAGCGAGGAGTTGCTACAAGTAGCCTACAAAGCAGGACAGCAGGTAATGCGCTTGGTGCAGATGGGTATTAAGGCGAGCGACATAGTAACTATGAAGGCTTTTGAGAATGCCATTATGGTGCACGCCGCCATATCGGGCTCGACCAATTCTCTGTTACATATCCCCGCCATTGCGCACGAGTTGGGTTTTAAGATTGATGCCGAGACCTTCGATAGATTGCATCGCGGAGCACGCTATCTTTTGAATATTCGCCCTGCGGGTGAGTGGCCGGCGCAGTTCTTCTACTATGCGGGCGGAGTGCCTGCCGTTATGGAGGAGATTCGCGATATGTTGCACCTCGATGTGCTTACCGTTACGGGAAAGACATTGGGTGAGAATCTTGATGAACTGAAACAAAACGGATTTTACGATAAGTGCGAGCGCTATCTCGACCGTTGGGGTTTGAAACGCCACGATGTTATACGACCAGCGACCAACCCCATCGGTGTCGATGGCTCGGTGGCTATCCTTAAGGGTAACCTTGCGCCCGACGGCGCAGTAGTAAAGCATACGGCCGTGCCCCGCGAGATGTTCAGTGCTACGCTCCGTGCCCGACCTTTTGATAGCGAGGAGGAGGCAATCGAGGCCATCCTCTCGCACCGCATCGAGAAGGGCGATGCCGTCATCATTCGTTACGAAGGCCCCAAGGGCTCGGGTATGCCCGAGATGTTTTACACCACCGAGGCCATATCGTCCGACGCCGAGTTGGGTCGTTCGATTGCGCTGCTGACCGATGGTCGTTTCTCGGGTGCTTCGCGCGGCCCTGCAATTGGACATATTTCGCCAGAGGCTGCCGTAGGTGGCACTATTGCGCTTGTTGAGGAGGGCGATTTGATTTATCTCGACATCGAAAAACGCGTGTTGCATATTGTCGGCATCGCAGGCCAGACGCTTCCCGCCGACGAGGTTGAGCGTGTGCTTGCCGAGCGAAGAGCGAAGTGGCAACCGCGCGAGCCAAAATATAAGGGTGGCGTACTGAAACTTTTTGCTCGCCACGCACTCTCGGCCATCGAGGGTGGATATATGAAGATTGAAGATTAACCCCGAAACCCAAATTATGCTACCACTTGACCCTACACGCCTCATAATTGCCGCCATTGCGGGTATCATCCTGCTGCTGGTGCTCATCATCCGTTTCCGTCTGCAGGCAATGATTGCCATTCTGGTCGGAGCCGTCGCCATAGGCCTCGGTGCGGGAATGCCCTTCGAGCAGATTATCGCCTCGGTGAACGATGGTATGGGCAACACACTCAAGGGTATAGCCCTGCTCGTTGGCTTGGGCTCAATGTTTGGCGCCATACTCGAAATATCGGGCGGAGCGCAGACCCTGGCCGTTACGATGGTCAATCGCTTTGGCGATAGGAAGGCCGCGTGGGCATTGGGCATCACGGGTCTGGTGATTGCTATGCCCGTGTTCTTCGATGCGGGACTTATTATCCTTATTCCTCTTGCTTTTTCTTTGGCAAAGCGTACCTCGCGCTCGTCGCTCTACTATGCTATTCCCCTGCTGGCAGGATTGGCCGTAGGCCACGCCTTTATTCCCCCTACGCCTGGCCCCGTGTTGGTGGCTACTATGCTCGGCGTGGATCTTGGTTGGGTTATTATCGTAGGCCTTGTGTGCGGACTTTTTGCTATGATTGTGGCTGGTCCCGTGTGGGGAGCCTATTGTGGTAAGAAGTACTATATTCCCGTGCCCGAGCACGTTGCCTCGCAACCCGATATTGATACCTCTAAACTGCCGAGCTTTGGCACCGTGGTGTTTATTATTCTTATTCCGCTGGTGCTTATTATCTTGAAGTCGGTCGCAGGCGTTGTCGATTCGATGGAGCCAGCACGCCCCGTGATTAACTTCTTGGGCGAGCCGTTTGTGGCGCTTACTATTGCAACTCTTGTAGCCATGGCTCTACTCGGCTATCGTAACGGCTATTCATCAAAGGAGTTGGAGCGTGTAATGACCAAATCGTTAGAGCCCGTGGGTCTTATTCTGCTCGTTACAGCGTGCGGTGGCGTATTGCGTTATATCTTGCAATATTCTGGCCTTGGCGAGATTATCGGTCAGGCAGTGGCTTCGGCCTCGCTTCCGTTGGTTGTGGTGGCTTTTGTGGTCGCAGCACTGGTGCGTATATCGGTGGGTTCGGCTACGGTAGCGATGACTATGGCGGCTGGCATCATCGCGGCAATGCCCGAGATAGCCTCTCTCTCGCCCCTCAATCTGGCCTGCATTACAGCCTCAATCGCAGGCGGTGCTACGGTATGCTCTCACTTTAACGATTCGGGCTTCTGGCTCGTTAAAACCCTAGTCGGGATGGATGAAAAGACTACACTCCGCACCTGGACTCTGATGGAGACCCTTGTGGGAGGTACTGGATTTATCGTGGCACTCATAATCTCTATTTTTGCTTAAGGATAGTGCTATCTAGGTGGAGTAGGTGCGAGCAGAGTTTGAGAGAACTTTTCAATGTCGAAAATCATTTTACACATCTTTTTGGGAAATTATTGCCTATAATTTGCCTATTTTAAGCAAAAACTTTATACCTTTGCTCCGAAAGTAAAAGCGTTTACTATAAATGCTTTTACGGAAATGCTAACTACACACATCACTTACAATGAAAAAGTTTAATATCACCGGAATACAACAAGTTGGTATCGGTACCGATGACTTCCGCGCAAGCTGGAACTGGTATATCGATATGTTTGG
>JAZONC010000005.1:0-12229 GCA_045654285.1 Alistipes sp. | reverse complement strand
TTTAACTAATAATCAAAACAAAATGAAAAGAATTGCAATAATCTTTACGATGATTGTGTCGTTGGCAGCAGTTTCGTGCGTCACCGACACTACACAGGAGATTGACCGCACTATTGGCGGTGCAAATCAGACCTACATCTCGCTCTCGCTCGAGCATTCGCGTACTCAGCTCGGTGATAAGGTGGGCGATTTGTACCCACTCTTCTGGAGCGAGGGCGATCAGATTTCGATTAATGGTGTGGCATCGAACGCCTTGACTGCCGAGCAGGCTGGTTCGTCGAAGGCGACATTTGCTGTTGCGGGCACCTTGCAGACACCTTACTGCATCACCTACCCAGCAGCAGCCGAGGGCAAAGTCCTCTTTGCTGAGAAGCAGTCGCACTCGGGCAACACTACATTCGGTAGCGGTGTCTCGACAATGTATAGCTACAGCAACGATGGCATTGGCGCACAGCTGACACATCTGACAGGTGTGCTCAAGTTGGGTATCGTAGGTGGCGAGAAGATTGTGATGGCTCAGATCTCGACCATCGATCGCGCACCTATAGCAGGAGAGTTCGATTTGGACTTCGAGTCGGGTGAGGTAACTGCAACCGAGGCTTCGAAGGATGTTATCGAGTATTCGTTTGGTGAGGGCGTCGAGCTCTCAGCAGAGCCTACCTACATCCACGTAGCTGTCCCTGCGGGCGTGTATGAGGAGCTCTACATCACGCTCTACGACATCAACGGAGGTGTGATGTATGCACGAGTTAAGGCTGACGACACAAAGCCTTTGACCGCTGGTAATGTGCGCACATTCAGCAACACCATCAACTACGCTTCGGTAGCGCAGAACCTCTTCGTGGTGAGCAACGCTGCAACATTGAAGTCGTTTGCCGAGCAGGCAGCAACCTTGGAGAAGGATGTTCTCTTTGTGGCGGATGTCGATATGTCGGCTGAGGAGTGGACTCCAATCGAGGGCTATGCTGGCACAATCAATGGTAACGGCTACGCAATCAAGAGTTTGAAGGCTCCATTGTTCGGCTCCACCTCAGCAAAGATTAAGGGTTTGCACCTCACCAAGCTCAATGCTGAATGGGCCACCTACGCCAAGGCAGGTGCTTTTGCAGCACACCTTGCAGAGGGTGGCGTGCTTTCGCACTGCTCGACAGAGGGTAAGATTCACATCAATAATACAACCTATGACAAAGCAGTTGAGCGTCAGCAGTACGATTTCATATATGGCGGTTTAGTAGGTTTGACCACAGGCGCAACCATCGAGCATTGCGAGAACAATGCCGACATCACCATCACCTCGGTATGTTCTGAGTCGGTAGCAGGCACTAACTTCTATGGTTTCAGCTTTGGTGGTGTAGTGGGAGCAGCCGACCTCGTAGAGGGTGGCAACCCAACATCAATCACCCACGCTGTAAACCGTGGTGAGATTCTCATCAACAACACCTCGTCTCTCTCGCGTGGTTACTACTGGATGGGCGGTGTCTTCGGTCAGACAATCGCCGAGAACAGCCTTTCGGCATTCAGTCACTGCTACAACTATGGCAACATCTCGACAATAGAGGATTGCCCACTTCCAGCACTCCGCTTGGGTGGTGTATTCGGTGACCTTGCAACAAACCCAATCAGCACTTGCGACTTCATCGAGAACCACGGTGACATCTTCGTTCACGGAGAGGTTGCATCAAATGTAATCCAAGTGTATGGTATTGGCTATACCGCATATGTTATTGATGGTGTAAACGACTGTCTTAACACAGGTGATATTAATGTACGGAGCAACGCTTTGGGCAATATGTATATCTGTGGAGGTATCTTGGGTATTACCGCAAGTAGCGAGACCAAGGGCGTATGCCACCGTATGAAGAACGAGGGTAATATCACCTTCGCACCTCACAACGCTTCGTCGAAAATGACAGGCACGCTCACCGTTGCAGGTTTGACCAACAATCTCAACTGCGGCATCGAGGGTACGGCCGACAACCCTTCGGGCAATAGCGGTGCAATCCGTGTAACCTCCGTAACCCAAAATATAACATACATTGCAGGTGTAGCAAACAATCTTGGCGAAGGCTTCACCCTCAAAAATGTTGAGAATAGCGGCTCTATCACCGTTGACGGAGATGTTACGGGCACAACAGGCGACATCTATGCGTGTGGTATAGGTGCAACACTCAAGTCTAACTCGATACTCAACAATGTAAAGAATAGCGGTAGTATAAATGTAAGCGGTAGTGCAAGTCGATATGTAATTGCCGTAGGTGTCGCTAACGAGATGCGTTGCACAATGACCGATGTCTCGAATAGCGCAGACATCAATGTCTCGGCTACATCGGGCTCGAATGCCTTTGCTGTCGGTGTCGGTCGTTTGGTCTACCTCAGAGCAACCAATGTCTACAATACAGGAGATATCACCTACTCTGGTACAGCAACTGCAGGAACAATTCGGGTAGCGGGACTCTATGCTACACTCGGCAACAACTCGCTTAGCACCGATGCCGCAAACCCATCGAGCAACAGCGGAACCGTCACATTCAACGGTAAAGCATTGGATTCAAGCAAGGATGTCAAGGTTGCGGGATTTGCTGCCGTATTGAACTACAGCAAGGGTGTGTCGAAACTCTTGAACAAGGGCGAGGTCGTGTGTGTGGGTGTTGCAGAGAATGTTGCACCAATTCACCTCGGAGGTTTGGCGTGCGATATCAACCACCCTGCAAGCAACTGCGAGAATAGAGGTACTGTATCGTTCTCGGGCGTAGCAACAGGCACTATGTACGCCTCGGGTATCGGCGTGACTATGGGCGAAACAGGCACCTTGACCAATGTTACAAATAATGGCAAGATCACCTCGACCGGTACGCACAACGCACAAGTTCGTTTGTCGGGTATCATTGGTTATGAGTATGCGGCAGGAACATTGACAGGTGCACGCAACAATGGCGATATCGAGATGAATGGCGAGGTTAAGGCAAGTATCGGCATTGCAGGTATCTGGTCGGTAAACCAGAAGGCTGACGCAACATTCACCAACTGCCACAATAGCGGCGTCATTTCGGTAATTAGCACAGCCGAAAATGTGAGTTCGAACAACATTGCAGGTTTGGTGGGCTACACCGCCAAGAATATGACCTTCGATGGCTGCTCCAATAGCAGTAAGGTAGTCGATGGTGTCAAGAAGGGCATCTATGTTGACCAGCCTGTAAAGCACGGTTTCTTCGATGTCGGAGGTTGTGTAGGTTATGTCTACAAGGCGAAGATCACCTTCCTCAATGGCTTCACCAATAGCGCAGACATCTATGTCAAAGCTACCAATACCTACGCAGGAACATACCCTGTGGGTGGCGTATTGGCGGTATACAACACCGCAAATGCAAGCTACGAGGGTTGGACCGGCACAATCAAGAATACGGGTAAAATCACCTTCGATGGCGACGCTTCGGCAAGCAAGACTCTCGCCGTGGGTGGCATCATCGGTATCTCGAGCGCAGCTTGCGAGGCTACCCTCGTGAATACGGGCGACATCGCCATCACCGACACTGCTAAGATTCCTGCAACAAATGGTTTCGGAGGTATCGTGGGCGTAACTACCGCCTCAATCAAGGGGGCACACTCCTACTTCACGCTCGAGAAGAGCAAGGATATAGCCGCAAATGTAGGCTTCATCACCGGCTCGGCTCGCGCTGAAGCTGTTGTTGCAACATCGTGCGAGATTGGCGGTAAGATTCTCACCGGCTGGGACGACTCGGATACCGAGCCGGAGCCAATCTACACCAAGCTCAACACCGGAAACTACTACAATTATATCTATGGTAGTGGCAACGCCACCGACTGGACAGGCACCGACAACTACGACGGTTGCACCTATATCTCGTCGGCTCCAACACTTTAATAACCCCAAAAAACGCAACGATTATGAAAAAGTATCAAAAACCAGAATTTCAGATTTTCGACATCGTAGCCGAGAGGGGCTATGGCGATAGCGTCGGACTGCCGGGCTTCGGCACCGAGAATGATGAACTTACATACTAAGGGAAGGAGCCTGTCCAACAAGTCGTGGACAGGCTCTTTTTATTCGGGTAGCTATCTGAGAACTTTTCCAAATACGCAATTCTCAGAGGGTTAAAAAAACTTGTTAGACAGGCTCTTTTCTTTGGCAGAAAGGGCTTAAGACCATTTTTTTAGGTTTTAATTTCTCGATTTTTAAATTTTTTCCTATATTTGCATAAATATAGGTAGATTATAAACCCTTAAAACAGATATAATATGTTGAGAATTAAGACTAAAGAGGCGGGCTCGTGGCTTATTGGAGCTGTGGCAGGTGCGTGCACAATGGTTGTCTCGCTGGCAACACTTGATCTCAGATCGTACTGGTGGGTTGTCATAGTGGCAACAGTCGGAACATTCGTGGGCGTTTCACTCTTTGCTTTGTGGATAATAACCAAGTATGTAGCATACAAGTTGCACCCAATCTATTCGACAGTATTCTCGCGCGATGTTCACACCGCAGAGATGCTCGACGAGTTGAAGGATAAGCGAGTAGAGGATATCTCGAACGAGCTCTCGTCGTGGGCAGACGACAACGACAAGGAGATTGCCCGCCTGAAGGATGTAGAGAAGTTCCGCAAGCAATATCTCGGAAATGTGGCTCACGAGCTCAAGACCCCTATTTTCAATATTCAGGGCTATATCTCGACTCTGCTCGATGGCGGTATCGACGACGAGATTATCAACCGCAAATACCTTGAGCGTGCCGAGAAGAGCGTCAATCGTATGATCAACATCATTCGTGACCTCGACACCATCTCCTCGCTCGAGAATGATATGGAGATGATGAAGTCGGAGACATTCGACATCGTGGCACTTGCCAAGGAGATTGCCGAGCAGTGCGAGATGGAGGCGGCAAAGAAGAACATCACACTCAATGTGAAGTTCTCGACCAACCTTCCGTCACGCTTCTGGGTATCGGCCGACAAGTTCTACATTGGTCAGGTGCTCGAAAACCTCATTATGAACTCAATTCGCTATGGCAAGGAGGGTGGTCAGACCAAGCTCGACTTCCGTGATATGCTCGACAAGATTCTCATCGAGGTCGAGGATAACGGTATAGGCATTGCCAAGAGCGATGCTCCGCGTGTATTCGAGCGTTTCTACCGCACCGATACCGGTCGTTCGCGTGAGCAGGGTGGTACAGGCCTCGGACTCGCCATCGTCAAGCACATTGTCGAGGGTCACGGTGAGCGCGTATCGGTACGCAGCGAGTTGGGCGTAGGCTCGACATTTACATTCACACTCAAGAAGGTTGAGTTATAACACTTTACGCAATGAATCTTTTGGCTATAGTTTGGGATTTTGACCCTACATTTATCGAGATTTTCGGTTTCGAGATTCGTTGGTACTCACTCTCCTGGGTAGCTGCGCTCTTGTTTGGCGGATGGCTCTTCTCCTACTTCTGCAAGAGGGAGGGAAAGCCCGAGGAGGTTTCGGACCGAGCATTTATGTATATCGCCCTCGGCACCATCATTGGCGCACGATTGGGTCATTGTCTCTTCTACGAGCCTATGGAGTACCTGCGCGAACCTTGGCGCATCATCACAGGCATCCGCGAGGGCGGTCTTGCCAGCCACGGTGCCGCCATTGGCATCATCCTCGGCATCTGGCTCTCGTCACGCAAGAGCAAGGTCTCGGTGTGGTGGACAGCCGATCGCTTGGGCATCATCGCTCCATTTAGTGGAGCTATGATTCGACTCGGCAATCTCTGCAACTCGGAGATTATCGGCAACGAGACCACCGTACCTTGGGGCTTCAAGTTTATGCGACTCTATCCGAATTGGCCCGAGCAGGCCGTGCCCGTATGTCATCCGACACAGCTCTACGAGGCTCTCGCATACATCCTTTGTTTCACCGTGCTATTCCTCCTCTACCGCAAGACCTCGGTGGCCAAGCGCGAGGGATTCATCTTCGGTGGGGCATTGGTGGGTATCTTCCTGCCTCGATTCATAATCGAGTTCGTGAAGATCGACCAAGTGGCATTCGAGCAGGGTATGACATTCAATATGGGACAGTGGCTCTCGATTCCGTTCATCATCATCGGCACTCTGATTATGATTTGGGCCTGGTATCGATACAAAGCTGCGCCAGAGCCACAGAGCGCAAAGATGGCTACTCAGCACACTAATGAGTCAAAGAAAAAACGACACTTCAAGAAGTAATGAAACAGCAAGTTGACAATCTTATAGCAAATATCCTCCTCAAGGAGGGAGAGGTGTGTCTGCCACAGGTGGGCACACTCATTTTAGTGCGCAACGCCGCAAAGCTAACCTCGAAGAGCGAATTGCAAGCTCCGCATCGTGAGCTGCGATTCACACGCGAGGAGCGTGGCACAAGCCTTGTAGCACACCTTGTAAAGGTAGCTTCGCTATCCGATGAGCGAGCATCTGATATCTATGCCGAGTGGCGCAACCAATCGCTCCGAAACGACATCCTCACAATCGAAGGAGTCTGCTCTGTCGAGAACAACAAGGTCGAGGTCGAGGCTAAATTCGACTCCTTGGCAAACCCGAGTGGTCGCAGCACTATCAAGGTGACACAACGCAAGGGCTACCTTACATATATATTGGCATCGCTATCGGTAGTGCTGGCTCTCTGCGTAGGAGGTTATCTTCTTCACACGAATGGTCTGCTCGATCTGCCATCCATCACAAAAGAGGAGCAGGTGGCCGAAAATAGCGACATCAACATCACCATCGAGCCTATCCCTGACGAGAGGGTAGTGACCGAGGTAGCGGAGACGATAGAGGCTCCAGCTGCAGACACTCTTGCACAAGAGAATACCGCCGAGGAGGTTGTCGCACAACCTGCAACAGTGGCTATGACCAAAGGTCGCAGTTATGCGGTTTGGGGAGTCTACGCCGAGTTGAAAAATGCCGAGAGTGCAAAGGCTTGGCTGGCAAGCAAATACCCTGAGATTGATGCCCAGATATATGAGTATGATGGTCGCTATATGGTGGCTCTCTGCGAGTTGACATCACGCACAGCGTGTGGCAAGCAGGTCTCGGCGTGGAAGGCGAAGTCCAAGAATTTCCAGAATGTGTGGGTCTACACTCGATAGCAGATGAGGCTGAGCGAACTCATAACCAAGGTGATAGACGCAATCTACCTGAAGCCATTGCGTAGGGTAGTGCCACAGTCGCTATTTCGGTACTTGGCTTGTGGCGCACTCACCGCACTGCTCGATGCGGTATGGTACTACATCATCTACCACCATCTCGTATGCGAAAGGGTAGTCGAGGTGGGGTGCATAGCCCTATCACCTCACATTGCGGCCTTGTGTGTGGTATTTCCGATAACCTTCTTCACCGGTTTTTGGCTCAATCGCAATGTCGCTTTTCGAACTACGCACATCTCCACCGCACCTCAGTTGGCGAAATATGCCCTTACGGTGGTGGGATCAATAGCCTTGAACTACGCCTGTATGAAGTTTTTTGTCGACTTGTGCGGAGTGTGGGCAACCCCGTCGAAGATGCTCACCACAATAGTCTGCGCCGCATATAGCTTCGTTGCAGGCCGATATTTCACCTTCAAAGCGTAAGATTTTTCACCCGAAGCGACAATTTTATTGCAATAATTTTTGCATTGTTGCGAAAAAGCGTTATCTTTGCACACCTTTTAAAGGTTACAGCACTACGGAGAGTTGGGTGAGTGGCTGAAACCAGCAGTTTGCTAAACTGCCGATATCGTAAGGTATCCACTGGTTCGAATCCAGTACTCTCCGCAAATCAAAAAAATAATATAAGGAGTTCAAATCGAACTCCTTTATTATTTTATTCATTTTGAAGCAGTTAGACAGTTTTTTAACCCAACCCAAAACAGTCAAAAATCACTGTTTTCACCAAAAAAACACACCGAAAATTTTATCGGACAAATGAGCGAATATTGCTGGGGCAGAACGAATAAGATTGCCGCCATGCCACTGCCTACAAATAACCATAATCTCACCGATGTCACTGAGGAGAATTAAATAAATTATTTCCAGAATCTATGTATTGGTAATTTATTAAATAACGCTTTATCCTCCTGCGATTCAATCTGCCTAAAATAAAATTTTGCAGACTTAGTATCATCTAGTAATAGGGACACAGCAATTTTAGCAAAGAAATCACCTGGACAATTTTCTCTTATTTCAATCAAAGATAGTTCTTCCTGTTCAGTAAACTTTCTATATCTTTTTATCGTCTGCAATAAATTTATAGTCTTAGCATCCTTACTTAATCCTGGCGTTTCGCACTCGATCAATAGTCTTGCGAGATTCTCTGCAGCAACTAGCAAACTCTTGCTATGCTTTTTATCGTATGCCAATAATAAATTGAGTAAAGTAGCATTAACAAAATGATATATCTCTTTATCAACTGACAATCTATCTTTAGCATCATTGACTAATTTTTTATAGTCCATATTAGACACATTGCCATATTCATCAGGTTCTAATATTAGATAAGGGGACAATACATAATATTTATTATCATCCCTCTTATGGCCTATCACATGATGAGACAATGAAAAATAATCTTCGATGCGATACAACATATTTCCCGATTCCTCCCGTTTGGGAGTAATAAGGATTTTTATTTTTAGGTTTGAACATGGAATATTATAAGATGTTGGACCATTGTTTTCCACGATTAAATCAGGTAATAACTTTTCTTCGACTATCCCCTCATAAAGTAACAAAAGATTTCGATAATCCTGACTAGACAGTCCGCTCAAATCAATCTGTTCTTGGATGTTAAGCTTATGTAGTAATTTATCTATTTTAGTAAGCAGCTCTATATAACGGTCAATTTTCTTTTGATTGTTACAACCCGAATTTTCTGTTAACTTAAAGTAGGCATCTCCAATGTTAAATTGGTGATATTGAGAGGCGTGTGTCATAAATTTAAGAGATTGTAATAGATCTCCATGTAATTTACTTTGTTTATGCTTAAATAAATCTATACGACCATCATCAAATATTGTAAACTCAATTGTTTTTCCAAATTGAATAGTTCTTTGTTCTTTATTTCTAACAATAACATTACACGAACTGTAATATTCAATGCCATCGACTGTTATAGGCTTATCAATAGTCTGCTTAAATATTAATTTTGATATACCATTAGATGCTGGAATCTCAAAATCCCCAATTTTTGCGTATGCATACATCTCATTGTCAACAATAGCAGCGGCTTGATCAATAATATTATCAGGTTTTTTGCCACGTTTTGATGTTGTAATTGTAAATCCTTTAAAACCAGGTTGCTGGGTTAGCTCTTCCAGTGTCAGCAACTCTTTGTTAGCAAAGCTACTTTGTTTTTTTAGCATCTTCATAGAAATTTATAAATACAGTTTCTATCTCTGATGCTGTCTTAGGTAATGATCTTAATCTTAGTGATTTGTTTTTTTGTTCACTTTTTATGTCTTTCAGATAGTCTTTTAGTTTAACTACTGTTAGCGTTTCATAAAAAATATGTCGCTCCCCGCTTGCTGCAATATAAACAACCATGTATATTATACCGCCATCTTTTTGGTAATTGTGCAGGTCTGAAACTTCTGCTGCATATGAAATATTTTCATTTATGAGGTCTGTATCATTGACCTTTTTACCTTTAATCTGCACGAAAACTCTACCTAATAGGTTATCTTTCGTATGCTGTTCGGAATTGAATATCTTGACGAATCCATCCCAGCTAATCTCCTTGTCACCATCTTTTATATCACTTGAAGAGAGCAAAGGGCAATCGTCAAGAATTTCTTTTACGTAGCGCACCGCCTTACCCTCAATTTTAGTTGAATCCATATGTTGATTATTTTGAGATGTTTATTAATCTTGGTTATGTAAAAATCCAATAAATTGCACGTGCGTCATGCGCAAAATCTTAACAAAGATACGAATTTTTTTATTTTAAGTAATTAAACTTTACTAATAATTTGATGTTTAATTTATTGGAGGTATTATTGCCTTCTTAATTCTATCAAACAACTTGTTCACAAAGAGATGTGCTCCTCAGTGACATCGGTGAGATTATGGTTATTTGTAGGCAGTGGCATTGCGTCAATCTTATTCGTTCTGCCCCAGCAAAATTCGCTCAATTGTCCGATAAAATTTTCGGTGTGTTTTTTTGGTAAAAACAGTGATTTTTGACTGTTTTGGGTTGGGTTAAAAAACTGTCTAACTGCTTCAAAATGAATAAAATAATAAAGGAGTTCGATTTGAACTCCTTATATTATTTTTTTGATTTATATACCTATAATGAAAATATAATAAGATTCAGTGTGTCGAAAAGGTACCGGAAACACTATTTTTAGACTTAAATTATTAATCTCTATAACGATAACTATATCAATCAGTTATACGATTTAATAATTGCATTTTGAAAAAACTGACTGTCAGACCCATAATATATATTATATATAATCACCCCAAAACCACCCACCATCTCAACTCTGAATTATTAATCTTTATAACGATGTCTATAACAATCAATTAGACGAATTAATAATTTAAGTCATTAAAATCACTAAATCTATCCTCTTTTTTGTTATTTATAATCCTATAAATAACAGATTATCAAGACATTGAAAAAGGTAATAGTATTAAGTAGAGTAAGTACATCGCATCAAGACCTCACCCAACAGACCGAAGAGATATTGCGAGAGGTACACAAAGATGGTTATACAGACCCAAACATCATTATTATAGAGGATGTGGAATCCGCAATCAAACTCTCCGAAGAGGAACGACACGGATTGAATAAGATGAAAGACCACATCAATAAGAATCCCAATATTGAGTGTGTCTATCTCTACGAACTTTCGAGATTGAGTCGTAGGCAATTGGTACTATTCAGTATCCGAGATTTTTTAGTTGAACGGAAGATACAACTTATCTGTCTTAAACCCTACTTCCGATTATTAGACATCAATAGAGAGATGTCGCAGACAGGCTCTTTAATGTTTTCGCTTTTCTCTTCCCTCTCTGAGTCCGAAATGATGTTAAAGAAGGAGCGAATGATGAGAGGTAGAAGAAGAAATAAGGAGTTAGGCAGGTCTGTAGGCGGTAGACCTCCATTCGGATACGATGTAGACAAAGAGAAAAGATACATCATAAATCGCTCAGAATCAGTTGTTATCTCTCGTATTTTCAATGATTATGGCTATAACAATAAATCTATGAAGGATATAGCCATCGAGTTAAAAGAGGAAGGTTATTTCCCAAACTATCAAATAAACACTATGCGATTGAGGGTGCACAATATTTTGAACAATAAAATATATATAGGTGAGTTTCCCTATCCCAAAATCATTTCAGAAGAGTTATACAATCTCGTTCAACATAACATAGAAAGGTATAATCAGAACAGAATCACTCGTAAGAAAGAACCTTTTCTATTAAAGGGTTTAGTATGCGATGCTCGAACAGGCTATCTACTAAGTATTAATGGGGCTCTTAACTCGTATTTTAGTAAAACTCATTCGGGGGTATCTATCCGTAGGAGCAACATAGACCCAGTGGTTTGGGAGCATTCAAAAGTGATGTACGAGCGATATATAATGAATAAGGATAAGTTACTCCAACAGATTAAGGAGTCTTACAAAACCACTGCAAAGAAAATCTCGGTGGTAGACCAAGAAATAAAGGATATAGCCACCAAACTTGAACGAGTCGAAGAGAGTTATATTCTTGGTCGAATCTCCAAAAAGAAATCGGAACAGTTAAGAACTCGACTCATTGAAGAACGAAAACTAAAAAAGAGTCGTAGAGAAGAGTTTGTGGATTTGTTTATCAGAAAGCAATCTCAACGAAAATGTCTAATTCTCGACTCCATAAACGAAGAACTCCTTACCCACGAGGACAAAGTAGAGATTATAAATAAGGTAGTATCAATCGTAATGGTCGAGAAACCAAATCCGACCTACTCGATAGTCAAGGTTTACAATCGTATAAACTCATTGGTCTATGTCTATGAGGTACACTGTTGGCGACACTCGTGGGAGCTCATTCGTGAATCCACCTCAAACAAAGACCCTCACACCGAAATTAAAGCGTGGGTGAGGTAGTTTTCATATTAAAACTCAATTCATATTAACTTAACATTGAAATAGAGTTTAATATCCTGCTAAAATCATATTAGTTTAAGGTTTTATATTAAAGAAATATCCTTTTTTGTTATATATAATCAACTAACAGTTAATAACATAC
>JAZONC010000004.1:0-18705 GCA_045654285.1 Alistipes sp. | reverse complement strand
GAAATGACCTCTTTTATTTGGAAATATCTGTCTCTTGACAAGCCTACATCGCTACGATAGATAAAACCCATCTGTTCCCATCGGGCTACGGTCTGACGGGTTACACCAGCCATCTTTGCCAACAACTTTTGGTCGATGAGTCCCTTATCACGATAGATTTCATACTTGTATTTTTTGGTTGCATAGTTGAATTTCAACTTTTCCAGCACCTTGTCAATATCATTTATTGTTGGTGGCACATATTCCTTGATATGCAGCACGCCTTCATCAATGAGATAGTTTTCGTATTCGGGATACTCCTCGGCAATCTCTCTTGCAATAATGCCGAAACACTTCAAATTGCGGATTGGTATCTTGGCGGTCTTTCTATTTGGCATAGGCTTTAATCAAAATTTGTTAGTAACTGTGCATTCTTCTTACGCTCATCCTGCTCAAAGCTGGCAAGGTAGTTCTCCGTAACCATCAGGTTGGAGTGTCCCAAACTCTCTGAGATATAGGAGATATTCGTTCCGCTACGCTTCAAGACTGTTGCGAAACTATGACGAGCTGCATACGTGGTTACGCGAGGCAATCCCAACGCCTTAGAGATTCGGGCTAAGATGATATTACAGCGTTGCGTAACCTTGCAGACGAGTTGTTTAATCTCGTATGCAGACTCTTTACCTGTAGCGAACTTGAACAACAATGTACCGGGGTTACCATCATCAGCATTGCCCCAACGCTCGATGATATTTCGCATTTCGGGAGTTAAAACTGCTCTAATCATTCGTATTTGCTTGGAGGTGTTCTTGGTCTTGGCTCTTACAAAGCATATCTCATCGCCCTCTATATTATTATAGGTAAGGTAGAGCATATCACGAAAGTTAATACCATTGCACAGATAAGAGAAGAACCACATATCACGGTACATCTCCGTCTCCTCGTTGCCATCGGTGTAGGTTATAAGTTGCTTTATCTGCTCCAATGTAAGAGCCAACTTTCGCCCCTCAGCCGAAGGCATCTCGAAACGACCTCTACCGAATGGGAAATTTACCTCTTTGATAACTCCATCCATACGAGCTTGATTGAGTATCGCTTTAAGATACTTGAAATATACATTGATGGTTGATTTGCTCTTGCCGTCATTGCTCCAAAAGCGTTCCAACCTGTTGAGCCAATCAATGGTGATGGTTGAAAATGGAATATCCTTACCAGCAAATGCCTCAATACCCAACAGCATAGAGTGGTAGCCATTGCGAGTGCTATACTGCTCGTTACGCTCGGCATCGGCAACCTTGGCTCTGACAGCTGCATTGACAGTAACCGTTGCACATCGTCCCAAACGAATACTGAGCAAGTCAAAACCAAACCCTCCTCGTTCGGCAAGGGATTCCACTTGGCTCTTGATAATAGAAAAACTATTCTCCACACTTGAACGAATCTCCGATAATCTGCGGCTCTTGCTCTCGGCAAGGTTCGCCCAATCCTCCTTGGAGAGTTCTTGCCCCGTAGAGTAGTATTTCTGCTTGCGGTTGTAGATGACCTGTATCTTGACAGGAAACAACCCGCTCTTCTTGGCTCGACGGGCATCCAACACCGAGAGTACCGATATACCGTCCTTTGAATACTTGAACATAATCTGCCGTTATTTAGGTTATTTACTTCTGTGTATGCAAATCCTTGTACATACTATTTGCATACAAAAGTAGATATTATCGGCAAATTCTGCAAAACACAAGAAAAGAAAATTTGCCAAAATATGCTAAAACACAATGTTTTGCATATTGTTGGCAAATCTTGGAAAATAGGTAAAAGTACCCTATAGTTTACAAGAAGTAAATGAGCATTTCGAGGGCAAGCCAGATGCCAAAATAACCTTGTTAGACGGTTTCTATATAATTAGCGGATACGCTCCTTATACTCACGAGTGCGGCTATCAACGCGAATCTTGTCGCCAGTGTTTACGAACAAGGGAACGCGAACGGTAGCACCTGTGTTAACAGTTGCGGGCTTGAGTGAGTTTGTTGAAGCAGTATCACCCTTGATGCCGGGCTCGGTGTAAGTTACCTCCATATCTAGTACGGGAGGAAGCTCAGCTGAAAGAACAGCCTCCTTCTCGGTGTGGAACATAACCTCAACGATCTGGCCGTCAGCCATCAAATCGTAGTTCTCGATAAGGTTCTTGTCGATATTAATCTCCTCGAAAGTCTCGGTGTGCATAAAGTGTGCGCCCAAATCATCCTCGTAGGTGAACTGGTAGGGACGACGCTCAACGCGAACCTGCTCGAGCTTCTGGCTTACTGAAGAGAAAGTCTTCTCGAGAACATAACCATTCTCCAAGTTCTTGAGCTTTGAACGAACGAAAGCGGGACCCTTACCGGGCTTGCAGTGCTGGAAATCTACAACAAGGAAAGTCTTGTTATCCATCTCGATGCACATACCGATCTTAATATCAGATGCTGTGATTGTCATAATATTATAAGTTTTTATTAGAATTTTCCTTTTGTCGGCGCAAAGGTAATAAAAAAATCTGCAAACAAGCCTATTATTGCACAATATTTTGAGCTATCTGCCCTCAAACTCATAATGTTGCTCGCTGAGGCCTATGTGTGCAATAACTCGCTCGACGACGGTCATAGCCACCTGGTCGATACTCTGCGGATGAGAGTAAAACGATGGCGACGCAGGTAGGATGATGGCGCCAGCCTCGGTCAAAATAGTCATATTGCGCAGATGAATAAGCGAATAGGGAGTCTCGCGCACAACGAAAATCAGACGGCGGCGCTCCTTGAGCATCACATCGGCCGCACGCTCGATAAGCGTCTGCGATATGCCTGCGGCGACGCGACCCACGGTGCCCATCGACGAGGGCACAACCACCATAGCGTCCCACCGAGCCGAGCCACTGGCCACGGACGAGAACATCGAGTGGTTATCCATCACTTCCACCTTCTCGGACCTGGGCAGGCTCTCGCCCTCGTAGGCCACCACCTCCGAGGCATTATCGCTCAGGATAAGAGCTATGCGCTCAACCTCAGACGAGGCGATGAGTTGCTCCAGCACAAGACGAGCGTAGATTGAGCCACTTGCTGCGGTTACGGCTACGATAACTTTCATTCTATACTTCGATTATTTTACACTTCAAGCCCAACTCCTTCACTCGCTCCAGCGTGCGGGGCAGGGCATAACTCATATTACGGAACGATTTGTCGCTGTCGTGGAAGCAGATGATGCACCCCGGCTCGATATACTTTACCACACCGCGGGCACACTGCTCGGGTGTCATAGCGAACTGGTAGTCGCGCGAGAGGATGTTCCACATAATAATCTTATATCGCTGACCAACGGCTCGCATCTGTGACGGCGTAACCTGGGCATAGGGCGGACGAAACAACTCGGTATGCACAAAGCCGGCCGCCAGATCGACATCCTCGATATAACGCTCGAGCGACATACCCCACCCCTTCTGGTGCGAGTAGGTATGGTTGCCAATCTTGTGCCCCTCATCGAGTATGCGCTGGTAGAGGTCGGGATACATCTCTGCATTCTTACCAAGCACGAAGAATGTGGCCTTGGCATCGTAACGCCTGAGCGTGGAGAGAATCCACTCGGTAACGCCTGGCGTGGGACCGTCATCGAATGTAAGGAAGACTCCATTACGATCCTCTATCTCCCAGATAAAATCGGGAAATAGTCGCTTTAAGAATCTTGGAGGTCTTATTTTCATAGCGTTACATACTCTTTTTGTGCATCGTTGCGTTTGAATTACAAAAGTAATATTTTTTATGCAATTCGAGGTATATATTTTGCCCGAGCTGATTTTTTAGTTATATTTGCCAAACGCAGAGGTGCGTTTCTTATGAAAAATAATACAAGCGATATGAAAAAAATTCTTCTACATTTTATTGCCGCCGTAGCTCTTATCTCGACGATGGTGGGCTGTAAGGCATTCGATACTCTTTCGACAGGCGAGACCTCTACGGGTATGCCCTACGAGATGATTCTCGTGTGCGCACAGCCTCAGTGGCAGAGCGAGTTGGGCGACACGTTGCAGGCTATATTCAAGCAGCCCGTAAAGGAGGTTGTGCAGTATGAGCCTATGTTTGATGTCGTACGCATCCTACCCAACAACTTCGGTAGCCTCACGCAGCGCCATCGCAACATCGTAACCGTTTTGGTTGACCCCTCAATCGCCGAGCCGAGCATAGGTGCTCAGTACGATGTTACAGCAGCGCCTCAGATTCAGATCGCCATTCAGGGTCCCGACAACGCAACGGTAGCAAAATATGTATCGGATAACCGCGAAAACCTGCTCTATGTATTGGAGAAGGCCGAGCGCGATAGAAAGATAAACTATGTATCACGCTACTACTCGGAACCTATACACGAACTGCTCAAGGAGCGTTTTGGTGCCGATATGTATATCCCTAACTCCTACCAGGTGCGCACCTATAGCGATGATATGGTGTGGATTTCGCAGGAGTATCCCGAGGCAAGCCAGGGCTTCTTCATCTACAAATACCCCTACGAGGGTCAGCAGTCGCTTTCGGCAGAGGCGTTGGTGAAAGCTCGCAACAAGTTCGCCTCGCGCATCCCTGGCCCTGTGGATGGATCATATATGACTACCGTCGAGGAGTTGCTCGATGCCACAGGTGAGAATGTAGTACCCTTCAACTACCGCTACCGCTCATTTACCATCGAGGATTGCCCGTGGATTGAACTGGGTGGCTTCTGGGAGGTTACGAACGACTATATGGGTGGTCCGTTCGTAAGCTACACCACAGTAAACAAGGCGACAAAAGAGGTTGTAACCTACGACTGCTACCTGTACGCCCCCACAAAGAAGGATAAGCGTAATATGATACGCGAGTTACAGCAACTCATCTACCTATTTAAATTTCCCAACGCACAGTAAATAAACACAAGAGCCTGCCTATCAACGGCAGGCTTCTCTTTTATAGTATCGGGGCTAACAATCGAGCCGCACTCTGAGCAATCAGCCTAAGCAGGGAGGTCGAGTCATCGGTACTAACCTTCTCGGAGAGCGCAATATCGGCATTAAAGCGCGATATATAGTCGGTCGCCACAGCACGATTGTAAATGATAGCCGAGACCTCCATATTGTAGCATAGACTACGGTAGTCGATATTAGCCGAGCCGATGATAACCACCCCCTCGTCGATTACAATTGTCTTGGAGTGCAGGAACCCCCCACCATAACGATAGACCTCAACGCCTGCGGCCACACATCGGCTAATATATCGGGCCGAGGCAAGGGCCACCACCCTTACATCCATCACCCTCGGCACCAGCAACTCCACCTTAACACCCGCGCGGGCGGCAACGATTATCGCCTCCATCAACGGCTCGGGAGGCAGAAAATAGGGGGTAGCAATCCTGATGCTATGCCGAGCCGAGGCCATAGCCTCCATAAAGGTGTGAAGTAGCGAAGCACGCGAAGCGCCATCCTCAGCCCACACGATCTGCACAGGGCACACGGCACTCTTGCGAAATGTTGGGTGTAGCGAGGCTGTTACACAACCGCCAGCCGACCGCCAATCGGTATCGAAGAGTTGTAGCACCTGTTGCGCCGCCGTGCCCTCGATGCGGATATGCTCATCGCGCCAAAAACCGAGTCGGCCTGCACCCATATAACGACCCGCAATGTTTATTCCGCCAAGGTAGGCTATGGAGCCATCTATAACAACCATCTTTCGATGGTTGCGCCTATGCACCCCACGCGTGAGCCACGGAAAGCGTACGGGCAGATAGGGTCTGACCTCTACCCCACTATGGCGAAGCCTCTCGCGTTCACTGCGACACAAGCGCCACGAGCCTATGCAGTCGTAGATCACCCTCACCCTAACGCCCGATCGTGCGCGACGCATCAGCAACGAGGCAATCGTGCGCCCCAACCTATCGCTGGAGAGGATGTAATACTCAATATCTATCGCAAATCGAGCCCGCTGCAAATCGCGGATAAGAGCTGCAAAGGTCTGGTCGGCATTATGTAAGGGGCGCACCTCATTATGTAGCGTGAGCATCGCACCGCATCCATTGGCCACCACACTCTGCAGGCGCGAGTGTGCAGGGCGCCGACGCACAGCCCCAAAGCTATCGCCCCGTCGATGGCACAGATAGAACAACAGCGTAGCCAAAGGCGCACACAGAATCATAGCCACGGCCCACGCCCACGCCGCCGAGGGATTATCGCAACGGATAATAACCCACGCGGCCCCAACAATACTCCAGAGAGCATATACTACAATATATATCATCACGCCGAGAGCTTCGGGCATACTTTGTGCCAAAAAAAATTGGAGATTCAAAAATTTGTGCCTACCTTTGTTAGCACAACATTGAAACTAATATTAATTCGGGATTCTAATCTCCGGTGCTACCGCAAAGGGCCTTTGAAAAAGGGCGTTACGGGCTTTGGACATTACCAAAGATTTTTCGTATAGGCACTTCAGGATTAGGGTTCTGGCTTTTTTTACTGTTATAAGAGATATGGCAAATGAGATTATTTATCTGACAGCGGAAGGTCTGCAGAAACTTAAGGATGAACTCAATCATATGCGTTCGGTGGAGCGTCCCGCCATCTCGGCCGCTATTGCCGAGGCTCGCGACAAGGGCGATTTGTCGGAGAATGCTGAGTACGATGCTGCACGCGAGGCTCAGGGTTTGCTCGAGATGCGTATTGCTAAGCTGGAGCAGACACTGACCAACGCTCGCGTTATCGACGAGTCGAAGATCGACAAGAGCAAGGTGCAGATCCTAAGCAAGGTAACTCTGCTCAACCACAACAACAAGAAGCAGGTAACCTACACCATCGTATCGGAGAACGAGGCTAACTTGCGCGAGGGTAAGCTCGCCATCGGCACACCCATTGCGAAGGCTCTTCTGGGCAAGAAGCAGGGCGATGTGGTAGAGGTTACTGTACCCGCAGGCGTGTTGAAGTTCGAGATTCTGGAGATCAACATCTAAGAGATGATCATACCACAAAAACGCGGGATGCTTTCGAATATCGAAAGCATCCTTCTTTGTTTATATTAGGGCTTTCCCTCGCTCTGCAATTACGGCGGTAGAGGCTGTAAAATTGCTCGATTTTTGGAATTTCGGAGAATATTATTAACTTTGCAAAGACAATATTGAATTGTATATGCCTAAACTCTATATCATAGCCGGATGCAACGGCGCAGGTAAAACGACAGCCTCGTATGCCGTCCTACCCGAGATGCTGGAGTGCCACGAGTTCGTCAATGCCGACGAAATAGCCAAGGGCCTATCACCATTCAATCCGTCAAGAGTCTCTATCGAAGCTGGCCGTCTGATGCGTAAGCGTATGGATGCACTTATGGCAGATGGCGCGGATTTTGCTTTTGAGACTACGCTGGCAACCCGCTACTATACGCGATTTATCCGTATGGCGCAGGAGAGGGGCTACTTTGTATCGCTACTCTACTTTTGGTTGCCCACTCCCGATCAGGCTGTGGAGCGTGTGGCGCGACGCGTGGCCGAGGGTGGACACAACGTGCCGCCTGAAGTGGTTCGTCGCCGCTACTACCGAGGCATACGCTACCTCACCTCGCTCTATACCAAGGAGTGTGATTATTGGGTTATTTACGACAATAGTTCTGTCGAAGGTGTAAAAAAGATCGCCTACGGCACGCGTGATGAAATACGCGAGGTAGTCGATTCGTTATCATATCGTCAAATATGCAAACTGTAGAGATTATGGGTGAAATCGAAATTGAGCAGATGCAAGAGAAAATAGATGCAGGAATCCTTCTGGCACAGCAGCGCCTGAAGGAGAAGTGCAAGAAGGAGGATGGAGAGTTGGTCATTATGCGCGACGGCAAGGTTACGCACATCACGGCTGACGAGTTGGAGTAGCGCCTGCACTAAGCCGTAGGACGGCAACGAGAATCGAATCAAATTAATCATTTAACAAACAAGAGGCTACATAACGGTAAAAGTTAGTAGCCTCTTTTCTTATTTTCGCAAAGGAGTGGGTTGCACTCGCCCCGACTATTTCAATGTTATAGTGCAATTATCCAGGCTCTCAATAATGGCGAGCGACTCGACGCGAATTCCTCTATCGCGCAGCTCCTTGCCACCGCCCTGGAACCCCTTTTCAATCAGGAATCCCATACCTTCGAGTTTGGCACCCGCCTGCTCCACCAGATCGATAATACCCAACGCGGCGTTGCCATAGGCCAGAAAGTCGTCAACGAACAATATTCGATCATCTTTACTCAAGAAGTCGCCACTCACGCACACCTTGCAACAACTCTTTTTCGTGAACGAAAAGACCTCGGTTACTAACATATTCTCCATCGTGCTCGGCACCCTCTTCTTGGCAAACACAACAGGGACATTGAGTATCTCGCCAACCATTATGGCGGGAGCAATACCGCTCGCCTCGATGGTCATCACCTTATTGATCTCGCACCCCGAAAATCTTTTGGCAATCTCCTCCGACATCTTACGCATAAGCGCGGGATCCATCTGATGATTGATAAAATTATCGACCTTCAGTATGCCGCCAGGGAAACACTTTCCGTCGCTCAGGATACGATTTTTAAGTTGTTGCATATAGAATAATTACAAATTATCCAGCGTATATTGAATCATCTTCTCGCGAATAAGAGTCGAATATGAGGGCGCCATCGAGTGATTCTGATCGGGATAGACCATCATATCGTACTGCTTGCCAGCACGATTCAGCGCGTGGCACATCTCCACAGTGTTCTGGAAGTGAACATTATCGTCGGCCGTGCCGTGCATAATGAGCAACTTGGTACGATCGCTCAGGCGGTCGGCAAAGTTAATAGGTGAGTTATCGTCATAGCCTGCGGGGTTCTCCTGCGGCAGGCCGTTGTAGATCTCGGTGTAGATGGTGTCGTAGTAACGCCACGAGGTAACGGGAGCAACGGCAATCGACATTTTAAAGAGGCCATCGCCCTTCAAGGCGCAACCCAGCGCCATAAAGCCACCATAAGACCAGCCGTAGATACCGATACGATCAGCATCAACATACGGCTGCGAAGCCATATAGCGGGCAAATGAGATCTGATCCTCAACCTCCAGCTCACCAAGATTACCATAGGTCTGTTTCTTGAACTGCTCGCCCATATAGCCTGTGCCACGACCATCGCAACACACCACGATATAGCCGTGAGCCACCATCACATTCTCCCAACCCAGCGAGAACGAGTCGGCCACTTGCTGTGAGCCGGGGCCAGAGTACTGCGTAAGAAGAACAGGATACTTCTTCTGGGGATCGAAATCCAGAGGCTTAATGATATAGGCGTTCAGATTATCGCCACGCTCGGTGGTGAAGGTGAAGAACTCCCTCTTGGGCAGAGTCTTCAGGCGCTCCTCCATCTCGGGGTTCTCGACAAGTGTGCGAATGAGCTTGCCATTGCCGTCACGCAACTCAACCTCGCGGGCTGACGATGCCGAGATGTAATTCGAGATATAATACTTCATACCCTTGCTCGGAGAGATAGAGTAGGTACCATCCTTCTCGGTAAGGCGCACCTTCTTCTTGCCCTTATAGTCGATCGAGTAGAGGTTACGACGCAAAGGAGAGGTCTCGGTTGACATATAATATACCTTATCCTTGGTAGCCTCAACAACGCTTGTTACCTGCCACTCGCCCGAAGTCAGAGCACGCACCAGACCCTTTTCTACTGAGTGGAGATAGATGTGATTCCAGCCCGTAGCGGTCTCGTTCTGTACGATGAACTGATCGCCATCGATAAAGCGGATGGTGCTAAGCGCAGGGCGCTCAACATATGTAGCAGAGGTCTCATCGTAGATCACCTTCTGCTCGCCCGACTCGCGGCACAGCACCACCTCAAAGTGGATCTGCTTGCGGTTTATGCGGAAGAAGTAGAGCTCGCCTGCGGGAGTCCACTCGATGAAGGGGACATACTGGTCGGTCTCGGCGCCTACATCAACCTTCGTTTTCTGGCCTGTGGCGATGTCGTAGAGCCACAACTCAACCACCGAGTTCTTATCGCCCGCCTTGGGGTACTTGAACGAGTAGGGTTTATTGTATAGATCGCCATCGAAGCGCATCATCTCGAAGGTAGGCACCTGGCTCTCGTCGAAGCGCAGGTAGGCGATCTTCTTCGAGTCGGGCGAAAAGGCATAGGCCTTCGTAAAGCCATACTCCTCCTCATAGACCCAGTCGGCCGTAGCGTTGATAATCTTGTTCCACTCGCCATCGGTTGTTACAGCACGCTCCTTACCGCCCAACTCAGCAATGAAGAGATTGTTATCCTTGGCATAGGCTATCATCTTCGAATCGGGAGAGAGCGACAGATCACGAATATTCTTGAGCGACTGCACGGTGCGACCATCGGGCACGGTTACAATATCGTAATCGGCATAAAACGAGCGACGATATACGGGGCGGAAGTTATTACCCACTACCATCATATCCTCCTTGGGCGAGAGGGCATAGCTTGAAAAGCGACCGGTATAAAGCGTATCGCATACGCTCTCGTCGGTATAACTGAATCGCAGAACGGCGCCACCGCGGCTGATTGTGTAGTGCTCGCCATCGTTCATCGAGCGCAAGCCACTGACGCCTCGATTAAGGCGCGAAATCTGCCCCAGTTCCTGAAAGGTTTTTTGCGCATATAACACCGATGAGGCCAGTGTGAATATGGCAACAAGAAGAGTTAGTTTCTTAATCATAATATTACGTTTATTCTAATTCGCAAAGTGGATTGCCTCGGAAATTCTCACCTCCCACCGACTTATAATCTTTATAATAGGCTCCGACGTGAGATTTCACGATGTGGTATTCGTATGATCCATAAAGCTGATTATTGGGATCATTGACAAAGGTTTTGTAGTTGCAATAGGTTGGGCTTTGACCCACATTGGTCTCAAGGCCGACCTGCTCGATTCTCACAAACGAATGTCCTACCTTATGATCGGCCAATAACACATCGAGTGAGGTGAGTACATTGGCACAATTCTGAGCGTGAATACGGCCAAACCACGCCGAGTGATCCATATAGGCAAAAGTGTAAGCGTTATCGCAATTCCACACCGAGAGATCGTTGGCATTGGCGTGCTCGGAGAAGATAAAACCATAGCGGAATGCACTCTTTACATATACATTTTGAAGATTCTCCTCGGGGTTACACCATACACGCGGCCCGATAAAACCTGCCGAGTAATGTCCAGCGGCAGTGGGAGAAGAGAGACGAGAGCTGGGTGTAGAGGAGTAGATGAGCAGGTTATCGGCATAGACCGTAGCTGCGTATGCCATATTGACACCCGAAAGACGCGGGAAACCGCCCTCGTCGGATTTAACGCAAACTGCAATATCATCGAAGCGAACGTTCGTCGTATTCATCTTATACATATTATCGCCCGCCTCGGCAGCCACGACCGAAACAGGGATGGCATTACCATCGCTCATCAGATCGCCCAAAACATCGGAAAACAAAACCGAGCCATTCTCCCAAACGGGGTATTTATCCTCACCGCTGTGATTGGCATAGGTGCAAGAGGTATTGACCGCACTCTGGCCTCGAAGACGAATCATTATGGTATTGCGCTCGGCATCCTCCTCACGCTGCCTATCGCGGATGAAAAGGTGCGCTTGCATACCATCGCTACTGCTCTGGATCGTTGCCAGACGGTATTTGCCTATAGGGAAGAAGAGTGTTCCTCCATTATGCTCGGTAATGTAGTCTATCGCTCGCTGGATTGCCGCCGTATCGTCGGCAACGCCATCACCGACGGCTCCAAAATCGCGCACGTTATATACACCATTTACAGCTTGGGGTTCGGATGGAGCACAATTAGAGCAGAGGCAAAATGTAGAGAGGAAGAGGAGTAGTTTGGTTATAGTTTTAATCATATACGGCACAATTAGATATCATCCACATTAAATTCGTAACCGAGGCGCTTACCCGTAGTAAACTTCGAGTTATCCATCTTCGAGTTGAACTGATCCACCGTAACACGGTTGTTATCCTCGTACGAGGGCACCAGCAAATCGAAGTTGATGGCGTAGTGAATAGCTGCCTCCATAATCGAGACCAAAGCCTCGCGTGTGATCTTCTCCTGTCCGAAATTCGACGCACGCACCAATGCCTGACGCTTACCCTCAACGAAGTAGCACTTCTCGCGATTGATAAAGATGCGACCAATGAGATAACCCTCGTCGGCATTACGATTGAATTTGAACGAGTCTGAGAGGAAGTTGTAAATATCAATCACACCACAATATGCATTATCGCGCTCTGACTGCACATACTCGTTCTGCCAAACGACATTTTTAGAGTCGAACTCAAAGACATCGGTATGCATACGGAAGATCAAAAGATCGCTGGCCACCTGCAATTGTGCCTCGAACTTACCACGGTCACGGTACTCGATACGCACGCGCTTATCCAGCTTACCATCCAAGTCGTCATCCAACTCCGATGCGATCTCAAACAATACATCCTTGAGCTCGTTAAACGCGGCAAATGTATTGTCGAAGATATGCTGTTTGAGCGTTGATTTGTTGATTATTGTCGCAAGAATCTTCTCTCGCAATGGTGATTTATCCATATCTGAAAGTTTTTAGTTCAATCTAAGTGTCTGACCCTCGACAAGTGTCGCACTGCTCTTCAAGCGGTTCATTCGTGCGAGTTGCTTGGCGCGAATACCATACTCCTGCGCAACCGATGTGAGCGTCTCGCCAGCCTCAACACGGTGGCTTCGGCTCTCTCCCTGCCAGCGATTATGCTTCTGCTCGATGTAGATCAACTCACCCTCGATGGGGTCGGCCACGCTATTGGGGTCTATCTCATTATACTTGCGCAGGGTACGCTCCGCAAGAGCAAAGGTCTGTGCTATGCGAGCAAACGAATCGCCATCGCGCGCCACAACATAGTGTACGCCATTGTTGGCATAGACACTATAACCGTTGTAGGTGCGCTCGGGCACACGGTAGTTGTCGGGATCGACACGCGCCTCCATAGTCTCGGGCATATCGACACTGCTCTGGCTGGCAAATGCATCGTCCACGCCACCCCGCTCGGCGTGCATACGCGCAGCATAGAGCTCGGCCCCGTTATCCTCGTCGAAGAGATAGAGTTTATTATCCTCGATGATGCGCACCAGGCGCTGAGCATAATCCGATGCTGTGGCATATCCTGCCGCCTTAAGGCCTCGCGCCCAACTGCGGTAGTCGCTTGATGAGTAGGCAAACAGAGAATCGTAGCGGGGCGACTGATCGAGGAACTCGGCGTGGTCCTCATACGACTCCTCTACGGTATCATATTTGCGGAAACACTCATTACGCGCATCATCGTCGTGATAGACACGATCACCCTTCCAGTCAGACTTACACTTAATACCAAAGTGGTTGTTCGACCGACGCGCCAGATTACTATTACCGCTATCGGACTCCAGAATACCCTGCGCCAGAGTGATGCTGGCGGGAATTCCGTAGCGCTCCATATGCTCGATGGCAATATGCTTGTACTTATCGACATACTCTTCGCGTGTCTGTCGGCTCTGCGCCGCGGACTCAAAAACGAGAAGCGTAAATACGACAAGAAGAATATGAGTTGTATATTTCGAAAAAATCATTATCTTTGCCCTTACCTATAAACGCAAAGATAAATTATTTTACCTAAATAAGCAATACCGCTCCGCGAATAAGATCATAAAAACTCGCAATGAAGCCCCTGCATATTATCACTCCAGTAAAAGACTCCATCGCATCGACCATTGAGACGGCTGAAGCTATTCTCTCTTCTGAGATAAGCTCGCCCTTCACATACACCATCTACAATGACTTCTCGACACCCGAGAACACTGCGATGCTGGAGAAGTTTGTGGCTGAGCAGGATGGCAAGATGCAGCTTGTCAACCTTGCCGAGATAACCTCGCACCCCTCGCCAAACTACCTACTTGTCTTGCAGATAAGTCAGGAGAAAGCCCTAAAGGAGGGTGCCGACCTACTCATCGTTGAGTCGGATGTGGTGGTGCGTCCCAACACAATACAGGCTCTGATAGATGGCGCCGCCGAGCGCCCAGACTGTGGTATTGCGGCGTCGGTTACGGTAGACAACAAAGGCGAGATTAACTACCCCTATGAGTATGCTCGCGGACACGAAGGCGAGTGCTGGGCAGTAAAGAAGCACTGCAGCTTCTGCTGTTCGCTTCTCACAAACTCACTCTTAAAGGCATACGATTTCCGTAGCTTAAAACCCGAGAAACATTGGTTCGATGTAACTATCTCACAGCAAGCTCAGGCGTTAGGATTCAAGAACTATCTATTTGCCAATCTGCCTGTTATCCACAGTCCGCACACCAGCCGTCCCTGGAAACAGCTAAAATATACCAACCCTTTGAAATACTATTGGATAAAGTTCACAAAGGGATTTGATAAGATATAAAAAAGAGGCTGCTAACTCTAAGTTATGCAGCCTCTCTTATTTTTACCGACCCGAGATTAGAACTTAACTACATCGCCATCACCTGCAAACGACGAGAATGTCGCAGTAGCATCGGTAAAGTAATAAACAGCGATATTGTCGTCGGTCTCGTTGTATGAGCTACGCAAGTTGGGGTTAGCGTCGAGCATCGACTTCTTAGCCTCGATACGCTCATCCTCAACCAAAGTAGTAGCAACGCGCACCCACTCTGTTCCATTCACAGCACAAATCTCCACCTTAGGATTAGCCGCCAACTGCTTTGCGATACGCTTAACATGGCCTGTGATTATATACATCTTCCCCTCGAAGATATGCAATGCACCGAAGGGACGCACGCGTGCCTGATCGCCATCGACAGTAGCGATGAAGAAGGGACCGTGAGCCTTCAGATAATCATATACACGCTGCTGTGCCTCCTGGTTAGAAGATGTGTATGCTGCGTGATTAACGGGAGCTGCAGCAACCTCAGCCGCCTGCTCGGCTACGGGTGCCGACTTAGGCGCACACGACACGATGGTAGCGGCCAAAACGAAGAAAAACAGAATCTTTTTCATAGTAAATCAAATTTTATTGGTAACACTTGCGACAAATATACTATAAAATATGATATTTGCCAACTCCCATCACAACAGCCATAAAAAAAACGATGATGCAAAAGCCTTGGCCTCTGCATCATCGCTATGATAAATATGGTATGCCTACTCCTCCGCCTGAGGGGTGTAGTTCTTCAACGCCTCGCGCAATTTATCGCACACGCGGCTGGCGATATTACGCTCCATAGTGCAAATCAAACTGCAGATAGCCTTCGCCGACGAACCACCGTGACCAATCATAACGGGGGCATTAACACCGATTACGATTGTTCCACCTACGCTCTCATAATTCATAGCGTTCCAGAAATTCTGGTAGTAGTAGAGCTTGGGGCACAAAGGCTCCAATACGGGGCGCAACAGATTGAGCAACCAGGGCTTGGTAGGCATCAGACGGGTGTTGATACGATACATAGCCTCGGCCATCTTCAAGATAACATTACCTACAAAACCATCAGAGACTACGACATCGCAGTACTTGCCGGTAAAGATATACGAAGACTCTACATTACCCACAAAGTTGAAAACCTTCTGTTCTTTGAGCAAATCATATGTTGCCTTGGCCTGAGCATTACCCTTGCCCTCCTCCTCGCCGATGTTGAGCAGAGCCACACGAGGTTTCTCGATACCCAATACAGCCTCAGCGTAGATCGAGCCAAGCAAGCCATACTGAGCCAACACCTCGGGCTTAGCATCGACATTAAGACCCACATCGAGCAACAAACCGCGACGGTTCATAACGATAGGGATAAGGGTCGAGATAACGGGACGGATAACGCCAGGGATAGGCTTCACAACCTGCATCGAACCTACCATCATCGCACCCGTTGAGCCTGCGCTGGCAAAACCATCGATCTTGCCCTCGGCCAAATAGTTGAATCCAACGGTCATACTCGAATCCTTCTTGGCGATGAAAGCTTTGGCAGGATGATCACCCATCTCAATGACCTCGGTAGTGCCTACAATATCGAAGTTCTCGGCAGCACACTTATGCTTCTTGAGCAGGGCACGGATACGCGCCTCATCACCAAAGAGCACAATACGGCTATCCTTGCCAATCTTCTTCAATGCCATTATAGCACCCTCCACAGCCACCTCGGGGGCGAAATCACCACCCATAGCATCGATACCGATTTTCAACATATATGATTATTTAAGTGTCAGTTAATAAAAAATTAAGAGAGAGCGCACCTAAATAGGGGCTCTCTCCATACTTTCAGCCTGAAACTACTCAGCCTTCTTCTCGATAGCCAACTTGCCACGGTAGAAACCGCACTCGGGGCATACGCGGTGATAAAGTACCGCAGAACCGCAGTTAGAGCAAGTAACAACAGTAGGAACTACTGCCTTGTAGTGAGTTCTTCTCTTGTCGCGTCGTGTAGACGACACTTTGTGTTTAGGATGTGCCATTTTACAATATTATTTTAAGTTATCGTTTTTATATCTTTTTGCTTTATTCTTCACGTTGCTCACTCTCTAACTGAGCCTTCAATGCTGCCAACTTATTGAAGTCACCCTCGCCTATGCCACGCTTTTCGTGCTCCGCGGCTCTTGCCTCAATGGCTTCGAGCTCCTCGTCGCTAACGATAGCGAAGCGTGCTATCATATCGGGGTTGCATTCACCTTCGGGATGAACTCTCTGGTAAGGCAACGAAAGAACTATGCTTTCATAAATATACTGTGTCAGGTCTACGATGTCATCTACGGGTGAGATCCACATAATATCACCGTCATACTCACCTTCGTCGTTCGAAATTCTTACGATAAGGTGGCCTTCATAATCAATAGGAACCAAGCAATCCTCCAAACAGCGGTCGCATTCGCAAGTAACATCACCAGAGATTGTAAAATCAAACTCTAATTGATTATCTGCCTTGAGCATCGCTACCTCGACAGAGAGCTTACCGCCTTTGATCTCTCGGCTCTCATATGCAGCAAATAGCTCATCATCGACCTCGAATTGGAAGTCGTGACTGCTGTTTTTCAAGCCTTTATAGGCGATGCTGTATCTGTTGTTTAGCTCCATATCGCAATAAAAAGCAGGCAAATTTACAAACAATTCGCTGAAAAAGCAAATAATTTGTATTTTTGTGAAGATTAATACGATAAAAGTTTTCGGTTTGCGTGAAAAAAATGGGGCTGAACAGCTCTTATCGAATGTAAAAAAAGAGTTATGGGAGAGATTTTTCAGATTACGGTAAGCAGTAATTATGCTGAGCTGTGGCGTTATAACATAGCCGTTGTTGCGGCCTGTTTCGATAAGGATCATAACCAGATGGAGGTTGTTGCCGAGCGTAGCCATTTAGCCGATGTAGGTGCAAACCTTCGTATGGCGGAGAGTGGTTGGATGGAGCGACACAAACTGTCGCTTAAGACTCCGGCTTGCGAGTCAATCGAGTGTCTTGTCTATTTGATTCCGCACACCTTGCCAGCTGTGCGCGAGATAGATGATGCCTCTCCATTTCAGATAAAAATTGTTGTAAAGCGAGGAACGAAGACCTTGCACGAGGAGCTGCATCAGGTGAATCAATGGTCGGGTGCATCGATCGAGTTGAAGTTTTAAATCTCTGTTTTTCAATTAAGGTTTTAAGGGTTATCTGGCGAGGTAACCCTTTTTTATATTTATTGTATGATGTCAGGTTTTATGTTGTCTGTCACATAAAAAAATCCGGCCACCCGATTGGGCAGCCGGAAGAGTTATCTATGTTAGAATAGATTACTTGTTGTAAGCCTTCATAACAGAGATGAGGTCAAGAACCTTGTTTGAGTAACCCCACTCGTTGTCATACCAAGAAACAACCTTAACGAAAGTATCAGTCAAAGCGATACCAGCCTTAGCGTCGAAGATTGAAGTACGAGCGTCACCCAAGAAGTCAGATGAAACAACATCCTCGTTAGTGTAACCCAAAACGCCAGCCAACTCACCCTCTGAAGCAGCCTTCATTGCGTCGCAAATCTCAGCGTAAGTAGCGGGCTTAGCCAAGTTAACTGTCAAGTCAACAACTGAAACGTCCAAAGTAGGAACGCGGAATGCCATACCAGTGAGCTTACCGTTCAACTCGGGAAGAACTACACCTACAGCCTTAGCAGCACCAGTTGAAGAAGGGATGATGTTGCCAGCAGCTGCACGGCCACCACGCCAGTCCTTCAAAGATGGACCGTCAACAGTCTTCTGAGTAGCAGTAGTAGCGTGAACAGTTGTCATCAAACCGTCAGCGATACCCCAGTTGTCGTTCAAAACCTTAGCGATAGGAGCCAAGCAGTTTGTAGTACAAGAAGCGTTAGAAACGATAGTCTGACCAGCGTAAGTGTTGGTGTTAACACCGCAAACGAACATAGGAGTGTTATCCTTTGCAGGAGCCGACATAACTACATACTTTGCACCAGCCTTGATGTGAGCCTCAGCCTTCTCAGCAGTGAGGTACAAACCAGTAGACTCAACTACATACTCAGCCTCAACCTCGTTCCACTTCAACTCCTCAGGGTTGCGCTCTGCAGTTACGCGGATAGCCTTACCGTTGATGATGAGGAGGCTCTTCTCTGTGTCATAGTCGATAGTGCCCTCGAACTTGCCGTGCATAGTGTCATACTTGAGCATATAAGCCAAGTACTCTACTGGGCAAAGGTCGTTGATACCTACTACCTCATACTTCTCAGTCTGTGTGCAA
>JAZONC010000003.1:0-27109 GCA_045654285.1 Alistipes sp. | reverse complement strand
AAAAACGCTCACAGCAGAGCACAAAAAAGCCCACGCCGAGAGCGTGTTAAGTTATTTTCGTATAATCTGTTGATTATCTGGCGATTAAGCCAAGTAGGGGGGGGGTAGTGTTACGCCCGCATTTCGGCTCGACGCAGAAATGCACACCGCGCCCGACAGTGTCAGCGGTGACACGGCCTGCGATACGATATTTTCCTTATGGCGCAACATCTTTTTGAATTTCACGGAGTTATTACCCCTTGAACAACCCGACAAAATTATGATATTTATTCTTGAAAAGCAATTTTTAAGGCAAAAAAAAGCGAGTTGAATTTCTCCAACTCGCATAATTTCGGTTAACACCCCAACTTACTCAGCAAGGGGAGTTACGCTAACGTAAGACTTGCCAGAAGACTTCTTGCAGAACTCAACTGTACCGTCAACCAATGCGAAGAGAGTGTGGTCCTTACCCATACCCACGTTATTACCGGGGTTGTGTACAGTACCTCTCTGACGTACGATGATGTTGCCGGCCTTAGCGAACTGACCACCGAAAAGCTTTACACCGAGTCGCTTGCTCTCTGACTCACGGCCGTTCTTTGAACTACCTACTCCTTTTTTGTGTGCCATTTTCTCTAAACTTTTTAATTATGCAACAATATCCTCCACGAGAATCTGAGTCAAGTACTGACGGTGACCGTTGCACTTCTGATAACCAGTTCTACGCTTCTTCTTGAAGACCAAAACCTTGTCGTCCTTGAGGTGCTTCAAGACCTTACACTTAACTGAGGCGCCTTCTACTACAGGTGCACCTACCTTAACCTGACCGTCGTTGTCTACAAGCAGGACTTTGTCGAAGCTCACTGACGACTCTACGTCGTTCTGAAGACGGTGAACATAGAGCTTACGACCCTTCTCAGCCTTAAACTGCTGACCTGCGATCTCTACTATAACGTACATTATTCTTAAAATAAATTACATTTTTGCCGAAATTCGGCCTGCAAATATACAAAAAATATTCTCAAAACAAGCGCAAACCCACTTTTTTTTCAACTATTTAGCATTTGGCACATTTTTCGAACGCCCCCGAGCGGCAAACATTCCGAAAATGGATTACCAAACAATCGTCATATACTCCGAGCGTAGTGCCACGGCAAGCCTCGTAGCGGCTATCCTCGACACAACCTCGGCACGCATCGTCTGTTGCTCATCGGCCGAGCAGGCCATCGTCGCCTGCCAGCGTGAGCAACCCACAATAATAATCGTACTCACGGTAGCACCCTTTATCGACGGATCGGAGTTTATCTCGCGAATCCGCGCACGAGGCAAGTCCACGCCTGCGGTATATGTCGTAGCGTGGCAACAATCCGAGCAAATGGTATTGAGCCTACTGGAGTGCGGCGTCGATCAATATATGACCTTCCCGATATGTATGGAGCGCCTGAGGATGAAGGCTGAAGCACAACTTAACACAAAAAGTCGCCTATGAATATCCTCTTTTTCATATATGTGGTACTGACCATAATCGCGATACTATGCCTTACGGCCGCAACACTCAGCGTGCAGTCGGCACGTCGTAACCCATCACCGCGCGACCTATATATCAAACAGATAACCGCTCTGCTATCCAACGATAATGCCTCGCAGGAGAGCATACGCGCCCGCTCATCCCGCTCACGCTTGGCCCTGGCCGAGGCTATACACACTGTAGTAAGCCACACCTACGGCAACGAGACGGATCGACTGCGCAACCTTATCGAGCGACTACAACTCGATCACTTTCTTATGCGGCGCATACTCTACGCCCGTGGAACGAGGCGAGCCCGCCTGCTGATGTTGATGAGTGCCCTGCCTACGCCAAACTACTCATCGCAACACTTCCAGCGTTATATACACTCGTCCGATAGCGACATACGCAACAGCGCTCTGCTAACGATAATAGCGATAAATCCCACCTCAGCCATACAGGCTATAGCCTCGCTCAGGTACGACCTATCGCCATTCGATATTGCCCGCATACTCACTCTCCTGCGACGAGGGGTATTACCCATAGCCTACGAGCCACTACTGGGCAACGACAACCGCAACCTGCGTATGCTGGGCCTTGCCATCGTGCGCACCTTCGGCATAGAGATTGCCGAGAAGCGGCTACACAACATAATTATCTCGGAGAGTAGCCATAGCGTAATCAGCGAGGCGATATACACTCTGGCCTCGCTCGGGCGACCACTCCATCACGCCCGCATACGAGAGTACCTTAGCTCGATGTCGGAGTACGATCGTCGCTCACTCTGCCGCCACCTCACCGTCGAGGGGTACTCTCTCGGCGCCGTGAAGGCTATCTTCCCCCAGGCGGAGAGTCGCTATGCCGAGGGACTCATAAACTCATACAAACGCGCACTTGTGCGCACTACAGCCACGCAATGATTCTTTGTATTCTGATATTTATCTTTCTCTTCACCGCCTTAGCCATAGCGCTCGTTCGCACGGCAAGAATAGCCCGCGCCATCGAGCATCAAGCTCTGTTGGACAACGACATCACGGGATGCTGCGAATCGTTGGGATTCGTTGGTTGCTCGGTGGTATGCACCTCGGTGAGCGATACCACACACATAACACGCCTCCTTGGGCAGGAGTATGGGCGCTATGAGGTGATTACGGTGCTCGATTCAACCCTGCACGCGAAGGCCTTCGATGACATTATTCGCCACTTCAAGATGGTACGCGTGAACTGCTCCTCGACACACGAACTACCAACGGTCAGCATCAATCAACTCTACCGCTCACGCCAGCGCAGTTATCGTCGTCTGATTCTTGTCGATGCGCCCCACCGTTCGGCCTATGACGATATAAATGCAGGGGTGATGGTCGCCTCGTATGATTACATCTTACCCATTGGCGGCACCACCTTGCTCCGACAGAGAGCCATTGAGAATCTTGCCATTATACTCTGTTCGACCAATGCCCGTGGCTGCTCGTGGATTCGCTCCCACTCGTCGCACGACTGCCTCTTTCTACGCAACGCTGTAATCGAAGCCAAAGGCTTCGCGCCCGACATTCTACAACGATGTGGCCGCGGATACTATACCTACTCGCCAATTGCCGATCACGCGCCCTCTCGCAAGATAATATTCTCGCTCCGCACAACAATTATTATGGTGTTGGTTACGTTATTATGTGCGAGTAGTGCTGCTCTCGACCTGCGCATAACCATATCAGTAGTGCTCACTACGATGGCTGTTTGGGCGGGTGCGAGATATGTGGCCACGCTTGCCAAACCGACAAATTGTTCTGTGTGGGATATATTCTATCTCTTTCGGAAAATAGTCGATATTTTTCCTGCAAGAAAATTCTCGGTTTAATAAATTATTAGTAACTTTACATAGAAATAAAACTGACCTTAATAATGACTTCTCAGGACCAAAAACTTATAGTTGCACAGATTCGCGAGCATCTATTGCCCAAATGCTTTAACGCCGCCGTGAAGGCCGGAGCTGCGATAATGAATATCTACAACAACTACGACGATTACGACATCGCCCTAAAGAGCGATCACACCCCCATCACGCTGGCCGACCGCACAGCCCACAACACCATCAAGGAGTACTTAGGTCCCACGCGAGTGCCAATCTTAAGTGAGGAGGGGCGTGAGATACTCTTCGAGGAGCGTCGTAATTGGGAACTCTTCCTGCTGGTCGATCCGTTGGACGGCACGGTGGAGTTCATCAAGCGTAATAACGAGTTTACCGTTAACATCGCCCTTTTGGCTGACAACGAGTGTGTGGGATCAATTCTCTATGTTCCCTGCCTAAAGAAGATGTATGTTGCCGCCAAGGGTAAGGGTGCATACCTTATTCGCGACATCGAGCCCTGCGACAACCCACAGTATGAGGGCAAGCAGATCGAAGCAATGTTGGAGCGCCTGCCCCTTGAGAGTAGCCGACACGAAGGTTTCCGCGTAGCCGTATCGCGTTCGCACCAGACCCCCGAGACCCTGGAGCGCGTAGAGCAGATGCGTGAGCAGCACCCCGATTTGGAGGTCGTAGAGCAGGGAAGCTCCTACAAGTTCTGCCTCTTGGCTGAGGGCGAGGTCGATTACTATGTTCGCACCACAAACACTTATGAGTGGGACACCGCTGCAGGCGAGTTGATCCTAAGCGAGGCAGGAGGCTTGACAAAGTCTTACCCCGAGGGTGAGACGCTGGCCTACAACAAAGCCGACTTGAAGAATCCCTGGTTTGAGGCTACAGGAGCAAAATTCGAATAAAGAGAATAGGGTGTCCGATTAATTTGGACACCCCTTTTTATTAGAATTACAGGGCAAGTCAGACGCTTTCTGCTAATTTATTTAACGACTTTGGCTCATTTCAAGAAAAAAGCGGTAACTTTGCCTCTGGATAAATTACTCAACCATAATAAACTATAAAAATGAGCCGCTTTATATTAACATTTGCGATTATGACACTTTCACTCTTTTCGCTCAATTCTTGTGGTAGCAAATCCACTGAGACTGAGGCTACTACCACTGAGCCTATGCCGTGGATTGTCGATAAGTTTGACGACATCAAGGTGCTTCGTTACGAGGTGCCGGGCTTCGAGAAGTTGCCCCTGCAGCAGAAGACCCTGATCTACTATTTGGCACAGGCCACAAAGGCAGGTCGCGACATTTTGTTCGACCAGAACTTTAAGTATAACCTCACCATCCGCCGTGCACTGGAGTCAATCTACACCAAGTACGACGGCGACCGCGCCGATGCAAACTTTGTGGCTATGGAGAAATACCTGAAAAAGGTGTGGTTTGCCAACGGTATCCATCACCACTACTCTAACGACAAGTTCCGCCCCGAGTTCACTCGCGAGTGGTTCGAGCAGATGGTGGGTAAGTATGTCGATCCGCAGAATCTCTCGATCGAGAAGACGCTCCTGCTCGACATTATCTTCGACCCTGCACTATATGCCAAGCGTCTTAACCAGGACGACGGTGTGGATATGGTTACCGAGTCGGCCTGCAACTACTACGAGGGTGTAACGATGAAGGAGGTAGAGGCATTCTATGCCGCTATGCGCGACGAGAATGATCCCACTCCCATCTCTTATGGTCTTAACTCGAAGCTCATCAAGGACGAGAACGGCCAGATTGTGGAGAAGACCTGGAAACTCGGTGGAATGTACTCTGACGCCATCGCACAGATCGTATTCTGGTTGGAGAAGGCTGCACAGGTAGCCGAGGAGCCTCAGAAGAGCATCATCAACGCACTTGTAAACTACTACCGCACAGGTAATCTGCGTGAGTTCGACCGATACAATATCCTTTGGGTGGGCGACAACGAGTCGAATGTCGATTTCGTAAACGGCTTCATCGAGGATTATGGCGATCCCCTCGGCCGCAAGGCTTCGTGGGAGGGTACTGTGAACTTCATCGACAGCACTGCCTGCCGCCGCACACAGATCCTCTCGGCCAACGCACAGTGGTTCGAGGATAATGCACCCATCGACCCCAAGTTCCGCAAGAAGGAGGTTAAGGGTGTATCAGCAAAGGTTATTACCGTAGCAATGCTCGGTGGCGACTGCTTCCCCGCAACACCCATCGGTATCAACCTTCCCAACGCCGACTGGATTCGCAAGGAGTATGGTTCGAAGTCTGTTACCATTGATAATATCACCTACGCCTACGATAAGGCCGCTCAGGGCAACGGCTTCAACGAGGAGTTTATGCTTCGTGCCGAGGACCGTGAGCGCATCGCACAGCACGGCAAGCTATCGGACGACCTGCACACCGACCTGCACGAGTGCTTGGGTCACGGATCAGGACAGCTGGCCGAGGGCGTTAAGGGTGGCGAGCTTAAGAGCTATACCTCGACTTTGGAGGAGACTCGCGCCGACCTCTTCGGTCTTTACTACTTGGGCGACCCGAAGATGGTGGAGATTGGTCTTATCCCCTCGCTCGATGTGGCCAAGGCTCAGTATGCCGACTATATTATGAATGGAATGATGACCCAGTTTGCCCGTATCGAGTTGGGCAAGAATGTCGAGGAGGCGCATATGCGTAACCGCAAACTCATCGCCGAGTGGTGCTACGAGAAGGGCAAGAAGGATAATGTAATCGAGTGGGTTAAGCACGATGGTAAGTCGTACATCGTCGTTAACGACTTCGATGCTCTGCGTCGTCTGTTCGGTGAACTCTTGAAGGAGGTTCAGCGCATCAAATCGACAGGCGACTACGAGGCTGGCCGCAAGCTCGTAGAGGATTACGCCGTGAAGATCGACTACGATCTGCACAAGGAGGTACTGGAGCGCTATGCAAAATTGGGCATTGAGCCTTATAGCGGATTTGTCAATCCCGACTACGAGCTCGTAGAGCAGGATGGCAAGATTGTGGATGTGAAGCTTATCTACAAGACCGACTTTACCGAGCAGATGCTCCACTACTCGAAGGAGTGGTCGTTCCTCCCCTCGTTGAACTAGTAAAAAGAGCTATATTTTAGAAAAAAGTCCTCCTGTTGGGGGACTTTTTTTGTTATGTAATGTTTTTATCGCAGGATGAAATTTTTAATTCCGATATTATTATATAACTTTGTCGCAGTTTTATAGCACTGACTAATGAAAACTTTCAGTAAAGTAAGCGACCTCAAAGAGGAATTGGCCCTGCTCGATAAGTCGAGCATCGGCTTCGTACCCACAATGGGTGCCCTACACGCAGGACATCGCTCGTTGGTTGAGAAGGCTCGCCGCGAGTGCAAGACAGTGGTGGTAAGCGTATTTGTAAACCCCACACAGTTTAACGACAAGAACGACCTGAGAAACTATCCACGCACGCCTGAGGCTGATGCCGCCGTGTTGGAGGCTGCCGGCGCAGACTATGTGCTGATGCCCTCGGTCGAGGAGATATATCCCGAGCCCGACACCCGAGAGTTCGACTTCGGACAAGTTGACAAGGTAATGGAGGGAGCTACACGCCCCGGCCACTTCAATGGTGTGGCACAGGTTGTGAGTCGCCTGTTTGCAATCGTCGAGCCCTCAAAGGCGTACTTCGGCGAGAAGGACTTCCAGCAGATTGCCGTAATCAAGGCTATGGTCGAGCAGTTGGGTTTGGATGTAGAGATAGTAGAGTGTCCCATCATTCGTGATGTGGACGGCTTGGCCCTCTCTTCACGCAACACCCTACTCACACCCGAGTATCGTGCCGCGGCACCACACATCTACCAGGTTATCTCGCAGTGTGAGGCCAAGTCGGCCGAGCTCTCGCCCGCCGAGCTTACACGCTGGGTTGTGGAGCAGGTGGAGGCCGATGGATTGTTGAAGGTAATCTACTTCCAGGCTGTGGATGCTCTCTCGCTGCAGCAGGTTGAGAGTTGGAATGAGAGCCCCCGCATTCAAGGTTGCATTGCGGTGCAGGCTGGAGAGATAAGATTGATTGATAATGTAAAAATCAAATAACGATGATGATCGAAGTATTAAAATCGAAGATTCACCGAGTAAGAGTTACACAGGCTAACCTGAACTATGTGGGTAGCATTACCATCGACGAGGATTTGATGGATGCAGCAAATATGATTGAGGGTGAGAAGGTGCAGATTCTCGACATTAACAATGGTGAGCGTCTGGAGACCTACATCATCAAGGGCGAGCGTGGCAGTGGTGCCATCTGCTTGAACGGAGCAGCGGCACGCAAGGTGGCCGTGGATGATCTGGTGATTATCGTGTCGTATGCCCTAATGGATTTCGAGGAGGCAAAGTCGTTCAAGCCCTCGGTAATCTTCCCCGACTCGGCAACAAACCGTTTGGTAAAATAATCAAGGCACAAAATGTGTAGATGTTTATTCAGAGAGTGTCCTGATGGGCACTCTCTTACTTTATAAAATTGAGTATGGATACCCTTCTTATAATCATAGCCCTGCTGTGTGGCGTTGTCGGCATCATAGGCTCGATAGTTCCCATTCTGCCAGGCCCTGCTCTTGCGTTCATCGGCCTTGTGTGCGCCTACTTCGGCTCGGCAGGCTCTATCACCACAACCACGCTATGGGTGTGGGGCATCGTAACCGCTGCGGTGTGCATAATGGATTACATCCTGCCCGCCTACTTCAGTCGTATGTTCGGAGGCTCGAAGGCGGGTATGACAGGTGCCACGATAGGTATCTTCGCAGGTATGTTTATGGGACCCATAGGCGTGATTGTAGGACCCTTTGCTGGTGCCGTGCTTGGCGAGATGGTGGGTCAGCACCGCACGCTGAACGAGGCTCTGCGGGTGGGCTTTGGCTCGTTCCTCTCGTTCATCGTGGGCACGGGCATAAAACTCGTCGTCGCGGTGATGATGACCTACTACATAGCACGCGACTTGATACATCAGATAGCAGATCTGCTCTAAGCAAAAAGGGTTGCCCAATATGTTGGGCAACCCTTACTCTTTCTATTTAGAAGTTGTATAACAAAACTACTTCTTTACTTCGGCATTTACCTTAACCTTCTTAAAAGCCTTCACCAGAGCCTCGTCGTTGGTCTTAGAAGTGTCATAGGTAACGGTTACGGTCTGAGTCGATACATCGACCTTAACCTCCTTAACGCCCTTCTGGTAAGGGATTGAGTTATCAACCTTCTTTGCGCAGTTCTCGCAATCTACATCAGTCTGGAAAACGGTGGTCTTGAGATCAACCTGCTTCTTCTGTGCCACGGCGTCAGTTACGCCAAAGCCGATAACAGCCATAAGGCAAAGCATAATAATCTTTTTCATAGTGGTAAAGTTTTAAGTATTTTTATTCTTTTATTAATTTCTCTTTATATCTCTCCCCCCTAAAGTGCTGTATTGCTAAAAATGGATAGAAAGACTCTATTTCAAGGCCTGCGCAGATGATTACACCGCAGCATACTCAGGCGTATGTGAGGATTTAATCAGCAAGCATAACGCCGAAAGAGAGTTTTTATATACATTTTTAATAGAGGTTGAAGCGGGCTCCAATATAGAACTTACGCCCCATCAACGGACCCCACACGCTCGACGAGTTAAATGCGGGCGAGAAGGGATCCGACACATTCAGGATAGGATCCTTCTGAATGTAGTCGGCAATATTCTCACAACCTACATATACCTCCCAGTTACGAATCTTACGGCTCACCTGCGCATAGAACATAGGATATGCGGGCGAGAGCTCCGAGCGGGTGATGTCGCCATCGAGCGAGGGACGACGCATCGGGCCGTTGTACTGAGCCGTAACATCGAACACCCAGCGACGGTAAGGCGTAGCATACTGAATGTTAAGCAATGTCTTATAGCGGCTGGTCAAGGGACGCTCGATAAGATGCGTAGCACCATTACGCTCGACGCTCACCTTGGCGTTTGTGTAGCGATAGGTCGCAAATATATCCAAACCACGAGCGGCAGTCCACTGGAAATCTACCTGATAGGTATCTGTAAAGGCACGGCCATCGGTGTTATAGATCCAGATCTCATCGTCGGGAGTACCGCCAGCAAAGCCCAACTCCTGATCGGCAAGAACGGTGTTATAGAGCTGTGTGCGGAAGTAGTCGAAACTAATCGTTGCATCATCGTAGCCGCCAATCTTGATATACTGCGTCAGGCTGGCACCTGCCGTGAGAGCCTTCTCGATGTCGTTGTTAAGGTCGGTTACAATCGCCTTGCGACCCGTTGCGAGCATCCAGATATTGTCGGTGAAGATGCTTGCACGGCGATAGCCCAAACCGGCCGAAGCACGCAACACGGTCGAGGGAGTGATGTCCCAGCGGATGTGCGAGCGAGGAGTAACCACGAAGCTCTGCTTAGGAGAATAATGGGCTAAAGAGGCTACTACGCCATCGCCAATAAAGGTCTTGGGAACGGTATTATCAGCACCCATCCAGTCGCCACGCAGACCCAGCACCAGAGAGAACTTCTCGGGAATGTTGTAAGTATACTCGGCATAGATACCAGGCTCGGTGTAGCGCATCTTGTTACGTGTAGCGCTCTGCCACAGCGAGGGCAACTGACCTGCAACCTTAGGGCTCTCATACATCTTATTGAGTATATTCTCATCACTATTGGTGATCGAGGCCGAAGCTCCCATTGCGAGGAACGAGCGGGCGGTAAAGTAGTGAGTGTATGAGAAGTTCATCCACCAGGCGTGGTCGTGGCCGTTGTAGTCGTTAAGACCAAAGTAGGCATCCTCCTTGAAGTAGTTGTAGTCGGCCACGAAGACCAGATTCGAGCGATACTCCTCCTCGGTCTCGGGATCATAGACGGCAGCACCCACAGGAGTACCAATCTTAAGATAGGCATTCACGCCAGAGTTATCCATATTCGAGCCGTATGTCGTGAGGCTCTGCTCCATCTGCTCGCGCATCGACTTTTTATAGTCGTTCTCACCGCTGAGACGGTTCTCGTTTACATATTTCCATCCCCAACGAATCTGCGTACCACCTATCGATTGCCACAACCAACGATTAGCGATGTTAATCTGGTGTGTCTCGGGCAGGTCGCGGAAACCATCGTGGTTTCTATCGTGCGACTGTGTATCCATCGAGCCGTGAGCAAGAATGACGGTCGAGAGGCGCTTATCCTCGGTAAGAGGAATAGCTGTCGAGAGATTGAACTCAGGACGAAGCTCGCTATCGAAATAGAGGTTAAGGAACAGACGCTCCTCGTCGGTAGGCTTGCGATGCTCCATATTGATCTGGCCCGTGATAGCCTCGTGGCCAGCGGTTACTGATGATACACCCTTCGACACCTGGATAGAGTTGAGCCACATACCAGGCGTATAGTTCAAACCATAAGGGGCACTTAGGCCTCGCATAATGGGACGGTTCTCGTCGAGAATCTGAGTATAGGTACCCGTAAGACCCAACATCTTAATCTGACGTGCACCCGAGATAGCGTCGCTATAACCCACCGTAACCGAAGCCGAGTTCTCGAAGCTCTCGGCCAAAGTACAACAGGCCATCTTGCAAAGACCTGCAAAGGAGATAGACTCGCTCTTAAGAATGCCATCGCGCTTAACATAGTTACCCAAGTTACCATCGACAACAATGGCCTCGATCTCGTTATCGGACTGCAACATAAACTCGATGTTGGTAACGCCCTCCGCCACGGTGATGGTGTCGCTCTTGTAGCCCACATAGGCGGCAACTAACCTATCGTAGCCCTTCACGCGATATACATCGAACTTACCCTCCAGATCACTGGCCATACCGATGTTGGTACCAAGCCAATAGACCGACGCACCAATTAGGGGCTCGTCGGCATCGGTGCCACGAACAACACCCTTAACATTCTGTGCCACAGCACTAATGCTCAAAAGCGACACAAGGCCGCAAAGTATAAAGTTTTTGATTTTCATTTGCATTAAATATTTGTATAATTACTCTTTGGGCGTATCACACAGATGCGCCTACAATCGGAAACTATACAAACGCTGGCGGCGCACGAAGCGATTGGCCATAGCTATGGCCCGCCTGCAACGAGGGCAAGAGATATTGCCCATACTCATTTTGGAATTGGATATTCTGCTCAGCCTCAACAAAATTGAGCACATCGGTTACAACGGCCATCAGCACCGCCTGGCGCTCCGAGCCATCGTCGCCCACTACACGAGGCTGCGTGTATAGTGCTATCGAGGTCGAATGGTTGTGATTGCAACAACTCTTGTCGGCAATATTCACGCCACACTCCTGCGTGGTGCAGTCGTGGTGGCAGTCGTGCGAGTGATGCGCGTTGCTGTGCTCACAGATGTGAATATGGTCGAAAGCGGTGTGCACATCAGCCTTATGATGGTTGCATTCGCAAGTAAGCGCAACAACACTACCCGCTGTAAATACCGAGATATACAGCAGAAGCATTGTAAATGCCGCAAATAATTTGAATGCCTTGTTTGCCATCGTTACTCAACCAATCCACACTCGACCATACGCGCCACCCAAGTCTCGGCGTCACGCAGAGCCACATCAGCCTCCACCTCGAAATTCTGCTCAAGCACTCGGGCAGCATCTGCCGCAGTGAACTCCTCGCCCTGCAAGGCGTTCCACAGCACAAGAGCGCTATCGTTGAGGGTGATGATCTGTGTCATATCGGTACCCTGACGGCCCTGCATAATCACTACATTCTCACCTGCAATCTCTCGCACTTTATACTCCTGCTTGATTCTCATTTCGATTTTAGCTTTTTTATCCGCTACAAATATACAAAAAATTTGTCAACGGGCTCGTTTTTTTCTTAATTTTGCACTCAATGAGCGAGCTTCAGAAGAAAATAGAAGACAACCTGCTCCTTACTCTTGCGAAGTATTGGGGTTACAGGCAGTTCCGCCCAGGACAGGAGGCGATAATCCGCTCCATCATCGAGGGGCGGGACACCCTCGCTTTGATGCCTACGGGAGGTGGCAAATCAATCACCTATCAAGTGCCTACTCTGGCACGCGATGGGTTGTGCATTGTTATTACTCCACTAATCGCCCTGATGAAGGATCAGGTCGATCGACTGCGCAAGATGGGTATTGCCGCTACAGCCATACACTCGGGACTATCGTATACCCAGATCGACATTGCACTCGACAACTGCGTATATGGTGATATGAAATTCCTCTACATCGCACCCGAGCGCCTTGCAACCGAGGCTTTTCGCCTGCGTGTGCAGCGAATGAAGGTATCGCTTCTGGCCGTTGACGAGGCGCACTGCATATCGCAGTGGGGTTACGACTTCCGCCCATCGTATCTGCGTATTGCCGAGATCCGCCGACTGCTGCCCGAGGTGCCCGTGTTGGCGCTCACAGCCTCGGCCACAGATCTCGTTGCCAAAGATATTATGCACCATCTGGGATTTGCCCAAACTAACATTCTGCGAAGCAGTTTTGCACGCCCCAACTTATCCTATGCCGTGCGTCAGACCGACGACAAGAACGAGCAACTGTTGCGCGTGATCGAGAATGTAGCAGGCTCGGGCATTGTCTATATGCGCTCACGCGAGGGGTGTGAGCAGTTGGCCGAGACACTTCGCACGCAGGGCATATCGGCCTCCTTCTACCACGCAGGCCTACCCCACACCGAGCGAGCCATACGCCAGGAGGAGTGGACGCAGGGTAAGGTGAGGGTTATGGTGGCGACAAATGCCTTCGGTATGGGTATCGACAAGGCCGATGTTCGTTTCGTGGTACACTACACGATGTGCGACTCGCTGGAGAGTTACTATCAGGAGGCGGGTCGTGCAGGTCGTGATGGCAAACGCAGTTATGCCGTACTGCTCACCTCGTCGGACGATGCGAGCAAGATAAACAAACGCTTCGATGCCGAGTTCCCGCCACTCGACCAGATCAAGAGCATCTACGACAAGGTGTGCGACTACCTGCAGATAGCCGTTGGCGATGGGCACTACGCATCGCTCATCTTTAACATACACGACTTCTGCCGCCGCGAGCGTATCTATGTGGGCAAGGTGCGTGCCGCACTCGACCTGCTGGAGCAGAACGGATATATGACTCTCACCGAGGAGATGGAGAACCCAGCCCGCATACTATTCTGTGTCAGTCGCGACGACCTATACCGTATCCGCGTGGGGCACAACGACATCGACCAGGTAATACGCACCCTGCTACGCCTCTACAACGGAGTATTCACCGAGTTCCGCGCAATCGATGAACACGCCATAGCCACCAACAGCGGCTATACGGTCGAGAAGGTCAAAGAGCTACTCAAGCGTATGTGGCAGTTACGCATCATCCGCTACATACCCGCCAACACCTCGCCTATGCTCTTTATGGACGAGGAGCGCCTGCCTTCGAAGGATCTGTACATATCACCCGACACCTACCTGCACCGCAAGCGCCTTATGCAGGAGCGCTTCAGCAATATGCTCAGCTATGCCGAGGGCGCGGAGGAGTGCCGCAGTGTTACACTGCAACGCTACTTTGGTGATAAGGAGGCTACGCCGTGCGGTGTGTGCGATGTGTGCCTTGCCCAGAGGCGCAACCGACACGACGAGGCGAGCATAAGCAAAGAGATACTCTCACTACTTGGCGAGGAGGCACTCTCGACCCGCGAGCTATGCCATCGTATGAAGCACAACCCTGAGCGCGTGGCGGCAATAATCGACAAGATGCTCGCCGAAGGTAAAATTTCGGCCACGATAAGCGGTAAACTCATAATTATTGAGTAACTTTGCCCCTCAATAGTTACGAGAATGGCACTATTTCAACCCACAATCACAAACGAACAGACGGCTGAGCTTCCCTCGGCTCGTTTCGGCGGGCTCATCACCATAGTTGAGCGCGACGATCAGGTTGAAAGTATGTGCCGCGACCTCTCGGCGCAATCCATCATCGGATTCGACACCGAAACCCGTCCCTCGTTCAAGGCTGGCGTGAGCAATAAGGTGGCTCTGTTGCAGTTATCCACACACGAGAGGTGTTACCTCATTCGTCTGTGTCGCATAAAACTGCACAACGCCATACTCAAGATTTTGAGCAACCCCAACATCATAAAGATTGGAGCCGATGTGGCTGGCGACCTACGCTCGTTGCACGCCCTGCGCCACTTCAACGAGCGCGGATTCATCGACCTGCAACACATCGTATCGGCGTGGGGGATCGAGGAGAAGAGCCTAAGAAAGATGTCGGCCATTGTCTTGGGAGAGCGAGTATCGAAGGCTCAGCGTCTGAGCAACTGGGAGGCTTCAACCTTAACGCCTCAACAGCAGATGTATGCTGCAACGGATGCGTGGGTCTGCATAAGCATCTACGAGCACTTGCTCAAAACCGAACCTCTGACCGAACCAAAAATCGAGGAGGTGATAAGCGAGGTCGCAACAAAGCGCGATAAGAGTAAAACAAAACGCGAACCGACAAGAGCAAAGCGTGAGGCCTCAGGCGAGAAGCGCGAAAACAAATCGGCGCCACACAACGAGCAGAGTCCCAAGCGCGGGGAGCAACGCCGTCGCCGTCATTATCGCAAACCAAAAGAGAGAACAGATAAAGAACAATAATATGAGAGCAGAGATTTATCTTCGTCGAGGTAAGGAGGAGTCGCTCCTGCGTCGTCATCCCTGGATCTTTTCGGGAGCCATCGAGCGAGTAAAGAGCGATGGCGAGTTACGCGAAGGAGAGGTTGTAGATGTATTCACCCGTTCGGGCGACTTCATCGCGCGTGGCCACTATCAGATTGGCTCCATTGCCGTGCGTGTGCTCACCTTCGAAGAGGAGGAGCAGATCGACCAGCCGTGGTGGAATCACCGCATAGCTGTGGCGATGGATGTGCGTCGTGCACTATCGCTTACCGACAACGAGCAGACTAACTGCTACCGTTTAGTACACGGCGAGGGCGACTCACTGCCCGGCCTTGTTATCGACATCTATGGCTCGACAGCCGTTGTGCAGTGCCACTCGGTGGGTATGTATCTCTCGCGTATGGCCATTGCTGAGGCTCTGCGTGAGGCCTATGGCGAGCGTCTGACGGCCATCTACGACAAAAGTTCGCAGACCGTGCCCTTCAAGGCTGGACTCAACGCTGTGGATGGCTACCTGTGGGGCCGTGCTGCAAGCAAGAAAAATGTTGTGCTGGAGAATGGCGAAAAGTTCCTCGTAAATTGGGAGGAGGGTCAGAAGACAGGCTTCTTCCTCGACCAGCGTCGTAACCGCGAGCTCGTGCGCCACTATGCCAAGGGGCGCACCGTACTCAACACATTCTGCTACACGGGAGGTTTCTCGGTATATGCCGCATCGGGAGGTGCCGTGGAGGTGTGCTCGGTGGACGCTTCGGAGCGTGCCGTACATCTGGCTGATGAGAATATGCACCTTAACTTTGGCGAGGAGTATCCCCACCAGGCTGTTGCTGCCGACGCAGTGGAGTACCTCAAGCACATTGGCGACAAGTACGACCTCATCATCCTCGATCCGCCCGCCTTTGCCAAGCACCACAAGGTGTTGGGCAACGCTATGCAGGGCTACAAGCGAATCAATGCCCGCGCTCTGTCGCAGATTAAGAGTGGAGGTATCCTCTTCACCTTCTCGTGCTCGCAGGCCGTGAGCAAGGAGCTGTTCCGCACCACCGTATTCTCGGCTGCCGCCATCGCTGGCCGCAAAGTGCGCATCCTGCACCAGCTAACGCAGCCTGCCGACCACCCCATCAACATCTACCACCCCGAGGGTGAGTATCTGAAGGGTTTGGTACTCTATGTAGAGTAGGCAGAAATTTTACCAAATAATAAAAGGGTGTCCGCTTCCGTGCCGACACCCTTTGTTTTTGGGGATAGCATAAAAAAGAGACTGCCTTAAAGGCAATCTCTCTTTTCTCTTAGAAATTGTATAACAAGAGTAATTTTTGAAGCTGGTCGCAGCCCGAGAAAGCGGAGTTTACTAAAAGTAAATAAGTTGATGGCTTGCCAATCTTAAATATCCACTTGTTTATCAATTTATTACCTACACAATTTGTGGTTGATATATAATTTATAACATACAATTTGCATACAAAATCGGAGATTTCGGGAAAATAGTAATGCTAAAATACCACTACAAAATTTTCTGTCGTGGTAGGCTGTTATTTCTAATTTCTTTTGCCTCCGACACTGCAAAGGTATAAAAATAATGCTGACGAAAAGAGAAGTTGCGATGATTTCTTTTTTCGCCAGCATATTTTATGCTGTCAATTCACGGATAAGTTTAGTCCGTTTTGGGTATATAACCAATGGAGTAAACTAAACTTGGAGATTAATAGGTTATACATTTTTTAACATTTCACCCCTAGCGAAAATATATCCGCTAGGGGTGATTTCTATCTTAAGGTTTATTAGATTGCCCGAATACAATTATTTGTTTACTCCCAGCCACCTTCAAGTTCTCCGCCGATTTCGATTTTAACCTTGTCGGGGTTGTTATTCAGTGTAAGGTTGATAGTATGCTGTGTACCGCTACGGAATACAAACTTACTCTCAACCAAATATGACACACCGTGAGAAAGCACCTCGATAAATGGCAACTTGTTCTCCAATCGCTGGGGGACAACAATAGCGGTATATACACCATCTGACACCTTCTTTGTAGTGATGCTCTTTGCGGATTCATAACCATTTTTGGTCACAACGCCCGTCGCAAGGTCAATGACGGCCGCTGGAACGGTGTTATGGATTCTAACAACTGCCTCCGCAGGAATATCACCTTCATAGTCCTCGCCCTTAATCAAATTGATTACCACCTTGCTCATACGGTGCTTGAATGTCAAAGGTACGGCGTCCATCTTGCTGATGCCCGTAGCCTTTGCCCACAAGAAATCGCTTGCCTCGTAGCCGCTCAAAGCATCGGCAGTTTCTGGCGTTGATTGGTCTAATGCTACCGTAAATTTGTACTCATCAACCGAAGCTGGTTTGTCGTAAGGATAGTATGCAAATACATCAAACTTACCGTCAGCCCAATAGATAGCGGGTGAATTAACCCATTTTGAGCCATCGAAAGTAGATTTTACATTGTTGGCATAATTACCTGAAACCTGTAATGGTGCAACTACTTCGCCATCGTACTGTGAAACATACACACCCATAGCATCACCTGACTCAAAAGCCGTTGCAGTAGCACGAGTTGTAGGATACTCAGCTGCAAATTTCATCTCGTTTGATGTGGGTGTGATTTCATCATCACTCTTGGTACAGCTACTCATAACGAGAGCAGCCATCGCCGATAAAATAAATATCTTTTTCATTGTTTTCTCTCGTTTAATTAGTTAGCATTGATTTTGGGACGCTCACCCATAAATACGGGTGCGCTCTGGCGCATAGCAGGGCGGGCAATTGTTGCAGGAATATCGCCTCGTGTTGATTCTGATTCAACCTGACCAGCCTCAATAACATCGTTGGCAACAAACTCCTCAAAACTATACTCCTCGCCAGCAATAGCCTTGATACGCTTAACAATAACCTCACGACTGATAGTGCTGTAATAAGGTATATCGTTGTTCATACAGCTATTCTGCTCCGAGCGGAATACGCCACGGTTGTGCATAAATCCACCTTCGAAAATATCAACAATCTGGTTATACTTCTCGTGGAAGATAAAATGTGACCAAGGCACTTCGTTCATCTTGCCTGTAAGCGAGAGGTTTTCATACCAACCCTTAGCCTTTGCTAAATTAAATTCAAATACGTGACCGCAGCAAGTACAATCACAGTTGTCGATAAATGCATTGTGATAGATATACTCATCTCCCAACTTGCCGAATCCGTGACCACCTGCCTCGTGCTGAATCACACCTCGGAAATCCATTGGGTAACCGTAGTCGCTCATCGGGCAGTATGCGATAGCAGCACCATCATCATACATATAGCAGATTCCACCGTAGTCCTCTGTGTTAGGAATCATCACAATAAGTGTTTCGCTCAAATTCTCATTGCTGACCGTTGGTGCTTTACAAGCATATTCGAAGATTGCAGTATAATCACTACCATCGGCATTTCTTCCGCCAAGAGTTACACCACCCTTCGCAGTTGTATTAAATCGGTTATGAATAATAGTATTCACACCTCCTACTCCCGATTCGGGCGAAACGGAAATACCAGTATAAACATTGAAATAGTCACGATAGGTCTTGTATGGCTCAATATTAAAGAAATGCTCAACCGCCTCATTGATATTTGTGAGCAATTTGCCCTCTGAAATATCCTTTGCATTGTAGCCATCGCCCAAGAATACAAGATTTACACCATTGCCCTTTGATGCAGATTGCAAAGTCAGGATTTGGTCTTCGGCATACTCATAGTCATATTGTGTCACCTTGCAGCGAGTACGATAATCCTTGTCAACGAGTTTGAATACAACTTCGCCTTCACGAGTAGCAGAGCCTTGTGGCATCTCGGCAAACGTAAGTTTCAATTCGTGCTTGCCTGTACCGCTTGTCTTGTCGAGTGTTACCCAATCGGGCTGGCTTTCAACTACCCACTCATCATCGGCATTAAGCACCAAATCACGAGTAACCGTTGTATTGATAGCATTTGCCATCATCGGGCGAACAACAAGGTTGCGATAAGCTGAAATACGCTTAAAATCTCTCCAGCCTGTAGCAGCCTGATATTGAGCGATGGCAGACTCAGGTACTTCCAATGTGAAATTATCCTTTGGCACGCCATTAAATGCTCCATCTTGTACATAAGCAGGAATCGTTCCTTTACATACTATACGACCAATGCCATAACAACCTTCAAATGAGCCTCCATCTTCTCCATATAGCGGCTCATTTCTAACAGACTCAAGCCCTTCGGGAAATATAACACCTTCGATACTACGACAGTGAGCAAAAGCACCAGCTCCAATACTAATTACATTCTCAGGAATCTCTATTGTCCCCATCAAACGCCAATTATAAGCAAAAGCTCTATCACCGATTGCTCGTAAATTCTCAGGAAGAACTAATTGTCCTGAGAAATCGCAATTGTAGAATACATTATCGCTAATTACTTCCAAATCTCGTGGTAATCGTAATTCACCCTTAAAACCTGTGTTGGCAAAAGCACCATCACTAATAGTTGTAATACCATCGTGTAGTATCAAAGTTCCACCTAACCAAGTCCCATTAAAACATCCACTAGGGATATTGGTGACACCTTGGGGAATAACAAGGTCTCCGACAAGGTTTTTACATCCAGCAAAAGCGCCTTGTCCCATGCGTAATAATCTATCAGGTAAGCGCAATTCCCCATATAAACCAGAACATCCATCAAAGGTATTACGTCCAATTTGCTCAAGATTGTCGGGCAACTTTAACTCACTCACAAATCCACACATCCAGAACACTCCACGACCATCACCTTCTATATCACCAAGTCGTTTCAAAGTAGAAGGTAATGTGAGAGAACCACTCAAATTACGACAATCGCTAAATGCTCCGTGTCCGAGAAATTCAACACCTTCTGGGATTACCAACGAACCTGTTAAGTTATAACAATCATAGAATGCCTGATACTCAACGCCCCTCAATTTGTCAGGTATAATCAAACTAATCAATGATTTCTTTTGATACATAGCTTGATATGGAATGACATCTTTCTCGTGACCATCAACCGCATCAATGGTCACTTCCTTGAGGTTGAGAGCTCGCAAATATGACATATCGTCACGCATCAATCTAAAGTCGTTTGCGTTAATTTTTCCCGTAAGCTTTAGATTTTGAACTTTGTCAACCTCTTTGCCTGCTGCCTCAATACACTCCTTAAGAGTACCTGCCTCGGCAACATCAATCACTATATATTCACGGGCTGTTGCATCGTGAGAAACACTGTCGTTCTCCCAAGCAGTAATACTTTCCGATGTGAGTACAAATTCATAACCCGAACCTGTACGCTTGTTAACCGTAATAGTGAAGTTATGCTGCTTTGAAGGGACATAAGTAAACGCTGCATCTTTCTTCAAAAGATAGGGTGTGCCGCCAACAGTAACGCTCACCAACGGAGTGCCAGCCGCTACGGTCTGCGGAACAATGATAGCACGATAATCACCACCGTTTACATAGGGGATTGTACCAGTTGAAGGCACATTGCCAACAGCAGTTACCTCACCCGTTGCAAGGTCGATAGTTGCCTCTCGCTTGGTGTTGAGCAGCAAAACAGCCTTCTCCAAACCAGCCCACTCGCCATCGTCAAAGCCCTCGCCCTCGACAAGAGTTACACGAGCCGAAGCCATCATATGACGGAAGCCGAGTTTGATAACCTTGTCGGTTGGAGCAACATTTTCGGTCTTGCCCCAAAGGAAGTCCGAAGCCTCGTAGCCACCAATCTTACCATAAGCGGCCGAAGTGCTCTGGTCTTTCTGCACCTCGAAGGCATAAGCCGATACATTGTCAGGATAAGCAAACGGATAATAACCGTAGATGTCTACATTGGTACGGTTATCCTTAAAATAGAGGTCGTATGCACCATTCCATTTGAAGTTAGCCTCATCGAATGTGTGCTTAACATTGTCACCACGGTTGCCCTCATCGAGCAACTCGCCAGCAGTAGAGCCGTTGTAATCTACCACGTAGATACCAACCTCATCACCATCGCAGAAGCCCGCATCGTTGACACGGGTCTGATAAACTTGTGAAATCTCACCCGAAAGATTGATTTTGGGTGATGCTTGCATCTCTGGCTCAATGATTTCATCATCGGTATAGCAAGAAGTAAGCAGTATTGATGCCGCCACTGCAAGCATTGACAAAGATTTAATGCATTGTTTCATATCATTGAAGTTTTAAGATTATTCAACTGTACCGCCGAAATCGTCACTCTCAGTTTCCCAACCATCAATACCGATGTTGATACCCTGATTTGTGCGTTCTACGGTCAATGTGCAAGTGTGTTGTTTGCCTGATTTGAACTCTACGCTCTGGTTAAGAGTATATACTTTGTCGCCGATAGTTACTTTAATTAGGTCAGCATTTGATACGCTCTGAGGAACGACCAATGCACGGCGATAATCGCTCTCTACCATAGGAGTAATCTCTTGAGCATCTCCAGTGGGTGTAATTGCGCCAGTAGCGAGGTTGATTGTTGAGTTGGTCTTAAGACCGCAGATAGCAACCGACGCCGAAGCCATATCTTCAGCAGTATAGCCATTGCCAGCAATGAGTTTTACAATAACATTACTCATTGCGTGTTTTACAGTAATACCAACAGCATCCTTGGTTGGAGCAACGCCAGTAGTCTTACCCCACAAGAAATCGCTTGCCTTGTAATTTGCGACACTGCTTTGGTCGGCCTTGACTGCAAACGGATATGCCTCAACATTTGAAATGTTTGAAGCATAAGGATAGTAGCAGTAGAAGTCAGCCTTTGTTGTTTCGTCCTTCCAATAGATGGTAGTGGCTGCCGACCAACTGCCAGTATATGTAAAGCCGATGTTGTCGGCGTGGTTACCCGATGCCTTCAATGTATTAGGCTGGTTTACCACGTAGATACCAACCTTATCACCATTCTCAAATGATGTGTCGGTTGCACGAGTGATACTTGTTGAAATGTTGATAGCCCACTTTTCCTGCGTTGGAGGAGGGGTGGGAGTCGGTTCTGGCTCTGGTGTTGGATTTTCAGAGCAAGAGAACATCAATGCAGCAACGGCTGCTAAAGCAAGTAATTTTCTCATAGTTGTAATATTTTGAGCGTTAATAATATAACACAAACAACTACCATCCAACTCCTAATATGGTATAGTAAATAAAAAAAAGAAAGTGTGGAGTTGATCTCGATTACTAATCTGAAGGCTCTGACAAAACCCGAATAAAAGTAAACGACGCGATACCCCACACTTGAATAGTATGGGATATGCGCCAAAAATGGTGCAGAACCATATCTATACAAGAAATGAGTGCTGTTCGTCAGTCCTTTTATTCGGTTGAAAACTGTCAGATTTTCAGATTAGGACAATGCGAAAACACTTTCACAATTATGTCTACTTAGAGCGTAACAACCCTAAGCGACTACAAAGTTATGAAAATTTCGCAAACGAAGAAACACTCACGGTGGAATATCGCATCAAAATATATATTGTTATTGATGTTTCTGTTAGAATATTACAATTTCAGTCCTCGATTTTGTCTTCTGCTTATTGGTAATCCTTATGCTTTCATAAATTCATTTTTCTTGCGTCTGAACCAAAAGTTGTGCAATACGCCATCGATGTTGCCCTCATCTGTCTCGTTTGAGTATGCATACCATACCATCTGTCGAGAATAACGAGTTACAGATTAATGAATATGGTTTGCTTTTCTGATAAAAATCTTAGAAAGCACATAATGTTTCGGCAAGGTTTGCGAAGAACAAAAGTCGATAAGTAATGAAGTAAAAGGATTTAGATAGCAACATTTTTTAAAAATAAGAACCTCAAAAAGACTATAGAAACGCTCATGACAAACCATTGATATTACACATAGTTTGTTAAAGGTAGGACTTTTATATCGTTGTCAGAAATTCACAAAACACCGTCAGACACTTCCTGCATAAATAACAAACTGGCGACTGTTCTTTTTGCAGTTGCCAATTTTTAACCCCACACTTTTTCTAATATAGAGATATTTCATCAAATCTATTCACTATATAGACATTTATTGTTGCGTTAGCAATAATTTTATGGTCAACACATAAAATAGCAGTATAAATAATACCATTATTCGAATAATGTTTGTATATTTGCGTACTTATTTGTAACAAAACGATATTGTTTAAAGCACGACGAACCATTTAATATGAATTGGATTAATTTCATATATGTTGTTTTTTGGGGAGTAATATCTTTTATTTCGTCATTTGTAGGTGTGCTAAAACTCGACTTTAGCAAAGTCATAAATGGGGATTTATTAGATGACATATTTACGCCTCTACTTATTTGGATTATTGCATTCTTTGGAGATTATCTGCATGTTGTGTTCTCCCTAAATAAGAAAACACATATATTAAATGAAACTTGGACTCGAACCACATATGTTTTAGTTGAAATATTATTTGTTATATTATTGCTTAGTATACATGTTACAAGTATACCAATAAGAACCATTTGCATAATTGCATTATATTTGTGTATGATGGGGTTAAAGACATCTTCATTGCACGCTCTTTGCCCTAGACAAAAAGTTGAATCAATATAATTCTTAAATATGGCGATATATCTTATAGCATCGGCATTTATTATTTATTTTGTAATAAAAATTGCTACCACAAAACAGACTGAGGAAGTTAAAGTAGCGTTTGCAGGTTCTTATGATGGAACCAAAACCGTCAAACACCTGCCGAAAGAACGTAATAAAACGATATATACAGAAGGTGAGGATATTGTGGATTTATCGGAATATGATAAGTTCTTAATATCTGGGCATTCTTTAGAAAAAGTTGGTCTCCCTGATGGTGTTTTTGCATACACACAGCCATTAAATGAAGATCGAGATGATTTGTATTCTATTTGCAATCGTTTTGTTATATTTAAATATGATAATAGAAGATTATCTGAAGAGCATCCAGAAATAACAAATCTAGTTTATGGTTATAAAGCTCGTAAAGTTTCTGCAATATTTGCAAATCACATGTCACATGAGGCTTTTATATTGAGAATGCGAGAAATATTATCTCACGATAATGAAATACAAGATGTTGAAAATTACGCTTCACGACTATGGAATAAATATTCGTTTGCTTCGGAGTTTTACAACGATGAAGAAAACATAGTGGTTTCTATTACATACAAAAACGGAGAATATAAAGACTATTCTTTTCATTCTAAAAAGTTTATATCTGGAATTGTAAAATATAAATCCGTTGCAAACTAATGTTTATAACGCAGAATATTAACTAACAATGGCGACCAGGGTGTTTCGGTCGCCATTATTGTTAGAGTTTCACCCCTCTGCTCTTCTTTGATTGGATAGGCTGACGGATTGACTGTCGAAGTTTGTCGTATTGTTCGCTGAACCATTGGCTGAGGGGTACTCGATTTGCAGTTAGGGTAAGTCGCTTGTCGTTATCTCGCAGAATCTGTAAAGGGGTATTATCCGTAGCAAACCATCGGTTATGCTCCGAAGAGAATAGTCGCCCTGTAAAGTTCACAATCTTACCCTTAAACAGCTCTGCAAACTCCATTGCCGAAAGTCCAATTTGTTTGGCAAGGCGTTCCAATCTAAGAAGGTTGGCAAAATCAGGATACCAACGATGGGCAGTATTGATTATTGAATTGAGGATGTTAGTCTCCTCCTTATGTTCGGCCTCCTTTGCTTCAAGAGCCTTGCGATGCTCGTTATCCTTATTCATCATTGCCCTGCTATGTTCTACCTGCATTTGCTTGATGTTGGATTGCAGTTGCTCGATGGTCTCGTCTCGGATTGCTATCTCGTCCTGTAAATCCTCGTTTTTGCGTTCCAATGATTTCATCTTACCGCTGCCGAAAAGAGAACTTACTCCGCTTGCAAGCGCTGTGGCAGCATCGGTAGCCACGCTTTTGAGTTTGTCGGTACGTATCTCCGATTTCACCTGTTTGAGTTCTTGCTCGGCAAGATCTATCTGGTGTTCCTTGTGCTGTCGCTCTGCCTCTATGCGTTCAAGCTCTGCACGCTGCTTCTCGATGATAAAGTCGTTTCGTTCCAAATGCTCCTTGCCCGTCTCGGTTTTGGATTGTCCTCGCTCCATTGATAGAATCTCGGATGCCAATGTCTGCATCTGCATCATATCATCATCGTTAAGTTTTCGACTTTTGCCCGTATTGTGGTCCATCCAATCAAATACGATATGGGCGTGGTAGTTGGGTTTGAACCAACGACCACCGATTTGAAAACTCTCCTTATCGTCAGGGGCTGGCTCTCCACTGAGCCAATGCCCCTCGTCTTTGTGTAGGAATATTTGAAGCGGTGTGATGCCCCAACGCTCTTGGCACTCCTCGCCAAATCTGCGAACATCCTCTAATGTGGTGTCGGACTTGATGAGTAGCACACCCTCACGAATGGGTGAGCATCCTGCCACTTTGATAATTTTGCCACTCTTGGTTTTGCGTTCCCGTTCTTTCTCCTGCATCGCCCGACCTGTCTTAGCCTTTACCATCTGCTTGATGTTTTCGTAATGCGTCTGCAAGTCGTAGTTGCCAAAGCGTGGATTTATCCAATACTCATTGTCGGCAACAAGCTGAGGTATGAGGTAGATTCTTGACTCTCCGATGTTACGCATATACTCGGGAGTTCTGAGGTTATGGGCCTCGCTCGATGATATATTGCAAGGCTTGATATGTATGCTGCTTTTTACTGACATAGGTCTTTGATTTTGTTGATTACAATTAGGTCGTTTGTTTGCTTGATTCCGCTTACGGGGTCCTTAGGGGCGAAGCCCATAAGCGGAGTGCAGAGAGGTCACTCTGCCCCACAACTACACCTGTGTAGTTATAGTGGGCTATAACCTGAAGCCTCGTTTCTTCTTCGGCTGCGGTTGTGGCATCCGCCTTGCGGATTGGACTTGCGATTTTTTCTCTGCTTGTTTTGCTTGGATTCTGTGGCATAAGTAGTCGTTCAAATCCTTGTGTCCTGCGTAGTGGTGCGACATATCTTGCAGCCTGTTTCCGAACATCTTTTTCAGATTCTCATACGCTCTTTGCCCTGCTTGGTCGTTATCAAGAAAACTACCTATTCGGGAATATGGACGTAGCAGTTGTTCAGCTTTTGAGAGGTTGGTAACGGAGTTCAGTACCATATAATCCTGCTCGCTTGTGCGAGGTTCTTCGGGATTATTGTTTTCTCGGATTGTAAGGAATGAGAGATAATCCATAAAGCCCTCGAAGAGGTAACACACATCTCGCTGCTCGCCCTGCTGTCGGATATGGGTAATATCTTTGGGAGCAAGACAACCTTTGAAGTAGCGGTTACGGAGTTCATAGCCACCTGAGATATTGGGAAAGCCTACAACGAAGTAGGTTTTGCCCTCATACTCATATCGCAACTCCTTACACTCTCTTTTGGCGAGTTCGATGTTTATTCCTCGTCCTCGCAGATAGTCGATAAGGGCTAGAGAAGATAATTCGCCAACCTGTACACCTTGAAAACTGCTGCTATGTGTCTTCTGCTCGCCAAAAGAGAATGATGCCGGGCGAATGTAAGGTGTTCGCTCTGCTATGCGCTCCAACAGATAGGCTACATTGTCGCTATGGTATAGTTCTGCTGCCAATGCGATGATGTTGCCACCCTTGCCGATACCGAAGTCGTACCATTGGTTTAACTCGGTATTTACCTTGAACGAAGCATCTGTTTCGTTCCTCAGTGGTGATTTATACCATAGGCTCCTGCCTTGTTGCTTAACAGGCGTATAACCCAAACTTTGCAGATAGTCTGCCAACTTGATTTTCTTTATTTCATTGATGTTCATATTGTTTCAGTTTTTACAAGTTAATTGATTGGTTGATATACCGATTGAGTGATGTTGTGCAGTCACTCAATCGGCTTCAAGTTTTACTATTTAGGTTTATAAGTACGAATCATATACACCCGAACTAAACTAAACCTACATTAGAATACGAAGTCGGGATTGTATCGCCACCCTTTGCCATCTGGGATTATCATCCGTTTATTTTCGAGGAATTTCCTCAAATCCACAAGCTTATTGCGACCTCGTTCATAACCGATACTCGCATAGCCCGTTTTCAGTGCTGCAATGATATTCGGGTAGCCCTGTATCACATTATTGCCG
>JAZONC010000002.1:0-39815 GCA_045654285.1 Alistipes sp. | reverse complement strand
AGCACCGCTCTTGTCCTCAACTGACTCTACGTAAACCTCTACCTTGTCACCTACAGTCAACTCAGGGTTGTAACGGAACTCAGTTGCCTGAATCATACCCTCGCTCTTGTAGCCGATGTTTACGGTTACCTCGCGCTTGTTGATCTCGCTAACGGTACCCTCAACAACCTCGCCTACTGCGATGTTTGACAAAGTCTGGTCGTAAGCCTCAGTTACCTGCTCCTTAGACTGACCGCCATAAAGATCCAAATCATTCTCAAACGCGTTCCAATCGAAACCCTCGTTTGCTACATTGTTCAATACTTCCATCGTGGAAAAATTTTTGCGATACAATCGCTCGTTAAAATGTTAATAATTAATTAGTTATATGTAAATCTTTCGATTTTCACTTTTTCAAGCCCACAAATATAGGCTAAAATTGTTAAAAATGAGCAATTTATGATGTTTTTTTTGTGTGAAATTTGAAAATATATCACACCTCTCTGCTAATATCCATCATTCTGCTTCAGGTTGGGGTTTGTTTGCAACTCTCTGCTGGGTATTGGGAGCAGTAGCTGATAATCCTCTATGTCGCAAACCTCCTTGGCGATTCCCGTGCGTTTGAGGAAGGCAAAATAGGTTCCGCTATAGAGCAAAATCTGCTCTCTTACCTCTTTGATCTGCATCAACGCATCTTTGGCTAAAAGTTTAATCGATTTAGCATCGGCAACCTCCTTGATAAGCTTCATAGCCGTATTAGCGTCATCGGATTTGTAGTAGCACTCAGCCAACGAGAGATACACATCGCTTAGGGTTATGTAGGGCATTACGCCAGGACCTTGAATTACGATGTTAGTTTGTGCGCGTGTGTCGCCCTCTCCACCAAGAAGTGCAAATATCACTTCTGTACTCTCTTTAACACCGATTGTGTTGCCAGTGTTAGTCGATGGCACATAGTCTGGATCATAGTCAGCGTTAATATCAGAGTTAACATCTGAAGACGGAGCAAAGTTGGTCGAAGCGTCCAATGTGTAGAAGTTATTGTCGATAACCTTCTGCAACAGAGGCATTGCCTTGTCGTAATGATTCTCATACATATAGATGTTGGCCAACAGAACGCGCGCAACATCCTTCGATGTGAAGAAGACTCCATTTATATCTGTTACCGAATTATTTCGCTTCTCCTCCAAATTATCAATGGCCTTGAGCAGTTTGCTTTCAATGTCGCCGAAGATATTCTCGGGTGTCTCGGCTTTTATGTCATAGGGCATTGTTGTTATGGTCTCGTAGTCGGTGATGTATGGCACCGCTCCCCAACCATACACAAGGTTAGAGTAACAGAAAGCACTGAGTACATTGTAATAATCAGCATACACATTCAACTGCGATACATCGGCCTTCTTGATCTGCAAAAGTTTCGATACGGCCTCGTATAGCTTAGACCACGACTGATAGATGTTGCTATTGCTCGGGTAGATATACTCATCTACCTTATTAATCAACTTATTGTAGTTGTAGAACTGCTCTATAATGTTGTAGTAAGCAATACCTTCAGCCAGCGATGAGGCTATGCTGGCAACCATCTGCTGGCCAGCCATACCGAGAAGGGGAGTCGAGGTAATAGGAGTCTGCTCGGTGTTTCTCGCCTGCATTATCTCCAATTTGGCTACCACATTGCCCACATAGTCATACAACGAAATAGTTGTAGTCTTATCTGTTTTTGATTGCAATTTAGATACGGTAACGGTGAGCGTGTTGTCGACAAGCTCAGCCTCGCATTCAATACCCTTGTCGGTAAGCGACGATTGCACTCCCGCCTCGTACAACCCACCGAACATATTGTCTGGTGTGATACTTGCGGGTGGCTCCATTGGGATGAGTTCACCTTCCATTTGGGGCTCTAAATATACGGCAATAGGAGACTCGATTTTGACCGAGTAGATTCCGCCCTCGTTGGGTACATTCAGGGTTGAGGGCTCTAATGTTATCTCCTCATCGCTCTTCAAGAACTCGTTACCCGCTACTCCGTCATTGTCCCAATCGAAAAAGTGTGATAACTCCTTAACGGTAACAGTGATGCCGAGCGATTCGTATCTCTCGATAATATTATCGGTTATGTCCGATAGATGCTCTGCAATGTCGGTTTTATCTTCGTCGATCTGTTTCTTAAGATTATCAGAGAAGCAACCATTCTTGCCAAAATCCTCGCTCAGTCGGGCTAGATACTCGGTAAGAGCGGCCTCTGTTCTATCCATCAGTAGAAGCGACGAAATAGCAATCAGGGCAGCAGACTCGTCGGTGCCCGCTATTATCGAGAACGACGAGGCATCCTTGTCGCCAAACGAGCTTAAGCCAAAGGCCTCGAATAACTCCTCTTGCGCCTGCGAGTTGGCCTCGTCGAAGCTCTTGCCAGCGCCTACGAGCTTTTTGATTCGGGCATACTTAAGGTGTGTGAGTATGTTTACATTGATTGTCTCACTCTGGCTCACATCAACCAAAGCTCTCAGGCTAAGTGTTCCGTTGGAGAGTTCACCGCTAACTTCGTTAAAGAAGTAGCCATTGGCAATGATCTCGGCATATGGAGCTGTAAACTCTTTGCTACCTAATTGGAAATTGCCCAGATCATCGGTTATCGATGTGCTGAACATATTGCCCAGAACCTGCAATTTTTCATTCATAGGCTGGATCGAAATATCGGAGCCACTAATAAATGGACCCTTCTCCACCTTGCCTCGTATGTCGTATGTTTGGGGCTCTGGAGTAACAGTATTATTACCACCACTACCACCACCAATACCATCGTCATCACCACTACTACAAGAGACCATAAATGCGCAAGCAATGATGCTTGCTACCAAGTAACGATGTGTATGCTTCATATTTACAAATTATTAATCGTTGGGCTGGAAGAAATTAGTTTTGCGAGCACAAAAATAGTAAAAGTTCACTAATATAGGCGGTTTCTTATGATGAAAATTCAATATTTCTTGTATCTTTGTTCTGCCGATCTGAGCCTTTGTGCGGTGGCGGTTAAAGAGTTTGGAATCAGATAACTGAAACGATATGAAAAAGAACCTTATTTTTATGGCTATTATGGCTTTGACAATGAGTGGTTGTGCGACAAAACCTGCGGGCGATGGCTTCAATGGCACCCCAGGCGAGGTGAAGCTCCTCACGCTCGACCCTGGCCACTTCCACGCTGCACTGGTGCAGATGTATATGTACGACGAGGTCGATCCCACCGTTTATGTCTATGCCCCCGAGGGCGACGATGCGCAGATGCATCTCGACCGCATTAAGATCTACAACGAACGCTCGGAGCGTCCCACATCGTGGAACGAGCAGCTCTATACGGGCGAGGATTTTCTTGATAAGATGATCGATGAGAAGAGGGGTAATGTTGTGGTTCTTGCTGGAAATAATGGCAAGAAGACGGGCTATGTGAAGGCTTCGGTCGATGCTGGCTATAATGTGCTGTCGGACAAGCCTATGGCTATCGACCAGAAGAGCTTTGCTATGCTCGAGCAGACCCTTGTGGAGGCACCCGCGAAGGGCTCTATGGTATACGATATTATGACCGAGCGTTCGGAGATTAACAACGAACTACAGCGCGTGCTGGTGGCTAATGCCGATCTCTTCGGCCAGATGGAGAAGGGAACGCCCGAAGACCCCGCCATCACCAAGGAGAGCGTGCACCACTTCTTTAAGTATGTATCGGGCCAGCCTTTGCGCCGCCCCGAGTGGTACTTCGATGTTGATCAGCAGGGTGAGGGTATCGTGGATGTAACTACCCACCTTGTCGATTTAGTGCAGTGTACCGTTATGCCCGAGCAGGAGATCGACTACAAGAAGGATATTGAGTTCACATCGGCACGCCGTTGGGCGACGCCTATTCCCATCGACAAATATCGACTTGTTACGGGTGTGGATGAGTACCCCTCATTCCTGCAATCCGATGTGAAGAACGATACCTTGCAGGTGTATTCAAATGGCGAGATGAACTACCGCCTGGCGGGCGTTAATGTTCGCGTTAGCGTTGTGTGGAACTTTATGGCCGAGGTAGGCACCGAGGGCACGGGCGATACGCACTACTCTGTTGTTAAGGGCTCGCGCGCCAATATCGAGATTCGTCAGGGTGCCGAGCAGGGATATAAGCCTATGCTCTATGTTGTTAGCAAGACGGGCGACGATGCTGAGACCGAATCTACTCTACGCCGCGTGCTGCGTTCACTCTCGGATAAATATCCAGGCTTGGATGCTAAGAAGACGGCCGATCACGAGTGGCAGGTGGTTATTCCTTCTGAGATCGTAAAGACTCACGAGCAGCGTTTCAGCTCGGTTATGCAGGTGTATCTCGACTACCTGAAGCAGGGTGAGATTCCCGCGTGGGAGCGCTCGCAGATGATTTCGAAGTACTACACTACAACCAAAGCTTTGGAAATAGCGAAGGAGTAAGAATTTATAATTATAGTGATTTCTACAATAGGATTGTTTCTATATGTAAAATTTTGGAGTATGCTGCAATAGATAAAATAATTATAGTATATTTGTAATATAAAGTGAAAAATAAAAACGAATTGCCTATGGTTAAATACTAAATTTAGGACATATTTAAATAAAAAGCGTTAGCTTATATTCTGTGATTCTGAAACTTCGACACTTTCATTTATCACTCATCGGAATAAAGTTTGACGCTCACGCTGTATTTCAGCGTGGGCTTTATTCCATATTTGAGTGATAGGTAGTCGAAGACCTCAGAATCAGATATAGCGAATTTAGTCCGCGCTTTTTATTTGTCTACACAGCATAGTTAGGGCTATATCAATTTTTAATCACAAATAATAAAAAATGACGAATATGAAAAAATCTAGATTTTTACTCTTTATAGCGTTTTTGTGTTGTACATCTTTTACAGCGTTCGGACAGGATAATACTACAAATGATTTTGCACAAAAAGCACTTGATGATCACCAAAAAAAGATTGTTTATAGAGCACAATTGGCGCAGGATGTTGTGGGTTGGCATATGGGTGCAGAGTATTCATTAAGAAGGATGGTTTTAGCAGGAGCCCAAAATGCAACCAAGCACGGAGTTAACTTTTTAGGTGGATATCGTTTTACAAAGCGTTGGTATTTAGGCGGTATTGCAGGTATTAATGCAACAACTCCATTTACTATAGTCGAAGATGGATATGTACACGATGAATATAACTATGAGATTGACCGTGAGGATAAAATTTATGGTTTGATTATGGCTGATGCTCGTTTTTATACGAGTGTTAAACGAGTTAGCACTTATTTGTTTGCTAATGGTGGTATTGAATATTCAAAAGATTTGCAAAAAATAGTGATGGTTGGTTTGGGATTCGATGTACAAACTAAAAAATCACAGAGTGTAAATATCGGTTTTGGAATAGGTTTAGGTGGATGTCATTCAGCAGAAGAAGGTTTGTTCAGAGATATCGCAATAAGTGAAGATGCTGGTTATGGCCCTGTCGAAGGATTTGCTCTTAATTTTAAATTGGGTTATACATTCTAATAATATTATACAACTATGAAAGATCGTTTGTTATGCTTTATGGCTTTGGGAATGCTAATTTTAGGAGGCTGTAGTAAAGATGATTCTGGAACAACAGATGAGTTCTCACACATTGGCAAATGGCGGTCTTATATGATTGAAGAACTTGGTTCGGTTGGAGAAGTAGTTGAGCAGTATTTGACTGAAGCATATTCTATAACCTTTACTGAGACCGCTGTGACGATGGTTATTGAGGATATGCCTGCAGGAAGGGCTTCTATCTCATCGACCTATGAATTTAAAGAGGATGAGCCTAATATTATTCATTTCCAATCGGCCTACGATAACTATAATTTGCAGTTAGTAGCAAAGATTGCTGATGATGGACGACTTGCTCTTCTTCAACACTGTTCAGATTGGGATTATAGTTTTGTGTATTATTTCAATAAAATGTAAATCTAATCTAATGAATAAATAAAAGCTGTCAAGATTTCCTCGACAGCTTTTATTTATAATAATGGGGTTATATTATCTTTTCTTATTCCCATCCCAGGTGTTCTTCCAGCGTCTGGCGCAGATGCGTAGTGTCGAGGTGGGTGTATATCTCGGTCGTAAGTATGCTCTCGTGGCCGAGTAGCTCTTGCACTTGGCGGATGTCGGCGCCCCCCTCAAGCAGATGCGTGGCAAAGGAGTGGCGGAAGGTGTGAGGGCTAACCTTCTTGTCGATGCCAGCACGCTGTGTGGCCTGCTTGATGATGGTAAATATCATTATGCGGGTAAGGCGCTTGCCTCGGTTGTTTAGGAAGAGGGTGTCTGCGCTGCTCTTTAGTTCACGACGCTTTTCGAGGTAGAGTTGTATGCGGTCGCGCGCTATGCCACTGATGGGTACCAGACGCTGTTTGTCGCCCTTGCCTATGACGCGAATATGCCCCTCGCCAAAGAACAGATCGCTAAGGCGCAGGTCGCATAACTCACTCACACGCAGACCACACGAATACAATAACTCCAATATGGCACGGTCGCGCAGCCCCTTCGTCGTTGAGTCGTCGATCGAGCCTATTATGCGGTCGATCTCCTCGGTCGAGAGGGTGTCGGGCAGGGGGCGTGAGCTCTTTGGTGTCTCGATTAACTCGGCCGGCGAGGCCTCGATCTTACCCTCGAGGAGCAGGAAGTTGTAGAAACTCTTTATGCTACTCAAAGCACGAGCCTGCGAACTCTTCTCGCGCCCCAACTCATATAGGCGTATCATATACTTTTGAATATGCTCTGAGGCAACCTCCTTGGGTGGTAGGTCGTACATACGCAGTATGAAGTGGGCAAACTTCTCCAGATCGCTCATATAGGATTCTATACTGTTGTCGGCAAGATGCTTCTCAAGCAAGAGGTGTTTGCGATAGGAACGCGAAATTTCATTCCATTTTTTTACATTATCTGCCATATTCTTTCTAACTTTGTGGTGCAGTGTATGTCTGCAAAAGTAGGAAAATTTTACATAATATGAACTATACCGAACTCAATATTTCCGTTCGCGACGACGAGCAGGCCGAGATTTTTACGGCCCTACTTGCCGACTATCCCTTTGACTCTTTTATGCAGGAGGGGGATCACCTATCGGCCTATATCATCAACGAGGAGTACGCACTCTGTCGCGACTCTGTGGTGCAACTGCTTGCCGAGTACGATGCGTCGTGGCAGGTAGATGAGGTCGTGCAGCAGAATTGGAACCAGGAGTGGGAGAGTGGCTTCGAGCCCGTTAATGTGGGAGGCAAGCGCCCGATACTTATTCGCGCGGCGCACCACGACCCTGCATCCGAGGGTGTTATCGATGTGATTATCGCACCTCGTATGTCGTTCGGAACGGGACACCACGCCACCACGGCACTTATGTCGCAGACTATAGCTCAGATGGACTTCGCTGGGATGCGAGGCCTTGATATGGGTTGTGGCACGGGTGTGCTGGCCATCGTTGCCCTAAAGTGTGGTGCTCGTGAGATGGTTGCCGTCGATATTGACGATTGGGCTTGTGATAGTTGTCGCGACAGTGGAGCGCTTAGCGGCGTGGAGATGGATGTGCGATGCGGCTCGATTGATGTGGTTGGAGGTGAGAAGTTCGACTTTGTATTGGCCAATATCAACCGCAACATCCTGCTTGATATGATGCCCTCGTTTGCCGAGGCAGTGGATGCAGGTGGATGGTTGCTGATGAGTGGCTTCCTGAGAGAGGATGTGGAGCACATCGAGCGTGGTGCCGCAGAGTGCGGTTTTAAGGTAGAGTCGGTTGCCGAGAACGACGGATGGATGGTTGTAGTGTGTAAAAAGAGTTAGCAATGGTAATACTTCCTTCAGTATATTTGCCCTCGGTGGAGTATGTGGCACGCCTTCTGCGCGAGGAGTGCATTATCGATCTGGGCGAGAACTATGTAAAGCGCTCACAGCGCAATCGAGGTCAGATTCTCTCGGCCAATGGCGTGATGTCGCTCACCGTGAATGTAGAGAATGCCAATCGCCCGCGTCAGCCTATGCGCGATGTGAAGATCGACTACTCGAAGCGTTGGCAGCATCAGCATTGGGTATCGATTCTCTCGGCTTATAAGTCGTCGCCCTACTTCGATCACTACGCCTCGGAGTTGGAGCCATTCTATCGCCGTGAGTGGCGCTACTTGGTCGATTATAATATGGAATATACGGCCACTCTGCTCAGACTCTTGGGGGCAGGACGAGAGCTCCCCACCTCGGAGCGCTATGTAGTGGCTACGGAGGCTGATCTTGACCTCCGCCCCAAAAATATAGAGGGCTCGGCATTCTCTGCCCAGCCCTACTTTCAGGTCTTTTCCGACCGTATGCCTTTTGCCGAAAATCTATCGGTGTTGGATCTGCTTTTGTGCGAAGGCCCGCAGGCTATCGACTCTGTACTAATGCGTTGCCAATTGTAATGGTAGCCTGATCCTGATCCTTGCCAGCCTTCACGACTATTTGCGTGCGCTGTGCCATAGGTATAGAGTCGGCCTGGAAGATATGAGGCGCCACCTCCTGCAACTCTAATGTATCCTTGTTAACCAGCAAGATGGGCATCTCACGCTCCGACGAATAGACCTTCACTTGCTGTAGTGAGTCCTGTCGTATGTTGCGACGCTTCTCGGTGATATGTAGCGTGGGACTTGTCTTGTTCCACATAGCGCGGTAAAGGTAGTATGCATCCTTCTTATCCTTGTGGTCGAATGTGATGAGTCCCGTGCGAGAGACACCTTCGTTGTGGCGTATCGAGCCGAATTCATACATATTATTAATCCAGATACCCCAGAACTGATCATCCTGTTCTAAGATCTTGGCGTAGCCCTCGTGCAGAGCTGTGTGCCACTGCTCGGGCATCCAACGCTGGTCGATATTGCCCGATTGTAGCTCTTGATCGGTTTGCTGGTCGATCGATCCACCCTCGCCATAGGCTACCGCCGAGCGCAGGTGTCCCCAATCTGATTGCAATTTTTCGCTCCATAATTTCAAGTCGTCAATCACGCCACGCTCCCATCCTAATGACTGTTGCCAAACGATAAGATCGGTAATGAAATTGATCTCGCCATCCTGATTGCTACACGCAACGGTGGGGCGTGTGGGGTCTAACGATTTGGCTGTAGAGTTGAGCTGACGCACATAATCCAGCACATTGTCGCCGCGCATCCATATCAGAGAGTATATACCCCACATCACAACCGAAGGGTGGTTGTAGTTCTGCATAACAATCTCACGCAACTGCTGTAGGCCATTGTCGCGGAAGTTGGGCGTAGCGTAGTAGAATACATCACTCAAGTAGGGCGCACGCGAGAAAGGCAGGTCGATCCATACCAATGTGCCGTTCTCGTCGCAACGGTCATATAGATATTGCGCGTGGGGAGCCGTTACCGAACGAATGGCGTTAGCACCAATGTCGCGAATCTGCTCCAGATCCTCGTCGTAGTGGCGTGTGCGCAGGGCATTGCCGACTGCCGCACGGTCGTGGTGCAGAGCCACACCTCGCACGGCTATGCGCTCGCCGTTGATCTTCAGACCCTCACTCGCCGAGCTCTCTATACGGCGGAAGCCGGTAGTTACGCTCACTTCGTCCTCTTCGCGATTGCCTATGCCTACGGTGATAGTGTAGAGGTTTGGCTCGTTCGGGTACCACAACAGGGGCTCCTCCAATGTGATGGGTATGTCGATGGGCTTACCCGCCTCGATACGCCCCTTGATGTAGCGCGAGAGCACCACATCGCCCGTCGGGGCTCGCACGGTAAGAGCCAAGTCGCACGCCTTGTCAGAGAGGGTAGTAACCCACACCGATACGGTAGCACTCACGCTATTGTCGGTAATGAGGTTTTGGTGTACAAGTACGCCATCGGTACCATAGTATAGGGGCGAAATGGTAGTAGGCTCGGTTACGATAAGCTCCACATCGCGGTAGATACCACCGTAGAGGTTCTCGTCTGACGATGTGGGCAGGATGTCGTTCTGGTAGGCGTTGTTTACTACTACGACCAGAGAGTTCTCCTTGCCATAGTCGATATGCTTTGTGATCTCGAATGTGAAGGCTGTCCAGCCGCCACGATGCTCGCCCACGTGATGACCATTAACAAAGAGGTCGGCTATGCTCTGCACGCCGTGGAACTTGATAAAGAGTCGCTTGCCCGACCACTCTGCGGGAACGAATATACTGCGAGAGTAGTTGGCCGTAGTCTGAAGATATGTTCCCTGACCAGCCAGAGCGTCGAGATTCCAAGTGTGGGGCAACGACACTACGCGAGCATTGTCGCTACTCATATCGTGCTTGTAGAAGAACTGCCAATCGTTGTTGAGTGAATATACTTCACGAGCCTGAGTGGCAAAGGCGACAATGGCAAATATAAATGTAATCAAATAGCGCTTCATAGAAAGAAAATTTAGTTTGTTTTCGGTGCCAGATTGTTTTCGTTAGATGGTGGCCAGGCGTGTGGCCACCCGTGTATTCCGATTTTACTCTCTGCAAATATAGCAATTCTCAAAAAAATATGCTAACTTCGTGCAAAATTTCCCTTTTATGGGAGGATAAAAAGTACAAAACGACCCAATTTGCTTAATGAATATATTCGACATCATAGTATATCTGGCCCTGGCGTGGGCTCTGTTTAATGGTTGGCGACGCGGCTTCTTGTTGCAGATGCTCTCGCTTGTAGCTGTTGTTGCGGCGCTCTACTTCGCCACTCAGTATGCTCACGAACTCGAACGATTGGTAGGTATCGAGGTGGGTGTCGCGGGCGTGGGAGGTTTTATCGTAATCTTCATAGGAGCTCTGTTGCTTATCTCCATCGCAGCATATATGCTACGAGCGGTCTTCCGCTTTGCTGGGTTAGGTATGGCTGATATGTTGCTCGGAATTCTCTTTTCGGTGGCTAAGGTAATGCTCATCGTGAGTGTATTGTTCTCGTGGCTTGAGTCGGTTGATAAGAGTAATGAGTGGGTGTCGAAGTCCACTATCGAGGAGTCACGCTGGTTTCATCCTGTGAAGGGGATTACTACCAAACTAACTCCCTATTTCGAGGAGTTGGCCGATAAATTATTGAATTAAGATTATGGCTACAGAGAGCATAAAAGGTATGGTAGTCCGTTCTACGGGCAGTTGGTATGAGGTGCTACACGAGGGTGAGCGCCTGCAGTGTCGCATACGCGGTAAGTTGCGCCTTAAGGGTGTGCGCTCGACTAATCCTGTGGTTGTGGGCGATGTGGTAAGTGTCGAGGCTGACGAGCAGGGTGGATATGTAATCTCGGCCATCGAGCCGCGCCGCAACTATATCATTCGTCGTGCATCAAACCTATCAAAGGAGTCGCATATCATAGCCGCCAATGTCGATCAGGCACTGCTGGTTACAACGCTCTTCTCGCCCGAGACAGCAACCGAGTTTATTGACCGCTTTCTGGTTACCTGCGAGGCCTATAAGGTGCCCGTAGTTATTCTGTTGGCTAAGATGGATTTGGCTCGTACACGCCCCGAGGCCGTGGAGCAGTTCCACGCAATATATGAGAGTGCTGGTTATCGCATTGTCGAGGTGTCAGCCACCGAGGGCGAGGGCGTTGATGAGGTGCGCGAGCTGTTGCGTGGCAAGACAACTCTGCTGTCGGGAAATTCGGGCGTGGGAAAATCTACACTTGTAGCGGCTGTGGAGCCTGGCCTGGATATTCGTACGGGCGAAATCTCGCAGAGCCATCATAAGGGCAAGCACACCACCACATTCTCAACCGTTTATCCCCTGTCGGATGGTGGATATATAATTGATACTCCTGGCATTAAGGGCTTTGGTTTGATCGACATCGAGGATGCCGAGCTGGCGCACTACTTTCCAGAGATGATGCGCTACCTGCCTGAGTGCCGATTCTATAATTGTTCTCATACGCACGAGCCGCATTGTGCCGTTGTGGAGGCAGTGCAGAGGGGCGAGATTGCCTATCCGCGCTATGAGAGTTACCTGAAAATAATGGATGAAGATGACAAATATCGTAAATAAACTAATTGCCGAGCCTCATAGCGCCGAGTGGTACGACGAGCGTACGGCATATATGGAGTCATTCCTTACCGATGAGCGCCGCGAGGTGTTGCGTCGCACGCTCTTATCGCGCACGCGCTATATGACTATCTTAACAGAAAATACCTTCCACCCGCAGAATGCATCGGCTTTGATGCGCCACTGCGAGGCTTTTGGCTTGCAGGATCTGCACACGGTGGAGACCTACTGTAAGTTTAACCCCAATGTAAATATTGTTCGTGGAACTGATAAGTGGGTTGATATTACGCGCCACGACTCTACGGCCGAGGCTATCGCTACCTTGAAGGGAGCAGGCTACCGTTTGGTTGCCACCACGCCCCACCGTGAGAGCTGTACGCCCGAGACTTTCGATGTGGCTAAGGGCCCCTTCTGTTTGGTATTTGGCACTGAGCACGCAGGCGTGTCGGACGAAATTATCGAGGCCGCCGACGAGTATCTGCGTATCCCGATGTGTGGTATGGTAGAGAGTCTTAATGTGTCGGCTTCGGCCGCGATTCTCATCTATATGCTCTCACAGCGTATGCGCCTTACGCCGTCGATCGATTGGCAACTTAAGGATGACGATACGCGCAAGATGTTATTTCGCTGGGTGATGTTGTCGGTTAAAGATGCGGAGCGTATTCTCCAGCGTCAATTCCCATTGTAGTGTGGCTATGAGCGAGATATTAAGAAAACAGTTCCTGCGCCACGTGGCGCAAACATCGCCCGCACCGCAACTTATCGAGGTGGCGCGTGCCGAGGGTGTATTCTTTTATACTCCCGAGGGAAAGCCATATTACGACCTTATCTCGGGTGTGTCGGTGAGCAATGTGGGCCACGGTAATCGTGCCGTTGTGGAGGCAGTACAGCGTCAGGCGGCTGACTATATGCATATTATGGTTTATGGCGAGATGGTCGAGCGCCCGCAGGTGGAGTTTGCTCGTCTGCTGGCCGAGACCCTGCCCGAGCCTCTGGACTCGGTCTATTTTCTTAATTCGGGAGCCGAGGCTGTGGAGGGTGCGTTGAAACTTGCAAAACGATATACCGCCCGCTCGGAGATGATCTCGATGCGTCGTGCCTATCACGGCTCCACGCACGGAGCGATGAGTATGATGGGGGCACCCGAGGGCGAGGAGTGGAAGAATGCATTCCGCCCGCTGTTGCCCGATACGAAGGCTATTCGCTTTAACCGTGAGGAGGATTTGATGCTCATTACCGAGCGTACGGCCTGCGTATTGTGCGAGCCCATTCAGGGTGAGGCTGGCGTAAGACCTCCCAAAGATGGTTATCTGCAGGCTCTGCGCAAGCGTTGTACGGAGGTGGGGGCACTGCTTATCTTCGACGAGATACAGGTCGGTATGGGGCGCTCGGGCGATATGTTCGCTATGAAGAAATATGGCGTTACGCCCGATATAGTATGCTTGGCCAAGGCCCTTGGTGGCGGTATGCCGCTCGGAGCGTTTGTGTCGAGCCAAGAGATAATGTCCACGCTGACACACGATCCTGTGTTGGGACACATCACCACATTTGGAGGCCATCCAGTGTGTTGTGCAGCAGGTCTGGCGGCAATGAAATATTTGCAAGAGAACAAAATTGTGGAGGATGTCGAGCGCAAGGGTGCCTTGTACGAGAAACTGCTTAAGGATCATCCTGCCGTGAAGGAGATTCGTCGTGCAGGTCTGCTCCTCGCCGTTGAATTGGGCGAGAGCGAGAAGCTCTACAAAATTATGGATCACTTCATCGAAGAGGGTATCTTGAGCGACTGGTTCCTCTTCTGCGATACGGCATTCCGCATCTCACCGCCGCTCATTATCTCGGACGATGAGATACGCGATAGTGTAAGTATAATCCGTAGTTGTCTTGATAGATTATAAAAAAGGGTTGCCAGCGTTGGCAACCCTAACTTTTACTCCTCAGCAAAACTCTTCAGCATTGCTATCTCCTCGGCCCAACGGCTCTCGTCGGGCGTTTCGAGAATAAGTGGAATGCCGTCGAAACGAGCATCGCGAGCGATATAACGGAACGGCGTTATACCCAAATAACCCTCACCCATAGGCGAGTGGCGATCGACACGGCTACCCAACACCTTCATCGCATCGTTGAGGTGCATACCGCGCAGATATTTGAATCCCACCTCGCGCTCGAACTCGGCAAAGACGCGCTCGCAACCTTCCTCGGTCGAGAGATCGTAGCCTGCGGCAAACGAGTGGCAGGTGTCAAGACATACGCCCACGCGCGACTTATCCTCCACGCGGTCGATGATATATGCCAGGTGCCAGAAAGCATAACCCAGATTTGAGCCCTGACCGGCTGTGTTCTCGATTACGGCCGTAACACCTTCTGTCTTGTCGAGGGCTATATTAATTGACTCGGCAACCAGTTTAAGGCTCTCCTCTTCGGAAATCTTCTTCAGGTGGCTGCCGGGATGGAAGTTAAGTCGGTCGAGTCCCAACATTTGACAACGCTGCATCTCTTGTATGAACGAGGCGCGCGACTTCTCCAACCCTTCGGCCTCGGGATGGCCGAGGTTGATGAGGTAGCTATCGTGTGGCAAAATCTGTGCAGGAGTATAGCCATACTGCTCGCAGGCAGTACGGAAAGCATCTATCTGCGCCGTTGTCAGGGCTGGTGCAGCCCACTGACGCTGATTCTTGGTGAAGAGTGCAAATGCCGTAGCTCCTATCGCTGCGGCGTTGTGTGGGGCGTTGTCCACTCCGCCCGAAGCACTGACGTGTGCGCCAAAAAATTTCATATTGCAAAAATGTTGATTAATTAGTGCTACACAAATGTAACTATTTTTGCGAAATTTTTTAACTTTGCATAAATATTTATTACGAAATCAAAAAATACAGATATATGAAACGACTATTTACAATACTTACACTCATCGCTACGCTGTCGGTGAGCAATCTTTACGCACAATTTACTGTTGAGGATCAGACTAAGACCAAAAGTACAGGAAATGTTACACTGCAGAACCCTCTGCAGAATATGGATATTGCAACCGAGTTTAGTAGCGAGGCGCAGGCAAAATTGGAGCGTCAGCGTCTGCGCAAGGAGCGTAACTATATCGAGCTGTCGCTCTCGTTGCAGGGCTCGATGACCTCGTATAACAATGCGTGGTTAGAGTCGTCGAAGGGTGGTAGTAATACGATGTCGATATTGGGTACATTCGGTATGAAGCACACCTACACCAACGCTCGTTTCTCTAACAACACGCAGGTGAATGCTCGTTATGGCTACACTCGTCAGAACTATAAGACCGAGAATAGCGATTCGGAGGGTATCTGGTTTAAGAATATCGATGAGTTCTGGGCGCAGGTTCAGCCCAAGTTGGCAGCCAATAAGAATTGGTCATACACGGCTCTTGCTAAGTTCCGTAGCCAGTTCTCTAACTCTTATACCAGTGCTACCGAGCAGAAGGACGAGCACCTGAAGTCAGGTTTTATGGCTCCTGGTTATTTGGACTTCTCAGTGGGTATGGATTATTCAAGCCCGAGTAGTAAATTCCCGATCAAGATCTCACTGTTCCCCCTCTCAGGTAATGCCATCATCGCCAAAAATGCGCAGGTCGAGGCTAACTTCCGCGGCCGTGGCGCAACAAGTTGGTTTGGTATTGATATCGACAAGAAACTCTTCTTTACGGGAGGTTCTTCAGTGAAGTTGGAGTTTGCTCGCAACTGGGGTAAGAATAACTGGCTTGGTTATAACGGTAACCTCTACTGCTACTATGGTTGGATTACCAATGTGAGCACGCTGTCGAAGATTCGCGACTATGAGGATTATCTTGATGCCTACGAGAAGTGGGAGAGCGATGGTAGTCCCGCTGGTTTGGAGCCTCAGGCGGTGGAGCACCACGAGATGTTGCACCCCACCGTTGATTGGCGTAATACCATCACCATTAAAGCATCGAACTATTTCCAGACGCAGATTATGATTGACTTGTACTACGATAAGGCGTTGAGCAGCGAGATGATGATCAAGTCGTTCATCTCGTTGGGCTTGACATATACATTCAAGAACAAGTAATGGATGCGCCGTAGCCTCGATTGGTATGTTGATTGCTGATCGGGCTATAAGATGTTTGACGAAAAGAGAGTATGTATAAAAATTCTAAACACACTATCATATTTCCAATCCTGCTGGCCGTAGGTGTGGTGTTGGGTATCCTGCTGGGACAGTTCGTGGGGCGTAACAAGGCCGAGACACAACTGCGCTCGATCATCAATCGCAGTGGAATGAATATGACCAACAAGATTATGCAGACAAGTATGCTCATCGAGCATCGCTTTGTTGACTCTATCTCGATGGATTCACTTGCCGAGTTGGTTATTCCGCTTATGATGAAAGAACTCGATCCCCACTCTGTGTATGTGCCCGCTCGCGAGATGCAAGAGCTCAATGAGCCTTTGGAGGGCGAGTTCGATGGAGTAGGCATCTCGTTTAATATGGCATCGGATACCATCGTGGTGCTCAATGTTATTGCTAATGGCCCGAGTGCTAAAGCAGGTATTATGGCAGGCGATAGAATTATCGAGATCAACGATACGCTGGTCGCTGGCGTGAAGATGCCTCAGAACGATGTGGTCAAACGCCTGCGTGGCAAGCGAGGGTCGGAGGTTAAGCTCTCGCTCCAGCGTCAGGGTATATCCGACTTGGTTGATGTGATGGTTGTACGCGACGCTATTCCCATCGAGAGTATCGAGGCTGCGTTTATGCTTACGCCCGAGATTGGTTTTATACGCCTTTCGCAGTTTGCTCGTACCTCGCATATCGAGCTGTTGAGGGCGTTGGCTAAGTTGCGTGCCGAGGGAATGAAACGACTCATATTCGATTTGCGCGATAATGCAGGCGGCTTCCTTGATCAGGCCATAATGATTGCCAACGAGTTCCTGCCATCGGGCAAGCTTATAGTCTATACCGAGGATCGCAATCGCGAACAGATGAAGGAGTTTAGCGATGGCACAGGTTCGGCTACGGATTTAGCTCTGGTAGTGCTTATCGACGAGGGTAGTGCTTCGTCGTCGGAGATTTTGGCAGGTGCCGTGCAGGATAACGATAGAGGTACAATCGTAGGTCGCCGTTCGTTTGGTAAGGGTTTGGTGCAGAGCCAGATTCCCTATCCCGATGGCTCAGCCTTGCGTCTTACCGTAGCGCGCTATTTTACTCCCACAGGTCGCTCTATCCAGAAGCCTTATACCAATGGCAACGACTACGACTATGATATGGACATCGTGCGCCGTTACAATAACAACGAGTTCTTCTCGGCCGACAGCATCCATTTTGCCGATTCGCTGAAGTTCACAACCCCGAAAGGTAAGGTTGTTTATGGCGGTGGCGGTATTATGCCCGATGTCTTTATCCCGCTCGACACGACCGATATGACGCGCTACTACGCTGAGGTTACGGGTCGCAATATCCTCTATCGTTACACTATGGAGTATGCTGACCGTCATCGTAAGGCTATCAACGAGGTGCAGAGCCTTGCCGACCTTACGGCTCTGCTTGATGCCGACAAGACCCTCTTCAGCGACTTTGTGAACTATGCTACGGCTCACGGCGTGAAGCCCGTGCAGAGCGAAATAAACCGTTCGCGCCACGTGATGGAGGCACAGCTCAGAGCCTACATAGGTCGTCATACAGCGTTGGAGGATGATGGATTCTACTACAACATCTATCCTATCGACGAGGTGCTGAAGCGCTCGGTGGAGATTCTGGAGCAGATGCCTATGCCCGAGCCTGAGCCCGAGGGTGAGATAGTGAGCAAGACGCTCCCCGAGATGGTAATTAAAATTAAGAAGTAAGAATGATAAAGAAGTTTATTGGAGTGATCGTTACACTCGCTGTGTTGGCCTTGATTGTTTTTGTGGCTCTTGGTGCTGGCTCATATAGCTCGATGTTGCCCGAAGGATGGCTGGATGGAGGTGTGGAGCTGAGCTCTCCTGCTCAGGTAGAAGTTGTAGAATAAACTAACAACCAATGATATGAAGAGACTGTTTTTGAGTATTGTGGCCCTCGTGGCTACGGCGGTGGCCTTTGCTGCCGATCCTCCCAAGGCCGACACAAAATGTGGCCCTTGGGTTGTAGGTGTTACCGATACCGAGATGACCGTGGTGTGGACCTCTACGGTGCGTTGTATGGGTTGGGTGGAGATTGCACCCGACGATGGCACCTCGTTCTATGCCGAGGAGCGTCAGCGCTTCGACGAGGACTTTATGGGTCGCCACGTAGTATCGAATGTTCATCACGTTCGTATCACAGGTCTTAAGCCTGGTACAACCTATCGCTACCGCATCTATCAGCAGGGTGTTGACGATAGCGGTCATAACCCTATCCCCAGCGGATATATCAGCGCCAGCAATGTCTATTCGCGTGAGCCATATGCTATTCGCACGATGGACTACTCGAAGGCCGATTGTACATTTACGATGATTAATGATATTCACGGTCGCGACTCGATGATGTTGGCTCTTACGAAGGATGTGCGTCAGGAGAATCCCGACTTTGTAGTTTTCAATGGCGATATGGTGAGCTTTATGGGCTCTACCGAGGATATTGAGAAGGGTTTTATGACACGCGCAACTGAGACCTTCGCAACCGACATTCCGTTGGTGTATGTACGCGGTAACCACGAAACCCGTGGTCCTGGTTTTAGCGAGTATCTCAATCTTTTCCCATCATCGACCAACACGCCTTACTTTATGTTCCGCGAGGGACCTGCAGCTTTTATTGTGCTCGATAGTGGCGAGGATAAGCCCGATAGCGATATCGAGTATGGTGGCACTGCTGCATACGATGCCTATCGCGAGTCGATGGCTGCGTGGCTTAAGCAGACCATTCAGAGCGAGGAGTTCCGTTCTGCCCCCGTGAAGATTGTTCTTCTGCATATACCCTTTGCCAAAGGGATAGGTTGGTATGGTAATAACGAGCTAAAGCGTTTGTTGCTGCCCTTGCTTAACGAGGCGGGCGTTGATGTAATGCTCAGCGGTCATAACCACCGTTATAGTTATCTGGAGAAGGGCGAGGCTGATAACGATTTCCCCATCCTTGTTAACTCAAACAACGACCGAGTGAAGGTGCGTGCCGATAAGGAGCAGATCGTAATGGAGGTGTTGGATGCAACGGGTAAGTTGCTCCACAAGCACACTGTAAAAGTACAGTAAAGCCGTCTAACAAGGTGTTTTCTGCGTTAAACTCGCTCTCGAAATCCTCATTTACGCCTCAGTAAACTGCGGTTTCTCGAGCTTCGCAGGCCTTGAAAACCCTCTTGTTATACGACTTTGAAGGTGGTACTTTGATGAGAATAGAAAGAATAGAAGAAGGCTGTCCCGCACAGGACAGCCTTTTCTGTTGTATGTTAAGTGAGATTACTTCCCAAACACCGACAACGGAATCTTTGCCAGATGGATTGAGGCGTTCTTTGAGTTGTGCATCGAGTAATACGATACCCACAACTCGTTGCCCACTACGATAAATCCTGGATAACTTGTGTCGCCTCCAGAGGGGAGTACCACTACCTGCTCGAATCGACCATCCTTATTGCCCAGCAGAAGCGAGGTCTTGGGTGCGGAGGTAAGGAATGTACGGCCACCTGCCACGATATGCTCGTCGTCGAGAACGATAAAGTCGGGACCGCCGAGGAATGTACCCATCTTCTTCCACTCCCACTCGGTGTAGGGAGCGTTGCTAACACCCCACATACACTCTCTGTCGCCCTGCTCGCGGCGTACCATAATAGCCATACGACCATCTTGCAGGAAACGAATTGTAGCCTCGTTGGGGAAGTTATCCAGCTTGAAAGACTGAATATGCTTGTAATTGATGCCGTCGGTTGTAGAATACAGATATAGAGGAGTCTGCCCCTGCTCGGTGCGGCCGTAGCTTACCGAGTAGCCTACGCTGTTGTGCCATGTTACGCGCCACAGCCAGTCGCGCTCGGTGCGGTAGCGAGGATCTACATTCACGGGTTGAGGTTCGGTGAAGGTGCGGCCGTCGCTACTGAACATAACGTGTGGCTGACTGCCCACCAACTCCTTATTTCTATATATAGAGCCACCGATGATGACCATCAGTCGGCCGTCGGGCGTAATTGAAAACTTCGGGTCGCGCAGGTCGTAGCCCTCCTTGCCAATGGCAGGCAGAGCCTCCCACTTAACGCCATCTTTCGAGTGCAGAATGCGAATCTTACCCTCGGCATTTCCATTTTTGTCGAAGATGTGGCTCTCGCCCTCGCGGAAGGTTACATAATATTCACCCTTAAACTTCTCGATAGAGGTAAATGCGTTGTGCTGACCATTATCCCAAATTTTATCTACCGTGTAAGCTATCTGCTGTGCTTGGGCAGTTGAGATTGGGACGAGCATCATAAAAAGAGCAATAAATAAGATGTACTTGTTCATAATTATAAATGTTAAGTATATTAGGTTTATTTGCGATAAATATATACAAATATACGCTTTTTATCCGAAAAATACATATATTATACACCGAAGTGCTACAAATTGCAATAAAATAATTATGCGAATTTGATATGCAAAGTTGGGTGAAATATGGTATATATATGCAAAAATGTGAGATTTTTATGGGTAAAACAGTTGTGTTATTAATATTTTTTAGTAAATTTGCGACAGAATTAATTAATAAACCTTAATAATATGAACACGTCAGTTAAAGAGTATGTCGAGCAATTTATGGCCGACATCGTGGCAAAAAACCCCAATGAGCCCGAGTTTCATCAGGCCGTTCGTGAGGTTGTTGAGAGTGTAGCACCCTATTTGCTGGAGAACCCTCAGCTCATTAAGATGAAAGTTTTGGAGCGCATCGCCGAGCCCGAACGAGTTATTCTGTTCCGTGTTCCTTGGGTGGCCGACAATGGTGAGATTATGATAAACAAGGGTTACCGCGTGCAGATGAATAGCGCTATCGGTCCTTACAAGGGAGGTACCCGTTTCCACGCGAGCGTAAACCTTAGCATTTTGAAGTTCCTTGCCTTCGAGCAGACCTTCAAGAACAGCCTTACTACTCTGCCTATGGGTGGCGGTAAGGGTGGCTCTGACTTCAACCCCAAGGGTAAGTCTGATATGGAGATTATGCGCTTCTGTCAGAGCTTCGTTACAGAGTTGTATCGCCACATTGGTCCCGACACCGATGTGCCTGCGGGTGATATTGGTGTAGGTGGTCGCGAGGTTGGCTATATGTTCGGTCAGTACAAGCGTCTGCAGAATGAGTTTACCGGTACATTCACCGGTAAGGGTATCACCTTCGGTGGCTCTATCAAGCGTCCCGAAGCAACTGGCTATGGTGCTTGCTACTTCGGTCAGGCTATGCTTGCTACTAAGGGCGATTCATACGCTGGTAAGGTGGTTGCTATCTCTGGTTCGGGTAATGTGGCACAGTATGCTGCCGAGAAGGCACTCTCGCTTGGCGCGAAGGTGGTTACAATGTCTGACTCTAACGGCTTTATCTACGATCCCGATGGTATCGACGAAGATAAGTTGCAGTATATCTTCGAGCTTAAGAATATGTTGCGTGGTCGCATCCGCGAGTATGTTAACAAGTATCCTTCGGCTCAGTACTTCGAGGGCCAGCGTCCTTGGGGTGTGAAGTGCGACATTGCTATGCCTTGCGCTACGCAGAACGAGCTCAATGGCGAGCAGGCTGCAGCGTTGGTAGCTAACGGTTGTATGTGCGTTGTCGAGGGTGCGAATATGCCCTCTACTCCCGAGGCTATCGAGGTATTCCAGAAGGCTAAGATTCTCTACTCGCCTGGTAAGGCATCAAATGCTGGTGGTGTAGCAACATCGGGTCTTGAGATGACTCAGAACTCGATGCGACTTAAGTGGAGCGGCGACGAGGTTGATGCTAAGTTGCAGGAGATTATGAAGAAGATTCACGCCGTGTGTGTGGAGTATGGTACCGAGCCCGATGGTTATGTAAACTATGTTAAGGGTGCTAACATCGCAGGCTTTATGACTGTTGCCGAGGCTATGATGGCACAGGGTGTCGTATAACGCAAGATAAGGTTAGGTTAAGCAAAATAAGACAAAGTATTTGGGTCGGGGTTGTGAGTGTGCTCACAACCCCGTTTTGTTGTTCGATAAATAAACGCTATCTTTGAAGCGTAAATAGCCCAATATTATGAAACAGAGTTGGAAACCTGGAACAATGATATATCCCGTGCCAGCAGTGTTGGTGAGTTGCGGCGAGGTCGATGGCGAGCATAATCTCTTCACTGTGGCGTGGACGGGTACGGTCTGCACTAACCCTCCGATGTGTTATATCTCGGTGCGTCCCGAGCGTCATTCGTATGATATAATCAAACGCACGGGGGAGTTTGTGATTAACCTTACTACTGCTCAGCTTGCTCGAGCAACCGACTGGTGTGGAGTGCGTTCAGGTAGGGACTACGATAAGTTCGCGGAGATGGGCCTCACGCTCGAGCCTGCCGCCGTGGTGAAGGCTCCCATAGTGGGGGAGTCGCCCATAGCCATCGAGTGTAGGGTTAAGCAGATTATCCCGCTTGGTTCACACGATATGTTTTTGGCCGATGTGGTAAATGTGTTGGTTGATGAGAAGTATATCAACGCCGAGAGTGGCCGCCTGGAGTTGGAGCGCGCCGAGCCAATCGTCTATTCTCACGGCGAGTATTTTCAGTTGGGCGAGGTGATAGGCCATTTTGGCTGGTCGGTGCGTAAGAAACCAAAATCAAAGCGCACTAAGAGCCCTGGTGCTCAGGCTAAAGGCTCGGTAAAACGAAAAAATGGGTAAATGAGCCATCAATACACAATTGGTTTTGGTTGATAGGCTTTTTTTTGCTACATTTGCGTAATTTATATGCTTGCAGGTCGTTTTTTATGCGATCGATGCCGAATCTGGGTGGAAAATGCTTAAGGTTCGGCACTTATGCCGTTAGGAATAAAATTTAGCTAAATACAAAAAAAATGAAAAAATTTTTAACTCTTATCTTTTCGCTTGTAGCCTTTGTGGGTGTTGCTTCGGCGCAGTCGCAGGCGGAGTTGTTGGAGGCGTATCGTAATGGAACGCTTTCGCAGTCGCAGATAAATGCAGTGCGAGATCAGAATACAACTGATGTGCGTCGCACGCGTCAAAGCAGTGCTCAGACTGCTACTGCTGCTCAGCAGACAAATAACCCAGCCACAGAGCAGGGTGAGTGGCAGAATGGATATAGCATTAATGGCCGTTATGTTCCTGGTATCCAGTATACTCTGGGTGCGGATGGAGTATTTCGTTTCAATACAAATGACCCCCGTTATAAGATTTTAACTCGTGAGTCTCGTGATTTTGATCCGCGTAGAGGTCGTAACGATGTGTCGCGAGAGCAGTATCAGCGCGACTCTTTGTTGCGATTGATGCCCGAGATGCGTGAGATGTTGGCTGATGAGCCTGCCAAAACAACCCACATCTTTGGTCAGGATATGTTCCGCAATAGCCAGATGACCTTCGAGCCTAACCTGAACATTGCAACTCCTGATAACTATGTGCTGGGTGCTGGCGATGAGGTGATTGTGGATGTGTGGGGTAACTCGCAAATGACTCATCAGACCATCGTAACCCCCGAGGGACGAGTATTCCTTCCCAATGTGGGTCCTGTTACTGTTGCGGGTCTTACTATGGGCGAGGCTACAACTCGTCTGCGTAACTCTTTGGCTGCTATCTACGAGGGTTTGTACGATGGTTCGGTGCATATGAAGCTTTCGCTGAGCGGTATTCGTAGTATTCAGGTAAATGTGATGGGTGAGGTCGGCGTAGCTGGCACATACACTCTGCCTTCACTTGCGACACTCTTCCACGCTATTTATGTTGCTGGTGGCGTGAGCGAGATTGGTACGCTGCGTAATATCAAGGTTTATCGTTCGGGTAAATTACTCTCAGAGGTTGATGTATATGACTACATCCTTAATGGCAAGAGCGACAGCGATATTGCTTTGCGTGATGGCGACCTTGTTATCGTATCGGCTTATAGCAATCTTGTAGAGATCACGGGAGAGGTTAAGCGTCCTATGTTCTATGAGTTGCGTTCGGGTGAGTCGATTGCCGATGTGATTGCTTATGCTGGCGATTTCACAAATGAGGCAAATCGTAATATGGTTAGCGTAACTCGCAATAAGGGTGGACAGTATAAGTCATTTACCATCGATGGAAAGGATTTCGACTCATTCCAGCTCGAGGATGGTGATGTGATCGCAGTTGCAGGAAACATCGATCGCCACGAGAACCGTGTTGAGGTGTTGGGTGCTGTCTTTCGTGAGGGATATTACGCTTTGGACAACAATATGAAGACCGTAAAGCAGCTTATCGCTCGTGCCGATGGCTTACGCGACGATGCTTTTATGGCGCGTGCCGTGCTCTACCGCGAGAAGTCAGACTGGACTATGGAGGCAAAGGCTATTGATTTGGCCGGCTTGATGGCAGGTCGAGTAGCTGATATTGAGTTGCGTGCTAATGATTTGCTCTTCATTACATCGGTATCGGATATGCAGGAGGATTACTCTGTTACTATTTTGGGTGCAGTGGCTCGTCCCGATACATACCCCTTTGCCGAGAAGATGACCATCGAGGATCTGATCGTCTCTGCGGGTGGCCTTCGCGAGTCGGCTTCTACGGCAAATATTACCGTAACACGCCGCCTGAAGGACTCTAAGAGTATGCAGATTAGCGATGTGTTGTTTGAGACATTTACGGTGGATATTAACGATGGATTGGTTGTCGATGGCTCTAACTTCGAGTTGCAGCCCTACGATCAGGTCTATGTTCGTCGCTCGCCTATCTACATCACGCAGAGTAGTGTGAATGTGCGAGGTGAGGTGGCTTTTGAGGGTGATTACCCGCTCGCTCGTCGTAATATGCGCCTTTCTGAGGTTATTGCCGCGGCAGGTGGAACGAATCCAGGAGCCTTTATCGAGGGAGCGTACTTGTTGCGTCAAATGACCGAGGAGGAGAGTATGCAGAATGAGGCCTTGACAGATATGATAAGTAAGCAGGCTGGTAGCGAGAGAGATTCATTGTCGATGGCGGGCATCGAAGTATCGAATACCTATACTGTAGGTATCGACCTCGCCAGCGCATTGGCTAAACCGGGCTCTAACGCTGATATAGTGTTGCGCAACGGCGATGTTATTATGATCCCCGAGTACAATGGTACTGTGCGTGTGATGGGTGCTGTGCTCTATCCTAATTCAGTAACATACTCAGAGGGTAAGAGTCTGCGTCAATATGTTAAGATGGCAGGTGGTTTTGATAATCGCGCCCGTAAGAGCCGTGCATTCGTGATATATATGAATGGTATGGTTGATTCTGGCCTATCGGCTAAGGTTCGACCTGGTTGTATTGTGATTATACCGAGCAAGATGGCTAAGGAGCCTGTTAACTGGGCTCAGGTTGTTCAGATGTTATCATCAACAGCTTCGATGGGTGCTGTGGTGATCTCAGCTATTAATCTTGCTACTAAATAAAGTTTGTGGTTATGGAGCAGATGCAAAATCAATATAATAATCTCCCCGAGGAGCAGGAGATTGACATTGTGGAGTTGATTCAAAAAATGTGGGCCAATCGCTGGTTGATAGTGAAGGTAACTTCGGTTTTTGTTGTACTCGGAGTGTTGGTAGCTCTCTTTAGTGCTAAGGTATATACTGCATCGTGCGATATTGTACCTCAAACATCAAGGTCGTCGGCTTCGTCGGGTATGAGTTCGTTGGCAGCATTGGCGGGTATCAACCTTAACCAGATGCAGAATGCGGAGACTCTATCTCCTAATGTATACGAGAACATTATGGGTAGCACAACCTTTCGTAAGGAGTTGATGCAGACTAAGCTCGATTTTAGCGATATTGATCATCCCGTATCGTTTTTCGACTACTATACCAGCGAGGAGTATAATAAGCCAAGTGTGATTTCTTACATTCAGAAGTACACTATCGGTCTGCCTTTTGTTATTTTGGAAGCTATTCGAGGTGAGCAACCCGAGCCAGATTATAGTGGTGTAGGTGGTAGCGAGAAGTCTATTGAGACCATCTCAAAGGATGAGTATGAGGCTATGCAGGTACTTTCCAAAGTTATTGGTATTACCCTTGATGAGAAAAAGGGTTACATCACTATTACCGCCAATATGCCAGAGGCAGTAGCCTCCGCGCAGATGGCGCAGGCTACATTCACTTTGCTTGAGCGCTATATCACCGAGTTTAAGATTGAGAAGGTGCAGTCGAACTTAGATTTCGTGCAGGAGCGTTTTGACGAGGCTAAGCGTTCGTTTGAGGATGTGCAGTCGCGTCGTGCGAAGCTCCGTGATGCCAATATGAATACTTCGCGTTATGCAGCTCGTACTGAGTTGGAGCGCCTGGATGCTGAATATACTCTTGCACAGAGCGTTTATGCTTCGCTTGCACAGCAGGTTGAGCAGGCTAAGATCAGCGTTAAGGAGACCACTCCCGTTTTGACTGTTATTAAGCCTGTTACGGTGCCTTATAAGAAGAGTAAGCCTCAGCGAGTAACAATCCTTTTGGCTTTTACATTCCTTGGAGCTGTAGCCGCAATGGGAGGCGTATTGCTTATCCCTACATTGGCCGATATTACAGGTTCAGATCGTATCCGTGGTTGGGTTAAGGATCTACCATCAAAGTCGGATGAGGAGGGTGTAGAGGTTTAATTCAAAATGTGAAAGTCCTATCCCTCATTGTATAGTGGCTTGCAGAATTTTGTAAAGAATCATACTATTCGTCGTTCGAGTATTCAGCTTAAGTTGCAGGAGTTGCTTGATTGACAATAGATTATTGGATAAGATAACTTTATTATGCCAAATATTTCAGAACGTGCGGTCCGTATGCCGGCATCGCCAATCAGAAAGTTAGTGCCTTTGGCCGACGCCGCTAAGCGCCGCGGCGTGAAGGTATATCACCTCAATATTGGTCAGCCCGACCTGCCCACTCCCCAAGAGGGATTGGATGCGCTGAAGAGTATCGATCGCAAGTTGCTGGAGTATAGCCCCAGCGACGGTTTCTTGTCGCTGCGCGAGAAGTTGGTGGGTTACTACGACCAGTACCAGATCAAACTCTCGCCCGACGATATTATCATCACCACGGGTGGCTCCGAGGCTGTGCTCTTTGCCTTTATGTCGTGCCTTAACCCTGGCGACGAGATTATTGTGCCCGAGCCCGCCTATGCCAACTATATGGCCTTCGCTATCTCGGCTGGAGCGGTTATCCGTACCGTCTCAACCTCTATTGAGGAGGGCTTCTCCTTGCCCAAGGTGGAGCAGTTCGAGGAGCTTATCAACGAGCGCACACGCGGTATCTTGATTTGTAACCCCAACAATCCTACGGGTTATCTCTATACCCGCAAGGAGATGAATCGCATCCGCGATTTGGTTAAGAAGTACGATCTTTTCCTCTTCTCCGACGAGGTCTATCGTGAGTTTATATATACAGGCTCACCCTATATCTCGGCTTGCCACCTCGAGGGTATCGAGCAGAATGTAGTGCTTATCGACTCGGTGTCGAAGCGTTACTCGGAGTGCGGTGTCCGCATCGGAGCCTTGATTACCAAGAATCGTGAACTGCGTAAGGCTGTAATGAAGTTCTGTCAAGCGCGCTTGAGTCCCCCGCTCATCGGTCAGATTGTAGCAGAGGCCTCACTCGATGTGCCTCGCAAATATATGATTCGAACATACGAGGAGTATATCGAGCGTCGTAATTGCCTTATCGATGGCCTTAACAAGATTCCAGGAGTCTATTCGCCCATCCCTATGGGTGCATTCTATACCGTTGCTCGCCTGCCTATCGACGATAGCGATAAGTTCTGCGCGTGGTGTCTCTCGGAGTTTGAGTACGAGGGCGAGACTGTTATGATGGCTCCCGCCTCGGGATTCTATATGGATCCTACCAAGGGCCGCAACGAGGTGCGTATTGCCTACGTTCTCAAGAAGGAGGATCTGCGCCGTGCGCTCTTTATCCTCGGTAAGGCGTTGGAGGCATATCCAGGAAGAGTCCTTCCATAGTAAAAGAGTAGAAACCCCTCTTATTATAAATATAGCGGACTGTCAATTTTATTGGCAGTCTTTTTTCTATTGCTTTTTAGCGAGAAAATCTTTAAATTTGTAGAAAATGTAGTCGGGAAGATAATATTTTCTGTGTGTGATTCGTCTTTTCGATGGAACCTAAAATACGAAACTATGGAAAAATACATTCTTTCGCTCGATCAGGGCACAAGTAGCTCAAGAGCGATTGTCTTTGACCACAAAGGTCATATCTGTTCAATGGCTCAGCGCGAGTTTACACAGCACTTCCCCCGCTCAGGATGGGTTGAGCACGACCCACAGGAGATATGGTCGTCGCAGGCATCGGTTATGACCGAGGCTATCACCTCGATGGGCATTATGCCCTCGGATGTAGCAGCTATCGGTATTACCAACCAGCGCGAGACCACCATCGTGTGGGATAGCGAGACCGAGGAGCCCATCTATAATGCCATCGTGTGGCAGGATCGTCGCACATCGGAGTATTGCGATAGCCTTAAGGCTGCGGGCCATACCGAGTTTATCCGTTCGCGCACGGGCCTTATCATCGATGCCTACTTCAGCGCTACGAAGGTGAAGTGGATTTTGGATAATGTCGAGGGTGCGCGCGAGCGTGCCGAGCAGGGTAAGTTGATGTTCGGTACGGTTGATACTTGGCTCATCTGGCGCCTAACAAAGGGAGAGGTACACGTAACCGATGTAAGTAACGCATCGCGTACGATGCTCTTTAATATCCACACCCTGCAGTGGGATGAGGAGTTACTTCGTCTGTTCGATATTCCGCTTTCGATGATGCCCAAGGTGTGCTCGTCGAGCGAGGTATATGGCCATACTAATGCCACTATCTTTGCCGATAATATCCCCATTGCAGGTATTGCGGGCGATCAGCAGGCGGCGCTCTTTGGTCAGATGTGTGTCGAGCCAGGATCGGTGAAGAATACCTATGGCACAGGCTGTTTCCTTTTGATGAATAGTGGCGAGAAGCCGATCGATTCGAAGAATAACCTTCTTACTACCGTTGCGTGGAAGATCGGCGACAAGGTGAACTACGCCCTCGAGGGTAGTATCTTTGTAGGCGGATCGGTGGTGCAGTGGTTGCGCGATGGTCTGGGTGTTATCTCATCGTCGAGCGAGGTTGAGGCTCTGGCCGAGTCAGTACCCGATACTGGCGGAGTATATTTCGTACCTGCGCTGACTGGTTTGGCAGCCCCCTATTGGGACCAGTATGCTCGTGGTAGCATAAGCGGCATCAGCCGAGGTACAACGGCGGCACACATCGCGCGTGCAGCGTTGGAGGGTATTGCCTACCAGACACTCGATATTGTTGACGCTATGCAGCGCGACGCAGGAATCGAGTTGTGTGAGCTGAAGGTCGATGGCGGTGCAGCACGCAACAATCTGTTGATGCAGTTCCAGTCGGATATTCTTGCTACACGCGTAATACGCCCCGAGGTTACCGAGACTACGGCTCTTGGCGCGGCATATCTGGCAGGTCTGGCCGTAGGTTATTGGTCAAGCCTTGACGAGATTCGCGAGCAGTGGCAGGCTGAGCGTGTGTTTGAGCCTACCGACGATAGAGAGGCTATCGAGAAGGCTGTCGAGGGGTGGCACGATGCAGTTCGTCGCACATTGAAGAGTAACTAATCTAAATTTATAACTTATGGAGACACCTTTTTTTACACAATGTCTGTTTGAGTTCATCGGTACGCTGGTGCTCATTCTGATGGGTGACGGAGTCGTTGCCAACCACTCCTTGAAGGGAACAAAGGGTAATAACGCAGGCCTGATCGTAATCACTTTGGCTTGGGGTCTTGCCGTTATGACCGGAGTGCTGATCGCAGGTCCTTACTCTGGCGCACACCTTAGTCCTGCCGTAACACTTGGTTTTGCCGTAGCAGGCACATTCCCCTGGGCTCATGTCGCGGGATATATCGTAGCACAGATGCTCGGTGCATTTTGCGGTGCAACGCTGGTGTATATCTATTATAAGGATCACTTCGATATTACCGACGATCCTGCTACCAAGCTTGGTATCTTCTGTACCATTCCCGCCATCGAGAACAAGGGTCGCAACTTCTTCTGTGAGTTGGTGGCTACGATGCTTTTGATCTTCGTTATTTTGGCTATCGGCAATGCCGAGAATACTCCCGAGGTAGGTATGGGTGGCTTGGCAAGTTTCCCCACAGCGATGTTGATCGTAGCCGTAGGTATGTCGCTCGGTGGTACTACAGGTTATGCCTTGAACCCTGCGCGTGATCTCGGTCCCCGTATCGCTCACGCTCTGCTGCCCATCAAGGGCAAGGGCTCAAGCGGTTGGGGTTACAGCTGGGTGCCTATCCTTGGTCCGCTCACTGGTGCAGCACTTGCAGCATTGGCATATATGGCGGTGTACAACTTCTAATGTAATACATTATGCATAATAGAAAAGGCTGTCCCATTGCGGACAGCCTTTTCTGTGTTTATAAAGTCTTTCGGTTAGAAATATAATCCTACGCCCAGCTGGAATGTATCAATCTTATTCTTACCCGTAGTGAAGCCAAGTACCTCGCTACGCTTGAAGGAGCCATTGTAACGAGCAGATACAGCCAATTTCCAGATGCGAGCCTCGACGCCTGCCGCGTAGCCTACTGTGGGACGCTCCAGCTCCCAATCAATGCCTGCCAACTTGCCATCGGTGTTGGTCATCACACAGAATGTAGGGCCTGCCTGCAGAGCTAAGATACCCAGGAATCGATACTGCAACAGCACGGGAATATCTAACTTGTTGAGTTTGATGTTGCCCTGATTGCCTGCCACATCAAACGAGTTGTGTGAAAAGAGTATCTCGGGGTGAATGCCGAAGCCAGCCCACGATAGGTCGCCCTGCACACCTGCAAACCAACCTGTGCTGGCATCGAACTTAAGGTCGCTTGCGCTTGTGAGAGAGTTGCTCTGGTAGTCGAGACCACCCTTAACACCTAATTTGAATTTGGGCGTAATACCTGCCCATACGGGTGATGTTACGCAGATAAGTGCGCACAGAATTAAAAGTTTTTTCATAATATTCTCAAGTTAAGTTATTTACACTATCGTCCACGCGAGCCTGTTGAGCGAGATCCCGAAGCGTGAGAGCTCGATGAACGGCCACTCGAAGACGAACTACTCTTTGAAGAGCTACTTTTACTTACACTACTCTTCGATGTGCTACCCTTTGAGCCTCCGTTACCACTCGGCTTTGCAGTTCCTCTTGGCGGAGTGCTGCCACCACTCGGTTTTACACTGCCATTCAAGGGGCTTCCTCCACCTCGTTTTATTCCGCCCTGCGATGAGTTATTGCGCGGTGGGGTGGTGCCGCTGGGTCGAGAACCACTGCCCTGAGGCTTGCCTACCGATGGGTTATAACCTGCATTGCCGCCCTGACCTCTGTGGGGAGTATTATGGGGCGAGTACATAGTGTTGTTGTTTCGCGATGGGGTAGAGTGTTGTGGCGACTGTATTCGGCGCGGAGCATCCTTGCCCAGCCTCTCATCGCGCAGATTACGCTGAGTATAGATCCCCTTATAGTGCTTATACTTGCTCTTGTGCTGGCGATTGTAGTTCCACGGGTTGCGTTCGTTGATTACCACCTTGTAGTATCGGTGCAGATCGGTGGGGAAGAGGCGTCCCTTGGGCAATACCTTGGCTGACACCCATCGACCCGAACTCAAGTAGTAGAACAGGGCACGATCGACATCGTAGTAGAAGTTAAACTCGGGAAAGTAATAGTACATTGCATAGTTATAACCCGCTGGGCCCCACGATGGCTGAATCGATATGTTGACCATTCCCGTTGTGTGGGTGGGGTATGCCACAACATCATTAACATATGTTGCGGAGTAGTAGCCTGTAGCACACGATGAGAGTGTGAAAGCTACGACAATGGCAAGGATTAATCGTTTCATAATAATGGGCTTTTATGGGTTAATAACTCTGTTGCACTCTGCCATCTATCGCTTTGCGCCTTTTGAACCCTTCGTGCCACCTACCGAGTAGTTGAATATATTCTCCTTATAACTTGTGGTCTTGAACGAAGAGTCGCGCTTGCGGGCGAAGGCTATATCGAGTAGTCGCTCGGTAAGCTGGCCGAATGAGATACCTGTGGCCTCCCATAAATAGAACGATAAAGATCCTGGAATAGTATTTATCTCGTTCACATATATCTTATTATCCTTCTCGTCAATCATAAAGTCGATGCGTGCTACGCCATCGCAATTAAGCGCTTTGAAGGTCTCTACAGCTGTTCTGCGGATAAAGGTAGTCTGCTCGTCGGGCAAATTGGCGGGAATCTCGCGTACTGTAGAGTGCATACCTCGCGACTCCTTTACACCACCCTTGGCACCGCCTTTTGCACCACCACCGAGGTACTTGTCCTCGTAGCTTAGGATCTCGCCACTGCGAATCGGAGCCTCGCACACCGACGCCTCGCACTCGTAGTAGTTACCCAGCACCGAGCAGTTGATCTCCTTGAGTTGCTCAACCAGATGCTCGACAATGATACGCTTCGAGTAGGTGATGGCACTCTCTACTGCCACCTTCAGCTCCTCGCGGTTGTGTACAGCCGAGATACCCACACTTGAGCCCGAGTCGGCGGGCTTAACGATCACAGGGTAGGCGAGTTGTTTCTCGATGCGCTCGATGGTCTGCTGCTCGCTATCGAACCACTCCTTGTCGGAGAACCACGCATAGTCGATTACAGGAATACCGCTCGCTGCAAGAATCATCTTCATCGTGATCTTATCCATACCGTTGGCCGAGGCCAGCACATTGCAACCCGCGTAGGGGATACCTGTCATCTCGATTGTACCCTGAAACGAGCCATCCTCGCAGTTGGTACCGTGCAGTGCGGGCAGGATAACATCGAGCGAAGTAACCACATCGCTGCCAAACAGAGGCTTACGCACCTTGTAGAGGTGGTTATCGCCATAGATGGGGCGCAAGTAAACCTCCTCGCACGAGGCGTAGAGGCGCTCCATATCCTTGTAGTTGCTACTCTGGCGCAGTGCTGCGCCTGTGTACCAGCGACCCTCCTTGCTGATGTATATGGGTGTGATGTCATACTTGGCGGGGTTCATCGCCTCCATAGCTTGAATGGCAGTCAGTACCGAAATCTCGTTTTCGACCGAGCGGCCGCCAAAGATTACACCTACATTGATTTTTGTCTTCATTATCGTTCGTATTAGTCGTTTTCTATTTAAATGAGTCGGGCAGATCGTTCTCGTAAAGCACTATATCGCCTGCGCGCATACTCTTAGCCAAGTATGCCGAAGCCTCGGCAAACGAGTCGGCGAGAATTGTGTTGTTTTCGTTAAAACAACTCTCTCGCAGGCCCTCGGTTATCGCATCGCGGTTTACGCGATTTACTACTATGGCTATATCGGCCGCAGACGCTATATCTGCGCCCAATTCCTTGTTGTTACGGTATTGGCTCTGCCCCATCTCCACAAATCCTGGCGTTACCACTATGCGGCGAGCGCCCTCCACGCGCTGGAAGTCGCGCAACACTTCGAGCGCCATCTTCGCACCCGCAGGGTTAGAGTTGTAGGCATCGTCGATAATGGTTATGCCTCCCGCCGTGCGCTTGATACTCAGGCGGTGCTCGATTTGCTCAATCTGGCGGATGGCTCGCTTCTGCAACGCCTGCGGAACACGGAAGTGGTCAGCCACGGCGATAGCCGCCAACAGATTGAGTATGTTGCCTCGGCCTGCCAGATGGGTGGTGTACACCTGCTCGGCATAGCCCTCGGCCTTGACCTCGAAGGTGGTCTGTGTGGGCGAGTAGTCGATATTCTCGGCACTCCACTCTACATTGGTGCGATTTACTCCGTAGCCAATCATTCGGCAGTGCGAGGGACGCGGAGCGGCGGCAATAGCCTCAGAGTCCATATTCACAACCGCCAAACCATCTGTGGGCAGGGCGTCTATTAGTTCAAACTTGGTGCGGCGCACATTCTCCAGCGATAAGAAAGTCTCGAGATGCATCTCACCAACGGCTGTAACCACACCTACTGAGGGGTGTACCAGGTCGCAAATCTCCTTGATGTCGCCCACCTGCTTGGCTCCCATCTCCACGATGAAAATCTGATGGTGGGGCTTTAACTGCTCGCGCACGGTGCGTATTACGCCCAGCGTGGTGTTGAAGTTACCAGGTGTCATCAGCACATTATATCGCTCCGAGAGTATTCGGTAGAGGTAATGTTTTGTCGAGGTCTTTCCAAAACTGCCCGTAACACCAATGATCTTCAGGTCAGGCATCGAGCGCAGGATGCGCTTTGCATCGTTGTAGTACCAGCGCGAGATTGCCGCCTCCAGAGGCTTGTTTACGAGGTTTGCCGCAAGCATTACAATGGGCATTACCAACAGTGCCAAAGCCAGCGAGGGGGCATACTCGGGGATAAACATCAATGCCGCGCTCACAGCTGCCACAGTCAGCAGAGCAGCGGTTAAGAACAGACGCTTCACACGCATCGTGTAAACGATAGGCTTCTTATACACTGTGCGGAACTCTCGCCACGCCATCACCACCATAAATACGAACGAGAAAACCCAGAAAACGGGATTAGAGAGGAATCCCACTATGGCCAGCGCCGCAATTATCGCCGCACGGCCGAACTTGTGTCCCGTGCGAAACCATCGGGCATAGCGATCTACGCGGTATGAGTTGTGCTGGAACATATGCACATCGTAGCGCACTACAGCCGCCCACAGCAGGGTGTATAGAACCCAAAATATGATATTCTCAATTTGCATATCCTACTTTTTCATCTCTTTACTTAAAAAACTCTCTGCCACGCGCAGGAACAGAGGCGTATTCTCTAAAAATGCGTAGTGTCCCGCACCTGCTACCGTAACCAATCCTGCATCGGGGATCAATTTTTCCATCTTCTTGGCGTCAGAGAGCGGCGTAGCGGTGTCGTTCTCGCCCCAGAAAAGGAGCGTCGGGGCCGCAATCTTGGGCATCAGGTGGCACAAGTCCTCGTTCACGACCTTCGATAGTATGGCGCGCATCATTGGCGAGGCCTGACTATAATCTGACGATCCAGCCTTCGCGCGGCGCTTATCGATAATCTTCTCGGCACGAGCCTTACCAACCACGATGGGCAACAATTTTTTCAGTAGTTTGAAGGTGTACACCTTGCGGTAATATGTGAACGAACGCTTGGGCTTTACGCCTGCCGCATCGACTAACATTATCTTCTGCACCTTCTGGCGTGAGGCATAAACTATCGACACACGACCGCCAAACGAGTGGCCTATAAGGATAGGATTCTCCACACCCTCATACTTTGCTAGAGCCTCTACCGAGCGGGTGTACTCCTCCACGCCCCATACTTCGCGTGGCTCATCGCTTTGGCCAAAGCCTGCGAAATCGATCGTAAGCACACGAAAACGCGCCTCAAGAAATGGGCGTATGGCGTTGAAGGTCGTGGTGTTACAACCCCAGCCGTGCAGTAGCAGAATGGGGTGTCCCTCGCCGCAATCCTCGTAGTGAAGACGAATGCCGTTGTATGTGAAAAATTTGTCCATAGTTTCTCGATTACAAAATTAACTTTTTTTTCGTCAATAACGATATTCTTGCGCCCGATTTGTTATCTGAATTTAATTTTTTGGATCTGCAACTCATATACTGAAAAATATTTGCTATCTTTGTTAAGACATACTAATTAAACACGGAAAGTGTAAGTTTATTCTTGTTATTGGAACGTAGGAAACTCTAATTAAGGAAGAATAGGCAGACATTTTGCCGCGTCGTATCCATTGCGGATTTCGGCGTGGGCTGTCTCTTATTTTACCTTAAAAGGTACTTCCTACGACCTCAATAACTAAAATAAGTTTTCAGCACCACGCTTTCTTCTTTTTGTAAAATCACTATCGAGGTGCGGGTGGTAAAATACCCTTATTGTTATGAAAAAGGTTACTCTTTTCAAAAGTGCAGTTCTTGCGCTGCTTGCGTGCGTGGGTATTGCAGCGTGTAACAACGACGCTACAGAAGTTCCCACCGAGCCCGAAACCTATACCGTACATCTCGGCTGGGCGGGTGAGATTCTCGATGTATCTTACGAACCAATGGCAACTCGTGCCGCAACAAATGATTTATATGGTATTCAGGTCTATTCAATGCCAAAATCTGCAAGTTCTTCAACCCAATGGGCTCCCTATGCTTATGGTCTTTTTGATGACCCAAGTAATATTACTATCACTTTGCAGAGTAGTCACAAATATAAATTTGTAGCTTCAATGGTAAAGGATGGAAAGAATAGAATTAAGAAGGGGTATGATAGTGGATATGATGTGCCATTTAGATTAGCTGAAAGTAGTAGTGCAAAAGATTGTCATTTAACTGATGAATTTATCTATGGAATTGGAAAGTATTTTAATTTTCTCGATAGAGGTTGTATTACTCTTGCATCAGATAATAAATGGTATGATATACCAAATGTTGAACGATTTTACGGTGAGTTAACCGATTATATCCCAGGCAGTGGTAATACCAATGCCAAGATTGAAATGAAGCGAACCTCATTCGGTGCAAAATTTGTTGCGGGAGGTAAATTGGCAGTTGATGGTAAATTAGAGATACAGATTGTAGATGCACCAAAGATGGAATTGGCATTGACTACTGGTGATGATGAGATTTCGGATATTTTCACCTTTGATGATGTATATGCAGCGTGGGCTGATGATAAGTATACAGAAACAATTAATGTCACTTTTAATTGGAATCGAACAGATGGCTCGGTGCGCCCTCTTGGAACACATCCTGTAACATTTAAGCGTAATACCACAACTGTTGTAGAGGTGAAACTTGAGAACGAAGGTGTTGATGAGGGGCTCGATTTTGATATTGACGACAGCGAGGCAGGGACAATGCCCACGGGCGAGGTGCTTACCATCATAGATGGTGAGGTGGTTGATACCGAGGTAGAAGTAGATTAGGTGTAGATATATTTACAATAAAAACAGCAGATTCTTTCGGAATCTGCTGTTTTTTATTTGCCCTGAGAAAAATTACTTATTCATTATCTCATTCTGGCGGTTGATACTCTCCACGTGGATAGCCTCCAACACCGTGCGGACAAACTCTTCGCTCAGCCCCATACGGCGAGTGATGGTGAGCATACGGCGACAGATGTCCTCCCAGCGGTTACTCTGGAGTATTGCCACATTGTTTGCCTTCTTGATAGCACCGATCTTGTCGCTGGTGTGCATACGGCGGTTTAGAAGGTCGAAAATTTCGGCATCGATCTGGTCAATCTGCTGACGGCATACATTGAGTTCGTCGTGGAATTCGGGGTCGTCGGCCGACTTGGCACGCCACATAATATTGTCGAGCATCGTGATGCAGTCCTGCGGCGTAACCTGCTGTGAGGCGTCGCTCCACGCCTGATCGGGGGCGATGTGGCTCTCGATCATCATACCGTCGAAGCATAGGTCGGCAGCCTGCTGAGCAATGCCTTGCAACAAAGGACGACAACCGCAGATGTGCGACGGGTCGCAGATCATCATCATCTCGGGGAAGTGGCTACGCATCTCGAAAATCATATGCCACATAGGCGGGTTGCGGTATTTGCTATCGCCAAAGTATGAGAATCCGCGGTGGATCAAACCGATATTCTCCTGAGGAATACCCTCGTTGATCATACGCTGAACGGCACCTACCCACAGACCGATGTCGGGCGTCATAGGGTTCTTGATCAAGATGGTAATATCCTTATTGTTGTGCAGCGCCTCGGCAATCTCCTGAATAGCAAAGGGAGAGACCGTAGTACGCGCGCCAATCCACAGAATGTCAACGCCATACTTCAGCGCCAACTTAACGTGGGCCTTGTTGGCAACCTCCACTGCGATAGGTAGGCCAGTCTGCTCCTTAATCTGCTTGAGCCACGCCAAAGCGGGCTCGCCGATACCCTCGAAGGTGCCTGGGTTGGTGCGTGGCTTCCACACACCAGCGCGTATAACATCGACCTTTCCCGAGCGAGCGAGTTGCATAGCAGTCTCGATGGTCTGCTCGCGGGTCTCGGCGCTACAGGGGCCCGATATGATGAGGGGACGCTTCTCCCCAAGAATAAATTTTCCCATTTTACCTAAACTTTTATGCGTGCGTGCCTGCCCCGTGCCCGAGGCATACGCTACTTCAAAATATCTCTAATCTTATTGGCTCTCTGCATAGCCTCCACCAATCCTTCGCGGTCGTCGCGCTCGATCATACGGCGCATAATCTGCAACTGGTGGATATGCTCGCGCAGCACATCCAATATATTATACTTGTTCTCCAAGAATATGGGTGCCCACGTCTGCGGAAGACTCTTTGCCAGACGCACCGTACTCTCGAAACCACCGCCCGCAAGGTCGAAGATATGCTCCTCTTCGCGCTCCTTCTCCAGCACCGTAAGTGCCAGGGCAAACGATGTGATGTGAGAGATGTGCGACACATAGGCGCAGTGCATATCCTGCTCCTCGGCCGACATATAGCGAATGGGCATCTCCAGCGCACGGTAAATCTCCTCTACCTTACCCACTGCATCGGCATCAGATCGCTCGCGATCACAGATAACCACAGTGCGTCCCTTGAAGGCGCCTCGCTCGGCCGCCTCGGGACCACTATTCTCGGTACCCCACATTGGGTGTGTGGCTACCAGACGACCGCGGTTGGGGTGCATCATCGTAGCCTCGCACAACTCCTGCTTTGTGGAGCCCATATCCATCAATATTTGGTGCGGGCGTATGCGGTTCAGAATCTTTGTCGCCATCAGGGGGATGGTATCTACTGGTGTGGCAAGCACTATGAGGTCGCTTTGGGCGAGAGCCTCATCGAGCGTTACGATACGCTCAACAAGTCCCATCGTCAATGCCTTCTGTGCGCTTCGCTCCGAGCGGGTGATACCCCACACCTCGTTGCAGAAACCCTTATCCTTTAGGCTCAAGGCGAACGAGCCGCCTATCAAACCCAGACCTATGATGGTAGCTTTCATTCTTTACTTCTATTTGTTGAAACGAGCCTTCACGCGCTCGGCAGCCTCGGCCAGACGCTCGGCAGGCATACAGAGCGAGATGCGGATATACTTCGTACCCTCTGAGCCGAAGATACCGCCGGGTGTTACGAATACATCGCACTCGTTAAGCACCTTGTCAGAGAATGCGAAGCAATCACCGTCGAAATCAGCAGGCATAGCGGCCCATACGAACAGACCTGCCTGACCCTTAACATAGTCGCAACCGAGTGCATCCAGCAGGGCGTAGCCGTTCTTCTCGCGCTCGTAGTATGTAGCGTTGAGCTCGTCAAACCACTCGTTGCCAAGGGCCAAAGCCTCAGCTGCAGCGGCCTGCACGGGGTAGAACATACCAGAGTCCATATTCGACTTGAAGCGCAAGATGTCGCTGATGATGTCGGCACGACCTGCCACAACACCTACACGCCATCCTGCCATAGAGTGGCCCTTACTTGTAGAGTTCATCTCAATAGCCACGTCCTTTGCGCCCTCTACGTTGAAGATGCTCAACTGAAGGTTGTTACGCACGAAGCTATAGGGGTTGTCGTGTACCAAAAGGATATTGTGCTTGCCTGCAAATGCCACCAACTTCTCGAACAACTCCACTGTGGGGTGTGTTCCTGTGGGCATATTGGGGTAGTTTACGAACATCAACTTCACCTTGCTCAAATCCTCCTTCTCAATCTCCTCGAAGTTGGGGTAGAAGCCGTTAGCGGCGTTGAGGCGATACTCCAAAACCTCGCCACCAGCCAATGTTAC
>JAZONC010000001.1:0-48971 GCA_045654285.1 Alistipes sp. | reverse complement strand
AACGACTCTAAAATTTGGTAATATAATAATATATTACTATATTTGCATATCGAAAAACAGTAATAGATTATGAAGGCAATACTTGGACAATACTACTACGCACCGCACCGAAGAAGTTATGGTGTTTGGCAATGGGATTGGGTTTCGGAAAAGGGCGCAAGCGGCAGATTCGTTAAGGATTTCTGCACCAAAGATGAGGCAAGAGAGTATGTGTGGAAGATGAACGGCTGGGGTAAGCCTTCAAAAAAACTTAATTAGTACGGTGTAATAAATTTTCTTACAGATATGACAACGATTATAGCAGTAACAAACAAGGATTTGTACAGAGCAGCAGTAATTGCTTCAAGGGTAGAGAATAATTTCGTAACAGGTTTGCAAGTGGCAAAGTTGAATGAGCTTAAGAGCCGTATGCGTAGGGAGGTTGTAAAGTTTGTATACCTCAAAAAGAGTGGTGAAGTACGCATCGCCTATGGCACTATGATGCCCGCATTGGTCGGCGGCCACATCAATGGTCGTGGCATTTGTGGCGATGCTCGCAAGGTATGCACCTACTTCGGTGTGGAGCGTGGACAATTTCGATGCTTCCAATTACAATCGTTGGTGAAGATTTTCTAACTATGGCAACAGCGGTAATTTACGCAAGAGTTAGTAGCACTGGCGAGAGGCAATCGACCTTTCGTCAGGTTGCTGACCTGACCGACTATGCCAGCCGTAACGGTTTGGAGGTCGTTGGGGTTTACGAGGAGCATATCAGCGGAGCAAAGCGCAACGCCGAGCGTGCTGTGCTGACGGAGTGTATTGACTACGCAGTCACTAACGGCGTAGAAGTGGTGCTATTCTCGGAGTTGAGCCGTTGCGGTCGTGCAGTTTGGGAAGTTTTGGATACCATCCGCACCCTCAAAGACAACGGTATCAATGCCTATTTCCAGAAGGAGGGTCTATCGTTGTTTGGGCCAAATGGCAAGGAGAATCCATATTTGGCGGTGATGGTTAGCGTATTGGGAGTATGCGCTCAACTCGAAAGGGAGAACATCACCTACCGCCTCAACAGTGGCAGAGCCAAGTATGTTGCCGACGGTGGCAAATTGGGTCGCAAGGTTGGCTCGGTAAAGAGTAGGGAGCGCAAGCAGGAGGAGTATGGTAAGGTTATCCGCTCGCTTCGTGCTGGCAAATCAATCCGAGATACGGCGGCAATTTGTGGAGTATCGGTATCGACCGTGCAGCGAGTTAAGAAGGAGTTTGATATATAGGGGAGTCCATTTTTTGAGGTCGGAATTTTGGGACAAAAAAAATTTTACACAACAGATATGGGGTATATGCTATTTGCGTACCCCTTCATAAAAATTCAAATTGCGGGGACACTTATTAAAACCCCTCTCCCCATACCCCTGCCAGGCACAACAATTTACTGCAAATAAGCGAAGTAAGCCCGTTTGCTAATTACGATTAGAAAAATAAGCATTTCCGCTAATATAATTCAATTCAGTGTTTTTCGGAAGATGAAGTACACTTTTCATTATAGAATTTGGAATTCTCATAAAAGATTTGTATATTTGTTAAAATTAAATTTCCGAGGTTGCTTAGTTAATCGTAATCCTATGTGTCCTCGCCCGTCAATCGGGAATAATAAGCCGAAAGGCATCTTAATCAAAATTACATTCACACATATAGTTTGTATCCATATAAGGATAACTGTGCCCAGAGCGCAAGGGTTCTACGCATATCCCTGCCGTACAAGGACTACTCCAATCAACTGTGAGTATAGGCGAAAAGCAAATAAGAGAAAAAAATTATGTATAATGTTTCTTAAAAATAATATAGATGAAACATTCATTCAACAGTTTGCAGCGTTGGGTGTTACCAACGAAAATGACATAGTTACCATACTTAACGGGTTTGACCAAATTGCTGAAATCGGTTATGCGTGGTATGTAAATAATAAGGCTAATAAATTGAATAATAATGATTAAAAAGAAAAAGAAAGTAGGCATAGACCAGATTATCAGCAGAAGAACGTCCCTTACAGCGAGTGGTAAGGGCAAAGCGGCGACTTGGACACGAGTGTCGTCGGAGGAGCAGTATAAGAGCAACAATTCTATAGACACGCAGTTGGAAGCGTGCCACAGATATTGCGAAAATAACAACAAGGAGGTTAAGTACGATTTCGGCGGCACATTCGAGAGCGCAAAGAAAGCTGGCGAGAAATTTTTGGATATGATTGGCATAGTCCTCAACGACCCCGAAATTGATACTATCATAGTATATGATTACGACCGTTTCAGTCGTAATATGACCGAGGGACTGACCTACAAAGGTCAGCTGAACCGTAGCGGCATCACCATCATTGCCGTCAATCAACCCGTGGATAAGAGCAACTTGCTGGCAGAGCATATCGAAGCTATCTTGCTTATCGTTGCCGACATCGACAACGCTATGCGTCGCCATAAGTGCTACGAGGGTATGGTGGCGTGTATCAACCGAGGAGAGTGGTATGGCCGTCCGCCTCTTGGGTACAATTCAAAGAAGGTAAACAGAGAACATCAACTAACCATCAATGACGACGGTCGCATCTTGAAATTTGCTTGGGAGTGGATTGCCAACGAGCCCGACATAACCCAAGCAAAGATTGTGGAACGCTTACGAGCACGAGGGCTGGATATTAAGAAACAACGCCTATCAGAGTGCTTGCGAAATCCGTTCTATTGCGGGCGATTGGAGCATAAGTTTCTGAATGGCAATGTTATTAAGGGCAAGCAGGAGAAACTTATTTCCGAGGCATTGTTCGATAGGGTGCAACAAATTCTGGACGGTAATCACGGCGGCTATGAACAAGCCGCCATTACCCCTCAATTCCCGTTGAAGGGACATATCTATTACAACGGTCATATGTTGACGGGCTATACCGTTAAGAAAAAGAATTTGGATTATTACAAATATAGCGGTAAGGACGGCTCGGTCAATGTGTCGGCAAAGGAGCTACACGCAAAGTATTCCGAGTTGCTTGACCGTTTCAATGTGCCGATGGAGCTTATCCCGATACTCGTTGGCGTTTTGAAGAAAAAGTTTGCCGAGAAGGGGAACACACAGGAAGATGACATCAATGCAGTAAAGAAACATCTGGCAACTATCAATACCTACATTAAGACGGCTAAAAAGAACTTCGCAATAGGCAAAGTGGACGAAGATGCGTACAGCAGTGCCATCGCTGATTTGGAGGCTGAAAAACGCTCTACAGAGGCGGAGTTGGAAAAAATCTCTGTGAACCTCTCGAACCTTGCATCATACATTGAGGACGCAATCAGAATTACTTGTAATTTAAGTAGTTATTGGAATATGGGCGACTTTGAAGTCAGTCAAAAGATACAAAAAAATGGTCTTTCCTAATGGAGTAAAATGGGATAAGGAAAATAGGGCTTATCTAACCGAGTTTGGAAATTTGTTCTTTGATTTAATGTTCAGTGTATCAGATAATTACAAAAACGAAATCGCACAAAAAAAGGACGAATCTTGCGATTTGTCCTTTTTAGTAGCGGGGGGAGGACTCGAACCTCCGACCTCCGGGTTATGAGCCCGACGAGCTGCCAACTGCTCTACCCCGCGATGTATCGTTATATGGGCTGAAGCCCTATATTTCGTTTTGCGTGGTGCAAAGGTATGAAAAAAAAACTTCTGATGCAAATCTTATCGTGCTTTTTTCTTTTCTTTGCTCATAATAGGTTGATTATCAATGCAAATTTTGTGCCACAATTTCCGAGAGATCCATCACCTTGAGTGTCGAACCGCGCACAATGGCTTTCTTGCACTGCGGGCAGGCGGTAACCACCACATCGGCTCCCGTAGAGTCCAACTCGGCCGCTACCTCGCGAGCAATGGTTAGCTGCTGGCTGTCGTTGATTGCAGTATTGGCCACCGACGAACCACAACAAAAAGCATTCTTGCGGTTGTGCTCGGGTTCGAGCAATACGCCTATTGCCTCGATTACGGCTCGTGGCTCGTCGTAGATATTACTGCCACGTCCCAACTCACAGGGGTCGTGGTAGGTGAAGTTCTGCGAAGCCGAGTAGCGCACGCGCAGGCGTCCCTGTTTCATAAGGCGAAGGATATACTCCGAGTGATGTAACACCTCTATACCCTTGAGGTTGTACTCCTCGCGAAGTACACGCAGACATATCGGGCACGATGTTACTAGCGTAGTGATATTATGCTTGGCAAAGAGCGCCTTATTGTAATCAACCATCTTCTGTGCCGAGTCGGTCTCGCCCGTCAGGCGCAGCGGTCGGCCACAGCATACGCCGCCATCCTTGTCGGCCCACCACACCTTCTCGTGAGCCGCCTCGAAGATGCGTTGCATCGAGGTCATAGTATTGGGTGTGAGCAGGGTCATACAGCCTGCGAAGTAACCTACCTGACCTTCGCCCTCAGAGCGGTCGAGACCACGCAGATAGTTGTAGCGTCCCTCGTTAGGGATATTACGCATCGAGGTGCGTGAGTTCTGACGCAGGGTGTTGAGGTTGATGCCCACGGGGCATATCTGCTCGCAACGGCCACACATAAGGCAGTTGTTGGCAATCTTCTGTTGGAGCATATTATAACGGCGGTCGCGTAGGAAATATACCGACTGCACGTCGTTAATACCGAGTTGCAGTTGCAACTGGCAGGGGTCGATACATATACCGCAACGCGAGCAAGCCTCCACCTCGAAATTATCGTACGACTTCTCCTTCGCTTCGGGTCGTAGGCGATAGTGGCGCAGGAAGATAAGCGGTATCTCGGTAAAGATGTGCATATAGCGCGAGAAGGGCATAGCGATGAAGAATGTGCCCAGAGCCAGCGAATAGAGCCACCAGATGGGCTCGTAGGCATACTGCACAAGGTCGGTACCTACAACTCTGGCCAGCAGTGAGCCTATGCCTCCCGTGAGGAAGCTACCGCCGCCATAGATAGCCGCCGTTACGCTCTCGGCCAGCAGTCGCACGGGGAAGATAAACCATAGGGCGGTGAGTGCCACGCGGTCGAAGAGTATATGATTAGTCGTGCGCTTCATACCCATCGCACGCGAGCGCATACGCTTCAGCCAGGCAAGACCCACGCCCGAGAGCACAAAAAGCAGGAGCAGATCCATAAGAAAATCGAACACGGGCTTGTGCTCGGTGATGCCATTCAAGGCAGCAAAATATTTGAAGAATACGTGGCCTTGTAGGGGTACCCACTCAAATCCGAGGTAGGCGACGGTCTCCATCCAGCCCACGGCGATGAGCAGAAACCAACCAAAGGCGAGGCTCATATGCATATATCCGAGCAGAGGATTTACTCGGAATATGCGACGATGCAGTAACGACTCACTCACCACCTCCCACGCGGCTGCGATGGTGCGATGCGTGGGTATGCCCTTGAGTATGAGTTTAATGTCGCTCTTAGGTAGGTTGCGTAGCCACGAGAAATATTTAATCAGTACGATGGCAAACATAAATGCCGCACCGACGATGAAGGGAATACAAAATTTGGCGAAAAAGGTCATATTAGAAATCTCCAAGTTTGCGTTTAATCAACATTACCACACCGCGTGTGTTGATGCCGCGCGGACACAACAATCGGCACTTACCGCATAGCATACACTTATTCATCTCGACATATGCACCCTGATACTCGCCACGGCGCACAAGGGTGTGTACCTTGCGGAAGTTGAACTCAGTGAGGTTACCGGCCGTGCAGGTTGCTGTGCAGGTGCCGCAGCCTATGCAACTCTGTAGTTCGGGCATCTCGCGCATAATCTCGTTACTCTTGCGCAGATTGTTGCGGTCGATGTCGATGGTGCGGGGTTTGCTGATTGAAAAACCGAAATTTATCATCTACTCTCTGCTAATTACTCTTTGTTAATCCATTTGACCGCAGCCAATGCTGCCGCTGTACCCTCGTTGAGCGACTCGCCCACATTCTTGGGGGCAGTGATGGCTCCAGCATAGAATATGCCCTCGATATTACTCTCTACATTTCCGAGGAATGAATCCTTGGGCTGCATAAAGCCACTCTCCTGACGCTTAAGTTCTGCGTCGGCCTCTAGCGATGAGTTCATATCATTCGAGCGCATACCGATGAGCAGAACAAGCATATCGACGCCCATCTTTAGCGGGCGCCCAGTGAGCGTATCTTCGGCCTTGATCTGTAGGCGATTGTCGATGGTGGGGCTCACCTCCGAGATACGGCCACGAACGAAGTGCACATTGTGCTCGAGCTGTGCACGGCGGTACATCTCCTCGTAGCCTGGGCCAAACATACGAATATCCATATAGAAGTTAAATACATCGGCCTCGGGGAAGAGCTCCTTGAGCTCGATGGCCTGCTTTACGCCCGTTACACAACACACCTTCGAGCAGTGGCGCTGACACACCTTCTCGTCGCGCGAGCCTACGCAGTGCAGTATGGCAATGCGGCGTGGCCTATCGCCCGAAGTAAGGCACACCTCGCCACGGTTGAACATCTGCTCCAGATCGGCCGAGGTGATAACATTATTGTATATGCCGTAGCCATACTCCTCTTTAAGGCGTGCATCGAACAGTGTAAATCCTGTGGCTACAACCACTGCATCGCACGCGAGCTCCTCGCCCGTCGAGAGTGTTACTCGCTTGGGGGTTATCTTAGTGGCCTCGCACGAGGTCTTGATGTTGATGTTGTCTGCCTTCGCTATGCGTTGACGCAATGCGCTGAGTACTTCGCTTGCGGGTGTGAACGAGGGAAAGAGCACATGCCACGAGGCTATCTTGCCGCCAAGGTCGGCCTCTCGCTCAACGATAGTTGATCGTATGCCGCTATAGGCAAGGGTGCAGGCGCACTGCATACCAGCTACTCCGCCTCCGATGATTACGATATGTTTCATAGTTATAGCGTTTTCTTCTTGTAAATGGTGTCTTGCGAGCAGCTATTGACGATGGCTCGCTCAGGACGACCTATATATTTGCCGTTGCGGCCCAGATATTTGGCCGAGGGGTCGTACTCTACGCCCATCTTGTCGAGCAGAGGCTCAACATCCACTTGATGCATCTGCATACCCAACTCCCACGGGTCGTAGCCCAGCACCAGACCCGCCATCTCCTCGTATGTGAGCACGGGGATGCCTGTGCCATTCTGTCCGTAGGTTGTGCCCTCCATTTCGGCAAGGGTGTATTGCCACTTATCGAGGAACATCGAGCAACCAGGACAGTTGCAGACGATAAAGTCGGGCTTGAACGGTGCCATACTCTCCAATTTCTTGTGTGAGTTGGCTATCGAGTAGCCGCGATTGGCCTGCACTAAGTAGTTGCGGAAACCAAAACCGCAGCAGTGGCGACGCTCGGGGTAATCGACAATCTCGCCGCCCCACGACTCAACCATACCGGCCAATACATAGGGGAACTCCGAGCCACCCACGCCCTTCTTGGGGAATATCTTGGCGTAGTGGCAACCGATATGCTCCACCACACGCAGTGGCTCGCCCGTGTGGATGTTTATCAACTTGCGTTTTGACTTCTGTGCTATCTCCTCGCGGTGGTGGAATATCACATCTGATGTGTGCGCCAGATTCTTTGGCACCTTGAACTCGCGGCCTGTGGCCTTAAATAGATTCTCGCGCGTGCGCTCCTCCGTTTCGGGAAACTCCTCCCACGTGTTAAGTAGCTCGGTGTAGATTCCGAACGAGGTGATGCACGACGAGGTGAAATTTTCATATCCTGCCTCGGTCATCAGCGCAAACTGACGCGCCACGACAGCCATAATGGTCTCGAGGGGTACAACATCGGAGTGGTAGCCGATTCCCGTACACGAGGTGTGCAGCGGGTCGTCGAATATGTTGCGGCCGAGGTCCTTGCCTATAATGTCGAGAAAAACTTTCTCACTACCGGGGAAGAAGTTCTGGCGTATGCACGAACGAGCATAGTAGTAATTGTCGTCGGCAATATCTTTTTGGTATTCAGTCCAACTTGATCTCTTCATATTAGTAATGCTCGTTTGAATTTCGTGTGTAAACCTCCATAAAATACTCCTCGTTAGCGCCGTCGAAGCCCATCTCTCGCGCCTTGCGGTCGGAGTGTCGCTCGATGGCCTCGAACATTTCAGTTCCGCCCGTGATGTCAAAGATGCGGTGAATCTCCTCCAGCGTCTCATCCGTTACCTTACGCAGGGCACCAGCACCCTCTTTGCCATAGCAGGGCGTGAATTGACCATATATCTGTTCGTCGTTGTCGATAATCCACTTCCATATTGTTCCCTGCTCGGGGTGTAGTTCGGGGCGTATGTTGCGTGGTGTGAGGCAGTAACCTGTTTTTAGAATATTGTCGCCAATGGAGCGTTTGAGTGCCAACTGCTGGCGACCCTTCTCGCTCTCGACAAAGAAACCCAACTTTTGCGATAAGGTGCGCAGAGCCTGAATCACATAGGCAGGAGTATTGCCACGCGGACAGCGCGGACGGCACGACATACACTCGCCGCAGTACCAGATGGTCTCACCCTTGAGTAGCTCCTCGATGGCCTCATCGTCGCGAGTCTGCACGATGCTAACTATATGTCGTGGGTCGTAGTTGTAGAATGCCGCCGCAGGACACACCGCAGTGCATACGCCACAATTCATACAGGCCGTAAGACCCTCGCGAAGGCGTACATCCTCAAGCAACATATCGAAGTATTTTGCCATAAAAAAAAGTAACTTTGCTTTCGGCAAAGTTACTCCTTATAGTTCAAAAAAATGGTGGTATAAATACCTATTTTTCTACCCTCTCGTATGTTTCAAAGGCAAACGGATGGGGGTATTTCTCGCCACACTCGAACGCCTGGCGCGATGTAAGGTGCCACTTGTGCTCGTCCCACTCGGGGAACGATGTGTCGCCCTCATAGTCGTGCTCAACTCTGGTGAGATAGAAGCGGTCGGCCACCTCCAAAGCAAGGGCATAGATCTGCGCCCCGCCGATGATAAATACCTCCTCCTCGCTCGGGAACAAACTAACGGCCTCCTCCAGTGAGCGTACTACGGTGCAACCCTCGATCTGGTCGATTGTGCGGCTGATAACCACATTGGTGCGGTTGGGCAGAGGGCGACCTAACGACTCGTAGGTCTTGCGGCCCATAATCACAGGGTGTCCCGATGTGGTCTGCCTAAAGAAACGCATATCCTCTGTTATGTGCCAGAGCAGAGAGTTTTTATCGCCGATAACGCCATTCTTGGCAACGGCTACGATTATGCTTATCATCTCAAGTAGTTTTTAGAACGACATTGGTGCCTTGATTGCTGGATAGGGGTCGTAGCCCTCCAGCGTGAAGTCCTCATAGCGGAAGTCGAACACCGACTTCACCTCGGGATTAAGGCGCATTGTGGGCAACTTACGGGGTGTGCGCGATAGTTGCTCAGCCACCTGCTCGGTATGGTTGAGGTAGAGGTGTGTGTCGCCCATAGTATGCACAAACTCGCCAGGTTGCAAGCCACACTCCTGCGCAATCATCATCGTAAGCAGGGCGTATGATGCGATATTGAATGGCACGCCGAGGAAAGTATCGCAACTGCGCTGGTAGAGCTGGCACGAAAGGCGACCCTCGGCCACATAGAATTGGAATAGGACGTGGCACGGGGGCAGAGCCATATCCTCCACCTCGGCTACATTCCAAGCCGAAACCAACATACGACGCGAGTCGGGATTGTGCTTGATGGTCTCTATCACCTGCTTTATCTGGTCGATAGCTCCGCCATTAGCACGGGGCCAACTACGCCACTGATAGCCATAGACGTGGTTTAGATCGCCATACGCGTAACCATCAATGGGCGAGGGTGTTTGCTGCTGTGCGGCTGCGAGAAAATCCTCCATCGAGATAGGCTCCTGAGCCTTTTCGCGGCACAACTCGCCATAATAGCGGTAGGCGTCGTTATCCCAGATGTGTACGCCATTATCAACCAAGTATTTTATGTTGGTATCACCCGCCAAAAACCACAATAGCTCGTGGATGATACCCTTCAGAAAGACGCGTTTAGTTGTGAGCAGGGGAAAGCCCTCGCTCAGATCGAAGCGCATCTGATGGCCAAATACACTGCGTGTGCCCGTGCCAGTGCGGTCGCTCTTGACCACTCCCTCGCGCATAATTCTGTCCAAAAGGTCGAGATACTGTTTCATCGTTAATAGGTTTTTAGTGAGATATTACCCTCGTCGTCCAATGCGGCGTACTGCACCTTGCCGTCCCAATTACTTAGGAATAGGACTCTAAGCGACTCCTCGCTAAGGTCGTAGGGGTAGTGCATATGTCCGAAAATAATATAGTCGGTCGAGGGGTGTTGCTCCTTGTAGTCGCGGGCATAGTCGACAAGAAAATCGAGCGATGCAGGCGTGATATGATCCTTGCAGTGCGATTTACGCGACTTGCCGCTCCACCATTGTCCGAAACGCATAGCCAAGTCGGGATGCACACACCACGAGAAGAGCACGCGAAGGAACTTCGATCGGAACGCCCAATTCATAAGTTGTAGTAGAGGCTTGCCCGTGATATTCATATTGTCGCCGTGGGCAATGAATATCTCCTTGCCAGCGAGTGAGATGCGCTGAGGTTTATAGATAATCTTTACGCCACACTCCCTCTCCAGATAGTCGCTACACCACATATCGTGGTTGCCAGCAAAGAAGTAAATCTTGATACCTCTGTCGGTTAGCGAAGCCAACTTACCCAGCGTGCGTACGAAGCCTTTGGGCACAACCTTGCCGTATTCAAACCAAAAGTCGAAGATGTCGCCCACCAAAAAAATGGCGGCGGCATCTTCGGCTACTTTATCTAACCACTCCACGAAGCGTTGCTCGGTGCGACGAGAGAAGGTCTCATCGCCCGCTCCGAGATGAACATCTGAAGTGAAGTAATACATATTAAATGTGTTTCTTGATGGCCTCCTCCAACTTCTGGCCACTGAGATCCTTGCCGGCAATATTACCCGTGCGGTCGATTAAGTAGTTCGAGGGCAGAGCTGTGATATTGTATGCACCCACGGCGGGAGAGTTCTGACCCTGGAAGTCGCATACACTGATCCAAGGTAACTGCTGCTCCTGTACAGTATTGATCCACAGCGCCTTCGAAGTATCAACTGCTACCTGATAAATCTCCAAACCCTTGTCGTGATACTTCTCGTAGATCTCTTTGAGGTCTGCGTTGAAGGTGTTGCTATTACCGATGGCTGCCGACCAGAAGTGAAGCAAGATAACCTTGCCCTCGAGGTCAGAGAGATTCTGAGTCTTACCGTACATATCGGGCTGTGAAATCTCGGGGAAACTTGTCTCGCCAACCTGCGACAGAAGGCTGATCTGTGCATCCATACGTGCAACTTGACTACGCAGCAGAGGCAGATAGTGGCTATCGGGGTAGCTCTCTGCCAAAGCCTCGGCTACGCTACGGTAGTAGATCACATCGCTATCGCCATTGAAGAGGTTGGTATCACCCGGCAGACGCTGGTACAAAGCATACACAGCCGCGATATGATCCTTATTCTCAACGATAAAGCGGATCTGCGCACGCTTGATATCGTTCTTGAGCTTGGTGTACTCTACAGCCAATGCGTGGCGCTCATTCTCGCTAAGGTCGTTAGCGGTGAGTTGCGACATAATCTGGTTGAGCGCTACTACACCCTCCACATAGTCGTGGTTAAAAGAGTGTAATAGCTCTGACTCCTCTGAACCCTCGACGGTGTAGTTACGCAAGGCGTTACCTACGGAGCTAATCGAGATCTTGTCGCCACCCTGCAGGAGTAAGGGGATGCGATCGCCGTTGAAAATGATATGGTAGAGCGACGGACTGGTTGCAGATACGCTCTCCAGCGCAAATGCAAACTCACCCTGACTATCAAGTGCCACCGAGTCGACGATATTCTGCTCGAGGACGGTAGATTGCTCAAGATATACCATTTTAGCCTCTGTGCCTACAAAGCGACCAGAGATCTTAACTTTCGATGATTGGCACGAACTCAATGCCAAAAGTAGCACTGCGGCTACATAAAAAAACTTGTTCATTCGTACAATTTTATTTCGTTCGAAATACAAATATAACATTTTTTTGGAAATAACGCAAAATTACTTCTGCGAATTGTGGCGCATTGCATTTTCGCCACCACTTTTCTTCATCCCGATATTGTTGGTGCGGTTCTTCGGGTTGTACTGCTTTTGTTGCCCATTTTTCTGTCCAGTCTTCTGTTGTGGGCGCTGAGCCCCCCTCGAAGGACGCGCCGAAAAGTGCTGTTTATACTCACTTCGGAGGTTATTTAAGGCCACTTCATCGATTTCGATACCGCCATCGGACATCTGCTTTATATCTTTTATTATTACCTCGTTGTTGGGGTGCTCCTGATTGTACTCGAAGCTCTTGGCTCGCATATATCGGGCAAGCGAGTCGATGGCAATGGTTGTAGCTTCGCGGTCGCTTTCGGTGCATAGCTTGCGGAGCATATGCTGTACATATTTACCATAATGCTTGTAGGCGATGCGCTCCTGCGAGTATTGCATCTTGCGTGGCGCCATCATCAACTCATCGCGCGTAGGGCGTGGATAAGGAGAATCTACATCTAATTGAAAATCAGACATAATAAAGAGGTGATCCCATAGCTTGTGCGTGAAATCTGCCGTATCGCGTAGCAGAGGTTGCAGATTACCCATCACGGCAATCACGGCGCGAGCCTGACGGTTGCGCTCCTCGCGATCCTCGATTTGAAGCAGTTGATCCACCATCTCGTGGATATGACGGCCGTACTCGGGCAGATAGAGTCGGCGGCGTGTGTTGTTGTAATTCTTTTTCATAAAAATGTGCGGTTTGTAACTTCGCACCTTAACCCACTTATGAGGTTAAAAGGTTAAAACACATTCCAAAGGTGTGTTGGCGATAAACCGTTTAGGGATTACAAGAGAACCTGTTTGTACTCGGTGGCGCGTTGGCCTAAAGATTGGATGAACCGAATAAAGAGGTTATCTTTGGTTGTGCAAAGTAAGTGTAAAAATCTTAAAAAACAAAATATGGCTAAAGTTTTAATACTCGAACAATCAAAAAGTATGCGAAACACATTGCGTGAGCGATTGGAGTTTGAAGGTTTTGCAACGGCTGTTGCCGAGATGGGCGATATCTCGCAGAGCGTGGTGGCACGCCGTGGTTACGATGCTATTCTGGCGGGTAGCGAGAGTGGCGATGTAGCCTCATTGGGGATACCCTTTATAATAGTTACCTCGTCGGGATCCATCGACGGGGCTGTCGATGCACTTAAGAGAGGTGCGGAGGATTATCTCACTGCACCTATCGATATGAATCGTCTGCTGAGTTCACTGCGTCGCATCGTAGAGCGAGAGGAGGAGCCTACGCCTGCGGTTGCAATACACGCCAAACGGCGTAGAGGAGGGAGTCGTGGGAGCGATATTATCGGATCTTCGCCCGCCATCGAGCGTGTGCGGCACCTCATTGATAAGGTGGCTCCGTCGGATGCGCGAGTGCTAATTACGGGCGAGAATGGAACGGGTAAGGAACTCGTTGCCCGTTCGTTGCACGACAAGAGTGCCCGTGCCTCGGCTCCCTTCGTGGAGGTTAATTGTGCGGCTATCCCGTCGGAGCTTATCGAGAGCGAACTCTTTGGCCACGAGCGTGGAGCCTTCACTTCGGCCATCAAGCAACGCAAGGGTAAGTTCGAGCAGGCCAATGGCGGCACGCTTTTTATGGATGAGATAGGCGATATGTCGCTCTCGGCGCAGGCTAAGGTGTTGCGTGCCCTGCAGGAGAGCAAGATTAGCCGTGTGGGAAGCGATAAGGATGTGGCGGTCGATGTGCGTGTTGTGGCGGCCACGAACAAGGATATTAGGGCCGAGATCGCTAAAGGTAATTTCCGTGAGGATTTGTATCACCGCCTGAGCGTGATATTAATTAAGGTGCCACCTTTGCGTGAGCGTTCGAGCGATATTGCACAGTTGGTGGAGCATTTCATCGATCAGATTGCAGCCGAGTATCACCTCTCGCCCAAAAAGGTAGATGAGGATGCTATGCGCGCGCTGAAAGCTATGTCGTGGAGCGGTAATATACGCGAACTAAGAAATGTCGTCGAGCGCCTGATGATCCTAAGCGGCGATCGAGTTACGGTCGAGGATGTGGGAATGTATTGTTAGGGTATAGCCCTCTCTCAATTAAGAGTGATATAGCAGGCGACGCAACTCCGCCACTGTGTCGGCTATTGCATTGGGTGAATTCTGCTCCAACTCCTCGCGCGAGCGGAATCCCCAACTAACGCCCACTGAACGAATCGAGGCGTTGCGTGCAGTCTGCATATCCACGCCCGAGTCGCCCACCATTGTACATTGTTCTCGCTCGACGCCAGCTTTTGCGATAATCATATCGACAAGTGCTGTATCGGGTTTCAGGGGCACGCCCTCGCGGTTGCCACAAATCTCTACGAAGTCGATTGCGGGGAAGAATTTTTTTATCAACTTCTCGGTGCCTGCTTGGAATTTATTTGAGGCTATGGCAAGTCGTGCGCCGTCGCGTTGCAGATCGTTCAGTAGCTCTACCATACCCTCATAAGGTATGGTCTTGAGGTCGATATGCTCGATATAGTAATCAACAAAATCCTTGCGTGCCGCCGCCACATACTCGGGCGTGCGGAGTGCCTCGGGCAGGGCTCGCTCCACTAGACGCATAATGCCGTTGCCTACAAAGGAGCAGTACTCCTCATAGGTATGCTGGGGCAGATTGCGTAGTGCGAGCATATGGTCGCACGCCTCAGCCAAATCGCCAATGGTATTGAGTAGCGTGCCGTCGAGGTCGAATATTATGAGCTTACTCTTCATTTTCGGTGCGAGGATATATTTTGTAGCCGATGGCCGCCATCAAGATCGACATCAGCGGGCTAACAATATTGAAAACACAGTAGGGCAGGTAGGTGAGCGTTGCTACACCCAATACGGTTGATTGCGCCATACCGCACGAGTTCCACGGGATGAGCACCGATGTTACCGTAGCCGAGTCCTCCACGCTACGGCTCAATAAACGACGCTCCAAGTGGCGCTTGTCGTAGAGCTGGCGGCAGAGGTTGCTCGTGAGAATGATAGATATGTACTGGTCGCCCGTCGTAAGGTTGAAGAAGATACCCGAACATACGGTCGAGCCAACCACGCCTACGGTGCGTTTAGCCACTCGGATAAAGAGTTGTGAGATTGCTGTAAGCATCCCGCTACCATACATCACGCCTCCGAAACACATTGCGCATATGATAAGCCATATGGTATTCATCATACCGCCCATACCGTTTGTCGTTACCAAGTCATTGAGCAGGGCGTTACCCGTTTCAACCGATGTGGTAGTGGTGGCGGCAAGTATTATGGCTTTGAGTGAAGACATAAACGATGAGGCGTCGCTCTGCGCTATGCTCAATATAATATTGGGCTGAGCAATGACCATCGCCACAGCAGCCATAGCCGCTGATGCGAACAGTGTTACAATCGCCGGCAGACGCTTCGAGATAAGCACCGCTGTAAGCACAGGTACGATGAGTAACCACGGTGAGATGTTGAATGTAGCATCCAACGCCGCCTCGATTGTAGCTGTGTCGGCTGCCGATGCGGGCGATGAGGTGAAACTTGTGATGGTGAATGTAATGATGGCAATCAGCATCGAGGGAATGGTGGTAACCATCATATACTGAATGTGCTTAAACAAAGGTACTTCCGAAGTAGATGAGGCCAAGACCGTAGTGTCGCTCATAAGCGAAATCTTGTCGCCAAAGTATGCACCCGAGATAATCGCACCAGCAATCCATCCATCGTCGAATCCCAGCGCACGACCGATGCCCATCAGCGCAACGCCGATTGTTGCGATGGTTGTCCACGACGAGCCCGTCAGCAATGAGATTACGGCACAGATGATGCACGATGCGGGTAGGAATATCGAGGGGTGGAGAATCTTCAATCCGTAGTATATGAGCGTAGGGATAATACCACTCGCCATCCAGGTGCCAGCAATGGCGCCGATAAGGATTAGGATGATAAGTGCAGGCGTAGCACTACGCATATTGTTCACAACGGCATCCTCTAACTGCTGCCAGCGACAACCGTAGATACCCATTGCCATAGCCGTGCAGACGGCCGAGGCAGTGATAAGCGATAGCTGACTACCTCCCGAGATGGCGTCGCCCCCGAAGAGTTTTATCGAGAGCGCAAGGAAGATAACCAATACCACAAGGGGTATGAATGAAATGAGGGATGTTGGTTGTTTTATGTTGCTTGTGTTGCTCATATCAGAGTGTTTATGACCGCAAATATACATAAAACATATCAATCAGAGCCTAAACCTGCGAAAAGTTCTTCCAACAAATGGTACAATGTCGGCTAAAATTTGTATATTTGCATTATACAGCATATTGTTTTTATGGTACGACTATCAATTGTAATTGCAACATATAACCGCTCGGCTCTGCTGATGCAGACCCTGCAATCGATTGTCGAGCAGACCTTCCCGCGCTCGGAGTGGGAGTGTGTGGTGGTTAATAATAACTCGTCGGACGACACCGACTCGGCATTTGCTTCGTTTGCCGAGCAGCATCCCGAATATAACCTAAGAATGGTATTAGAACCTAATCAGGGTCTTTCGTTTGCCCGCAATCGAGGCATACGCGAGAGCGAGGGTGAGTATATCGCCATTGTCGATGACGACGAGCGCATAGCACCCGAGTTTGTCGCTTCGTATGTTGAGCTATTCGACAATGTGCCCGATGCTGTTGCGGCTGGTGGCCCTATCGTGGCGGAATATCCCGAGGGACGCCCCCGATGGATGTCGGCCTTCACCGAGCGACCCATTGCCAATACTATGTATTTTGGCGATACGGTGCGTGAGTTTCCGCGTGGTCGTGTGCCAGGTGGCGGTAATATGGCTATGCGCCGTAGTGCTGTGCGTCGTTATGGTGTGTTCGATACCTCGCTCGGATATGTGGGAGAGACACTTATCGGCGGCGAGGAGAGCGATCTATTTGAGCGTCTGCAAATCGCTGAGGCAAAGTATTACTATGTGCCTAAGGCGGTTATGTATCATATTGTTCCTAAGGAGAAACTTACAGCCGAGTATCTGCGCCGCCTGAGTTATAATGTGGGCGTTAGTCAGTTGCGTCGTGCTCACTACTATCATCGTAAGGGCCGTGTTCGTGTGAAGGAGGTGGGTAAGTGGCTCGCTACATTAGTTTTAGCGGCGTGGTATGGTATCACTCTGCAGTGGAGCAAGGCTCGCTATCTTGTTATGATGCGTTATAATATCACACGCGGCCTCTGGAGTAAATAAAAAAATGACCTTGTTAATCAATTTCTAAAAATAAAAAGGGTGTCCTCGCGGGACACCCTTTCTTATGCTTATTTTAGTCTTTTTTAGATTGACAAGATGCGTACCAAATCCACATCCTCCAGATCCATCTGTTGTGAGTGGGCAATGGCGCGCTTGAAAGGTACATAGACATAATCGCCATTCTTGATACCAATCATCACATTACGCTGACCCTCCGACAGAGCTTCGATAGCCGTAGCACCCATCTTTGAGGCGAGGATACGATCTTTTGCCGTGGGCGAACCACCACGCTGCAAGTGTCCAAGGATTGTTACGCGAGCGTCGAAGTCGGGGAACTCCTTCTTGATACGCTCGGCCATACCCATCGCACCGCCCGTAGCCTTGTTCTCTGCCACCAACACGATAGCTGAACTCTTGCTCTTGCGGAAGCCGTTGTGGATAAGCTCGGCCAACTGGTCAACCTCCATCTCACGCTCGGGGATGATAGCTGCCTCAGCTCCTGAAGCGATTGCACCATTGAGCGAGAGGTAACCTGCCGTGTTACCCATAACCTCAACGAAGAATAGGCGGTCGTGGCTCGACGCCGTGTCGCGCAACTTATCCACCGCATCGACGATGGTGTTGAGTGCAGTGTCGTAGCCGATAGTCTCGTCGGTACCGTCAACATCGTTATCAATAGTTCCGGGCAAACCCACGATAGGCACATCGAACTCGTTGGCGAAGATCTGCGCACCCGACAATGAACCATCACCACCAATGACTACCAATGCATCGATGCCTGCTGCCTTCATATTGTCGTAGGCTATCTGACGACCCTCGGGAGTGCGGAACTCCTTGCTGCGAGCTGTCTTGAGGATTGTACCACCCTTCTGTATGATGTTACTTACGCTACTCGATGTGAGGTCGATAATTTTGTTGGTTACCAAACCGTGGTATCCGCGCAAGATGCCCTTTACCTTGTAGCCGTTGTAGATTGCCGTACGAGTTACCGCACGAATGGCCGCGTTCATACCCGGAGCATCACCGCCCGAAGTAAGAATACCGATACATTTAATTGCCATAGTAATTTGAGAGTTAGTTCTAACTTATTTTCGCAAATATAACTATTTTTTTATAGAATACCGCCTCGCACAAGCAAAAAATATAGTCGAAAGGGTATCTTCTGCCAATAAACTATTACAACAGAACAAAAAAAGGGTGTCGAAAAACCTTCGACACCCTTCTCTGCTTTACATTTTACTTAGTTGCCTTGTAGCTCCTTTTTTATCTCCTTGGCCGTAGCTTTAATTTCGCTCTTGGCCTCTCGAACCTCCTCCTTATACTCATCCACAGCCTCGTTCCAACCCTTGATTATCTCCGAGTGAGCCTTCTCAGCAGCCGTGGCCAGATCCTCCTCGAAACGAATCTTCACATCTCCAATGCTGAAAATGACAGCCTTCGAGGGGTTCTCCTCGCTGTTGTTTATCTCGGTGGTGTAGTTGATGACCTTCTCTCCATCGATGGTAATACCGTTGGCATCGAGTTTTACTATCTTGCCGTCATCGTCGGTAATGGTAAATCCCGACTCATCGATTTTTAATGAGTTCTCAATCTGCTGTACCTCGTTGTTAGGACCCTGAATAGTAACGGTTAGGTTGTCGCTTGTGCGAGTTACAATATCCACATTCTCGAATTGCTGGTCGAATGCCGAAATCTCCTCCTCGGTGAACTCCTCGAAGAGTATCTCCTCGTCGTTCTCGAATACCGACTCGAAGGCATTCTCAATCTGACGGTCGAGGCTGATGGGCGATTTGATAGCTGTGATGATCAGCGCACACAGAGCTACGAGCCAAACCAGGAACATCGCAAGTAGAGCCTTGCCGTTGGGGCGGCGCGATATGAGCAACACTACCGAGAGGTAGATAAGTGTGAAGATAGGTACCATAGCTACCGCGAAGAACGCTGCCAACCCCCAGCCCGTTATGGCATCGAACGACATAATTGCGGGGGTAGTGGTGATGGCTACAAGTATCAATACACTTGCTCCGCACACCAAACCTATGAGTACAAGCAGTGTAAAAATCTTTACGCAGATGAGTAGGAAGCGACCAAAGGCAGCCACCAAGTGTGCTATGATAGTGCGCTCGCGGCTATCGGGAGCTGAGGTTTGAGTATTTGAGCGTATGCTGCTGGCCGTGATGCGTTGGCCTGTCATCTCTAACTTCTGGCGTGCCGAGGTAGCGGCAGGAATGGTAAACCACATAATAATGTAGCCTATAACCACAAAGCCAAATAGGTTTCCCGAGAAGGGTGTAATCCAGCGCAACAGATCAATCGAGCCGAACATCGTCATTGCCAACGGAATAAATAACGCCAGACGAATCCACGTAGTATCGAAGTCGAAGTAGTTGGCTACACCAGCGCATACACCACCCAGTTTGCCATTGTCGAGGTCGCGGTACAGACGGCGCGGGATGCGGGGATTGCCATACTGATCTTCGGTTTCTGCGTGGCGCTCGGCTGCCTCCTCGTCGATCTGCTCGGCCGAACCCAACTGCTTGATAATATTGTCAATCAGCGGTTTTGCGATTATGGCATCGATAGGCTGTGTCGAGAGAATAAGCTCAGCGATGCGAGCCTCGATGTCGGCGATAATCTCCTCACCGTCGGGGTTATCCTTATATGTGTCGTGGAGCGATTTTAGGTAGTCGCTCAAAGCATCGTAGGCATTGCGCTCGAGTGTGAACGATACGCCCGCTATGCTACACTTCTTGATTTCGTTCATTTTCGTAAAGGTTTATGATGATTACATCTGGCGAACACTTCCGCCGCTTGACTTCTTAATGTGGATATCCAAATCGTGGCTACCCTTGTATGCTACCGTGCCGCCCGACGATGCCTGAGCTTTGAGCGACTTGCCTGCACTGACCTTGATGTTGGCACCCGACGAAGAGTCGGCTATGGTACCAACCATAACATCAATATCAGTTGCCTTTATGTCTGCCGCTGACGATGCCTCCAAGTTGAGCGTGCCAGCCTTACCCGAGAGGGTGATGTCGGCCGCCGATGAAGCCTCGGCCTCGCAGTTGTTTACCAGCAGGTTTACATTAGCTTTGGCTGCCGATTTAGCCTCGATTGAGCACTCGGTGGCCTTTATCGATGCCACTACCGATGCGGCTGAAGAAAGCTCAATATCGCACTCACTAACATCGGCCTTGGCGATGCGTATGTCGGCTGCCGATGAAGCCTCGATGTCGAGCTCCGACGACTCGATAGCGTACTCCACATTGATCTTAGCTGCTGATGTTGCCTTCAGCTCTGAGATTCTTGCACTTTTAGGTAGGCTAACCTCGGCTGTGATGTTGTTCATCGTGCGAATCTCGTCGTCGATTGTAATGTGCAACACACCTTCATTCTCCTTGATGCTGATATATGGCATCAGGTTGTCGTTAGCGCGTATGATAGCTGTTGAGCCTGCGCGGTCGTCGAGCGTAACCTTCACGGCACGGCTAGCCACTACACCTCGGTAGTTTGATGATACCTGGCGCTCCTCGGTAATTATGCGACTACTACCGCGGAAACGATCCGAGCCTTTGCCACTTAAAATCACTACATCGCTATTCTTTACCTTGACCTTTCCCACAGAGTTGCCGTTGAGTGAGAGTTCGATGTGGTTGGCGTCGATTGACTCCGCAAAATCGCTGATGCGCTCCTCCATCTCGTCGAGGAACTTCTCGATTTGTCGTTCGGTAATGGTGATCTGCTTATCGCCCGACTTTAACATTATGTAGCCCTGTGCCTGAGTGTTAGTTGTTGTGCCCAGTAGGAGCAGCAGAGTTGTTGCAAAATAAAAAATATGTTTCATAGTTGTTGTGTAATAGTTGTTTATGTTTTTAAGTTGAGTGTTATTTTACTACGGCGCCTAGCTCGATTACCACAGCCTCAGAGCCTTCGCCTGTGTTCTCCTCGCTGGCGGGTTTGCTGTGGCGGATAGTGTGAATCTGCTCGACGAGTTCGTTCCAGGCCTCGTCCAAAAGGGCCAACTGCTTACGGCCTGCCTCGGTGAGCATATAGTATTTGCGGGGCGGACCCTGCGGCGACTCCTCCCAGCGGTAGGTCAGAAGACCTGCGTTCTTCTGTCGTGTAAGAATGGGGTAGAGTGTACCCTCGACAACGATCATCTGTGCCTGCTTAAGCTCGGCGATAATCTTGGGCGCGTATGAGTCCTCGCGTGATAGTATAGCCAGGATGCAATACTCGAGGATACCTTTGCGCATCTGTACTTTTACATTATCTTCGTTCATAGCTTTTTCTTGACTTAATGGTTTGACTTGAATGGTTAGGCCTCAGGCTCGTAGGGAAGTACCGCCCAGAGAATGAGATATATCCACAGCGTAGCACCTGCGGCAAAGATGCACAGAATGGCTGCTATGCGCACCATCGAAGCCTCCAGGCCGAAGTATTTTGCTACGCCAGCGCATACACCCGCAATCGAGCGATCCTTGCGTGAGCGGTAGAGGCGATGCTCGCCATTGTTGTTGGCAAATGTAGAGTTCAGAGGTCGGTTGGCCGCACCAAAGTCCTCGGGGTGGCCGATTTGATTCATTGTGCTACGCACCACGCCATAGGTGATGACCATCATAGGCGAGGGCACCTTCTCGCGGAAGATCTCAGCCACGCGAGCCTCGATGTCGGCCATTGTCTCAGTGTCGGCCTCGGGCAGACGACGAGAAATATCGTCGAGGTAAGAGGTCAAAGCTGAGTAGGCATCCATATCCATTGTGAAGGCTTGCCCAGCGATGTTTACATTAATTGTCTCTTTCATAGTTGAGTATTTTAGAGTGTTTGGTTACTTTCTTGTTGCAAATATATAAACAATTTTGGTATTTTGTATCACAAAGTAGTGTTTTTTTACTCTTTATTCTCATTTTTTTGCTTTTCTTGATATGAAGAGCTCTCAAAACAGATGAGCAATAGCGCCTATTATCTTGTCGAGCGTGATATTTTTGCCTCTCTCTCTCGCGTGATGATAAATTAGGTTTGGCAGTTAGCACAAAAGAGTATACCTTTGCCAGAGTATGTTGAAAATTATGGCCATAATGGGCGCAGGAGCTCTGCTGGGTTTCCTCGTGCGTCGCCTGAGTGTTCTAAAACACTTGGGTACAACGTCAATGACTACCATCGTGCTGCTTCTTTTTCTGATGGGTGTGGAGATTGGTGGTAATGAACGCATTGTGCAGCATCTTACATCGCTTGGTGTTGAGGCTCTTGCAATTGCGGTAGCTGCCACATTGGGAAGTGTGGTGGTGGCTCGCATCGTATATTATAAATTCTTTAATCGCCAGCGCCATGAAGAGTAGTATGATGATTGTGGGCGCCTTCGTAGTGGGGTGTGTGCTGAGCTATTTCGATATGGTTCCAGCGTGGTTGGAGAGTGGCAATGTGGTGATGTGGGTTTTGTATGCGCTGATGATTCAGGTTGGAATGAGCATCGGTAGCGACCCGCGCCTGAAGGAGATTCTGCAGACTCTCTCGTTTCGTCTGCTGCTTCTGCCTTGCGCTACGCTTATAGGCACATTTGTGGCTGTGTCATTGGTCTCGGTACTAATTGCCCGCTGGTCCCTGTTTGATGTGCTGGCCGTAGGTAGCGGTATGGGTTATTATTCGCTCTCTTCAATTCTTATCACCTCGCTCAAAGAGCCTACGCTCGGTGCAGCGGCAGCGGCTGAGTTGGGTACTATCGCTCTTATTGCCAACGTACTGCGTGAGATGTTCACTCTGTTGTTGGCTCCGCTTATGGTGCGCTGGTTTTCGCCCGTAGCGCCCATATGCTCGGGTGGAGCGACGACGATGGATGTAACTCTACCCGTTATTACTCGTTACTCGGGCAAAGATTGGGTCTTTGTCTCAATAGTGCACGGTATTTTGGTTGATTTTAGTGTTCCCTTCTTTGTATCACTATTCTGCTCGCTCTAAAATCGAACTTTTTTTGTACATTTGCCTCATATAATCAATTAAGGAATAATTTAGTATGGCACGAGTTGTAGTTGGACTTTCGGGTGGTGTTGATTCTTCGGTTGCGGCATACCTGCTCAAGGAACAGGGGTATGAGGTCATTGGCCTCTTTATGCGTAATTGGCACGACACAACAGGTACGCTCGAGGGCGACTGCCCGTGGTACGACGATCAGGTCTTTGCCGAGCTTGTAGCAAAGCGACTTGATATTCCGTTCCGCTTTGTTGATCTGTCGGAGGAGTATAAGAAGCGCGTGGTGGATTATATGTTCTCCGAGTATGAGCAGGGCCGAACACCTAATCCCGATGTGTTGTGTAATCGTGAGATAAAGTTCGATGTCTTCCTCAAGGAGGCGCTCAAGATGGGTGCCGACTATGTGGCTACTGGCCACTATTGCCAAAAGGCAACCGAGATAGTCGATGGTCGAGAGGTGTATCGTTTGCTGGCGGGTGCCGATAAGAATAAAGATCAGAGCTACTTTCTTTGCCAGCTCACTCAGGAGCAGTTGCGCTATGCTCTCTTTCCCATAGGTCATCTGCAGAAGCCCGAGGTGCGAGCCATCGCTGCCGAGCAGAAACTTGCTACGGCCAAGCGCAAGGATTCGCAGGGCATATGTTTCGTAGGCAAGGTTGATTTGCCCGTCTTCTTGCAACAACAGTTGGCCGCCCGTCAGGGTAATGTTCACGAGATTCTGCCCTCGTGGCGGGGTTATGGCGTGGAGCGTGGTGAGGACGATTTGGTGGCACTCAGCGCCTCATATCGCTATACGGTGCGCGACGGCAAGAAGATAGGCACGCACAACGGTGCCCACTTCTACACCATTGGTCAGCGCAAGGGTCTGGGTATTGGTGGCCGCAAGGAGTCGCTCTTTGTGTTGGCTACCGATGTGAAGGAGAATGTTATCTATGTTGGCGAGGGTGATTCTCACCCTGGTCTCTATCGCCGAGTGTTGCACATTAAGCCCGAAGAGGTGCACTGGGTCGATCCTATGCAGACGATGGCTGTGGGTGAGCATCGTCGCTACGATGTGCGCATACGCTACCGTCAGGCGTTGCAGAAGGCCGAACTTGTATGCGATGAGCAGGGGCTTTATATCCGCTTCGATGAGCCGCAACGAGGCATTGCCGCAGGTCAGTTTGCCGCTTGGTATGATGGCGAGGTTTTAGCGGGCTCGGGCGTAATTGAGCAGTAATATGCGTCGCTTGCTCATCTTTCTCTTTGCGCTGTGCTCATTGTGTGCACGGGCGCAGCAGTCGCTCGATATTGCATTTTGCGATGTCGATGCTCTGTATGACACTATCCCCTCGAAATTCTACGATGACAGAGCCTACACCCCGCAGGGTAGCAGGCATTGGGACTCGCAGCGTTATCGTCATAAGGTGGAGGGCGTAGCGGCGCTGATCGACTCGATGGCTATGCCCGTGGTGGCACTCTATGGTGTTGAGAACGAGGCTGTGGTACGAGATATAGCTTTGGCTACGAAAGGTGATTATGCCTACATCCATCGCACGATGGATTCGCGCGACGGTTTGGATTGCGCGCTTCTTTACTATGGCGACCGTCTTTTCCCCGAAACAATCACATCGTGGCGCGGAGCACTCTGCGTTGAGTGTGTGGTCGATGGTCGCAAGATGGCCATTATTGTGAATCATCGTTGCTCCTCGCTTGGGGTGCTTATGGCGGAGCGTAGGTTGAGTGATGATGGACGCAGTGTGATTGTGCTCGGTACTCCCTATATGCAAAATATGGCCGAACTGGGTTTGGTTGATCACACCTCGGAGGCCGAAGCGGCAGGCCGTGGTAATCTGCTACGCTCGGGCCGATGGCAGATGCGTGATCGCATAGCCTCGTCGTGGGGAGGCAAGGTGCGTTGCGATGTGTATGCCAAGCGATGGCTTTTAGACGAAAAGGGTGGAGCTCGTTCCACCTACGACCGCCAAAAATATTACGGTGGAGTGAGTGGTGTGCTACCAATCTTTGCACAATTCTTTTATTATTAAGTAGAATATTATAACTTTGCAGAAATTAGATATTTGCAATAAGTTGGGATATATGAGTAATGTTGCACAATTTTTGGCGGCCGACCATCCTACGGCCTTTTCGGTAGAGGTGTTGCCGCCCGTTCGCGGTAAGAGTATTGAGCAGGTTCTAAAGACCATCGACCGCCTGATGCCCTACAACCCGGCGTATATAAATATCACCACCCATCGTGCCGATGTAGTCTATCGTGAGTTGGCGGGCGGTGTGTTTCAGCGCACATACGAGCGCAAGCGCCCTGGTACGGTAGCCATTGCCGCAGCGTTGAAGGGTCGCTATGGTGTGCCCGTGGTGCCGCATCTTATCTGCAGCGGATTCTCTAAGACCGAGATTGAGAACTGCCTTATCGACCTCTCATACTTAGGTATCACAAACCTTCTGGTGTTGCGTGGCGACAGAGCCAAGGGCGAGAATCGTTTCGTGCCAGCCGAGGGGGGGCACGAGCACGCCGTTGAGTTGTGCCGTCAGGTGGAGGACTTCAATCGAGGCGTTCTGCTCGATGGTGAGTTGCACGAGCCCCTGAATCAGTTTTCGTTTGGCGTAGCGGGTTACCCCGAGAAGCACGAGGAGGCGATGAATCTCGATATGGATATAGAGTATATGAAGGCCAAGATCGAGGCTGGCGCGCAGTATGTCGTAACGCAGATGTTCTTCGACAACCAGCGCTACTTCTCCTTCGTTGAGCGTTGCCGTAAGGCAGGTATTACGGTGCCCATCATTCCTGGCATTAAGCCACTCACATCGCTTACGCAGAAGGCTCTTTTGCCCAAGACATTCCACATCGATTTGCCAATGGATTTGGCCGTTGAGCTATGCCGTTGTCAGTCGAACGACGATGTGAAGGCTCTGGGTGTGGAGTGGGCCATCGGCCAGGCTCGCGAACTGAAGGCGGCGGGAGTGCCGAGCATACACTTCTACTCAATGAATGCCGCGGCAAGTGTTGAAGCAATTGCCAAAGCAGTATATTAAATCGAATGAATAAGTCATTACACGATATTTTACAGCATCGTATTCTGTTGCTCGACGGAGCTATGGGTACGATGATTCAGCGTTATGGCCTCACCGAAGCCGATTTTCGTGGCGAGGAGTTTGCCTCGCACGAGGTGCCTCTTTCGGGTAATAACGATCTGTTGTCGCTCACGCGTGCCGATGTGTTGTCGGAGATCCATCGTGAGTATCTGGAGGCCGGCTCCGATATTATCACCACTTGTACTTTCAATGCTCAAGCCATCTCGCAGGCTGAGTATCGCACCGAGCATTTGGTGCGTCGCATAAACCTTGCAGCGGTGGCTGTGGCGCGTGCCGAGGCCGACCGTATGACGGCACTTACACCCGATCGCCCGCGTTTTGTGGCAGGCTCGGTAGGCCCCACGGGCAAGACCGCTTCGCTCTCGCCCGATGTGGACGATCCCGCTTTTCGTGCCGTCGATTTCGATGTGTTGGTTGAGGCCTATCGAGAGCAGATTGACGCTCTGGTGGAGGGTGGCGTCGATTTGTTGCTCGTTGAAACAGCGTTCGATACTTTGAATGTTAAGGCGGCTTTGTCGGCGGCTGAGGAGGTCTTTACTCTGCGTTCACTGCGTCTGCCCGTGATGTTGTCGGTAACTATTGCCGACGCGGCAGGGCGTATGCTGGCGGGTCAGACTATGGAGGCTCTGCTCGCTTCGGTGGCGCATATCGATTTGCTCTCGGTTGGACTAAACTGTTCGTTCGGTGCCGAGCAGATGAAACCTCTGCTCAAGGAGTTGGCCGCGGCACCATACTATGTTAGTGCATATCCCAACGCAGGCATTCCCGATGCTATGGGGCACTACGACCAGACACCCGAGATTATGGCCTCGAAGATAAAAGAGTTTGTCGATGAGCGACTGGTAAATATAGTTGGAGGTTGTTGTGGCTCTACGCCCGATCATATACGAGCCATTGCCAATGTCATAGCGACCGATTCGGTGCGTAAGCCTTCGTCAAATAGGGCTATGTGGTTGGCCGGTTTGGATGGCTTTGCCGAGAATGGAGCTTTTGTGAATGTGGGCGAGCGATGTAATGTGGCTGGTAGCCGTAAGTTCCTGCGTCTTGTGGGTGAGAAGTCCTACGACGAGGCTCTCGCTATTGCTCGCGCGCAGGTGCGTGACGGAGCTATGATTCTCGATATAAATATGGACGATGCGATGCTTGATGCCAAGGCGGAGATGGTTCATTTTCTTAATCTGATGGCATCCGACCCAGAGGTAGCACGCCTGCCGTGGATGGTCGATTCGTCGCGCTTCGAGGTTATCGAGGCGGCCTTGAAGAGTATTCAGGGCAAGGCCATTGTCAATTCCCTCTCTCTTAAGGAGGGCGAGGAGCTCTTCTTGCAGCGAGCCCGTAGGGTGAGGTCGCTGGGTGCGGCATTGGTTGTGATGGCTTTCGATGAAGAGGGGCAGGCAACATCTTACGAGCGTAAGATTAAGATATGCGAAAGAGCCTATCGCCTGTTGATTGATAAAGCTGGTTTCGATGCGCGCGATATAATTTTCGACCCCAATATTCTCACCATAGCCACAGGAATGCGTGAGCACGACAGCTACGCGCTGGACTTTATTCGTGCTACGGCGTGGATTAAGGGTAATCTGCCCGGGGCCCGAGTAAGTGGTGGAGTGAGCAACCTGTCGTTCTCGCTCAGAGGAAACAACTATCTGCGTGAGGCTATGCACGCCGTATTCCTCTATCACGCTATCGGCGCGGGATTGGATATGGCCATTGTTAATCCCGCTACGAAGGTTATGTATGCCGATATTCCCACTCAGTTGCGCGATGCATTGGAGGATGTCGTCCTCTGCCGCCGCGATGATGCCACCGAGCGACTTATCGCTTTGGCCGAGCAGTATCGTGCCGAGCCTACAGAGCAGAAGAGTGTCGAGGATAGAGGCCTTATCCCATTGGAGGAGCGCTTGTCGATAGCTCTTCAGCGTGGCGACGAGGAGTTCTTGCAGCACGATCTGGCTGAGGCATTGGAGCAGTACGACTCGCCCGCGGCAATTATCGAGGGCCCGCTGATGCAGGGTATGACTGAGGTGGGTACGCTCTTTGGTCAGGGTAAGATGTTCCTACCGCAGGTGGTCAAGAGTGCTCGCACGATGAAGCGAGCCGTTGAGATTCTTAAACCACATATCGAGCAGCAGAGCGCAGGTCAGACCTCGAAGACGGGACGATATATGCTCGCTACGGTGAAGGGTGATGTTCACGATATTGGTAAAAACATTGTGTCGGTGGTGCTCTCGTGCAACAATTTCGAGGTTATCGATCTGGGTGTGATGGTGCCTGCCGAGCAGATTGTGCGTGCGGCCGTGGAGCAGAAGGTTGATTTCATTGGCCTGAGTGGACTCATTACGCCGTCGCTTGACGAGATGTGTCGCGTAGCGAGTGAGTTGCGTAAGGCAGGCGTGAGTGTGCCCCTATTTATTGGTGGTGCTACCGCATCGGCTCTGCATACAGCAATGAAGATTGCGCCTCTTTACGATGGTCCTGTGTTCTATGTTAAGGATGCGGCACAAAATCCCGTGTTGGCTATGCAACTATTGGGTCAGCAGCGTGAGCGGATAATAAGCGAATTGAAAGATACACAGCACCGTCTGCGTGAGCAGCACTCGGTGGCAGTAACGCCAAAGTCGGGCGAGCCTTTTGTCATTGATTGGAGTCGGGAGGAGTTGCCCGCGCCTTCATTTACAGGCGTGCGTGAGATGGAGATATCGGTGCAGGATGTGCGCCCCTATATAAATTGGACCCATTTCTATAATCTGTGGAAAGTATCCTCTTCATCAGAGGAGGCCGAGCAAGTGAAGGCTGAGGCTGAGGCTATGCTCGATAATATGTCGCACCACCTGCGTGCAAGGGTTGGCTTCTTCTCGGCCCGTGGTGAGCAGGGTGCTATTGTACTGTCGCACGATAAGGGTTGTAAGTGTTGCTCACCTACGCACGAGGTACGCATCACAACTCCACGCCAGACCAATCCCAATAGAGAGGGTGTCGCTCTTGCTCTGTGCGATTTTGTTGCGCCTAAGGGCGATTATGTGGGTGCGTTTGCTATTACCGTGTCGCAGTCGTTTGTCGAGGAACTGGAGCGATTGAAAACGCAGGGTGATGAGTACTCTTCGCTTATGATGCAGAGCCTTGGCGACCGTCTTGTAGAGGCGGCGTCGGAGTGGTTGCACCAGAGTGTAAGACGGGAGTTGTGGGGCTATGCAAAGGATGAGAATTTGTCAATCAAGCAGATGTTCCAGGCCGCCTATCGAGGCATACGACCCGCCGTAGGCTACCCCTCGCTGCCCGACCAGCGAACTATATTCCCATTGGCTGAGTTGCTCGGAGCCGAACAGATTGGAATTCGCCTTACTGAGAATGGTGCTATGTATCCGCAGGCCTCGGTGTGTGGACTATATTTAGCCTCACCCCACGCAAGGTATTTTATAGTTGAGTAAAAAAATCCCGCTCTACATTAGAGCGGGATTTTTTTATTTGTGAGTGATAATTAAAACTCCATATAATGGGGCTCGGGGAAGTGCATACCGTAGAGCGTAAGTCCTTCGGCCTTTGCCATCTCGATAACCATCTTGCGCGAAGCAATAGCCTGTGCGTGATCCATATCGAAGCGTGCGCAAGCCTCGGGATATGCCATCTGCAATGCTACACCGTGCATAATATCACCTACGATAAGGTGTTTGTCGGCACGATAGATAGTGTGGCCGGGCGTGTGGCCATAGGCTGCAATGGGCTTAATGCCATAGGGCAGGGCGGCCTGCTCCTCGAAATATACAACCTCGTCGTAGGCAGCAATCATAGCACGCATCTGTGCTGAGCGCTCCTCGCCCATAGCAATCCACGCATCATACTCCACCTTGGGGATGTAAAGCGTAGCATTCTCAAATACTGCTTTGCCATCCTTGGTCATACCACCGATATGGTCGCCGTGCATATGTGTAATCATCACATAGTCGATGTCGGCAGGCTGAACGCCATTGGCAGCGAGTGTGGGGATAAGCTGAGAGTTAGCATCACCATTACCTGCATCGAAGAGAATCTCCTTGCCCTCGGTTTTGATGAGGAATGCAGATGTAGAAGATGGAATACCATCCTCCAGGCCCAACGATGCAATGGCTCCCTCGGGTGCTGTGTCGGCAAAGAGTGAGGCTGCCATAGTGCGAGGCTGGGCGTTGTCTCTAAGTGCGATAACCTCGTATGAGGGGGCACTCTGACAAGAGACCACGAGTGCCATACAAGCACCAAGTGCAAGTGTAAACAGGCGTTTCATAGTAGTGAAGTTTTAATCAGTTAAATTATTTCAAACCACGATTGCGGAGCAGCGCGTCGATCTGAGGCTCGCGACCACGGAAGTTCTTGTACATTGTCATACCGTCGTCGATACCACCAGGAGTGAGGACATACTTGCGGAACTTAGCTGCAACCTCCTGATTGAAGATGTCGCCAGTCTCGGCAAATGCATCGAATGCATCAGCGTCCAATACCTCAGCCCACATATAGCTATAGTAACCAGCAGTGTAGCCACCACCCATAGTGTGAGAGAAGTTAGTCATACGATAGCGGGGCAAAATCTGTGAGGGGATACCACGCTCAGCCAATTTCTCAGCCTCGAAATCCATTACATTGAGGTTGGCAGGAATCTCAGTAAGAACGTGCAAGTCCATATCGCTGAGTGATGCTGCAACATACTCAACAGTTGCGAAGCCCTGACCATACTTAGCACTCTCCTGAATCTTGTTCACGAGCTCCATAGGGATGATCTCGCCAGTCTTGTAGTGTTTTGCATATACGGCCAATACCTCAGGCTCAAATGCCCAGTGCTCGTTGATCTGTGAGGGCAACTCCACAAAGTCACGCTCGGTACCACCTGCGCCGTTATAGCGTACATCACGCATAAAGCTGTGCAGTGCGTGGCCAAACTCGTGGAACATAGTCTCCACATTGTCGATGCTCTGCAATGCAGGTACATCACCCGAGGGAGCAGTCATATTACAGCAGTTTACAACGATAGGAATAATGCGCTCCTCGCCGTCGTAGCTCTGGCCACGGAACGAAGTACACCAAGCACCTGCATTCTTGCCATCGCGGGGGAAGTTGTCGCTATAGAAGATAGCGATAGTAGTGCCGTCGCGGTCGATAACCTCGAAAGCCTTAGCTGTGGGCTCGTATGAGGGAACCTCTGCGGTAATCTCCTTGAATGTTAGGCCGTAGAGCTTGTTGGCAACATAGAAGATACCCTGCATTACATTGTTGATCTCGAGGTAAGCACGAATCTCCTGCTCATCAACAGCATACTTAGCCTGCTTTGCCTTATCCTGGTAGTACATAAAGTCCCAACCCTCGGGCTCGAATGACTTACCCTCCTTGCGAATCTCGGCACGGATGTCGGCAATCTCCTCCTTAGCCTTCTTAACGGCGGGCTCCCATACCTGATCCAAGAGGTTGTAAACAGCCTCAGGAGTCTTAGCCATACGATCCTCCAAAGCCATCTCGGCGTATGTGTTGTAACCCATCAACTTAGCCTTCTCCAAACGCAAAGCAACCAACTTGGCAGAGATAGCCTTGTTGTCGTACTCGTTGTCCTGGTTACCACGGTTGTAGTATGCCTTATATACCTTCTCGCGCAACTCGCGGTTCTCGCAATACTGCAGAACGGGGTTGCAGCTGGGGCGCTGCATATTGAACATCCACTTGCCCGGCTGGCCATTGTCGGCAGCCATCTTCGCTGCAGCGTCGATGTTTGCCTGGGGCAGACCCTTCAACTCCTCGAGTGAGTTAGCCACAACGAATGTGTTGTTGGTCTCGTGCTGGAGGTTCTGCGAGAATGTAAGCTGCAACATCGAGATCTCCTGATTCAAAGCGCGGAGCTTCTCCTTGTCGGCGTCGTTGAGCTCAGCACCGCTATTTACAAAGCGCTTGTATGTGTTCTCCAGAACGGTCTTCTCCTCGGCGGTGAGCGTGAGGTTATCCTTCTGCTCATAAACAGCCTTTACGCGAGCAAAGAGTGCGGGGTTGAGGTTGATATCATCGCTGTGAGCTGATGAAAGGGGAGACATCTCCTTCTGCAGAGCACGAATCTCATCGTTAGAGTTACTGCTTGACAAGGGACTGAATGTGCCGCGTACCTTGCGAAGAGTTGCACCGCACTGATCCAAAGCGGCGATGGTGTTGGCGTAGGTAGGAGCCTCGGGGTTGTTGATAATAGCCTCGATCTCGGCCTTCTGCTCGGCCATACCAGTGAGCATACCCTCGCGGTAGTTGTCGATTGTAATTTCAGAGAAAGGAGCAATACCGAACGGAGCAGTAAACTCGTTGAAAAGCGGGTTGTCAGACTTCTTGCTGCCACAACCGCAAGCAGCGATTGCTACAGCTGCCATAATGATGTGTTTTGTGATTTTCATATTGTTATACATATTTTGTTCGTTGCGACAAATATAATGAATTAAAATTGAAATTCTTGCGTCGTCTTAAAATTTCTTTACCACATTGCATTGGCAGCTCTTCAAAACCTCGGTGCAACGCTCGATGTCGCTCGGGCGGATTACGATGTTGGCCTTGTCGCCCTCGGCAAAGGCGTACATATACTCGATGAAAATATCTTGCTCAGAGAGCGAGTCGAGAATGGTCGAAAGGGCACCCGCCTCGTTAGCGCAATTGATGCACACCACATCGGTGAGCATAACGGCAAAGTTAGCCTCACGCAACACCTCCACGGCCTTATCTACCTCGGCTACGATGAGTCGCAGGATGCCGAAATCGGTGGTCTCGGCCATACTGAACGCCTGCATATTGATGCCTGCCTTTCCCAAAATCTTAGTTACCTCGTTGATTCTTCCGGTCTTGTTCTCCAGAAAAACCGATAATTGTTTGATAGTCATATCTGGCTCTGTTTATTATTTCAACTGACGGTTATCAATAACGTGCTTGCCCTTACCCTGACTGCGCTCGATGCTGCCAGGCTCCATTAGGCGTACATCAGCACTAATCGAGAGTACGCTCTTAAGACGGTCGGCCAGATGCTTCTTCATTGCAAGCATACGACCGATGTCGTCGCTGAAGTAGTCGCGGCGTACCTCCACCTGTACCTGCAGCGTGTCGAGGTTGTTTATGCGATCCACTACGAGCATATACTGGGGCTCGAACTCCTGCATCTCGAGTATGACGCTCTCGACCTGCGAGGGGAATACATTAATACCACGAATGATAAGCATATCGTCGCTACGGCCTACGATGCGACCCATTCTTACAGATGTGCGACCGCACGGGCAATCGCCCTCAATGAGTGTGCAGAGGTCCTTGGTGCGGTAACGCAACAAGGGCATACCCTCCTTGGTAAGGGTGGTGAATACCAACTCACCCTGCTCGCCACGGGGTAGCTGCTCCATAGTCTCTGGGTTGATAATCTCGGGGTAGAAGTGATCTTCGTTGATGTGAGAGCCGTTCTGCTCCTGACACTCGTACGATACACCAGGGCCCATAATCTCACTAAGGCCATAGATATTGTAACCCTTCAAGCCCAGACGCTCCTCAATCTCTTTACGCATATTCTCGGTCCAAGGCTCGGCACCGAATGCTCCGACGCGAAGACCGATGTCCTCCTTCGTAAGGCCCATCTTATCCAGCGACTCGGCAAGGTAGAGTGCATACGAGGGTGTGCAAGCAATGCCCGAAATCTTCAAGTCGCGTATAAGACGGATATGTTTCTCGGTGTTGCCTGTCGATGCAGGAATAACCGTAGCACCCAAGTTCTCAACACCATAGTGAGCTCCCAGACCTCCCGTGAAAAGGCCGTAGCCGTAGCTCACAGAGAAGGTGTCGTCGCGTGTAACGCCATAGGCGGTAAGGCATCGTGCCATAACCTCCGACCACACGGCCAAGTCTTTACGCGTGTAGCCTACGATGGTGGGGTTGCCCGTAGTGCCCGACGATGCGTGCACACGCACAATCTCCGACGGGGGCGCTGCCTGCAGACCATAGGGGTAGTTGTCGCGCAGGTCCTGCTTGGTGGTGAAGGGCAACTTTGCTATGTCGTCGATACTGTTAATATCCTCGGGAGAGATATCCATCTCCTGCATTTTATGGCGATAGAAGGGTACATTATGATATACATACTGCACCAGTTTCTTGAGTCGCTTGCCCTGCAGCGCGCGCATATCCTCGCGACTCATACACTCTTTGTTTGGATTCCAAATCATAGTAGCTTTATTTTCTCATTCCTAACCAAAATCTAATTCAAGGGGTGGTCGGCGCTAAAGGCCTTCATTCGCTCGTTCAGCACCTCGTACAACTCCTCTCTCATACGCGATGTGCAGGCTCTTACTCCCTGTTGCTCACTACCCGTTGTCGAGAGCGATATGCTGCTTACGCCGTAGTGCAACAACTCTCGCAAAAGCTCGCCGCCGCTCATCTTGCCATAACCGATGGTGAAGAAGAAACCGTCGCCCACTCTGTCGGTTACATCGTGGTCGTAAACGATATGAAAACCGTTATCAACAAAAATCTTCTTCATTCGCTCGGCACGCACGGCATACTCGCGTGTATCCTCCACAAAGTTAATCTCGCCCTCGGTCGAAAGGCGCAACATCTCGGCGTAGGCATACTGCGTTGATGCCGTACAGCCCGATGTAATCATATAAAGAATTGATGCTATGAGAGTCTGTCCAAAGACTCCTGCGTCCTTGTAGCGCTCGGCCAGGGCGGGGAATTGACGGTCGAAAAGACGATCGCTGATGCACACCAGAGCCATACGCTGGCCTGCGTAGCTAAATATCTTCGACGACGAGAGCATCAATATGTAGTTGTCGGTGTAGTGTGCTACCGTGGGCGGATAGGGTGGCTCGAACGGATGGCCCATATCGTGGCGGAAGTCCATACAGAAATATGCCAAATCCTCCATTACGATAACATCATACTTGGTGGCCAGCTCGCCAATGATCTTGAGCTCCTCATCCTCCAAACATATCCACGCTGGGTTGTTGGGGTTGGAGTAAACGATGGCGGCGATGTCGCCTGCCGAGAGCATCTGCTCCAGTTTTGAGCGCAGAGCCTGACCTCGGTAGTTGTAAATGTCGAACTCAACCCAGTCGGCGCCAATGACTCTTAGCTGCGACTTCTGGATAGGGAATCCGGGGTCGATAAAGAGCACCTTGTTTTTGCCGGGTGTGCGTTGTGTGCAGGCTATGAACGAACCAAACGAACCAGCCACGCTACCCACCGTGGGCACACAGGCGCGAGCCGATATGTCCACATTCAAAAATGCCTTCACAAAGCGTGCGGCTTCACTCTTTAGCTCGGGAACTCCTGCGGCGGCAGGGTATTGCGAGCCTACGCCACGATCGAGCGCTGCCTTCTCGGCCTCCACGCCACGCTGATTCACAGGCAGACCCGGTGAGCCCTGATCCATACGGATGAAGGGAATGCCTGTCTTCTGCTCCAGGTACTGCGCTACGAGCAACACCTCGCCAATGGTGGCGCGCGATAGGTCGGCGATGTGTAGATCCGTAACCGCCTGAGCAACCAACTCTTCGCTAAATATCTTCATAATAGAATGGTCTACTTAATAGAGTTTAATCCCAAATCAAATGCCTTGCAGTTCATCTCAACTATGACCTCGCCCTTCGATGCAAATACTCGCTTGATACTCTGGCGGAGCTGTTCGGGCGTAAGAATCTCGATGTGGCGGGCTGCCATACCGAGCAATACGACATTGGCGCTCTTGGGCACCTCGTTCTCGCGGGCAACCTCCTCGATGGGGAGAATAGCCGTGTGGGGCAGGGCGTTTAACTCAGCCATCAGAGCCTGCTCGTCGGGGTAGTTGGGGATATTCTTAAAGGGGTGTGATGATGTAACCACTACACCCTCGTTGTTCAAATAGGGGAGATAGCGCAGAGCCTCCATCGGCTCCATCGAGATAATCAAATCGGCGGCTCCCTGGCGGATAAGGTCAGAGTAAATGGGCTCGGTCGAAAGACGCAGATTCGACTGCACGTCGCCTCCACGCTGACTCATTCCGTGAACCTCGGCCTGTTTGAGGTTAAGACCCGCTACGGCCGCCGCATCGCCTATGATGGTTGCAATGGTGAGGATACCTTGTCCTCCAACGCCTGCAAGTATAATATCTTTCTTCATTACTCTTGTGCTTTCTTTTGACGAAGTTTACGATTGAGTGTCTGTATGCACTCGCGACGGGGAATGATTACCGAAACACCATTATACTCAATCTCCGAGCGTATGATGGCGGTAATCTCCTCCATATTTTTCTTTAGAGGCACGACCGTGTGTACGTGCTCGGGCTCTACTCCCAAAGCCAGGCAGATGGCCTCAAACTTGTTTGTGCCAGCCGAATCCTGTCCACCTGTCATAGCGGTAGTGAGATTGTCCGATATGATAACCGTGATGTTGGCCTTGTCGTTCACGGCGTCCAAGAGGCCTGTCATACCCGAGTGGGTGAAAGTTGAGTCGCCAATAACGGCAATGGCGGGGAAGATGCCTGCGTCGGCAGCGCCTTTGGCCATCGTTATCGAAGCACCCATATCCACACACGAGTCTATAGCACGGAAGGGGGGCAATGCGCCAAGAGTATAGCAACCAATGTCGCCAAAAATACGGGCATTTTCATACTCTGCGGCAACCTTGTTCAGCGCGTCGTACACATCGCGGTGGCCGCAACCCTGACACAGTGCGGGAGGGCGTGGTACCACGTTCTGGGCGGCGGGGAGAATCTCGTCGATGGCAATACCGAAGGCCTTGCCCACGCTGTCGGGTGTAAGTTCACCCATTCGTGGCAGGTCGCCCGTGAGGCGGCCACGAAGAGGGTAGTTGCTACCAAGAAGTGCCTTTATCTGCTCCTCCACTACGGGCTGACCATCCTCGGCAATGAGCAGTGAGTCGCACCCTGCGGCAAACTGCTTGATTGCCTCGACGGGCAGAGGATACTGCGATACCTTCATAACGGCAATGCCCATATCTGCGGGACGATTCTCCATTGCGTAGTTGTATGCAATTCCACAAGCGATAACTCCTAATTTGGCATTCTCGGCAGGAGCTGAAGCGCAGTTGTAGGGCGATGACTCGGACGACGCCACCAGCTCGGGCTGCTTGGCTACAAGCGAGGCGTACTGTCGGCGTGCATTGCCTGGCAAGAGTACCCAGTGAGTACGGTCGCTCTCGGCGTTGAGTGCGTTTTGAGGGCACTGCTCCTGGGTTACAACGCCAGCACGCGAGTGAGCCAAACGCGTTACGACACGCATAAGCACGGGCAGACGCATCTGCTCAGAGAGTGAGAATGCGTAGAACATCATATCGTAAGCCTCCTGCTGTGATGAGGGCTCCAAGATGGGAATCATAGCAAACTTGCCGTAGAAACGCGAATCCTGCTCGTTCTGCGATGAGTGCATCGAGGGATCGTCGGCTGCCAGCACCACCAAACCTCCGTTTACACCAGTGATTGAGGCGTTGACAAATGCGTCGGCGGCGACATTCATACCCACGTGCTTCATACACACCAACGCACGCTTGCCTGCGTATGACATACCGAGTGCAGCCTCCATAGCTGTCTTCTCGTTGGTGCACCAGCGGCTACGCACCTCGGGGGCCGCCTTCTGAATAAACTCGGTTATCTCGGTTGAGGGTGTGCCCGGATAGGCATACACGCCGCTAATACCGGCGTGGATAGCACCCAATGCGATGGCTTCATCGCCTAAAAGTAGAATCTTCTTCTCCATAAACCTTAGTCTAAATATCAGCGTCGCGAAGTACGGGGAACTTCGCGCGGAAATCGTTCAAAATTGTCATATCAATATCTGCCGAGGCCTCGCACTCCTCGAAGTCGGGGCACTTGGCAATGTATTTGCCGTAGGGGTCGATCACAACACTACCACCGCAGTACTCGCACGAAGGGTCTGATCCTACACGGTTTACGCCTACCACATAGCATTGGTTCTCGATGGCGCGTGCCACGAGTAGCGATCGCCACGCATCGATGCGGGGAATGGGCCAGCTGGCTACATAAATAATCATATCGTAGTCGCCACGGTTGCGCACCCACACGGGAAAACGCAAATCGTAGCATATCTGAAGCATAATTCTTACGCCCTTGTACTCCACTATGCAGCGCTCGTTGCCTGCCGTGAAGTGAAGGTGCTCGCCGCCGTAGGTGAACAGATGGTGCTTGTCATAGCGACGCACATTACCATCGGGGGTTACAAAATAAAAGCGATTGTAGTATCGCCCATCTTCCTTCACCACTACGCTACCAGCTATGGCCGCCCCAATCTCGGCCGACTTGCTCACCATCCACTGTAGTGCTGAGCCGCCTTCGCACTCGGCCACCGTCTTGGGCTGGGTGCAGAAACCGGTCGAGAACATCTCTGGCAAAACATATAGGTCGGAGCCCGTATTGCGGTCGATAGCCTTGTTGGCTCGCTCGATGTTAAGGGCTACATCGCCCCACTCAATATTGCGTTGCAGTATGCTAACTTTCATTTTATAATCAAGATATATTTGTGCAAATATACGAATTTATACTTCAAAAGAGAAGGTATATCAATTTTTATAGTGTTGTATGCAAAAAATAGCTTGCATATGCCGTTAAAAGTTGAATTTTTTCTTATCTTTGTGTTAAATGCCGATTATGTTTTTCGGAATAATGACTTATTAACCTTTAACTTGATAATTATGAAACGATTTTTCCTTCTTTGTGCGGTGTTGGCTACAGCTATTTCGGCATCGGCACAGCAGTCGTGGGTAAACGAAACTTACAATCCGCAGGCAAATACTGAAGGCCTTGCTCCTATGGGCGCACGCGTAATATCGCCCGAGGTACACGACAATCACACCGTAACATTCCGTCTTTATGCTCCTAATGCAAAGCAGGTTATCGTGCGCGGAACAATGTTCACTGGCGGTATGGAGGCTAAGAGCGCCGAGATGACTAAGGATGATAAGGGTGTTTGGTCGGTAACGGCTGGTCCGTTCACTCCTGATGTTTACACCTACACATTCAACATCGACGGCGTGAGCGTTGTTGACCCCGCAAACACTCTGCATAACCACGGCACAATGCCCGCATCGAGTATGCTCTATGTTCACGGCGATGGCCCCGCTTATTACGACCCCAATCCCGCTATTGCTCACGGCTCGGTAACTACAAGCTATTATAACTCAACCGTTACAGGCGGTTTGCGTACTATTTTAGTCTATACTCCTCCTATGTATGATGCCAAGAAGAAGTATCCCGTACTCTACCTTATGGGTGGCTCGGGCGAGGCTACCGATTCGTGGTATAAGTATGGTCAGGTGAACTGGATTATGGATAATATGATTGCCGAGGGTAAGATTGAGCCTACAATCGTAGTTATGGTGAACAACCAGATCGTTCACCGTTCAACACCCAACCATAGCGCCTTGTCGTTCAAGATGATGGAGCGTGAGTATCGAGATTGTGTGATTCCCTGGGTGGATTCTCATTACAGCACCATTGCTAACCGCAAGGGTCGCGCTCTGGCAGGTCTTTCGATGGGTGGTCGCCACACGCAGTATATCGGTTTCCGTAATCCCGATCTCTTTGGCTCGCTCGGTATCTTGAGTGCAGCACTTACAGCCGCTGACGAGAAGGCCTTTGGCGAGGATGCTGTGGCTATGGGTCGCGATGCAAAGGCTTTGAAGGATGCCAACTACGACTATCTTTTCATTGGTGCTGGCGTTTATGAGACCAACGACGAGTCGCGCCACACTCTCCTGCACAAGCAGTTGGAGGGCCTTGGCGTTAAGCACGACTACTATATTGGTGGCTTCAGCGCGCACGACTTTATGACTTGGCGCCACCTGCTCTACTTCCAGTTCTTGCCCAATTTGTGGAAATAGTATTAAAACGATAGATTTATGAAGAAACTAACTCTTGCATTGCTCTTTGCCGCAGGAGCGTTGGTAGCTCAGGCCGAGGAGGCTCGTCTGCTACGTTTTCCGGCAACGAATGGTCGCGATGTGGTCTTTACCTACGCAGGCGACCTCTATACAGTGCCCATTGCTGGTGGTCAGGCGCAACGCCTCACCTCGCACGTCGGCACCGAGATGTTTGCACGCTTTTCGCCCAATGGTGAGTCGATTGCCTTCACTGGCCAGTATGACGGCAACACCGAGGTATATCTTATGCCCAAGAGCGGTGGCGAGCCTGCTCGATTGACCTATACATCGACCAATAGCCGCGACGATTTGGGCGACCGTATGGGCCCCAATAATATCGTTATGACTTGGACACGCGACGGTAAAAATATCCTTTATCGTAACCGTATTAGCGATGGTTTCAGTGGTAAGCTGTGGTCGGTATCTGTGGAGGGTGATATGCCCGAGCAGTTGCCCTTGCCCGAGGGTGGTTTCTGCTCTTATTCGCCCGATGGCAAGAAGCTGGCATACAACCGCGTTATGCGCGAGTTCCGCACCTGGAAGTATTATAAGGGTGGTATGGCCGACGATGTGTGGGTATATGACCCCGCAACCCAGAAGGTGGAGAATGTTACCAACAATGTGTCGCAGGATATATTCCCGATGTGGATTGGCGAGGAGATTTTCTTTATCAGCGACCGCGATCGCACGATGAATCTCTTCGTATATAACACCACTACGAAGAAGACCGAGAAGGTAACCAACTACTCTGACTACGATATTAAATTCCCCTCGACAGATGGTAGTGTAATCGTCTATGAGCAGGGAGGTTATATCTTCAAGTTTGATCCCAAGACCCGCAAGGCCGAGAAGATTTCGGTAACGCTCAATGGTGAGAATCTTTATGCTCGTGTGGAGATGAAGAATGTGGCCGACAAGATGACTGCCGCTTCGCTCTCTCCCGATGGCAAGCGTGTAGCTGTAACGGCTCGTGGTGAAGTATTCAATGTACCCGTTGAGAAGGGTGTAACTCGCAACATTACCCGCACATCGGGCGCCAACGAGCGTGGTGCAAAGTGGAGCCCCGATGGCAAGTGGATCGCATATATCAGCGACCGCACAGGCGAGACTGAGGTGTGGTTGCAGGGTGAGGATGGCGAGCCTCAGCAGCTCACAAAGGGCAGCGATACCTACATCCGTCAGGTGATCTGGAGTCCCGACTCAAAGACTCTGCTCTACACCGATCGTAAGAACCGTCTGGTGGCAGTAGATGTAGCATCAAAGAAGAAGCAGACTCTGATGCAGAACCCCAACGGCGAGCCTTCGGGTGTAGCTTATTCGCCCGATAGCAAGTGGCTCACATACACCAAGAGCGCCGAGAACGAGATGGGTGTTATCTATGTATATAACATCGCAACAAAGGCCGAGTACCCCGTTACGGAGCGTTGGTACGATTCGTCGTCGCCCGTATTTAGTACTGATGGTAAGTATTTGATCTTCACCTCGGCACGCGACTTTAACTCTACATATAGCCAGACCGAGTGGAATCACGTCTATACTCGTATGAATGGCGTATATATGGCAATGCTTAGCGAGGATACTCCCTCACCTCTGTTGCCTACCGATGGCGCTGTGGAGCAGCCCAAAGCCGAGGGTGAGGTTGTTGTGAAGATTGATCCCGAGAACCTGCCCGGACGCATCGTTAAGTTGCCCGTGGCGGCTGGCTCATATCGTAACTTCTTCTCTGATGGCAAGAAGGTTTACTACTCTGCGATGGGTGGCACAAAGGCTTTCGATCTGAAGACACAGAAGGAGGAGACCGTAGCCGAGGGCGCATCGTTCACTATCACGGCGGGTAGCAAGAAGGCTCTCTTTACCAAGGGTCGCCAGTTGTTCGTTGCCGACTTCCCCGCAGCCAAGGCTAACCTAAAGGATGCTATCGACACTCGCAATATGGTGGCTCACGTCGATTATATGGAGGAGTGGGCTCAGATCTACGACGAGGTGTGGCGCGCATTCCGCGATGGTTTCTACCTTGAGAATATGCACGGTATCGATTGGAAAGCTGTCAAGAAGAAGTATGAGGTGTTGGTGCCCTACGCCAAGACTCGTCTTGATCTTAATTATATTATAGGTGAGATGATTTCAGAGGTAGGTTGTGGCCACGCCTATGTAAATCCTGGCGAGGTACCCGCCCTGGAGCGTATTCCTATGGGTCTGTTGGGTGCCGAGCTTAAGCGCGATAAGAGCGGCTTCTTCCGCATCGAGAAGATACTGCCTGGTGGCGTGTATAGCCAGAAGTTGCGTTCGCCCCTTGCTGAGCCCGGTGTGGCAGTTAAGGAGGGTGATTATATCGTAGCTATCGACGGCGTGCCTACATCGAGCGTTAAAAATATCTACCAGTTGCTCGTGGGTAAGGCAAATGTATTGACCGAGCTTAGCGTGAACAGCACTGCATCGGCTGCGGGCGCACGCAAGGTGGTGGTTAGCCCCATTGCCGACGAGTATCCTCTCTATCACTACAACTGGGTACAGGAGAACATCCGCAAGGTTGAAGAGGCTACCAACGGTAAGGTGGGTTACATCTATATTCCCGATATGAGTGCAGAGGGTCTGAACGAGTTTGCTCGTTACTACTATCCTCAGCTCGACAAGGAGGCTCTGATTATCGACGACCGCGCCAACGGTGGTGGCAATGTATCGCCTATGATCATCGAGCGTCTGTTGCGCCAGACCTATCGTATGACTATGTATCGTGGTCGCGAGAGCAATGGTACTATCCCCGAGGGTACACATCACGGCCCGAAGGTGATGTTGGTGAACAAGTATTCAGCATCTGATGGCGACCTGTTCCCGTGGAGCTTCAAGGCTAACGACCTTGGTACTGTTATCGGTACTCGTACTTGGGGTGGTATCGTTGGTATTAGCGGCTCGTTGCCCTATATCGACGGCACCGATGTCCGTGTGCCATTCTTCACTAACTACGATGCCAAGACTGGTGAGTGGATTGTGGAGAACCACGGTGTTGATCCCGACATCTTGATCGACAACGATCCTATCAAGGAGTTTGCTGGCGAGGATGAGCAGCTCAACAAGGCTATCGAGGTTGCTCTCGAGCAGCTCAAGGATCGCAAGCCCCTGCCCAAGACTCCTGCGCCGCGTACGATGAAGGATTTGGGCTGGTAGAATAGATTGTATATTAAATAGGCTGCTCCAAGTGGGGCAGCCTATTTTGTTGTTCTATGTAAAAGAAAAAACTATCCGCAGTGGAAGTAGCGTTGAACCAGTGCGAGCATTGCTTCCTGGTCGTCGCCAATCTCCTCGCGCAGCGTGCTGTCGCCATACGAGCGCAGGCGCTTGATAATGCCATCGATCATAGCGGGGCTGAATACATTGTGCTGCTCGAATATCTCGCGCTGACGCTCCAAACAGTCGGCCGAAGCCTCGCAGCTATCGGGCAACTGTGCCAAATCTTTCAGCTTATCCTCGTTCTCCTTCTGGTGGATATTCACATTTACATAGGTGCGCTCGGCAACCTCCAGCGCATTCTCCATCTCGAAGCCGTGACGGCACGCTACGGCCAAGCCTGCCATCAACTGATAGATGTCGGCCGAGCCATCGGGTGAACGCATCTCCACGGTCTGCTTCTGCGTAGTGTCGTAGTTGCTTGCAGGCTCAAGAGGATTGGCAATCTGACACATATCGCTCTTGGCTGCCCAGCCCAGCGGAACACGCACCAATACCGAGCGGTTGCGGTCGCCCCAGCAGATGTTTGTCGGTGCCTCCTGATGAGGTACAAGGCGGAAATATGATGTGGGGTTGGTGTTGCCAAATGCGGTGATCGAGGGTGCGAGCTCCATCATACCTGCTATGGCCTTGCGAGCCGTTGCCGAGAGTACACCACCGTCGAGCATCTGATTCTTGCCATCTTTTGTAATACGCATATGTACGTGCAGACCCGAGCCCGCCTTGCCGGCGGTGATCTTCGGGGCGAATGTTATGTCGTAGTTGTATTCGTATGCCAGGTTGCGGATAATCCACTTGGCAATCATCAGCTGATCGGCAGCATCGGCCGCCTTCACGGGCAGGAACTCAATCTCGTTCTGCTCATATGTTACGCCATCGAGAGTGAAGTTTCCCACCTCCGAGTGGCCATACTTTATCTGACCACCAGCCTGAGCGATGTAAGCCATACACTGTGTACGGAACTCGTTGAACTTGGCGTAGGGTGCCGACTCGTGATAACCCTTCTGGTCGGTAGCAGGGAAGAAACCTGCATCGGGAGCCAAAACGTAGTACTCCAACTCGCCCATAGCCTCGAACTCCATACCTGTAACCTCGTTAAATGCCTTGCAAGCCTTACGAAGTGTATTCTCGGGCGAACTCTCCAGCGGATAGCCATCCTTGTTGAAGTAAGAACATAGCATCGCCAGCGTGGGAATCTCGGCAAAGGGATCGAGGAAAGCGGTCGAGAAGCGGGGCAGAACATACAGATCGCTACTACCAGCCTCGATGAAGGGGAAGAGGCTCGAACCATCGACACGCTCGCCGCAGGTGAGGATTGCGTCGAGGTATGCGGCGTTGTTGATTACAAAGTTCAGCGTCTTAAGACGGCCGTCCCCCGCAGGGTACATAAAGTTGACCATCTGGATACCGTTCTCGGTTATGTAACGCACGATGTCGGCCTTGGTGAATTCGTTACAATGCTTACCCAAGAAAGCGACAAGCTTATTGGGGCTTAATTCTAATTCTCTGTTCATAGTTGTATGGTTGTTTTTATGGTTATTCGTTTGCTTTGCGAGCCTCCTCCATTAGTGCCATAGGAATATGGCAGTAACCCGTAGGGTTCTTGTCAAGATAATCCTGATGGTACTCCTCGGCCGAATAGAAGTTTTTCAATGGCTCCACCTCTACCGCTAATGGCGCATCATATTTTGCTGCCTCACGCTGCATAGCCTCCTGAATAGTCGGAAGGTCCTCCTCCGTAGAGTAGTATATGCCCGTGCGGTAGCGCGTGCCTTCATCTTCGCCCTGACGATTGAGCGAGGTGGGGTCGATGGTTAGAAAATATAACTCCAACAATCGCTCCAGCGAAATCACCGCTGGATCATACTCCACACTCACGGTCTCGGCGTAGCCCGTAAGGTCGGTATATACCTCCTTGTAGGTGGGGTTTTCTGTGTTGCCATTGGCGTAGCCTACGGCTGTTGATATGATGCCGCGAATCTGTTTTAGAAAGTGCTGCGTGCCCCAAAAGCAACCGCCAGCAAGGTGTATTTGTTTTGTCATAAGAGTCCAATTTTATACAAATATACGAAAACGATTGCAAATTCTCTCACGCGCGGCCATATTTCTTTGCCGATGTGGCCCAAGGTGTGATTTTGTAGCTCAATATGTTGCATATTAATGGCGAGAATGCAGAAAAATGAATGAAAATTCGCTTTTTGCTGAAGAAATGCATATATTTGTATGCTAAATTAGAGAACTATGTGCTAGTCGGAACGAAGGCTGGCTCTGAAATGATGATAAACTAACTAAAATACTAAACAAACTATGATCAAGAAAACTCTTTTTGCAATGTTGCTCGCAGCAACAACAGCAACTGCTGCTTTTGCGCAGCCCGCTGAGGATGGCTACAAGTTTACTGTAGTCAAGGAGAATCCCGTAACATCAATTAAGAATCAGGCTAGCTCAGGTACCTGCTGGTCTTACTCTACAATCTCGTTCCTCGAGTCAGAGGCTATCAAGAAGGGTGCTCCCAAGGATATCGACCTGGCAGAGATGTTCCCCGTATGGAAGGGTTACTCAGACAAGGCTGAGAAGTTTATCCGTCTCAATGGCTACCTTAACTTTGCACAGGGTAGCTCATTCGGTGATGTACTCTACACTTTGAAGCACTACGGTATGTTGCCTCAGACTGAGCTCGAGGGCTTGAACTATGGCGAGACTTTGAACAAGCACTCTGAGATGGAGTCTGCAATGAAGGCTTATTTGAACGCTATCAACGCTAACCCCAACCGTAAGCTTTCAACTGCTTGGCACGAGGGCTTGGAGGGTATCTTGAAGGCATACCTCGGTGAGATTCCCGAGACTTTCACATATGCTGGCAAGCAGTACACTCCCCAGTCATTTGCTTCTGATTTCTTGAAGCTCAATGCTGATGACTATGTTTCAATCACTTCGTTCACTCACCACCCCTTCTACTCACAGTTTGCTATCGAGGTTCCCGATAACTGGCGTTGGGATCTTTCATACAACCTTCCTTTGAATGAGATGATGCAGATTTTTGACTATGCTATCGAGAATGGTTACACCGTAGCTTGGGCTTCTGACGTAAGTGAGGCTGGTTTCAACCGTCAGGGCTTGGGTATCGTTCCCGACGTTGAGGGTAACCGTCAGGAGGCTGGTTCGGATGAGGCTCGCTGGATTGGTAAGTCACCCGAGGAGCAGAACGCTATCTTGAACAACACCAACGCACCCGGTAAGGAGCTCAAGATCACTCAGGAGTTGCGTCAGGAGGGTTATGACAACCGCACTACTACCGACGACCACGGTATGCACATCTTTGGTATCGCTAAGGATCAGAACGGTACAAAGTACTATATGGTGAAGAACTCGTGGGGTGAGACTGGTAAGTACAAAGGTTTCTGGTATGTTTCGGAGTCATTCGTGCAGTACAAGACTATGAATATCGTGGTTAACAAGGCTGCTATTCCCGCAAATATCCGTAAGAAGATGGGTTTGTAATCCCATAGGCGAACGAATTTCAAACGCGACAAAAATATGAAAAAGATATTTTTAACCGTTGCTCTGCTTTGTAGCTGCGCCATTGCTTCGGCGCAGTACAAGTATGAGTTTACCGACATCAAGGTAAACCCCGCAACGCCCGTGAAGAATCAGGCAAGTACAGGTACCTGCTGGTGCTTTGCTACGGTGTCGTTCCTCGAGTCGGAGCTCTTGCGTATGGGTAAGGGCGAGTACGATCTCTCGGAGATGTTTATCGTGCGTAACAACTATATCCGCCGTATGAACGACAACTACCTGCGTCGTGGTCGCGGTAATGTGAGTCAGGGTAGTATTGCTCATATGGCTACTTGGGTGATGGGTAATGTAGGCCTTATGCCCGAGGAGGTTTATGACGGTATTAACTATGACTCACCTACACACAATCACGGCGAGTTGGCAAAGTGGGTGAAGACCGTGAGCGATGCGGCTGTGGAGATGAAGAAACCCTTGCCTGCAGAGATTACCAATGGCGTGCTGGACGCATATCTTGGCGTAGTACCCGAGACTTTTACATATAAGGGCAAGGAGTACACCGCAAAGAGCTTTGCTGAGTCGTTGGGCCTCAAGGCTGATGATTATGTTGAGCTTACAAGCTTTACTCACCACCCCTTCTATGAGTTGGTTCCTGTTGAGGTGCCCGATAACTGGGATCACGCTTTGATGTATAACCTCCCGCTCGATGAGTTTATGCAGGTTATCGACCACGCCATTAATGCTGGTTACACAGTATGTTGGGATGGCGATGTGAGCGAGCCTGGTTACGCATTCCAGCACCAGGTTGCAGTGAATACCACCGAGGAGATTCGCAAGGCTAAGGAGCTTACTGCTAAGGCTGTCGAGACTAAAGTAACGCAGCAGAGCCGTCAGACTACATTCGAGAACTTCACTACTACCGATGACCACTTGGAGCATATCGTAGGTATTGCGAAGGATCAGGATGGCGTTAAGTACTACCGCGTTAAGAACTCGTGGGGTACACAGCGCAATGGCACTGGCTACCACTACTTCTCTGAGGAGTATGTTAAGGGTAAGACCATCTCTATATTGGTTCATAAGAACTCTATCCCCAAGGCTACAAAGGCAAAGTTGGGTATTAAGTAATAGAGATAATAATAGATAGAAAAGGCTACCATCCGTTGAGGTGGTAGCCTTTTCTTATTTGGCTATTGGAGTTTTTCGCTCCCGATGTGTTCGTTACTTTTTCAAGAAGCAGGTTTTAAGTACGATGCTACTGCCGTCGATCTTGCAATCTACCTCCTCGGGGTTGTCGGTAAGGCGAATGCTCTTTACTTTGGTACCGCGCTTGATGACCATCGACGAGCCCTTTACCTTCAGATCCTTGATTACGGTTACTGAATCGCCATCCAAAAGTTCTGCACCATTGCTATCCTTGGGAACGTCTGCGCTTGCGGCAGATGTACTCTCTCCATCAAATTCGTATGCGCAATCAGGACATACATACAGCGAGCCATCGAAATAAACATATTCGCCACCACATTTAGGACACTTAGAAATTTCACTCATAGATTTTTGTTTTTATAATTAGTTAAATAAATTCGCTTGTTGTTTTGTTAATCAGTGCAAAATTATTTCCCGATGCAGAAAGTGTAGATGATTATCAATCAGCTATTTAGCACTCTAAAAGGTACAACTACTCATTTGGCAAGTCGTTGAGAATGTGTAAGTTAGTGATTTTCAACGCACTTTTTGCCTTGTACCTCCATTTTGGAATGTAAAAGTAAGTGTAATTTCTTGAATATCAAAACCCGAGGTACAAAAACTTGCAAAAAATCGCATTTTCCGCCCCAAAAAGGTACAAAAACGGCTCTGAACCCGAGGTTGGGGTCAGAGCCGTTTGACTGTTCGATTTTAAGAAGTTTTTTGCACTAATGAACAGTGTTGTTCTCACTAAATTGCCTATCTTTGTAGCATAATAAACACTATAAAAAGTACAATATGACTCTCTCTGCGTTAAT